>CADEFF010000071.1 GCA_902826565.1 uncultured Rhodospirillaceae bacterium | reverse complement strand
GTCCCGGCGCCCCGGTATCGGTTCCGATCGAATGGGAGCAGCTCTCGACGAAGCTTCGCTCGGATCGTTACCGGGCGGCGGAGCTCCCGAAGCAGCTCGCAAGGCGGAAGCGCGATCCCTGGAAGGAATTCCTTCGCGTCCGTCAAACCATAAAGCTCTAGGAAATCCGGTCGCGCGGCGGCGCGCGGCTATTCGAGCGCGAAAAGCGCCGGCTCGTCCTTGCCGAACGACATGATCTCGAAGGGCCCCTCGCGCGGGCCGCCCATTCCGGGCGAGCCCGACGGCATGCCGGGAAGACTGATTCCCGCGATCTGCGGGCGCTCGTTCAGGAGCCGCTCGATGCTGCCGACCGGCACATGGCCTTCGACGACGTAACCCTCGATCAGCGTCGTGTGACATCCGCCGAGCGCCTCAGGAACGCCGTGCTCCGCTTTCAGGCGGTCCAGCGTCGGCGTTTCGACCACGTCGATCCGGAACCCGTGAGCGCGCAAGTAGCGCGCATACTCGTCGCAACAGCCGCAATCCGGATTCTTGTAAAGCGTCCCCGTCCCAGCCGGTTCCGACGCCAGCGCCAGGTAGGCAGGCGTTGTGAGGCAGGCCGGCATGATGAAGGCCATCAGGGCAAAGATCAGACGGCGCATTCGCGGGCAACTCCGGCTGCGTTGGCGGGTTGCTCCATCCTACGCCGGTGGCCGCGGCGGCGTCGATCCGGTCGCCGACGCAGAGCGCCGGCGCCGCTTCGCCCCGATATCACATTGCCGTGACATCGTGCGGGCGCAGGTCGTTCAGGTGGCAATTCCACGATCTTGCCGCAATTCGCCCGTGAGAGCCGATATCGACAATCCGCGTTGAAACGACCTTGGGAGACACTCATGCGACGGCGGTCACTGACTTCCCTGATTCTTGCGCTTCCAATTCTGGGCCTGCTGGGAGCCGTGCCTGCGCAAGCCGACTATGACGGCTCGCGCAATCAGGGTTATTGGGGCGGCTACTATGGCGGCGACGGCAATCGATACACCCGGCTCCCTGGCGGGAGCTGGGTGAATAGCTGCAAGAACGTCGAGGTGAAGGGCAAATCCTTGCGCGCCGATTGCCGGCGGAATGACGGAAGCTGGAACCGGGCCGGGCTGGATTTCACGCGTTGCCCGGCGGGCCTCAGGAACGATGGCGGCCGGCTGGAATGCGAAAACCGCGGCTGGAGCAACTGGGGCAACAACAACGGCTGGGGCAACAGCGGTTGGTCCAATAACGGCTGGGGCAACAACAACTGGGCCCGCTACAACAACGGCCGCGTGCCCAACGGGAGTTTCCGCGACAGTTGCCGGCAGGAGCGCGTCGACGGCTACATCCTGCGCGCGAAATGCCGCGAAAATGACGGCAATTATCGCCAGGCCGCGCTGGATCTCCGGCAGTGCGGCGGCGACATCTTCAATCAGAACGGAAAGCTGAGGTGCCGCAAAAACTAGGCTGCACCGGACTCAACCGGAGCGCCAGACGGGTGGCCGGTGGCGAAGTTCCCCCTCGCCGCCGACCGCTTGATCCTTTGCTTGCGAACGGTCATGTGTATGGCAGGCGAGTTGGGGCAGGTCGGCGGCGCAACCTGCGGCGGGGCGTTGCCGGAACATGGAGGTCGCGATGGTCGGACGCTGGTTGCTTTTTCTCCCCTGCCTTGCGCTGTCGGGCTGGATCGCCGCTACTCCGGCGGAAGCGGCCAGCGGGGTTCGCGAACCCGTTCAGCTCGCGGGCTGGTTCGACGATCTCTTCTCCAACGCGCCCGGCGGGAGCTATCGGAGCAGCTGTCGCGACGAGCGCGTGAAGAACCATGTCCTGACTGCCGAGTGCCGGCGCGACAACGGCGACTATCGGAACGCCTCGCTCAATCTGCGCAACTGCGACGGCAACATCCGCAACGATAACGGAAAGCTCGTCTGCGAGAAGAATGGCCATCGTCGCTCCGACGAGCGGGTACTCAACCCGAACCGGGACGCGGGCAAGGATTAGCCCTATTCGCCGGGGCGAGGCGGTCAGGGCCGCCCGGATCTTCTGGGAGAGCTCGTCGCGACGGTAGGGTTTGTTCAGCAGCATCACGCCCTCGTCGAGCTTTCCCTGATGCAGAATCGTGTCCTCCGTTTGTGGAGGAGATCCGCACCGGTCGTCGCACGCTCACGTGGCTGACATGTGGAAATGGGCGCCCGGTAAGGGCCGGAGCGGATGGCGGATGTGCGGGGAAGGGCCGGCGGCGCAGCGAGAGATGCTGGCACGGTCACCCGAGACCTCTTCTTCCCAACGGCCGAACCGACTGCGCCAACCGATCTCAATATAGGGCTCCGGGAGCCTGACGTGTAAAGCACCCCGCGGCTTGGCTGCCGGCGCTTCAACTCGACCGCGAGGTTCGGGCCGCCGCCGGCGCGGCCACCGGATTTGCGGCAAATGGCGACGCAGGTCGTCCCGCGTCCGACCTCGCTCGCGATCGTCATGTGTCCGCCCGACTGCTTGGCGAGGTTGAATACTCAGCGGGCGCTGCGATCCTCGACGGCAAGGGTCGCGAGGCGACGGCCGACATGGACGGCGGATATGGGTTGCAGCTCGATGAGGAGGCCCGGCTTCGGCGACGTCACCGTGGCGAGCTTCTCGCCCGCGAAGCTGCGGATATAGCCGATCCGCTCGCCCCGCCTTACCCGGTCCCCGGGCTTGCGCTCGGCCTCGAAGAGGCCGCCCTGGCCGGCGTGGACCGTATGGCGCCGCAGCGCGATCCGGGCCTTCGGCCTGGCGCGCGACCGTAAGCCCGGTGCGGAGCTCAGCATGTTCAGCACAGCGTTGGCGCCGGCATAGGCGCCAACCAGATCGAGCGTGTGGAAGCCCGGAAGCTCGATGGTGACGGCCGGCTTCCCGAGCCTCACCGCCCAGGCGGACCAGCTTCGGTCGAGCCCGGCGAGATCGGAGAGGGCCGGCGGCATCTCCCCGATCACCGGGAGGGACGAGGTGGCCGCCCAGGCCGCGACCCGCGCCTCGAGACCCGCATCCGGAAAATGGTCGAGCAGCACGAAAGGCACCGACCAGCCGGCGGTGTGGACATCGATCAGCGCGTCGTGCTTCGCCAGCAGCCTGACCAGCGCCGCCGCGAGCCGGTCGGCGAGGCCGCCCTCGGCGCTTCCCGGGAAGCGCCGGTTGAGGTCGATGTTCTCATGCGGCACCAGCCGCTGGCTCGCCCGGGCCGCGAGCTGGTTGACGCAGGGGATCAGGGTCACGGATCCGCCGGTCACCCAGTCGGCAAGGCCTTCTGCGACGTACCAAAGCGCGCCGGTCGAGGTGACTTCGTCGCCATGCACGGCACCCGTCACGAGAAGGCGGGGGCCGGGCGCGCCCGTGCGGAAGCGCCAGCCGATCAGGCTGGTGGACTGGCCGGGATCGTCCTTGCCGACCTCGATCTCGAACTTTTCGTGCCGCATGCGGCGGGCGGCGCCGGCCGGCGGATCAGCGGCTGGCGACGGTGCGGCCGTCCGCGGTCAGCCGGCACACCAGCCAGTCCGGCTTCAGCGGATTGGTGAACCAGGGCTCGGCCCAGCCGCGATCGATGCAGAGGCGGACGGTGCGCTCATCGACGCGCTGCCCCCATTCGTCGAACAGCGGCAGCTTCCCGCCGGGCTGATCGAGGCCGCGCTCCAGCCAGCGAAGCTGTGCCGGCGAGGGCCGGTTCCCCGTCTCGCGGACGGGCTCGAGTTTGATGACGGTTGCTGTGCTCATGGCATTCCCCCACTTCAGAATTCACTTTACGTCATAAGGCCAATTCGGAAAAGTAAGATTAAGATAACTTCGTAACTCATTGCAATTAAATATATTGTTTCAGAACCAGATAGACGAGTTTTCTTCATCTAGATTATGAAGTGCGGGCGAAGCCTCCCGACGCTGCGCGCCTTGCATAGGCTCGCGTCGACGGGGCGCGCTGCCGATCGGATTGTTCCCGACCGGCCTCGATGCGTCGCGCTCCAGCACCATTCGGTTCCCCCCAAGGGCGCTTCGCTCGCCTTCGCGGAGCAGCTATGCGGCGGCCGGGTCGATGTTGAGGGGGGCGGCTGCCGGTGGCAGATTGGCGAGGGGCGGTCAGCGGGCGATTGCTGAACCCGGGCCAGCCCGACAGGACCAAGGCCGATGCAGAAACCGTCCTTCCGGCTGGCGCAGGGCTTCTCGGCTGTCGGCCACTTCTTCATCCACTTCCTGACCTCGATCTACTTCGTGATCGTTCTGGCCCTCGAGAAGGACTGGAACCTGCCCTATCACGAGCTGATCGCGCTCTGGACCATCGGCTCGCTGCTGGTGGGTGCGGGGGCGTTGCCCTCGGGCTGGCTCGCCGACCGCTGGTCGGCCCGCGGCATGATGGTGGTGTTTTTCCTCGGCATCGGCGCCGCGTCGATCTATTGCGGCTTCGCCGACGGCCCGCTGCAGCTCACCATCGGCCTCGCCGGCGTCGGCCTTTTTGCCGCGATCTATCACCCCGTCGGCATCGCCTGGCTGGTGCGTAACGCCCGGGCGCAGGGGAAGGCGCTCGGCTTCAACGGAATCTTCGGTGCCGTGGGCGTGTCGGCGGCGGCCCTCGTCACCGGCGCCCTGATCGACCTGGTGGGCTGGCGCGCCGCCTTCGTCATGCCGGGCGCGCTCGCCATCCTTTGCGGCTTCGGCATGCTGTGGTTCATGCGGAGCGGCCACCTCGCGGAAGGCTTCGAGGTCGAGCGCAACGAGAAGCCGCCGAGCCGGGCGCAGATGGTGCGCGCCGTCGGGATCCTGCTCTTCGCCATGCTGCTCTCGGGGATCGTCTTCCAGGCGACCCAGGCTGCCCTCCCGAAGCATTTCGAGGACCGGCTCGGCAGCATGCTCGGCGACGGCAGCTTCGGCATCGGCGCGATGGTGGCGATCGTCTATGGCGTCGCCGGCCTCGTGCAGTATTTCGGCGGTCATATCGCCGACCGCTACAACCTGAAGCTCGTCTATGTCTGCGCCTTCCTGTTCCAGGTGCCGCTGCTGGCGCTGCTGGCAGCGGCGGCCGGCCTGCCCCTCGTCGCTGCCGCGACCCTTTCGGTCGTGCTCAGCACCGGGCTGCTGCCGGCCGAGAACATGATGCTGACCCGCTTCACCCCGGAGCGGCATCGCTCCTTCGCCTTCGGGGTCAAATACGTGGTTTCCTTCGGTACCGCGCCGATCGCGCTTCAGCTCATCGCGCTGGTCACGGACGGTGCGGGCGGGCTTTCGACCCTATGGCTGGTGCTGTCGGCGATGGCCGGGATCGTCTTTCTCGCCACCCTCGGCTTGCCGGGCGACCGCCGCGCGCCGGTCGCGCCGGCGCCCGCCGCGGCCGAGTAGGTCCGCTTCGATCGAGGCCTGAGGAGGCGCCGGCCCGCCGCGGGGCGGGCGGCGAGGGGAGCCTTACTCGGGTCCGCCGATGCCGAGCCGCGGGATCTCGATGGCGGGACAGCGATTCATGACGACGGTCAAGCCGGCCGCCTCGGCGCGCTTCGCCGCGGCCTCGTCCCGCACGTCGAGCTGCATCCAGATGAAACGGGCGCCGATGGCGACGCCCTCGTCGCTGGCGGCGCCGGCCTGCGCCGAGTTCCGGAAGATATCGACCATGTCGATCTTCTCGGGGATATCGGCGAGCCGCGCATAGACGCGCTCGCCGTTCAGGCTCTGGCCTTCCAGCCCGGGATTGACCGGGATCACGCGGTAGCCTTCGCGCTGGAGATAGCGCATGACCCCGTGGCTCGGCCGGGCCGGATTCGCGCTGGCGCCGACGAGGGCGATGGTCCTGGTTTGGGTGAGGATTCGGCGGATGAGATCGTCGGAATAGTGCTCGGTCATGATGTCTCCATATGGGCGGCGGGCGAGGGGGCGGCAACCGGTCCTTTCGGCAGCCCCTGCGGCACGAAACGACCTGCGCTCGCGGCAGCGGAGGCGCGGCAAGCCGCGCTTTCCCGCGGGCAGGAAGAGGTTTGTGGTAATATGATACCCCATCGAAAAATGCCGGATTTCGGCGCGTTTCCGGTTGACCGCGGTGCGAAAATCGCGATACTCCGCCCCGATCGGCGCCGCCCCCGACCCCGGATGCGGCGCCTCTCCATTGCCGAGGCACATTGCCATGAAAACCTATTCGATGAAGCAGTCGGAGCTCGCCAAGAAGTGGTTCGTCGTCGATGCCGACGGCGTCGTGCTGGGCCGGCTCGCTTCGATCATCGCCAATCGCCTGCGCGGCAAGCACAAGGCGACCTTCACACCGCATATGGATTGCGGCGACTACATCGTGGTCGTCAATGCGGCGAAGGTGAAGCTCACCGGACGCAAGGCCGAGAACGAGCGTTTCTACTGGCACACCGGCCATCCCGGCGGCGTGAAGGACCGCACCATGGGCGAGATCCTGGGCGGCCGCTTTCCCGAGCGCGTCGTCATGAAGGCCGTGGAACGCATGGTTCCGCGCGGCCCGCTCGGCCGCCAGCAGATGTCCAATCTCAAGGTCTATCCGGGCCCCGATCATCCGCATGCGGCGCAGCAGCCGCAGCCGCTGGATGTCGCCGGCATGAATGCGAAGAACAAGAGGGTTGCGTAGTCCATGAGCGACACCCAGAGGATCACCGATCTGAAAGACCTGCGCGGCGGCAGCGGCGCGGAGGCGGAGCCGGCGGCTCTGCCGGAGCCGAAGCTCGATGCGCAGGGCCGTGCCTATGCGACCGGCAAGCGCAAGAACGCCGTCGCCCGCGTTTGGCTGAAGCCGGGCGCCGGCAAGGTGACGGTCAATGGCCGCACCATGGAGACCTATTTCGCGCGTCCGGTGCTGCGCATGATGATCGCGCAGCCCTTCGGCGCGACGCAGCGCCTCGGCCAGTATGACGTGATCTGCACCGTGGCCGGCGGCGGGCTTTCGGGGCAGGCCGGCGCGGTGCGGCACGGCATCAGCAAGGCGCTCACCTACTACGAGCCGGGCTTGCGCGGCGTGCTCAAGGCGGGCGGGTTCATCACCCGCGACAGCCGCGTCGTCGAGCGCAAGAAATACGGCAAGGCGAAGGCCCGTCGCAGCTTCCAGTTCTCGAAGCGCTAAGGCACTTCTTCATCTCTGGCTGTTGCAAGGGGCGCTTCCTCGCGGAAGCGCCCTTCGCATTCGGGACCGCGGCAATCCGGCGAGTTGACCGGAAGGCGGCCGCTGACCCACTCTCGCGCCATGCGGCCCGCTTCGACCCTTCGAGGTTTCCTGCGCAAACCGGCGGTGCTCTTCCTCTGCTGGGCGCTGCTCCTGCAGGCGTTGAGCGGCTTCTTCACGCCGAACCCTTCGGCAGCCGATTCGTCCGCCACCTTGGGGACGCTCGCCGGGGTGCTCTGCCTGCCGGGCGGAGGGAGCGCCGATACGGGCGACAAGTCGCCGCTGCCGCAACATCACGGCGAAGACTGCACCCTCTGCGGCGTCGTCTGCCGGATGGCGAGCTGCTGCCCCGTTGCGGCAGACGCCGCCCCGCTCGCCATTCTTGCCGGATTCCCGCCGCTCGGCGGCACCTATCCGTCCCGCGCGACCTTCGATCGGCGCGCGGACGCCCTCTACGCCTCCGACATCGGTTCCCGCGCGCCGCCCGCTCTGGGCTGAGCGTTCTTTCCGCCAAGGACATCGAGCAGCGAAGACCGCCGCCCTGCGTGCGGTCTTCCCGTATCGCATGGGGAACTTCTATGTCGACGATTGCCATTGCCGCAGAAGCCAGCGCTTCCCGGCCCGCCACCGCTCTCTACCGCGCCGTCTGGCGCTGGCATTTCTATGCCGGTCTCCTCGTCCTGCCATTCCTGCTGCTGATGGCGACGACCGGCGCGCTCTATCTCTTCAAGGACGAGATCGACGCCGTCGTCTATCGCAGCTATCTGCATGTCGAGCCGTCCCAGATGCAGACCGTCATCGCGCCCAGCGCCATGATCGCAGCGGCGCGCGCTGCCTATCCGGGCGTCGCGACGCGCCTGGTCCCGCCGCGCTCGGCCGACATGTCCGCCGAGGTCGGCATCACCGACGAGGCGGGGCGAGGACTTTCGGTCTATGTGAACCCCTATGGCGGCGAGGTGCTGGGCGCGATCCCGGACGAGAGCAAGCTGATGGGGATCGTGAGGAAGCTGCACAGCCTCGATTACTTCGGCTGGGTTGCCAATCGCGCCATCGAGATCGTCGCGGGATGGGCGATCGTGCTGGTCGTCACTGGTTTCTACCTGTGGTGGCCGCGCGGTCGCAGCGGCGGCGTGTGGAAGCCGAGGAACGCGGCGGGGCGGCGGACCTTCTGGCGCGATCTCCATGCCGTCACCGGCGCTTATGTGGGCGTCGTGATCCTGTTCCTTGCGGTCACGGGCATGCCCTGGTCCGGCTTCTGGGGCGACAAGGTCAATCGCTTCGTCAACGAAAACGGCCTCGGCTATCCGCACGAATATTGGGAGAACGTCCCCAAATCGACGGTGCCCATGGGCGAGGCCCTGACGCAAACCTCCTGGTCGCTGGAGAATGCGCCCATGCCCGCTTCGGTCGAGACGGGCGCCGCCCCTATCGGCATCGATCGGGCAATCGCGATTTTCGGCGAGCTGGGCGTGCCGAAAGGTTACATTGTCGATCTGCCCGGCGGCCCCGAAGGCGTCTATTCGGCCTCGGCCTTCACCGATCGGGTCGCCGCGCAGCGCGTGGTCCATCTCGATCAATATACCGGCGAACCGCTCTTCAACGCGGGATTCGCGGCGCTCGGCGCCGGTGCCAAGGCGATCGAGTGGAGCATCAGCGTGCATATGGGGCAGGAATTCGGCTTCGCAAATCAGCTCGTCATGCTGGCCGCGTGCCTCTCCACAATCGCCATGGCGGTCGCCGCGCTCGTAATGTGGTGGAAACGCCGCCCGAAAGGCGCGCTCGGCGCTCCGCCTCTACCTGCGAACTTTCGCGCCGGACCGGTCATCCTCGGCATTGCGGTCGCCGTCGGGATCGTCTTTCCGCTGGTCGGGGCATCGCTGCTCGCGGTGCTGCTCATCGACTGGCTCCTGCCGCGTTCCATCAAGCGGCGCTGGGCCTAGTGTCCGTGCCGACCAAATCCAACGGGAGAATTTCCATGCGTTTCATTGCAGCGATGGCTTTGGCAGCGGTGTTCGGGTTCGGGGCCGCAGCCGCGCACGAATTCAAGGCCGGGACGCTCACGATCGACCATCCCTGGGTGCGACTGCCGCCGCCGGGCGCCGATACGGCGGGCGGTTATCTGACCATCTCCAACAGCGGCGCCGAGGCCGACCGGCTCCTGTCGGTTTCTTCGGACATCGCCGGCGTGGCGCAGATTCACGACATGTCCATCGAGAACGGCGTCATGAAGATGGGCGAGCTCGCCGACGGGATCGAGATCCCGGCGGGCGCGACGGTCGAATTGAAGCCGAAATCGCTCCATATCATGTTCATGGACCTGACGCGGCCGATCCGGGTAGATACGCCGATCCGCGGCGAGCTGCGGTTCGAGGAGGCGGGGAGCGTCGCGGTGGAGTTCACGGTGGAGCCGATGGGCGCAAGCGAGCCTGAGCCGATGGAGGATCACGACATGTCCGAGGGAGCGATGCCATGAATGCGCTTCGCGGGGTCCGCATCGCCGCCTATGGCGGCATCGCTCTCGTCGTCGTCGCGCTCACGGTCTGGTTTCTCTCGGGCGGTGCCGGCAAGCCGCCGCCGGCGGGGCTCGCCATCGGCGGGCCGATCTCGCTCACCTCGCAGACCGGGGAAGCGTTCGATTCCGCCGCGCTCGCGGGGCAGCCCTATGTCGTCTTCTTCGGCTTCACCCATTGTCCCGAGGTCTGCCCGACGACCCTCTACGAGCTGTCGCGCGACCTGAAGGCGCTCGATCCGGAGTCGAAGGATATGCGGGTGCTGTTCGTGACGATCGATCCCGAACGCGACACGCCCGCCTTCCTTGCCGACTATCTCGCCAACTTCGATCCGCGGGTGATCGGCCTCACCGGCACGCCCGAGCAGGTCGCCGCCGCAGCGAAGAGCTTCCATGTCTTCTACGAAAAGGTGCCGACGAGCGACGGCAGCTACACCATGAACCACACGGCGCTCGCCTTTCTGATGGATCGCCACGGCAAGTTCTTCGGAACGCTGGACTACGAGGAGAATGACGAGGTCAAGCTGCAGAAGCTGACGCGGCTGTTGCGGGAGGGCTGAGCCCGGCCGCTCAGCGCGGCTTCGTCGCGAGGATGCGCGCACCGCCGAGAAGGCCGTCGGCATAGAGCCAGGCGACGGTGCCGTAGAAATCCTCGAGGCCCTCGGTGATCTCGACGCCATGCACCGCGAGGTTGCGCCCGTGCGCCCGACGGAAGGCTTCGGTGCGCTCGGCGGTGTATGTCGCCCAGGGACCCGTCATATCCTCGAGCCGGACGTCGACGAAGCCCGCTTCCTCGAGATGGCGGCCATATTCCTCGAGCGTGGGCAGATAGGGCGTCTGCACCTTGATAGCGAGGGCTTCGCTCTCCATCGGCGACGGTTCGCGGCGCCTGGTCAGGTCCTCGATGTAGAAGCGCCCGCCCGGCTTCAGCGCCCGATGGGCGGAGCGGAACAACCGCGCGCGATCGGGGATATGGAGGAAGCAGAGGAACGACATGAGGGCGTCGAAGCTCTCGGCCTCCACGGGATCCATGAGAATGTCGCCGCATTGATGGCGGATCTGCCGCGCGAGGCCGCAACGGCGGGTGAGCTCGCCGGCGATCTGGTTGAGATCGGGCTGCAGCTCGAGCGCCGTCACATGCGCGCCCGACTTCGAGGCGGCGTAGCGCGCCGGGCCGCCGATGCCGGAGCCGATCTCGAGCACCCGGGACGCGGTGCCGAGCCGCAGCATCGCGATCGCGTGGTCGACCGCGTCGGTGCCGTGATAGTGATAGTGGTCGAAGGGCGAGAGATCGGCGACCGAGAGCGGCGCATCGTCCGCGATGCCGCGCGCCCGAAGCTCGTTGTGGATGCGATCCACCCGATGATAGAGCTTCATGGACTTCATCGAGCGGGTCGCGTCGGTCAAGCCCCGAACCTCCCGACCGTCCCCTTCACCGCTCTCTCGGCGGCATTTCCGGGCGATCCGCGCCATCATCCGGTGCCGGCCGCGCCGCCGTCAATCGCCCGTCGCCAACCGCTCGTCGCCAACTGCTCGGGGCCGATCGCTCGGGGCCCTTGCAGCATCGCAGCCCTGGCCTGCGATCCTCGCTGGAGTGGCGTCGCGCTAATCGGGTAAAAGAGAGGGTCTTTCGCCCGAGGACCGATCGCCGATGGATACAGGCACGCTCACCCGCAAGATCTTCATCGACGGCGAGGCCGGGACGACCGGCCTCGGCATCCGCGAGCGCCTCCAGGCGGTCGCGGGCGTCACGCTGAAGAGTATTGCGCCCGAACGACGCAAGGACCCGGAGGCGCGTCGCGACATGATGGCCGAGTGCGATCTGGTCGTGCTTTGCCTGCCGGACGATGCGGCGCGCGAGGCCGTGGCCATGGCGGACGCCCTGGGCGCGAAGGGACCGCGCATCGTCGATGCCAGCACCGCCCATCGCGTGGCGCCGGGCTGGATCTATGGGTTTCCGGAGCTGGAGCCGGCCCAGGCGGCCGCCATCCGCAGCGCGCGTCGCGTCGCCAACCCCGGCTGCTATTCGACGGGCGGGATCGCCTTGATCCGCCCGCTGGTCGATGCCGGGCTGATCGGCGCCGACCATCCGGTCACGGTGAACGCCGTCAGCGGCTATTCGGGCGGCGGCCGGGCGATGATCGAAGCATACCAGGCCGGCACCGCGCCGGATTTCGAGCTCTACGGGCTTGGGCTCGAGCACAAGCATCTGCCCGAGCTGCAGCATTATTCGCGCCTCGCGCGCCGGCCGATCTTCGTTCCGTCGGTCGGCAATTTCCGGCAGGGCATGCTGGTGAGCGTGCCGCTCCATCTCGACACGCTGCCCGGCCGGCCGAAGGCGGCCGATCTCGAGGCGGCGCTCGCACGGCACTATGCCGGGTGCAAGATCGTCTCGGTGATTCCGGTCGCCGCCGGCGACAAGGGACGGCTCGAGCCAGAATCGCTCAACGATACCGATCGGCTCGAGCTCCGCGTCTACGGCAACGAGAAGCAGCGTCAGGCGGTGCTGGTCGCACGGCTCGACAATCTCGGCAAGGGCGCGTCGGGCGCCGCCGTGCAGAACATCGCCCTCGTGCTGGGTCTCCCGACCTAGCGCCTTACCTCACCTTTTTTTCGCAAGCGGCATCTCTCGCCGGACCGGAGTCCTCCCGCCATGACCGGAATTCTTCTGCCCTTCGCCGGCTATCAGCCGCAGCTCGCGCAAGATGCCTTCATCGCCGAGACAGCGGTGCTGCTGGGCGATGTCGTGATCGGCGCCGGCAGCAGCATCTGGTACGGCTCGGTGCTGCGCGCGGACGGCAACCTGCTCCGGATCGGCGCCCGTACCAACATTCAGGACGGCACCGTCATCCATGTGAACCACCAGGAGGACGGCGGGCGCGGCGCGCACGGTTTCTCCACCATCATCGGCGACGACGTGACCGTCGGGCATATGGCGATGCTGCATGCCTGCACGCTCGAGGACGGCGCCTTCGTGGGCATGAAGGCCTGCGTGATGGACGGCGCGGTGGTCGAGGGCGGCGGCATGGTGGCTGCCGGCGCGCTGGTGACGCCCGGCAAGCGCGTGAAGAAGGGCGAGCTCTGGGCCGGCAGCCCGGCGAAGCTCATGCGGCCGCTGCGCGCGGAGGAGATCGCCTATTTCCCGGAATCCGCACGCTATTATGCCGAGGTCGCGCAGCGCTATCTGCGGTCCGGGCTCTGAGCGGTCCCGCAATTTCCGGATAGCGCCGGACCGCGATCCCGGCGACCATCGCGGCGATGGCTCCAACCTCGATCGCCCTCGCATCGGTCCGGTCGCCCATCGGCGCGATTCTCGTCGCGGCCGACGAGCGCGCGCTGCTGGCGCTCGAGTTCGAGGATTTCGAGGCGCGGCTGATGGCGGGGTTGAAGGCCCGCTTCGGCGCCGTGCCGACGAAACAGGCGCGCGACCCGCTCGGCATCGCGACGCAGCTCCGCGCCTATCTCGACGGCGATCTGGCCGCGCTCGAGGCGATCTCGGTCGATCCGGGCGGCAGCCCGTTCCAGAAGCGGGTCTGGTCGGCGCTCCGGCGGGTACCGGCGGGCAGGACCTGGAGCTACGGGCAGATGGCGCGACGCCTGGGGAGCCCCACGGCGCTGCGCGCCGTCGGCAATGCGAACGGCCGCAATCCGATCTCGATCGTCATACCCTGCCATCGCCTCATCGGCAGCGACGGCAGCCTGACCGGCTATGGCGGCGGGATCGCGCGCAAGCGCTGGCTCCTCGCCCATGAAGGCGCGCTACCCGGCGCTTCGCGTGCGGCGCGGCGGAACCAACCACCATAGGAGCAACGCATAGCCGCAGACGGCCAGATAGAGAATCGCGAAAAACCAGAGCGGCAAGGGCCAGAAGATGACGCTCGTCACCCATCTCTGGATCATCGGCAGCTCCGACGCAGGCTCGCCCGCCTGTCGCAGCAGGCCGCTCTGCCAAAGCGTGAGAAAGCACACCCGGCCCAACAGGACCTGAACCGCCACGAGGATCAGCAGGCCAAGATGCAGCGCGCGCCACCAGAACACGCGCACGAACGCCCAGCCCCGCCAGGCCCCGAGCGGGATCGCGACCAGGCCGAAGACGTTGAACAGCACCACGGCAACGTGGATCCAGAATATGACTGCCGCCAGGCCGTAGAGCAGACTCGGTTCCATCGAGGTCGCCGCTCGCGGGGAAGGCCGTGCATCGCGCGTTCCGGCCGCAACCCCGATGCTACCCGGAATCCCGCCGACCGGCCCGCTCTACTTCAGCGCGACGCCGGTCGCCTGCTGGATCGCGGCGCCCGATCCCACGAGCGAGAAATGCATCACGCGGGTCGAGCCGTCGGCGAGCGGAATGCTGACCTCGAGCTCGCGCCCCTGGATCCAGCGATGCAGCGGATCGCCGGGCAGGGCGATCGCCTCGCTCGACTGCCAGAGCAGCCAGAAGGCGACATGCTCGCGCGCCATGCCCCAGAGGGCATTGTTCTCCTCCCCCTTGAAGCGGATCACGTCGGTATCGACGGGCTCGTCCTCATCGACGCGATAGACGGGCATGGTGCCGGCGAAGGCGATGCCCGCGGCCGGGTGCAGCTCGGCGAAGACCTGCACGCCCGAGGCGCTCGGCCGGGACCAGACGATCAGGCTGTCGCCGCCGTCGCTATGGGTCTGCGCGGCGTCGAAGGGCTCGTCCTCGGTCGGGGCGGGGGCGACGATCCAGTCCTCGGCGAGAAGCGGTGTGGCAGCGAGAAGCGAAAGAACCGCGAGGGCGATACCCGCCCGGCGGCTCACGGCATGAATGAGTGCGGTCATGCGAGCTTGATGACCGCGGAATCCGGCGGAATTGGGGCGGCGCGTCGCTTCAGGAGCGCGCTTTCACATAGGTCCCCGGCGCGTCGCCGAGGGCCTTGCTCTTGCCGGCGCCGAGCTTGCGCGCCGCGACCTTGCCGTTCGCGAATTGCCCCAGCCATTCTGCCCAACCCGGCCACCAGGAGCCCGACGTCTCCTTCGCCGCGGCGAGCCAGGCGTCCGGGTCGGCCGGCAGCTTGTCGTTGGTCCAGTGGCTGTATTTTTTCGATTCCGGCGGGTTCACCACGCCCGCGATATGGCCCGAGGCCGCGAGCACGAACTTGATCTTGCCGGAATAGAGCTGCGTCGCCGCGTAGGTCGTCTTCCAGGGCGCGATGTGATCCTCGCGCGTGGACAGGATGAAGGTCGGCGTCTTGATCGTGGTGAGGTCGATCGGCACGCCGTTCAGCTTGATGCCGCCGGGTTTCGAAAGCAGGTTCTCCTGGTACATCTTGCGCAGATAGAAGCTGTGCATCGCCGCCGGCATGCGCGTGGAATCCGAGTTCCAGTAGAGCAGGTCGAACGGGAAGGGCTCCTTTCCGAGCAGGTAGTTGTTCACCACGAAGGACCAGATCAGGTCGTTCGACCGCAGCATGTTGAAGGTGGTCGCCATGTGGGCGCCCTCGAGATAGCCCTTCTCGGCCATCTTCGCCTCGAGCGACTGAAGCTGCTCCTCGTCGATGAAGACGCCGAGATCGCCCGGCTCCTTGAAATCGACCAGGGTGGTGAGGAAGGTCGCGCTGGCGACGCGCTTCGCCTGCTTCTTCGCCTCGAGCCAGGCGAGGGTCGCGGCGAGCAGCGTGCCGCCGAGGCAGTAGCCGAGCACATTCGCATCCGGCTCGCCCGTGATCTTCTCGATCGCATCGAGGGCGGCGAGCGGCCCTTCGACCATGTAGTCCTCGAAGCTCTTCGTGGCGAGCTTCTCGTCCGGATTGACCCAGGAGATGACGAAGACGGTCTGGCCCTGCGCGACGGCCCAGCGGATGAAGGAGTTCTTCTCCCGAAGATCCAGGATGTAGAACTTGTTGATCCAGGGCGCCATGATGAGCAGCGGCCGCCGCGCGACGTCCTTCGTCGTCGGCTCGTACTGCAGCAGCTCGATCAGGTCGTTGCGGAAGACGACCTTGCCGGGCGTGATCGCCACGTTCTTGCCGACCTCGAAGGCCTGCGGATCGGTCATGGTGATGGCGAGCCGGCCCTTGCCGCGCTCGAGGTCGCCGAGCAGGTTCTTGAGACCGTTCACCAGGTTCTCGCCGTTGCTCGCGACGGTCTCCCGCAGCACCTCGGGATTGGTGAGCGCGAAATTGCTCGGCGCCAGCGCATCGACGAACTGGCGCGTGTAGAAATCGACCTTCTTCGCGGTCTTGTCGTCGAGCCCCTCGACCTGGCTCACGGTCGATTGCACCCAGCGGGCGGTCAGCAGATAGGACTGCTTCACGAAATCGAAGAGCTCGTTCTCCTGCCAGGCCGCATCCTTGAAGCGGCGATCCTCGGGCTGCGGCGAGATGACCGGCGCGCTCTCCTGGCCCATCATCCGGCGCGCCGTGGCCTGCCAGAGGTTCATGTAGTCCTGCCAGAGCGACATCTGCGCCTGGACGAGCTTCGCCGGATCGCTCATCAGCCGCGCCGTCATCTCGAAGAAGGCCTGGCCGATATTGAGCGGATCGGGGTCCTGATCCTTGTCGCCGTCGCGCTGCCGGGCGAGGAAATCGGCCACCAGCCGCTGCGAGGTCTCGGCGATCGAGGCCATGGTGCGCGAAAGCTCTGCCGGATCCGGCAATTTTCTTTCGGCGCCCTGTTGATCGGTCATTGTGCCATCCCTTATCTTAGAGGCAGCCGGCTTCCGCGCCGCGCAGGCCCCGACGGGCCCGCGCCGCCGCACCTTGACGACCGGTTCACCCGCGGTAACGCAAGCGAGCGGATGATCGGAATCATGGATTGTTTGGACCGCTCGGACGGGCGGCAACATAGGGCGCGGGTTTCGGCAACGCAACCCGAAGGAGCGACAAATCCGATGCGGCACGCCAGCCGGCGCGAGAACCGATTCGGCTCCCGAAGCCGGCTCTTCGGTTCGCTCCTTGCCACGGTCGGGCTGTGCGTTCTCGCGGCTTGCACGGCGCTGGAGCAACCCCAATCGGCCGGAAACACGACACCGGGCATAAGCGCGCCGCCGGCCAACGAAACCTTCCCCAATCTCGGATCGGTGCCCGATCAGGCGCCGGCAGCCCGCTCCTCCGAGGAGCGGCAGAAGGAGCTCGAGACCCTGTCGGCCGACCGCACCGCCGGACAGTCGCCCGACGGCGTCGCCGCGCCGGGCCCGGGCGAGGCGCCCCCGCCGCCGCAGCCGGCGCCCGAACCGATGGCGGGCGAGCCGGTGGCGCCGGCGCCCTTGCCGGCGCCCGCGCCCGCGTCGGCCGCGCAGAACGCCCCGTTCGCCTATCAGCAGCCTGCCGGTCGTCCCGCCAGCTATGCGAGCGGCACTGTGATGGTCGATATGGGTGCGGTCGACGGGCGTGCCTCCGACACCGAGACCACGGTGGTCGGCGGCTACCCCGCGGCGGCGAGCGCCGCCTATGCGCCGCTGCCGGGCGCGACGCCGGCGGCGGTCATCTATTTCGCGGACGGCTCGGCCGGGCTCGATGACGAGGATCGGCGCGCGCTGCAGAACATGCTCGCCTACCATCGGCAGCAGGGCGGGGCCTTCCGGATCGTCGGCCATGCGAGCCGCGACGGGCGCAGCACCGAATCCGCGGCCGCGGCGAGGGCCAACATGGAAATGTCCTGGGCGCGCGCCAATGCGGTCGCGAGCGAGCTGATCCGAAACGGCATCGATCCGGGCGCGGTCCAGACGGTCGGCGCCGGCGACAGTCAGCCGCGCTATGTCGAAACGTCTCCCACCGGCATCGCGGCGAATCGGCGCGCCGAGATCTACTTCGTCTACTGAGCGCCGGCCGCCACACCTCTTTTTTCTTCCATCGTCCACGAGCATTCCGCCATGTCCTCCGTCCTCCGACCGATTTCCGGCGTCTCATCGAAGGCGCAAGGCGCCTCCGGGGCCAAGCCGCTGACCGTTGCCATCGCCGGGCTGGGTACCGTCGGCGGCGGCACGATCAAGCTCCTGGCCGAGCATGCCGGTCCGATCGCCGAGCGCTGCGGCCGGCCGATCCGCGTGAAGGGCGTGTCGGCGCGCGATCGCAAGCGCGACCGCGGCGTGTCGCTCGCGGGCTACGACTGGCAGGACGACCCGATGGTCTTCGCCCGCGATCCCGAGATCGATGCGGTGGTCGAGCTGATCGGCGGCGCCGACGGTCCCGCGAAGGCGCTGGTCGAAGCCTCGCTCGCGGCGGGCAAGCATGTGGTGACGGCCAACAAGGCCCTCGTCGCGCATCACGGCACGGCGCTGGCCGAGGCGGCGGAGCGCGCGGGCGTCACGCTTTCCTACGAGGCGGCGGTGGCCGGCGGCATCCCCATCATCAAGCTCCTGCGGGAGGGGCTTGCCGCCAACCGCATCACCCGGATCACCGGCATCCTCAACGGCACCTGCAACTACATCCTTACCACGATGCGCCAGACGGGCCGCGAGTTCTCCGACGTGCTGGCCGACGCGCAGCGGCTCGGCTATGCCGAGGCCGACCCGAGCTTCGACGTGGACGGGATCGACGCCGCCCACAAGCTCGCGATCCTGACCAGCGTCGCCTTCGGTTGTCGCGTCGATTTCGCGGGCGTGCATGTGGAGGGTATCCGCCATGTCTCGGCGATCGACATCGCCTTCGCGCAGGAGCTGGGCTACCGGATCAAGCTGCTCGGCATCGCGAGCCGCACCGAGAACGGCATCGAGCAGCGCGTCCATGCCTGCATGGTGCCGCTCGAGGCGGCCATCGCGCATGTCGAAGGGGTGTTCAACGCGGTCGTGACGGAAGGCGATTTCGTCGGCCAGAACATGGCGCAGGGCCGCGGCGCCGGCGCCGGTCCGACCGCCTCCGCCGTCGTTGCCGATCTCATCGATCTGGCGCGCGGGCGGCATCTGCCGGCCTTCGCCGTGCCCGCCTCGGCGCTCGCCGCCCTGCCGGCGGCGCCGATGGAGAAGCATCATGGCGCCTATTACATCCGCCTCATGGTGGTCGATCGGCCGGGCGTCATCGCCGACGTGGCGGCGGCGCTCCGCGACGAGCGCGTCTCGATGGAGGCGATGCTGCAGCGCGGCCGCGCGCCCGAAGCGAAGGTGCCGGTGGTGCTGACCACGCATGAAACCGAGGAGGCGGCGATGCGCCGTGTGCTGAAACGGATTGCGGCGCTCGGCACCGTGGTGGAGCCGCCGCGGATGATCCGCATCGAGGCGTTGTAGGCCGGACGAAAACGGACGACCGGCGGCACGGCAGTACCGGTATCGCAAGGCGAGCGTGCTTGCGGACCGGTGTCCGTACGATAGACAGAGCGAGACTGGATCGGGGATCGAGATGACGAAGCAGACGGAGATGGATCGCAACCTCGCGCTGGAAGCTGCGCGCGTCACAGAGGCGGCGGCGCTGGCGGCCTCGCGCCTGATGGGGCGCGGCGACGAGAAGGCGGCCGACCAGGCGGCGGTCGATGCGATGCGGCAGGCGCTTAACGGGCTTGCGATCGACGGCACGGTGGTGATCGGCGAGGGCGAGCGCGACGAGGCGCCGATGCTCTATATCGGCGAGAAGGTCGGCGC
>CADEFF010000070.1:4476-19332 GCA_902826565.1 uncultured Rhodospirillaceae bacterium | reverse complement strand
AGAACGAGGTGGTGGTGGTCGTCGTCGCGGTGGAGGACACGAGCTCCGACTGGAGCCAGTCGCTGCTCGTCGACCTCCTGCCGGCGGGTTTCGAGATCGAGAACCTCCGGCTCGCGAATGCCCGCGACACGGGCGATTTCGATTGGCTGCCGGACCTCGCCGACACGCAATACACCGAATATCTCGACGATCGATTCGTCGCCGCCTTCAACAGCAGCAACAACGGCGAGCTCGGCTTCGCCTACATGATGCGGGCGGTGACCCCCGGTCGCTACAAGGTACCGGCCTCGGTGGTCGAGGACATGTATCTGCCGGAGCGGATGGCCCGCACCGAAATGGGCGAGACGGAAATCCTGGACGCACCATGATGCAGCGGCTTCGCCGCATCCTGCCGGTCCTGATTCTGGTCCTCGCGGCCGGGGCGGCCGCCGTCTTCGCCCTGGACCGGCTGTTCCCCATCTCGCTCGATCGGGCGCGGAATCATGCCGTGCTGGTGACCGACAGCGAAGGGCGGGTGCTGCGGGGCTTCATGACCTCGGACGGCGCCTGGCGGCTGCCGGTCGCGCCGAACGACGTCGATCCGCTCTATCTGCGCATGCTGGTCGCCTACGAGGACAAGCGGTTCTACGGCCATGCGGGCGTCGATCCCTTCGCGGTTCTGCGCGCGGGCTGGCAATGGGCGGAGTCCGGGGCGATCCGGTCCGGCGCCTCGACCATCACCATGCAGACCGTCCGTCTGCTGGAGCCGCGGCCACGCACGATGGCGAGCAAGCTCGTCGAGACGATGCGGGCCTTCCAGCTCGATGCGCATTTCTCCAAGACCGACATTCTCTCCGCCTATCTCACGCTCGCGCCCTATGGCGGCAATCTCGAAGGGGTGCGCGCGGCCGCGATGTTCTATTTCGGGAAGCCGCCGGCGCACCTGACGCCGGCCGAAGCCGCGTTGCTGGTGGCGCTGCCGCAATCGCCGGAGCGGCTGCGGCCCGACCGCTTCCCCGAGGCGGCCCGCGCCGCGCGCAACCGGGTTCTCGCGCGCATGGCGGCGCTGGGAATCGTGACGCCGGCGGCGGCGGCGGAGGCGGCCGAGGACGCCGTGCCGACGGCGCGCCTCGCGGCGCCGCTCGCCGCGGCGCACCTCGCGCAGCGGGTGATCGGCCGTGCCGGCGATGCGGACCAGATCTCGACCCTGATCGACGGCGATCTGCAGCGGGGACTGCAGAACCTCGCGCGGCGGCAGCAGCAGGGCCTCGAAGCCGGCGCCGGCGTCGCCATCCTCGCGGTGGAGAACGCGACCCATGCCGTGCGCGGATATATCGGGTCCGGAAACTATCTCGACGGCGCCCGGTTCGGACCGATCGACATGGTGCGTGCGGTGCGCTCGCCGGGCTCGACGCTGAAGCCCTTCATCTATGGCCTCGCCTTCGACGGGCTCGTGGTTCATCCCGAGACCATCATGACCGACCGGCCGATGCGGTTCGGCGACTATGCGCCGCGGAACTTCGACGGGAAGTTCCACGGCGAAGTGACGGCGCGCGAGGCCTTGCAGCTCTCGCTCAACCTCCCGGCCGTCGCGCTGCTCGACCGCATCGGGCCGGCGCTCCTCGCAAGCCGCTTCGCGGCCGCCGGCGTCGAGCTGCGACTGCCGGCCGGCGAGAAGCGGCCGGGCCTGCCGGTCGCGCTCGGCGGTGTCGGCGTGACGCTCGAGGACCTGGTCCGGCTCTATGGCGGGCTTGCGACCGGCGGCCGGTCCTGGCCGCTGCGGCTCCTGCCCGGCGACCGTGCCGACAGCGGCGTGCCGCTGATGAGCCCGGTCGCCGCGTGGTACGTCACGCGCGCGCTCGAGGAAATGCCGCCGCCGCCCAACCGGCTCTATGCGAGCGACGGCAGCAAGCGGCGTCTGATCGCCTACAAGACCGGAACCTCCTACGGTTTCCGCGACGCCTGGGCGATCGGCTATGACCGCGACTACACGATCGGAGTCTGGGTCGGGCGGCCGGACGGCAGCTACGCACCGGACCGGATGGGGCGCGACTGGGCCGCGCCGATCCTCTTCGCCGCCTTCGATCTGCTCCCGCCGGCCGTTGGTGCGTCGGCGCTGCTGACCCCGGCCGGTCCGCCGCCCGCCGGCGCGGTCATCGCGCATAACGCCGAGCTGCCGCCGGCCTTGCGCCGGTTCCGCCCGGCCGAGGGACTGCCGCCCGTAGGGCCGGCGATCGTCGATGGGCCGCGGCTCGATTTCCCGCAGGACGGCGCCACCCTGGAGCTCGGCCGTGGCGGCGCCCTCGCGAGCCTGCCGCTGGCGGCGACCGGGGGCGAGCTGCCCTATCTCTGGCTGGTGAATGGCGCGGTGCTGCCGGCCTCGCCCTTCCGGCGGCAGGCCGAATGGCAGCCGGACGGGAGAGGCCAGGCGCGGGTGACGGTCATGGATCGCCTCGGCCGCACGGCCACCGCCTCGGTCTGGATCGAGTGAGGGCGCACGTCCGTTAAGCGGCGCGACCCCGCCAGAGACCTTCACGCAGGAGCCCGTCCAGCACGGCCTCCGAGGCCGCCCGCAGCGCGACATAGGCCTCGTCGATCTGCGGCTTGCCGAGGATGAGGGGCGGGGAGAGCACCACCAGATGCCCCATCGGCCGGGCGAGCAGTCCGCGCGCCATGCATTCGGCGTTGATGCGTTTGGCGAAGTTCCATTCCGCCGGCATCGGCTCCCGGGTCTTCTTGTCCTGCACGAACTCGACGCAGAGCATGAGGTGGCTGCCGCGCACGTCGCCCACGATCGGCAGATCGAGAAGCTCGCGGAATCGCTGCTGGAAATAGGGGCCGATCCTGCGGACATGACCGCAAAGATCCTCGCGCTCGATGATGTCGAGGTTCTTGTTGCCCGCGGCGCAGGCGACGGGATGGGCGGAGTAGGTAAAGCCGTTGGAGAAGAACTTGCCGGCAGCACCTTCGCCCGTCACGCGGTCGTAGAGCTTCGCCGACAGAAGGAAGGCGCCGAGCGGGATGTAGCCCGAGGTCAGGCCCTTCGCGCAGGTGATGATGTCGGGCTGCAGCCCATAGACCTTCTCCGAGGCGAAGATCTCGCCGAGCCGGCCGAAGCCGGTCACCACCTCGTCGGAGATATAGAGCACGTCGTATTTCCGGCAGACTTCCAGCGTGCGGCGCTGATAGCCCTGCGGCGGCACGATGACGCCGCCCGAGGCGAGCAACGGCTCGGCGATGAAGCAGGCGACGTTCTCCGGTCCGAGCTCGATAATCTTTGTCTCGAGATCGCCGACGCATTTGTCGCAGAACTCCGCCTCCGACATGCCGTCCGGCCGACGATAGGTGTTCGGCACCGGCAGGTGGTGGACGCGCTCCGTCTCGAAATCGAGGAAGCCGCGGTCGCCGGGCTTGCCGGACACCGACGCCGTCAGATAGGTGCTGCCGTGGTAGGCGTAGTCGCGCGTGATGATGTGCTTCTTGGTCGGGCGACCGGTGAAGTTGAAGTAGTACTGGATGAAGCGGAGTGCGGAATCGACCGCCGTCGAGCCGCCGGTGGTGAAGAAGATGTGCTTGAGGTCGCCCGGCGCGTAGGCCGTCACGCGTTCCGCGAACTCGATCGCCGGCGGCGTCGAGAGCATGCCGAAGGGCGAGAAATAGGCCATGCGACGCACCTGGTCCGCAATCGCCTCCGCCATCTCCTCGCGGCCATGGCCGATATTGACGCACCACATGCCGCCCATGCCGTCGAGCATCTTGCGGCCGTCGGTGTCGTAGAAATAGGCACCCTCGCTCTGCGCCGCGATCAGGAGCTCCTGCGTCTTCGCCGTGCCGAGATCGATCCAGGGATGGATGATATGCGCGCGGTCGCGCGCCGTGAGATCGGCGGTGTCGAAGGGCAGGTTCCGCTGCGCCATGAACTGGCTCCCGTTATCTTGCGTGAGCGCCTTCAGGCACCCGGGAAAGCACGGCCCGATGGACAGCCGCTCTGTCGTCGGCGGCGGACGGCGTTCCATCGGGCCGGGTAGGCGCGGGGGCCCGCACGGGCCCCCGCCTGGAAGAACATCCTAGAGGCCGGCCTTCACCTGCTCGAACATCGCCTGGAGATCCTCGACGCGCTTGTTGTCCTTGCTGAAGGTGCCGTTCTCGAGATGCTTCGTGGGATCGGCCGGCAGGCCGATGGCCGCAAGCTTCTCGGCCCCGACCGCCTCGAACGCCGTCCGGTTCGAATGGCCGTAGCCGTAGTTGATGAGCCAGATACCCGCATCCTTGGAGATCAGGGCATCGATCATCTCATGCGCCTTCTCGGGCTCGGGGGCGTTCGAGGTCAGTACCGCGCCGCAGCACCAGGTGAGCATGCCTTCCTTGGGGTTCGCCCAGGTGACCGGCACGCCCTGCTCGTTCATCTTGGCGAGCGTCCCGTTCCAGGCCGAGGCCGCGACGACCTCGCCGGAGGCGATCGCCTGCTCCAGCACCGTCGTGTCGCTCCAGTAGAAGCGGAGCAGGTCGCGTTGCGCGGCGAGCTTCTCCTTCACCTTGACGATTTCCTCGTCGGTCATCGCGTAGGGGTCTTTCACCCCCACCAGCAGGCCGGTGATGATCGCCGTGTCGGTGATGTCCTCGCCCATCGAGAGCCGGCCCTTGTACTCCTCGTCCCACAGCACGCTCCAGGACTCTTCCTTGGGCGTCACGATGTCGGAGCGGTAGATGAGGCCGGTATTGCCCCAGTCGATCGGCGCGAACCACTGCTGGCCGCCCTGGTCGGCCGTGTTGATGTGCTTCAGCACGTCATAGATGTCGCCCCAGTTCGACAGCTTGCCGGTGTCGAAGGGAACGATGATGCCGGCATCCCGCCATTTCTCGATGCGCCCGCTGCAAGGATGCGCGATATCGACGATGAAGCCGGCCTGCAGCTTCTGGAAGGCTTCCTGCTCGTCCGAGAAGATCGGCATGTTGGCGTTGCCGTATTTCGCCGCATAGCTCGGATAGAACTCGGGCGTGTCGTAGCCGCTCCAGGTGAAGTAGGAGACCGGCTCGTCGGCTCTGGCGAGCTTCGGCAGCACCGGCATCGCGACCATGGCGACGCCCACCGCGGTCATCGCCTCCAGCATCTGGCGGCGCGTAAGATCGCGGTTTGACAGGCGACTTTTGAGTTCCTTGATATCCATGCATTCCTCCCTGATGTGTTTGTCGTTGTTGGAAGCCTTCGCGGCGTCGCGGAGGCTTCGTTCTGGCCTTGTCGGCCGGTGCGGCAACCGGCCGGGCCGTTTCGCCGGCAATGCCGATCGCCCGGCGCAAGGAAACTGCGCGGAGATCGGAATCGACGTTTCCGCACAGCGACCGGTTGAACATCGTCGCGAAGCCTAGCATCGGCGGATTCGCCCCGGCAAGCGGGCGAAGCTCCAGATTTCCCGCGATCGGGCGGGACTGCCGCGGTGCCGGAAAAAATGAGTTGTCGCCGCCTGTAACAAGGTGACAAGATTTAAGAAAATCGGAAAGAAACAGGGGAGGGACGGCATGGTGCGGCGGCGGAAATCGCTACACGCGGTGTCATGGTAAGCGTCGCCGAGAAGACGCTTGTCCAACCGACGGGCGGCTTGCGGCGACGTTTCATGACGCTGCTTTACCGGAGCGAGGGAGTCCGCGGATACGCACTGCTGCTCCCGACGCTTCTCGTGATGATCGCGATGCTGGTGGTGCCGCTCGGCACGCTTGCGCTGCAGAGCTTCTGGACCCAGATATATTTCAAGCTCGATCACAGCTTCACGCTCAATAACTACCTCCAGATTTTCGACTTCAAGCAGAACCCGATCTACCTCGTTCTGCTGTTCCGCTCGATCATCATGTCGTTGATGGTGACCTTTTTCGTGGTCATCACCGCCTATCCGATGGCGTATTTCCTCGCCTTCAAGGTGCAGCGGCACAAGCTGGTCTGGCTGATCCTGATCACGGTGCCGTTCTGGACCAGCTACCTGCTCCGGGTTTTCGCCTGGAAGATCATCCTCGGCTTCCAGGGCGTTATCAATTCGGGGCTCATCTCGCTCGGCCTGATCGACCAGCCGCTCGAGTTCCTGCTTTACAACCAGACCTCCGTGGTCATCACCCTGACCCATGCCTGGGCGGCCTTCGCGATCCTGCCGATCTACGTCTCGCTGGAGAAGATCGACCGTTCACTGCTCGAGGCGGCGACGGACCTGGGCGACACCCCGCGCGAGCGTTTCTGGCGGGTGACCTTCCCGCTGTCGATGCCGGGCGTCGTGGCCGCGGGCTTGCTCGTCTTCATCCCCACGGTCGGCGACTATGTGACGCCAAACGTCGTCGGCGGCACCTCCGGCATCATGATCGGCAACATCATCCAGTCGCTCTTCGGCAAGGCGAACAACGCGCCGCTCGGCAGCGCCGTATCCATCGTGATGATGGCGGCGATCACGCTGCTCGTCTGCGCGTTCCTGATGCTGATCGGCCGACGTCGCTGGAAACACGCAGAGACATAGAATCATGGTCGGCGCAAAGCGAATCGACGGACTCCTCGCCTATGGCATCATCTATCTCATCTTCATCTATGCGCCCGTCCTGCTGATCGTCCTGTTCTCCTTCAACAACGGCATCTATGTCGCGTTTCCGCTGAAGGATTTCACCTTCAAGTGGTACTCCGACATGGTGCACAACACCGGCCTTACCAAGGCGGTCGGCGTCAGCCTGCGCATCGCCGGCATCGTCGCCGTCGTCTCCACGGTGCTGGGCGTGCTCGGCGCCAAGGCGGTGACGCGCTACGCCATGCCCGGCAAGGCGATGGTGACGTTCCTCATCATGCTGCCGCTGGTGATTCCAGCAATCGTGTTCGGCATCTCGCTGCTCACCCTCATCGCCAAGGTGTTCGGCATCCAGCCCGGCACCTGGAGCATCGTCTGCGGTCATGTGCTGATCTGCGTGCCGTTCTCGATGGCGGTGATGATTTCGCGGCTCCAGGGCTTCGACAAGAATCTGGAAGAGGCGTCGCTCGACCTCGGCGAAACCGGCTGGCGCACCTTCTGGCGCGTGACCGTGCCGCTGGCGATGCCGGGGATCGTCGCGAGTTTCCTGCTCTGCTTCACGACGTCGTTCGACGAGTATCAGATCGCCGCCTTCCTCAGCGGCAACGACGCGACGCTGCCGGTCTATATCTACAGCCAGCTTCGCTTCCCCAACCGCCTGCCGGGCACGCTCGCGCTCGGCTCTTGCATCCTCGCGATATCGTTCGTAATCGTGACCTTTGCCGAATGGATGCGGCGGAGGGGCACCAACCCCGACAAAGGCTTGGGTATCTGAAATGGCAGCCGACGAGTCCTTCATCGCGATCCGCAACCTTTCCAAGCATTTCGGCTCGGTCAAGGCGGTCGACGATATTTCCTTCAACATTCGCCGCGGGGAATTCTTTTCGCTGCTCGGACCGTCGGGCTGCGGCAAGACCACGCTGCTGCGGATCCTCGCCGGCTTCGAGATCCCGACCAAGGGCGACGTGCTGATCGACGGGCAGGACATGACGACCGTGCCGCCGCATCTGCGCCCCACCAATATGGTGTTCCAGAGCTACGCGATCTTCCCGCATCTCGACGTGAAGCAGAACATCGCCTATGGGCTGCGCAAGACCGGCATCAGCAAGGAAGAGACGGAGCGGACGGTCAACGAGGCGCTCGAGATGATCAAGCTGCCGGGCTATGGCAACCGGCGCGCGGATCAGCTCTCCGGCGGCCAGCGACAGCGCATCGCGCTCGCCCGCGCGCTCGTCTGCAAGCCGAAGGTGCTGCTGCTGGACGAGCCGCTCGGCGCCCTCGACAAGAAGCTCCGCGAGGAAATGCAGCTCGAGCTGCGGCAACTGCAGCGCTCGGTCGGTATCACCTTCGTCTTCGTGACGCACGACCAGGAAGAGGCGCTGACCATGTCGGACCGCATCGCGGTCATGTCGCGCGGCAAGGTGCTGCAGATCGAGACCTCGTCGCGCCTCTACGAGGCGCCGAACTGCCGCGAGGTCGCCGATTTCATCGGCACGATGAACTTCATCGACGGGTCGGTCGCCGGCAGCGAGAACGGCTACGCGGTGATCGATGCCGGCCCGCTCGGCAGCCTCAGGGCGCCGAACGCCGAGCGCCCCTTCGAACGCAACCGGCGCGTGACGCTTGCCGTCCGGCCGGAGAAGCTGCGCATCGAGACGGCGCCGCCCGGCGACGGCACCAATTCCGTTGCCGGCAAGCTCGGCGCCCAGTCCTATCTCGGCGACCGCAGCCATTTCTATGTCGAGGTGCCGGGGATGACGAAGCGGATCGCGGTCGCTTCGCAGAATGCGACCCGCAATCTCGACATCACCGATAGCGGCGATCGCCCGGTCTGGGTAAGCTGGCCGGTCGAATCCGGTGTGCTGCTGCCCGGCGAATAGCTTCATTTCGGCAGCGGAGCCGTACCATCCGCCTCGAAAAGACAGATCTTCTGCGCGCGGCGACGGAGGCCGGCATTTCCGCCGAGGCCGCCGACCGGCTATGGCAGAGCCTCGCGCGGCGGCCGGGCGCGGAGGAGGGCGGCCGCTTCGACCTGCCGCATCTCCTCTGGTATGCCGGCAGCCTGATTGTGCTCGGCGCCATGGCGCTGCTGCTCGATCTCGCCTGGGAGCAATATGGCGAAGGCGCGCTGCTGGCGCTCGGCCTCGGCTACGGGCTCGGCTTCCTCGTCGCCGGCGAATGGCAGTGGCGGCGGCAGCCCGACGAGACGCCGGGCGGGCTTTTCATCGCGCTCGCGGTCGGCATGGTGCCGCTGATCGTCCTCGTGGCGCAGCGCATGCTGGGCTGGTGGGAGGTCGAGCCCATCGATTCCATGAGCCTCGATCTGACGAGCTGGGCGCGATCGGGCCGGTTGCCGGCCGAGGCGATCACCTTCCTCGCGGGGCTGCTCGCCATCCTGCGCTACCGGTTTCCCTTCATCCTCTGCCTGCCCATCGCGGCATTCTGGATGCTGCTCATGGACGGGATCGGCGTCTACTTCCCGGATGCAGGGGTCGGCAGCCTGCATGGCTGGGCGACCTGCGCCTATGGCGCGCTCCTCATTGTCATCGCCTGGACAATCGACGGCCGGACCCGGCGCGATCACAGCTTCTGGCTCTATCTTCTCGGACTGCTCGGGCTCTGGGGTGCGGCGACGCTGCTGACGCTCGACGGCGAGCTTGAGACCGGCCTCTATTGCCTGATGAGCGTGCTGCTGATGCTGGCGTCCGTGCTGCTGCAGCGGCGCGCCTTCGCGGTATTCGGCGGGCTCGGCCTCGCCTTCTACCTGATCGATCTCGCCGAGCGGCTGTTCAAGGATTCACTGCTTTTTCCGGTGGCGCTGAGCGCCATCGGCATCGCCGCCATCGCGGTCGGGCTGCTCTATTACCGCTACATGACGCGGATCGAAGGCTGGCTCGCCGCGCATCTGCCGGGGCTCGTGAAGGCATTGCGCCCGGCCCGGCTTCGCGGCGACTGATCCCTCAGCTCTTCTTGTGCGGCGGGTCGTAGAAGGGGCGCGGCACGACGCGCGCCGACCGCATGCTGCGCTCGATCTTGAGCTCCTTCGTGGTCCAGATGTCGGCCCTGAGCTCGGTCCCGAGCGCGTCATGGCCGGCTTCGACCGTGGCGAGCGCGATGTTGCGCTTGCAGATCGGCGACCAGAAGGCCGAGGTCACGCGCCCGACCTCCTTGTTGCCGGCATAGAGGAAGGAATCCACGGCCGGCTTGTTGCCTTCGATATCGAGCCCCACCAGACGGCGTCGCGGCCCGCCGGCGGCCTTCTCGCGCTCCAGCGCGCGGCGCCCGACGAAATAGCCCGGCTTCTTGAGATCGACCAGCCAGTCGAAGCCGAGCTCGAACGGGGAGCGCCGCTGCGACGGGCGGAGGCAATGCTCCGCGCCGATGAAATCGGTATTCACCTGAAGGAAGCCGGCCTCGATCCGTGCATAGTTGAGCGCGTGAGAGCCGATCGGCACCAGCCGCACGGCGATCGGCGCCGCCCAGAGCAGGTTCCAGAGCCGCTCCGCGTCGCGCGGCGCAAGATAGAGCTCGTAGCCGAGATCGCCGGTGAATCCGGTGCGGGCGACCAGGAGCGGGATGCCTTCGAGCTCCGTTTGCGCCAGCCGGAAGAACTTGAGATCGGCGATGCCGGAAAGGCCGATCTCCTCGAGCAGGCGGCGCGAGAGCGGACCCTGCAGCGCGAGGCTGCAATAGTCCTCCGTCACGTCCTCGATCGAGACCTCGAAGCCGTAGGCGGTATCCTCGAACCAGGCGAGGTTGTGCTCCTGGACATTGATCAGATAGTCGCCGTCGCCGAGCCGGAACACCGTGCCGTCCTCGACCACCTTGCCCGCGTCGTCGCACCAGCAGGCATAGACCGCCTGGCCGACGCGGCATTTCGTCATGTCTCGCGCCATCAGCCGGTCGAGGAAGCGAGCCGTGTCCCGGCCGGTGATGCGGTATTGCGTGATCGGGGAGGTGTCGTAGAGCGAGACGGCGTTGCGGATTGCGAAATATTCCCGCACATCGTTGTCGTAGACGCCGACCGAGAGCTTGCCTTCCCAGCGTTCCCAGCTATGCGCGAGGTTGTGCGGGCGCAGGAGCTCGGTGAAGGGCGTCGGCAGCAGATTGACGTCGTTCTTCATGGCCGGCTCCGCTCTTTTGTCCGGCCGTCGGCGATCGCCTGCCGCGCCGCGTTGTAGCCGGCGAGCCCGGTGATGCCGCCGCCCGGATGCGCGCCCGCGCCGCAGAGATAGAGGCCCGGAACCGGCGTCGCGTAGCGCGCCATGCCGGGCTGCGGTCGCAGCATCCAGACCTGATCGAGGGCGATCTCGCCGTGATGCCAATGGCCGCCGCTGGCGCCCGTCATCCGTTCGATATCGGCCGGCGTCAGAAACTCCTGCGCCAGGATCTGAGCGCGAAGCCCCGGAATATGCGCTTCGAGCGTTCCGAGCAGCGTCTCGACGAAGCCCGTCCGGCGGTTCGACCAATCGCCCTCGGCCAGGCGATAGGGAACATATTGCACGATGGCGGACAGGAGATGCTTGCCCGCGGGTGCCGCCGAAGGATCGGCGAGGCTGGGGATCGCGATCTCGATCGGTGGCCGCTCCGGCAAATCGCCATACTTGAGGCTGTCGAAGGCCCGCTCGAGGGTCGCGAGCGTGCCCGGCAGCAGGTAGCGCGCCGGTGCGCCCGCCAGCGCCGCGGGCAGCCCGTTCAGGGCGAGATGAAGCTTTCCTGTCGTGCCGCGGTCGCGCCAGCTCCTCGCGCGGCGCACGAAATTCGTGTCGAGCGCCGCGGGTCCGAGGATCTCGAGGAAGGTACGCCGCGGATCGGCGCTCGAGAGCACGAGATCGGACGCGATTTCGCCGCCGTCCGGCAGCACCACCCCGGCACTCCGCCCATCCTTCACCAGGATCCGTGCGGCCGAGGTGCCGGTGAGGATCTCGACGCCCGCAGCGCGCGCGGCCGCCGCCATCGCCTCCGCAACGGCGGCCATGCTGCCCTTGGGCAAGGCGATCGCGCCCGCCCGATGCCCCGTCTTGCCGGCGAGCCGGTAGAGCAGGGTATAGACCGTATTCGGCGAACGCGGCCCCATGGCGTTGCCGATCACCGCATCGAGGGCGATCGCGGCCTTGATGGTGGGATCGGCGAAGTTCTCCTCGACCAGATCGGCGACATTCATGCCGATCACCCGCAAGAGCTCGCGCATCTCCTCGCGGCCGAGCCACCGCACGCCGAGCGCGAGACGACCGAGGGTCGCGAGGCTCTCGAGATCGCGCGTCCGGAGGCGCGGCGGCGTCCTGGCAAGCGCCGGCGCGAGGGCCCTGGCGAAGCGGGCCAGCCGCTGGCGGAAGGCGAGCAGATCTGCGCCGGCGTCGCCCGCCCCGCGGCTGTCGCCGAGCGCCAGCGTGCCGCCTTCCTGCCGGAAGGCGATCGTCGGCAGATCTGCGGCGGCGAGCCGGAGCCCGTGACGATGGAGCCGGAGAGCGCGGCTGACGGCCGGATGAAGCTGATAGAGCAGATGCGGGATGGCGGTCCGGAATCCCGGATGGAACTCCCGGGACGCCGCCATGCCGCCGATCGCGTCCGATCCCTCGAGCAGCAGCACGCTCTTGCCGGCCTTGCCCAGCATGGCGGCTGCCACCAGCCCGTTATGGCCGCCGCCGATCATCACCGCGTCGTAGCGGCTGCGGGCGGGCGTCATGGCGGGGCTCATGCGAGCTTCCTCGCCTTGAAGTCCAGCAGGATCTCGCGCGCCGCGTTGTGCCCCGGCGCGCCCATGACGCCGCCGCCGGGATGCGTGCTGGAGCCGCAGAGATAGAAGCCGGGGCGGGGGCCGCGATACTGCGCCATCCCCGGGATGGGCCGATTGAACATGAGCTGATCGAGGGTGAGCTCGCCCTGGAAGATGTTGCCTTCGGTAAGGCCGACCTCGTTCTCGATATCCCAGGGCGACCGCACCTGCTTGTGCAGGATGAGGTTGCGGAAGCCCGGGGCCATCTGCTCGATGAGATCGATCACGGTCTCGCCGAAGGCGTCGCGCTTCGCCGGGGTCCAGGGGCCGTCATGCAGCGTCGGCGGCACATACTGGACGAACACCGACATGTAGTGCTTGCCCTCGGGCGCCATGGTCGGGTCGATCAGGCTCGGAATGAGGATGTCGAGATAGGGCTTGCGCGACCAGTGGCCGTATTTCCAGTCGTCATAGGCGCGCTCGAGATAGTCGAGGCTCGGGCTGTAATGGATGTCGCCGCAGAGCGCGGGATTGCGCGCGCGGTCGATGCCGACGAAGTTCGGCAGGCCGTCGAGCGCGATGTTGAGCTTGCCGGAGGAACCGCGGATCTTGAAGTCGGCCGCTTTCTTCTTCAGCGCCGGATCGAGCGGCTCGGTCCATTCCAGCCCGTTGATGCTGCGCCGGAAGTCGAGGTTGGAGACGATCGCGCGGCCGTAGAACTCCTCGCCGCTCTTGAGGGCGACGCCGACCGCGCGTCCCTCCTTCACGATGACATGCGCAACCTCGGCGTTGGTGCGGATCTGGCAGCCATGGGCCTGGGCGGCGCTGGCAAGCGCCTTGCTGATGGCGCCCATGCCGCCGCGCGCATAGCCCCAGGCGCCGATCGATCCGTCGACCTCGCCCATATAATGATGCAGCAGCACATAGGCCGAGCCCGGCGAATAGGGGCCGAGCGCGGTGCCGATGATGGAGCTGCCGGCCATATGGCCCTTCACCACGTCGGTCTCGAAATGCTCGTCGAGGAAATCGCCGCAGCTCATGGTCCAGAAGCGCATCGTCTCGTAGAGCTGCTCCTCGCCGAGCTCCCCGAAGATGCCGGCCATCTTGGCAAGTCCGCGCAGGTCGCGCGGCTTGAGCGAGGTCGGGTCCGGCGGCGTCATCAGCAGCATCGGCTTGATGAGCCGGCACTGCCGCTGGATGGCGAGCGCGAAGCGGTCATAGGCCTCCGCGTCCCGCTTCGAGAAGCGGCGGATCTCCCGCATCTGCCGGTCGTGATTGTTGTAGGAGGCGAGATACTCGCCGTTGGTCAGGACGTTGAGCGAGCCCTCATAGGGCACCACCTGCAGCCCGTGCCGCGGCAGGTCGAGCTCGCGCATGATCTCGGGTCGCAGCAGGCTGCAGACATAGGAGCAGGTGGAGTAGGTGAAGCCGGGAAACAGCTCTTCGCTGACGGCGGCGCCGCCGATCAGGTGCCGCCGCTCCAGCACCATGACCTTGAGCCCCGCCCGCGCGAGGTAGGCGGCAGCCGTAAGGCCATTATGGCCGGCGCCGAGCACGACGGCATCGAACTGTTCCATGGAGGCGGGAACAACGTCAGGCGCTGATGCCGGGCATCAATTTCTCGGTCGCCCGCTTCCTTTCGGTCTGCCGGCCTTCGAGGGTGAGATCGACGCAATATTCGAAGGTGTCGAGCGTCTCCTCGAGGCAGGCGCGGTCGTGCGCCGCCGAGATGAACCAGGGCTCCCGCGAATCCGGCTCGCACATGACGCCATGATCGATCAGGTGCCGGGCGAGGGTGTCGTAGAAGCTGTAGTCGCTGGTCTTCCAGTCCCGGTAATTCTCCGGCGGCACCTCCTTGAAGAAGAGGCCGCTCATGCTCGGATGGCCGGTGAAGCTGTGGGCGATGCCGCGCGCCTTGAGGATCTTGCTCATGCCGGCCTGCATCGCGCTGCCATAGGCGGCGATGTCGGCGAGGGCAGGGGTGTCGCGGAGGATGGTGAGCGTGCGTTCCGCCGCCCCCAGCGACATGGCCTGCGCCGTGTAGGTGCCGCCATGGGCGACGCCGCGGCCGTAGTTCCGCATCAGATCCTCGCGGCCGCCGATCGCGGCGATCGGGTAGCCGTTGGCCACAGCCTTCGCCAGGGTGCAGATGTCGGCCTTGACCCCGTAATGCTCCTGCGCGCCGCCGCGGCCGACGCGGAAACCGGTCTTCACCTCGTCCACGATCATCAGCACATCGTATTTGGTGCAGAGCTCGCGCACCGCGCGGATGAATTCGGGCTTGCTCGGAATGCCGCAGCAATTGCCGAGGATCGGCTCGATCAGCACCGCCGCGATACGGTCGTGATTCTGCTTCAGAACCGCTTCGAGGCGATTGGCGTCGTTATACGGCACCTGCCAGAAGAGCTGCCGCACGAGGCCGGGAATGCCCTTGCCGTAGGAGACGATCGTGGGCTCGCGGCCGTCCTGGATGGTGGCGGTGTCGAGCGTCCACATCGCGGAATCGAAGAGCCCGTGATAGGAGCCCTCGAAGGTGACGTAGCCGTCCTTGCCGGTGGCGCCGCGGGCGAGGCGGAGCGCCGCCATGACGGCCTCCGTGCCGGAGTTGGAGAAGCGGACGAGCTCGGC
>CADEFF010000070.1:0-4376 GCA_902826565.1 uncultured Rhodospirillaceae bacterium | reverse complement strand
CGGAAGTTGGAACTGACCCCGAGCGGCATGCGCGTCAGCGCCTTGCGGAAATGCTCGTTGGATTTCTGGAGGCTGTAGGGGCGGCGATAGAGGATGTTTTCGAGGCTGGCCATCTGGAATCTCCGATGCGAATGCTCGTGTTCAGATCGAATGTCATTGAATGCGTGTATAATGAAGCTAGACAGATTGTCACAGTTTGTCCATAACGCTGAATGACCATTCAACAGGCATGTGATATAATCCCTGCATAAACAGCCGTCTAGAGCCGATTCCTTGAAGTCAATCCTTCAAAATCGCCCGTAGGTCCCAGAATGGCTCGCCTAAATCCCGTAAAAGAAACCCGTCAGCGGCAGCTCATCGACGCCACGATCCGGGCGATCGGGACCTATGGCTACGCCAACACGACGCTCAGTCATGTGGCTGCCGCGGCCGGCATGTCGCCGGGCATCGTCAATTTCTACTTCAAGTCCAAGGAGCAGCTTCTCGCGGCGACGCTGGAGCAGATCGCCGACGAATATGATGCGGTCCGGCGCGAGGCGATCGCGGCGGTCGGAACCGATCCCGCCGCGGTCATCGAGGCCACGATCGAGGCGGACTTCCATCCGGCCATCTTCACCCGGGAGAAGATCGCGGTCTGGTGGGCCTTCTGGGCCGAGGCGCCGAGCCGCGCCGGCTACCAGCAACTCGTGGCCGAGCTCGAAACCCGCTATTTCGATGAAACCATCGTTCCCATCCGCCAGCTCATCGAGCAGCGGGGATATCGGGGCGCCGATCCCGACGCGATCGCGCGGGGCCTCAATGCCATGATCGACGGGCTCTGGTTCGATCTGCTGATCGATCCTGACGCCATCAGCGCCGAAAGCGCCAAACGAATCTGCCGCACTTATCTCGCCGCGCTGTTCCCGCGCGATTTCGGCGCGCAAGGCGGCGCCGGAAAGCCGCTCCTCGACGCCATGGCCCCGGCGACGGACACGCCGGAGGCGGCGAACGGACTTACCGAGACGGACGTGTCCGGACGCGCCGCCCATCGCAAGCGCCTGTCGGCCGCGCTGAAGCGCCGGCTCCAGCCACAGGGGCCCCTCGCGGTCAAGGACCTGGCGACCGCCATCGGCGTCACCCCGGATACCGTGCAGAACTGGATCGCCGAGAGCACGGAACCTTCCTCCTGGCTCTTCGGCCGGCTGATGGCCGCGCTCGATCCGAGTTTCTTCGTCGAGCTCTACGGTCCCCATGTGGAGGGGCTCCGCCGCCGTTTCGAGGAACGGCTGGCGGCCGCGAAGGATGCCGAGCAGCGCGATCGTGCCGCCCTCGACCTGCTCGATCCGACCCGTCGACCCGTCTGACTTCGTCTTCCATCCGAAAGCATCGGCTCATGAATGTCGAAACTCGCGCGCACCGGCTGACGCCGCTCCTGAAGCCGCGCTCCATCGCGCTCATCGGCGCGTCGCCCAAGACCGGAACGGTCGGCAATGGCATGATCCGGTCGATCACCGGCGGCCGGTACGAAGGCGCGCTGCATCTGATCAACCCCAACTATCCGGAGATCGAAGGCCGGCCCTGCTATCCGAACCTGAAATCCCTCCCGGAACGGGTCGATCATGTGGTGGTCGGCGTCGCCAATGCGCGCATCGAGGCGGCCGTGAAGGAGGCCGTCGAGATCGGCGCCGGCGCCGTGACGATCTTCGGAAGCTGCTACCTGCCGAACGATACCGACCCGCCGCTCACCCGCCGGCTTTCCGCCCTCGCAAAAGAGAGCGGCACCGTGATCTGCGGCGCCAACGGCATGGGTTTCTACAATTTCGACTATGGCCTCCGGCTCTGCGGCTTTCCGCCGCCGGATTGGGTACAGGGCGGGGGCGGCAAGACGCTGATCACCCATTCGGGCTCGGTGTTCTCGGCGCTCGTCCATAACGACCGGCGCTTCGCCTACAATCTCGCCGTCTCGCCGGGGCAGGAGCTGGGCTCGACTGCCGACGAATATCTCGATTTCGCGCTCGATCTCCCGACCACGCGGGTGGTCGGCCTCTTCATCGAGACGGTGCGAAATCCGGAAGGTTTCGTGGCCGCGCTCGCGAAGGCGGAGGCGAAGGGAATTCCGGTTCTCGCGCTCAAGGTCGGCAAGACCGCGGAAAGCGCCAAGCTCGCCATCAGCCATTCGGGCGCCATCGCGGGCAATCATGCCGCCTATCAGGCCGTGTTCGAACGCCATGGCGTGGTCGAGGTGAATACGCTCGACGAGCTGGCGAACGGGATGCTGCTGTTCGGCCACGACAAGAAGGTCGCCGATGGCGGCCTCGCCTCGATTCACGATTCGGGCGGCGAGCGCGAGCTGCTGGTGGACCAGGCGGTCGTGCGCCGCGTGCCTTTCGCGCGCATCAGCGCGGAAACCACCGAGAAGCTGCGCGGCCGCATCGAATACGGGCTGGAACCGGTCAATCCGCTCGATGCCTGGGGCACCGGCCATGATTTCGAGGGCGTGATCGAGGACAGCATGAGCTATCTCTGCGCCGACCCGGACACGGCGATCGGCGCGATGTTCGTCGAGACGCGCTCCGGGAACTCGCTCCACGAAGGCTATGCGCGCGCCATGCAGAACGCGATACGCAAGATGCAGGGCGCGACCGCCGGATCGGCGAAGCCGGTCATCATCGTGAACAACGTAGCGGCGGTCGGGAGCGACGAGCTTGCGGTGCATCTCACGAACAACGGCGTGCCGGTCCTGATCGGCATCGATCCGGCGCTCGCAGTCATCAAGGGCGCCTTCGACCGGCGCGACCGGCTGAAACGGCCGCGCATGGCGCCCGCCGCTCCGCCGGCCGGCGTCAAGGCCCGATGGCTGCAGCGTTTGCAGGCGGGCGGCACGCTGGAAGAGGCCGAAAGCCTGGCGCTGATGAGCGATTACGGGCTGCCGGTGCTGCCGCATCGCGTGGTCGAAAGCGCGGCGGCAGCGCAGCAGGCGGCGGGCGAGATCGGCTGGCCCGTGGTAGTGAAGACGGCGGCGCCAGGCGTGTTCCACAAATCCGACGTCGGCGGCGTGCGTCTCGACCTCGTCAATGCGGCGGCGCTCGACGCCGCCTATCGCGACATGGCGGCGCGGCTCGGCCCCCGCATGCTGGTCATGAAGATGGCGGGGAAGGGCGTCGAGCTTTCCTTCGGGTCGATCGACGACGCGCAGTTCGGTCCGCTGGTGATGGTCGGCGCCGGCGGCGTGCTCATCGAGATGCTGAGCGATCGTCGCTTCGCCCTGCCGCCGATCGATGCGGCCGAAGCGCGGCGCCTGCTGGACGGACTGGCGCTCCGGCCGCTGCTCGACGGAAAGCGCGGCCAGCCGGCCGCCGACCTCGGCTCGGTCGCGACGGCCTTCGCCGCCTTCTCGGTGATGGTGGGCGATCTCGGCGGGCTCATCGCGGAGATCGACATCAACCCGGTGCTGGCGACGCCCAAAGGCGCCATTGCGCTGGATGCGCTTGTCGTGCCCGCCAAAGGGAAATAGGAGAGTCCGGATGGATCTGCGGCTGCCGAAGAAGGCCGCGCGGCTGCAGCGGCGGGCGCGGGAGTTCGCGGAACGCTATCTCTTTCCGCACGAGCTCGAATGCGAGGAAAGGGGCGGGCTCTCGCCGGCGACGCACGCCAAAATCAAGAAGGCGGTCATCGCCTACGGATTCAACGGCTTCAACCACGCGAGGAAGGACGGCGGCCCGGGCTTCTCCCATCTGGAGCAGCTTCTGCTGCATGAGGAGCTGGGCAAGGCGACCTGCGGCCTCTGGACCCTCGTCTGGGCGGCTTCGCTCCCGCTGCGGCACGGCACGGCGGCGCAGCGCCGCGAATTCCTGCTGCCGATCAATCGCGGCGAGCGGCGCGCCTGCTACGCGATCACCGAGCCGGACGCAGGATCCGATCCGCGGATGGTGCGGACCAGCGCGGTCAGGCGAGGCGGCCGCTACCTGCTCAGCGGCGAGAAATGGTTCGTCACCTCCGCCGATGCCTGCGACATCATCCTCGTCCATGCCCATCTGGACGGCGATCCCGACAAGCCGACGCTCTTTATCGTCGAGAAGGACCAGCCGGGCGTGCGGGTGAAGCGAGCGCCCAAATTCATGCATACCTACGTCTTCGAGCATTACGAGATGATCTTCGACAAGGTCGAGCTGCCGCCGGCGCGCATCCTCGGCAAGGTCGGGCAGGGCTACGAGCTGACCAAGGACTGGTTCGTCGACGCGCGGCTGGAGATCGCGGCCCATTGCCTCGGCGCGGCCATCCGCGCGACCGGGATCGCCAACGACTTCGCCGCGAAGCGCGTGCAGTTCGGCAAGCCGATCCGCGACTTCCAGGCGATCGAGTTCATGCTCGCCGACATGGCGGTCGAGATCATGGCG
>CADEFF010000069.1 GCA_902826565.1 uncultured Rhodospirillaceae bacterium | reverse complement strand
GTATTGCGTGTCGGCGAGGTCCGGCAGCCAATCGAAATCGCCCGTGTCGCGGGCGTTCGCAAGCCGGAGGTTCTCGATCTCGAAGCCCGCCGGCAGGAGGTCGACGAGCAGCGACTGGTTCCAGTCGGAGCTCGTGTCCTCCACCGCGACGACGACCACCACCACCTCGTTCTGCGCGACCTGGGCGAGCTCGATCGGATTGCCGTCGAGGTCGTAGTAGCGGCGCGCGATCCTGTAGCCCTGATCCTGCACCGCGGGCATGGGTTGCGCCGAGACGCCGAACACCGAGGCCGTGGTCCAGACCGGCGTGGTCCCGCCATTGGCGACCTGGATGCCCGTGCCGAGCTCGGCCGCGGCGAGGCGGAGATAGAGCGGCCGGGTGCGCGGCTCCGCCGGCGTCCCGCCGATCGCGACCGTCATGGTCTGGTCGCCCGAGAGCGCGCCGCCCGCCATCATGATCCAGCCCTGTTCCTGCGTGCTTAGGTAGTCGTCGTTGGACATCTTGAGCTGCAGCTTCGCGACGAGCCGACCGAGATCGGCGCCGGGAAGCTTGAACTCCGCCGCGAGCGCGGTGATCGCCGCGAGGTCGCGCAAGGGCGTGCCGTAATAATCGTAGCTGCGATAGCGGTTCCAGCGGCGATCCGGATCGAGCGCCAGCGCGATCGCGTCAGCCGCGCGGGCTTGATCGCCCATCAGCGAGAACGCCGCGGCCAGATGCGCGGCCGCAAGCGCGTTCGGAAGCTTCTCAGCATTCCGCGTCATGAAGTAGCGGGCGACGCCGATATCGCCGACGCCGGCACGCGCCATGACATAGATCGCGTAGGCGCGCGACGAGAGGCCCGCATCGCTTTCGTCCTGCTGGTCGGCCGCGTGATATTTGAGCCAGTCGATGCCCTGCTTGTAGGCATAGTCCGGCACCGCGACGCCCTTCTCGCGCGCGCGCGTGAGGAACTCCATGGCATAGCCGGTGAGCCAGTATTCCGGGCCGCCATAGGAATCCCAGAGCGAGAAGCTGCCGTCCCAGCGCTGTTTCTCCAGCACCCGGCCGACCGCATCCCGCACGCGCTTCGCGAGCGCCGCTTCGTCCTCGGCGATGCCGAGAGCTTTCGCCACATCGGCGACATAGAGCAGCGGCATCGCGCGGCTCGTGATCTGCTCGAGGCAGCCATAGGGATAGCGGTCGAGCGAGCGCAGCAGCCCCGCGAGATCAAGGTCGGGATAGGCGCTGACACTTGCCAGCAACTCGCCCGTATTCGGCAGAAATCCGCCGAGCAGGTCGGCGCTGTAGATGAGCGAATCGCCCGGCTGAAGCTGGTGGGCGACACGATGCACCTCGGGCAGTTGCGACGGCCTGACGCCGAGCTCGACCTTGCGTTCGAGGCGGAAGCCTTCCGGCCCCTCGACGACGAGCGCAATCTGGCCCGTGCCGACATGGCGCCCGAGAAGCGGGATTGCGACCGCATGGCTCGCCCCGGTCGCGAGATCGACCTCGAAGCTCGCGCCTTCGCCGAGCTGGAGCGCGTCGTCGGCGGTGACCGCGACTCGATAGCGGCCGGCCGGCGCCTCCATGTTCTGCAGGCTGAGGGTAAGGTTGCTGCGATCGCCGGGGCCGAGATAACGCGGCGTGGCGATGACGCTGACCAGCGGATCGCGCACCACGAGCCCGGCCGAGGCGCCGCCGACCTTCGTCGCCGTCCAGGCGACCGCCATGATGCGGAGCCGGCCGTTATAGTCGGGGATCGGGAAATCGACCGTCGCCTTGCCTGCGGCGTCGAACTTCACGATGCCGGAGAAAAGCGCGACCAGCTCGATGCCGGGCGGTGCCGCCCGGCGCGACAGGGCGGCGTCGCCGCCGGCGCGGATCTGCCCGCGACGCCCCTGGTCGGCCTCGATCAGCCGGCCATAGAGGTCGCGGATATCGACGCCGAGCCGGCGCTTGCCGAAGAAGAACTCGACCGGGTCGGGGCTCCGGAAGTCGGTGAGCTGAAGCACGCCCTCGTCCACGGCCGCGACGGTGACGAAGGCTTCCGACCCCGCCTCCGCCCCGGCAACCGCGACCGGAATGGCGATCGTCTCCCGCGGTCGTGTCGTCTCGGGAAGCGTCAAGGCGACATCGAGCTTGCGATGGGCGGGATCGACGCCGAGCCAGGTCACGCCGATGGCGCGGCCGGGCCCGTGGCCTTCGGCATCGCTCGGCCGGAAGGCGGTCGCGAGCAGATAGGCGCCGGCACCCCAGTCGGCATCGACATCGAACGCGACCTCGACGCCCTCGGTCGTCGCATCCACGATGCGGGTCTCGATCACCCGGTCGGTCGCGATCGCGAGCAGGACCTGCCCCGCGAAGGGCGGCCGCACGAACAGCTTCGCCCGGTCGCCCGGCTCGTAGATCGGCTTGTCCGCGGTGACCTCGAGAGCGTCCGGCGTGTCGCCCGTCCCGGCCATGGCATACCAGCCGGCGGAGAAACGATAGCTCGCCGCAGCGCCGGAGGCCGGGTCGTAGACCTCGATCCGGTAGCGCCCGTAGTCGAGCGGCACGGAGATCCGGCCCGGCGCATCGGCGGCGAGCGCGATCTTGCCGGACTCGCCGGGCTCGTCGCGCACCACGGCGCGATAGTCCCACTGGCCGTACTGCAGATACCACTGATAGTCCCACACCTCGCGGACCACGCGATATTGCAGCTCGGCGACCGGCTGCCGCGTCCCGTCCGGGGCGACGGCGATCGCCTCGAGCTCCCCCATTCCGCTTTCGGGCGCCCGGTCGTCCGCGAAGAGCGGCTTCAGCCCGAGAAAGAGGTTCCGGCTTCGGATCGGCAGGTCGATCGTCTCGGCGACCGCCCGCCCGCCGACATCGCGCACCTCGACGCGAACGGTCGCCTTCAGCGGCTGGACCGTGTCGGGGATCTGCGGCAGGGCGATCTCGACGCTGGCCTGCCCCGCGTCGTCCGTGCGGGTCGGCGCGAGCTCGACGCGCTGCGGGTCGATCGTCTCGTCGGCAAGGCCGAAGCGATAGCCGACCAGCGCCGGGAAGGGATCGTCATTGCGCTGGATGAGCGCTTCCGCATTGACCGGCAGGTCGGCGCCGGCGGCGCCGTAGAGATAGTCCGCCTTGGCCTCGACCGTCGGCAGCGCCGCGGCCTTCGGATCGACGAACGCGGCCTCGCTCGCCAGCTTCACCTCGATGCGCGCCGGCACGACCTGCTCGACCAGCACCGATTGCCGGGCGATCGGCGCGGCGTTCGGATCGAGATAGGCCTCGACGGTCCAGACGCCGGTGCGCGCCGACGCGGACATCGGAATGTCCTGTTGATAACCGCCGAGCCCCTGGCTCGCGATCTGCAGCGTCTCGCTCTCCGAGCCGTCCGGCCTGAGGATGCGCAAGGTCAGCGGGAGGTTCTCGATCGCATTGCCGGTGGGATCGCGAAGCAGGCCCGAGAGATGCACCGTCTCGCCCGGCCGATAGACGCCGCGATCGGCGTAAAGGAAGAGGTCGGTCGGCCCGCCGGCGAGCCGCCCGCCGACGCCACGGTCGGAGAGGTCGAAGGCGGGCTGCGTCAGATCGAGGAAGGCGAAATCGCCGTTGCGGCGCGACACATAGACGGCGACGGCCTGCCGGCCGCCCTCCCCGCGCACGAGGCCCGCGTCGAAATGGGCGAGGCCGCTGCGGTCGGTCGCGACCGTAGCCAGCTCATCGTTGTTGCGGGCAAGCAGCGTTACTGTGGCGCGGCCGACCGGCTCGCCCGATTCCAGCGAACGCACGAAGAGATTGAGCCCATCCTCCCCGGTCATGGCGCTGAGGCCGAGGTCGGTCACCACGAGCCACTGCGTCGCGCGCGCGATCCAGCTCCGGTCCTCCGGCTGGTTGGGCGCCACGGCCGTCATCAGATAGACGCCCGGCTCGGTCTCCGGCAGCATTTCGTCGAGCGGCACCGAGGTGACGATGCGCTTGTTCGGCTCGCTCTCGATCAACACCTCGCCCGACCAGACCAGCTCGCCCGTCTGCCCGACGATGTCGTTGCGGTCATAGCCGTTGATCTGCTGCAGCAGGCGTCCCTCGACGATCTGCTGGATGAGATTGCGGTCGTTGACCCGCATGAGCTCGATCTCGGCGCTCTCGAGATTGACGCTCACCAGCGGCACGCCATGGCCGCTCGCCTTCGGCATCACATAAGCGGTGCCATCGAAGCCGAGCGAAGGTTCGCGGTCGCCGCCATCCATCTCGACGCTCACCGCTTCCCGCAGGTTCCGCATCTCGGCGGTCGGGAAGCCCTGCTTCAGCGTGACGGTGTAGGCCTTGCCGTATTCCCCGCCGGTCATGCAGAGCGTCGGACCGCTCGCGGTGAAGCTCGGCTCGAAACCCGGGCTGACGGTGACGAAATCCCGGTAGTGCACCTGCCGGACGTCGAGAAGCTGGGCGTTGAAATCGAAGCAGAAGCGCGGGGCGTCGCCCTGCCGGTCGACCGCGGCATTGTCGAGATGGAGGCCGACCAGCTCGGTCAGCCGGGCGACGCGCGACTGGAAATAGTCGCTGTCGGGCTGCTCCTGTATGGCGAGCTGATAGGCGGCGAGCGCCTCGGCCGGCTTGTCCACGTCCTGCAGCAAGGTCGCGAGGAGATCGAGCGCGTTGCCGCGCTCCTCGGGATCGTCCTCATAGGCATAGGCGTAGTAAGCGGCGCCGATGGCCGACCAGTCGTCCTCGCGATCGCGCTGGAGCTTGGCAAGCGCGAGCCAGGTCTCGGCCGTCCCGCCGCCGAGCGAGATGGATTTCTCGTAGGACGCGATCGCGGCGTCGGTCTGGCCTGCCTTCGCGGCGGTCTCGCCGGCGAGGCGCAGGGCCTCGGCCTGGGCTGAATCGCTGCCCGAACCGAGCCGCGCATAGATGTCGTCGTAATACCGGCTCGCGGCCGCCACGGTTTCGGTGAGCTCCTCGGCGCCGGCCATCGCCGACGGCAGAAGGAGGACGAGCCCGATCAGGACGCGACGCAGGAACTTCATGATCCCCTCTCGATGACACGGCGGCACGCCGCTTCGGGCGCCCGCCGATTATAGGCGCATGACAACCGAAAATTATGTCGGCTTCAGGGCGTTCGGCACGGCTTCCGCCATCCGGCGATGAGCCATGTTCAGCGGGTCGCCGGCTTGGTGCGCAGCAACCAAAGCGTCCGGCCGGTATGCCAGGCCAGGGTCAGGCCCTGCCAGATCACGACCAGATAGAAGGCAGTCTCGAGCTGGCCGACCAGATAACCGAGGGTTAACAGCACGAGGTTGGTGTTGCGCCGGGCGATCCAGGTCCGGATCGTGCCGTCGATCGGCGCATGGGCATGAAGCCCGTAGCCCCAGCGCCATTTCGAGACCGACAGCACCAGCCGGTCGGCGATATAGAAACCGACGAGCAGGATAGCCGCCTGGAATGCCGGGGCCGCGACATCGCCGCCCGTCAGGCCCCAGGCGATCGCAAAATACCAGAAGGGCGGATGGACGATGTCGAGCCCGTGATCCATCAGGTTGCCGATGGCGGAATCGGTCAGGGTGACCCTCGCGACTTTCCCGTCTACCGAATCGAGGATGCTCATCGCATAGGCCGCGAGGAACCCGGCGACCCACTGGCCGCTCGCGAAAAGCGGCACGGCGAGAAAGGTGAGGAGGATACTGACGAGGGTGATGAGGTTCGGATGAACCGCATGCCGGGTGGCGAGGCGCGTCAGCCGCCAGACCAGCGGCGGATAGACCCATTTCGTCAGGAAATCGGTCGAGCCCTTGTAGTTCGAGTGGAACAGGAACCGCTCGGCCCGTCCGGCACTGTCGGCATCCGGAAGCCGCTGCAGATAGAACGGCAGATCGCGCCGAAGATGCTTGATAAAGCTCGGAAACTCCGTCTGGGCAATGGGCCGCAGGAGGCCGGCCGCCAGCAACCCCTCGGTGATCTCGGGAACATCGCGGCTTTCGTGCGAGAAAGCCCCGGCAGCGGCCGAGGATGTCAGCAGGACGGCCGTGCGCTCTTCTCCTTCGCCGTCCACGGCGCAAAGCCCCGCCGGCTGCCCGGCGAGCAGGGCGATCAGGCGGTCATCGACGAGGCTGGCGCCATCCAGCACCAGCACCGGTTCCTGACCCGCCCCCGCCAGGTAATTTTGCAGCCTCGCCCCGGCCGGCCCCTGCTCCATGCGCTGACGCACGGGCAGATCGGCGGGGACGCCGGTTGGCGGCGTGCCGCCGGAAAGCAGGATCTCGCTCGGTTGTGGCTTCACGCGGCCGGCCGCCCGCAGCAGGCGCTCTACCGGCGTCAGGCCGAAAATGGCAGCGCCGCCCGCGGCGGCGTCGATCCAGACTTTCATGCGGAGGCGTAGCCGGCTTATTCCGCGGCCAATGGCCGTGCCGCATCCAGCAGCTTGAGGATGTCGTGGCGGATGTAGTTTTTCGCCATGTGCTCCTTCAAGAGATCTCTCGTGATCTTCCCCTCGGCCACGCATTCGCGGAGCAGGTCCAGGAAGAATTTCTCCTGGTTGGGATCGGGATGCCGTTCGTAATGGTCGCGGCCGCGCGTTTCCCCCAGGAGCTTCTGTTTCGCGAACTTGATCCAGCTCGCCGGATGGCCGCCGAGCTTCGCCGGCCGGATCGTGTAATCGACGGGCAACCCGGTCTTCCAGGGCTGGGTGCGGCGCTTGGTGTTGTGCAGCAGCTTCGTCCTGGCGTCGAGATGGTCGAAATCGTTCCATTCCGGCTCGAGCAGCCCGATCGTCTCGCGGCGCTCGAGGCCGAGATCGATCCATTGGACGTAGTCGCGCTTGCCCTCGAACATCGCGTTGAAGTCGCGCTCGACCTGCCAGTGACCGAGCTTCGCGCAGTCGAGCAGCATGACGCTGGTCGCGAGATAGTCGGCCCTGCCGTTATGGCCCGGCCGGGGAACGCACAGTATCGCCTTGCCGCCCATGTCGCGTTCGAGCGCCGCCGTCACATCGCCCGCGGCGAATACGTCCGGATCGATGACGAGGGCGCGCCCCGCATAGCCCATCAGGGCCGGCGGCATGAAGCGCAAGGGGGTGAAGCTCTGCAGGTCCTCGCTGTCCCAGCGGCGCCAGCCACCGTCGCGAAGGAAGGATTGTCCCTCTCGCGCCCGGAAGAAGGGGTAGTCCTCGTAGCGGATGATCCGCACCTCGAAGCTCTCCGGCCGCGCCGAGTTGCGCGACAGGGAATGCTGCGATACCAGCGCGCCGACGAGCTGATTGTCGTTGGTGTGGATGAAGACGGTCGGCTTCACACTTCGCTCCGGTCGAGGGGTCGGCGACGCCGACAGGCTGGCCCACGCCGCGGAATCTGCCACGCGCGCAGAGTCGCAAGCAAGGCGGCGGCTTGGGAAGGAAATGACTCCTTAATCTAAGAATTCAAGCGATCAGGGCGTTATATCTTACGGAATCATCATATAATTTCTGGAGCGCCCCAAGCGTCGATTTGACGCGCTTCGGAGGCGGCCTGTAGGAATTCCCGGCACGGATAGCAGGGGCTTGCGGTCTGCATTCGTGCCTGCATCCCTGAACCAGCCGGGAGCGCATCCCGACGCCGCCGAGGACCCGCCTCGATTGAGCACGTCGTCCCCCCGCCAGGCGAAGCACGGCACCGCCATGCCGGCGCCATCGCTATGGCTTCTGCTCGGCGACAAGGCCGGGGACAACGGGCAGGTCCTCGCCCTCGCCCGCGCGCTCGGCTGGCCGTACGAGATGAAGGCGCTCCGCTTCAACGAGCGCTACCGCGAGTCCAACGCCAGGCTCGGCGCCTCGCTCGCCAGTCTCGACCCGGCGGCCTCCTCGCCGCTCGCGGCTCCCTGGCCCGATCTTGTCATCGGCGTCGGACGACGCTCCGTGCCGATCGCGCGCTGGATCCGCGCGCAATCGGGCGGCCGCAGCCGGCTGGTCCAGCTCGGTCGCCCGCGGCTCGACCTGCGGGAACTCGATCTGGTGATAACGACGCCGCAATATGCACTGCCGCCGTCGCACAATGTCCTGCAGCTCTCGGCCCCCTTGAACAGGATCGCCCCGGAAGCGCTCGATCAGGCTGCCGCGGCATGGCGCGAGCGGCTCGCCGGAATGCCGGCGCCCTTCATCGCGGTGATGGTCGGCGGCGCCGCGGGCCGCTATGCGTTCGACGCCGATGCCGCAAGCGCGCTCGCCGCGGCGGTCGAGGGACTTCGACGCGAGACCGGCGGATCGCTTCTGGTCACCACCAGTCGCCGCACGCCGGACGAGTTCGCCGATCGTCTTTTTGCCGGCATTTCCGATCCGGCGTGCCGACATCGCTGGAACGCCTCCGGCGGCAGTCCCTATGCCGCCTTCCTGGCGCTTGCCGAACGTATCGTCGTGACGGGCGACAGCGCGTCGATGCTCGCCGAGGCGACGGCGCTCGGGAAGCCGGTCCATCTCTTCGACCCGCCCTCCCTCGCGGCGCGCTGGTCGCAGCGGATCTGGGATCGTTGGGATCCGGCGGGAAGCGACGCGGCATCGTCGCGCCCGCTGCACCGGATCCTGGATTTCGCCGTCCGGCGCGGCATTCTCCGGCCCTCACGCAGCATGGCGGCGCTGCATCGCGGCCTGCTGGCAGAAGGCAAGCTGCATCGGCTCGGAGAGTCCGCACCGATGAAGCAACCGCACGGGCAAGGCGACCCGGAGATGGATCGGGCCGTGGCTCGCATCCATGCCCTCTTCGACCGGTAGGATGCGTGGACGGATGACGACCGTTTTGATACAAGCGCCGCGCCGAGCCTGGCGCGCCGGGCGCCGCAGTTCTTCCGTTCGAGAGGCCGGCCAAACCCCCGCATGATCGTCTGGATCGACGCCGCAAATTTCGAGCCCGATCTCCTGGTCTTCGGGATGAACGCGATCGAGCGACATCTGCGCGCGATCCGCCAGCAGCGCCTGCAGCCGACGGCGATCCGGATCGATGGCGGCGCGCGGACGCTCGCCCTCGCCGGGCTCCGGCTTCCCGCGGCTTTGCTGGACGGAGCGCCGATCGAGATCGTCTCGACCGGCGGCGCGGTCGGGCAGCGTCTTGCCGGCTGGCTCGCGACGGCGGGCACCGGCCCGGTGCTCTGCCTTTCGGGAGACAGCATTCTCGACCCCCGTGTCCTGCGGCACATGTCCCAGGCCCCGGGTTCGACCGCGATGCGCGAGGGTGACGTTGCGGCCATTTGGATTTCGGACGCCGACCGGCCGCGCATCCCCGGCGAAGCCGCATCGCTGGCGGCGCTCGCCGCCGCCCTGCCCGGCTGCACGCCGATCACGGAAGCGAATTTCGGCGGCTTCATCCGGAAGCTGCGGCGCAACCTCGCACCGTACATCCTGCCTTTGCGCGCATCCCCGGAGCGCGACGCGGCGGAGCGCTTCCTCTTCCGGTCGAACTACAAGGGCTCGACCGATCTCTTCACGAAATATGTCTATCCGCCGCTCGTGTGGCGAATGGTGCGGCCGCTCGCCGCCGCCCGCATTCATCCGAACTGGGTCACGCTTCTCAGCATCGTCATGACGCTCGCCGCCGTGCCCTGCTTCGCCTACGGCTATTTCTGGACCGGCTTCGCGCTCGCCTACGGCATGAGCGTTCTCGATTCCGTGGACGGAAAGCTCGCCCGCCTCACCTTCACCGATTCGAATCTCGGCAATCTGCTGGATCACGGGCTCGATCTCGTTCACCCGCCCCTCTGGTACGCCGCCTGGGCCATCGGCCTCGCCGGCGGCGATCTCCATTCGCCGCTCATGATCGCCGGCGGGATCCTGATCCTGATCTATGTGTGCGACCGGCTGGTGCTGAAAATCTATTCGGTCCGTTTCCAGCGCGGGCTTCACACCCATGCGCCGGTCGATGCTTTCCTGCGCAGCTTCATCGCCCGCCGGAACATCAACCTGCCGCTCTTCACGATCGGCTACGCGCTGGGCTATGGCGAGGCGGCATTCTATGCGGTCGTGGCCTGGCAGGCGGCGACCCTCGCCTATCACACGGTCCGCGTCGCCTGGATTTTCCTGGTCGAGAAAGCCGTGCCGGGCGACCGCGCGCCGGCCGGCTGAAGCGCCGGATCAGCCCGTCCTGTCGAGTGCCGCCTGCGCCCGCTCGAGCAGCCGCACCACGCGCACCCCATGCTCGCCGGCGGCGATCGGGCTCTCCTTGCCGGCGATCACCTTCGCGAAATGCTCGATCACGCAGGCGAGCGGCTCGGTCTCGACGAGCGCAGGCTCATGGCACGCACCCACCTTGAGCGCCGGGAGCGCGGGCAGGCCGGCGAGCGCCGCCATGGGCTCGATGCCATAGGCATAGACCTTGAGGCGGCCGCTCGGCGCCAGATCGTCCCAGACGAGAACCCTGTCGCTGCTGCCGATCACCGTGCGGCGCAGCTTGTCGGGCGAAACCCAGCTCAGATGCACATGCGCGACGCGGCCCCCCGGATAGCCGAGGGTCACATGCACGAGCTCGTGACGGCCCGGCTGGTGGTGCGCCGTTCCGACCGCTTCAACGGCGGTGGGCTCGTCCCCAAATAGGGCGTCGATGAGCGCGAAATCATGCGGCGCGAGGTCCCACAGCACGTTCACGTCCGGCAGGAACCGGCCGAGATTGGCGCGCACCGCGTCCAGATGCGTCACGGCGCCGAGCTCCCCCGCATCGCGCATCGCCAATATGCGCCGGCCCGCGCCGGTGAACAGGACCGTATGATCGACCATCAGCACGAGACCGAGGCGGTTCGCGAGCGCGACCAGCTCTTCCGCCTCCTCGGTCCGCATCGTGAGCGGCTTTTCCACCAGCACATGCTTGCCGGCAGCCAGCGCCGCGCGCGCCAGCGCGAAATGCGTCGAGGCGGGCGTGGCGATCGCCAGCGCGCCGAGGCTACGGTCGCCGATCAGTGCATTCGCGTCCGACCGCCCGACGAGTGCCGGATATTTCGCGCAGGCGGCTTCCAGCCTCTGCTCATGGTGGTCGGCGATGGCGGTAAGGCGGAGCGCGGAGGACGCCGCGAGATTGCGGAGCAGGTTCGGTCCCCAGGCGCCGCAACCGACCAACCCGACAGAAATCATTACCCGCCTTTCCGCATGATGGCGCATGCCACGCGGGCGCCATTGGTGCGCGACGACTCCCGGAACGTCAAGCCGACGGCCGGTTCGCCCCGTCGCGATGCCCGTTTCCGGCCCGGGTCCCGCCGGGGATGGACAGACCCCGGCACCCCGGCTATGAGGAGGCCATGATCGCCAAGACTCCGAGCGGCAGCCGACGCCGGTCCGGCGCTCTGCGCATTTTCAACAGCACCTCCCTCAAGCGGCGCGTTACCGTCCTCGTCTCGCTGTTCGCGAGCAGCCTCGCGGAAGGCTTCGGTATCGCCAGCGCCCTGCCGCTGCTTGCGATCGCCACCAAGGACCAGGAGGCGGTGCCCTCCTCGGTCGCGCAGGCCGTGCTGTCCACGCTCGACACGCTGCACATCCCCCCGAACATCTATGTGCTGAGCGCGATGGTGGTCCTCGCCATCATGCTGAAGGCGGTGCTGAACCTCGTCGCCATGAGCTATGTCGGCTATGCCGTTGCCGAAACGGCGACCAAGTTCCGGCTGCGGTTGATCGACGCGCTGCTTGCCGCGCGCTGGAGCTATTTCACGCGTCAGCCCGTGGGCCGCTTCACCAACGCCATCGCCAACGACGCGGCGCGCGGCGCCGAGGCCTATCTCTCGGTTTCGACGATGCTCGCGGTCTCGATCCAGCTCACCATGTATCTCGCATTGGCGCTGCTGGTTTCCTGGGAGGTGTGCCTCACCTCGCTGCTGCTCGGCCTCGTCATGTCGGGCAGCGTGAACTGGCTGGTCCGGCGGACGCGTCGGGCCGGGCGCAAGCAGACGCACCAGACGCGCGCGCTGGTGTCGCGTCTCAGCGACACCCTGACGGGGCTGAAGCCGCTGAAGGCGATGGCGCGCCATGCGCAGATCGGGCGCATGTTCGAGCTCGACGTGAGCAAGCTCAATCGCGCTCTGCGTCGCCAGGTGCTGAGCAGGGCCGCGCTGCGCAGCCTGCAGGATGTCATCCAGGCGTTGTTCCTCGTGCTCGCCTTCCTGATTGCGGTCGCGGTCTGGAACCTGCCGATCACCGAGATCATCGTGCTGGGCGTGATCCTGATGAAGACATCCGCCCAGTTCGGGCGCGTCCAGACGACCTACCAGCAGGTCCAGCAGCTCGAGAGCGCCTATTGGGCGATGGAGGACGTGATCGACGAGGCGGAGGCGGCGCGCGAGCAGCGCGGCGGCAATTTCGCACCGGCCCTCGACCAGGGCGTGCGGTTCGACCGCGTCTCCTTCGCCTATGGCGAGAAGCGCGTGCTCGACGACGTGTCGCTGTTCATTCCTGCGGCGCGCGTGACCGCGATCACCGGCACCTCGGGCGCCGGCAAGACCACGATCGCCGATCTTCTCCTGGGGCTGCAGCGTCCGGATGCCGGGAACATCGCGATCGACGGCAGGCCGCTCGCCGACATCGATTTCGAGCGGTGGCGCGCCCTGGTCGGCTATGTGCCGCAGGATGTGATCCTGCTCCACGAAAGCGTCGCGATGAACGTGACGCTGGGCGACCCCGCCTTCGATGCCGCGGGCGTCGAGGCCGCCCTGAAGGCGGCCGGCGCGTGGGATTTCGTGAGCAAGCTGCCGGAAGGCATCGAAAGCATCGTCGGCGAACGCGGCACCCTCCTGTCGGGCGGACAACGCCAGCGCATCGCGATCGCGCGCGCCCTCGTGCATCGTCCGAAACTGCTGATCCTCGACGAAGCGACCAGCGCCCTCGATCCCGGTACCGAAGCGGAGATCTGCGCAAACATCCGGGAGCTTTCGCGCGCGACCGGCCTCACCATCCTGGCGATCTCCCATCAGCCCGCCTGGGTCGAGGCGGCGGACCATGTTTACCGGCTGGCCGAAGGGCGGGTGCTCGATGTCGGCCTGCGCGCGCCCGCCACGCTCGCGTCCTGAGGCGCCTGCGCCCGCCTCGTGCCTTGTTCGCACCCCGGGCTTTTGCTAAGAGGCACCCCGCCGGGAGCGCTGCGACTCCGTCGGCGCCGCCCCGACAAACCCGACGATCCGCCGGACATCGGATGACGCCGACCCCGACCACGAGCCGCAATCTGGACCATCGCCGAAGCGATTTCGCGAGCCTCGCGGAGGCGCTCGACTATGCCGCGGGCGGCGCGACCGGCTTCAATCTCTACACGGCGCGCGGCGACCTCGCGGCCGTGCTGCCCTATCGCGAATTGCGCGAACGCGCCATCGCGGCCGCGCAAGGGCTGATCCGCGCCGGCTTGCCCCGGGGCGCGCGCGTCCTGATGATTGCCGACACGACGGTCGAGTTCATCGTGGTCTTCGCCGCCTGCCAGTATGCCGGGCTGCTGCCGGCGCCGGTCGCCGTGCCGACCAGCCTCGGCGGGCGCGACGCCTACATCGCGACCCTCGCCCGTCAGATGGAGAGCAGCGACGCGACCGCCGCCATCGCGCCCGCCGACCTCCTGGGCTATGTGCGCGAGGCCGCGGCCGGCCGAAAGATGGATCTTCTGCTGACCCCGGAGGAGGTCTTCGCGCTTCCCGGTGCCGGTGCGTCGCTTCGCACCTGGCAGCCGGGCGAACCCTGCTATCTGCAGTTTTCGTCCGGTAGCACGCGGTTCCCGAAGGGCATCGAGATTTCCCAGCGCGCCCTGATGGCAAATTGCCACGCGATCTCGATCGACGGGCTCGACTTCCGCGTCGGCGACCGTGCGGCGTCGTGGTTGCCGCTCTATCACGATATGGGCCTGGTCGGCTTCATGCTGACTCCGCTCACCAACCAGTTCTCCTGCGACTACATCACGACACGCGATTTCGCGCGCCGGCCGATGATGTGGCCGACCCTGATCGCGATGAACGGCGCGACCTTTTCCTACAGCCCGACCTTCGGGTACGATCTCTGCAGCCGCCGGGTCAGCGAAGGCAAGCTCACCCTGCCCTCGATCGATCTCCGCACCTGGCGCGGGGCCGGCATCGGCGGCGACATGATCCAGCCGCACATCCTCCAGCGTTTCGCCGAGGCTTTCGCGCCCGTCGGCTTCGATCCGCGCGCTTTCGTGCCGAGCTACGGCATGGCCGAAACGACGCTCGCCATGAGCTTCTCGGCGCTCGGCAAGGGCGTGCAGACGGACGCGGTGAGCCGCAGCCGCATGTCGACCGAGGGGCGTGCCGTGCCTGCGGATCCCGCTGATCCGGAGGACGCGCGCAGCTTCGTGCGCTGCGGCCGCGCCCTCGAGGGGCATGGCCTCGAGGTACGGGGAGAGGACGGCGCGGTGTTGCCCGAGCGGGCGATCGGCCGCATCTTTTTCCGCGGGCCGAGCCTGATGACCGGATATTTCCGGCAACCGGAGGAAACCGCGCGCGTCTTCGACGCGCAGGGGTGGCTTGAAACCGGCGATCTCGGCTACATGCTGGACGGCACCATCGTCATTACCGGCCGCAGCAAGGACCTCATCATCGTCGCCGGCCGGAACATCTGGCCGCAGGATCTCGAATGGACGGTCGAGGAAGGGCTCGCGCTGCGACGCGGCGACACGGCCGCCTTCTCGACCGAGACCGATGATGGCGAGCAGGTCGTGATGCTGCTGCAATGCCGGGCGACGCAACCCGCAGATCGCGAAAACCTCGAACGGGAAGCGGCGAGCCTGCTGCAGCGGGCCCATGGCGTCGATTGCCGCGTGGTTCTCATCCCGCCGCACGGCATCCCGCAGACCTCGTCCGGCAAGATCAGCCGCGCCAAGGCCAAGGCGAACCTCCTCGCGGGTCTCTATGCGGCGGACGCCGCGACCGCTGCCTCCAGCCGCGCCGCGGGCGGCGCGACCGGCTGATCGCCGCGATGGGTACGGCGCCGCGCCGCGGGCGGGTGGCGCTGACCGGCGCCACCGGCTTCATCGGCGCTCCCCTCACGACCGCGCTCGATGCCGCGGGCTGGGAGCTTCGCGTGCTCGCCCGCCGCGAGCCGCCGCTCCTGCGGACGACCCGGATCGTCGAGGTCATTATCGGCGACCTCAGCGACGAGAAGGCGCTTCGCCAGCTCGTCGATGGCGTCGACGCGGTCGTGCATCTGGCAGGGCTCGTGAAGGCCCGATCGACGCCCGAGTTCTTCCGGGTGAACGCGGAGGGCACGGAACGGCTGGTGCGCGCCGCAGCGGCGCTGCCGAGCCCGCCCCGGTTCCTCCTCGTCTCCTCCCTCGCCGCGCGCGAACCGCAGCTTTCGGGCTATTGCGCGAGCAAGCGCGGCGCCGAGGAAGCGCTGCGGCGGGAGGCCGGGACCATGCGCTGGATGATCGTCCGGCCGCCGGCCGTCTACGGGCCCGGCGATCTCGAGCTGCTCCCCTTCTTCCGGAACATCCAGCGGGGCCTTGCGCCGCGACCATTGGGGGGGCTGCACAGAGTATCCATGCTTTATGTCAGCGACTTGGTAGAATTTCTTGTGAAGTCGCTTGAGGAATCTGCTCTCTTGGAAGCCTGCTGGGAGATCGATGACGGCGCGCCGGACGGCTATAGCTGGACGGATCTCGCGACGACAGCCGCAGCCGCCCTGGGGGTGAAGGCCCGGCGCGTGGTGCTTCCCCGCGCGGTCGTCGATCTCGTGGCACGACGCAACGAGGCGGCGATGCGCCGGGGAGCCCCTGCCCGGATGCTGTCGCGCGGCAAGGTGCGCGAGCTTTTCCACGCGGATTGGGTTGCGCATACGCGACCGCCGGCAGGCGCGACCGCGTGGCGTCCACGCTGGTCCCTCGCCCGCGGCTTCGAGGAAACTATTGAATGGTATAGGTTTTTCGGGAACTTGAAATAATCCGTAACAAAATGTCATTTCACGCGGAGGCGGAAATTGACCAGACATGGTTACCAATTGGAGCGGGGAAACCTGTTCGGCCGGTCGATTCGGGCATAACGCCATCGATCGGGGGTCCAAAGTTCGAGGATGCGATCGATGGGTTTGGTTCACCGGGAAGACACTGCGGTTTTCGACGCCGTCGTCACGTTGCTTGACCAGTTCAAGCGCGAAGAGGCGATCATCACCCGCGAGACCGATATCTCCGAGGATCTCCGCCTCGACTCCCTCGCCGTCATGGACCTGATGATGGAGCTCGAGGACAAGTTCGATGTCTCCATTCCCCTCAATCTCGTCGCCGAGATCCGCACCGTGGGCGACCTCGCCGAGGCGGTTCGCCGGCACTGACCCTTCCGAGGGACCATAAGATGGGCCTTTTCGATCGTTTCGACGGCCTCGCCAAGCTTCATGCCATGGCGACGACCGGCGGCGAGGATCCCTTTGCCGTTCGCATGGATCGGGTGCTCTCCCCGACCGAGGCGGTCATCAATGGCAGGCAGACCATCCTGATCGGGACCCATAACTATCTGGGCCTGACCTTCGATCCTGCCTGCATCGAGGCCTCGCAGAAGGCCGTCGCGGCATTCGGCACCGGCACGACCGGCTCGCGCATCGCGAACGGGTCCTATGCCGGCCACCGGGGCCTGGAAAAGACCCTGGCCGCATTCTTCGGCCGCAAACACTGCATGGTGTTCAGCACCGGCTACCAGGCCAATCTGGGCATCCTTTCCACCGTGGCCGGCCCGCAGGACCATCTCCTGATCGACGCCGACAGCCACGCCAGCATCTATGACGCCTGCAAGCTCGGCAGCGCGACCGTGGTCCGGTTCCGCCACAACGACCCGGCGGATCTCGATCGCCGGCTGCAGAAGCTTTCCGGCGAGCCCGGCAACCGGGTGATCGTCGCCGAAGGGCTCTATTCGATGCTGGGCGACACCGCGCCCTTGCGCGAGTTCGTCGAGGTGAAGAAAAAGCACGGCGCCTACATCGTGCTCGATGAGGCCCATTCCGTCGGCACGATGGGCGAGAACGGGCGCGGCCTCGCCGAGGCCGAGGGCCTCGAGGCGGATGTCGATTTCGTCGTCGGCACCTTCAGCAAGAGCTTCGGCGCCGTCGGCGGCTTCTGCGTCTCCGACATGGAGGGGTTCGAGGTGCTGCGCATCGCATCGCGGCCCTACATGTTCACCGCCTCCCTGCCCCCTTCCATCATGGCGTCGGTGACGGAAGCGGTGCATCAGGTGCAGGCGCGCCCGGAGCTGCGCCGGCAGCTCTGGCAGAATGTCGATCGGCTCTATGGCGGCCTGCAGAAGGCCGGCTTCATCCTGGGTCCGGAGAAGGCTCCGGTGGTGGCGATCACGCTCCGGGACCAGGAGACGGCGATCCGCTTCTGGAACGGGCTGCTCGCGAACGGCGTCTACTGCGCGCTGGTGCTGCCGCCGGCCACGCCGAACGGTCTTTCGCTCTGCCGGCTCAGCCTTTGCGCCGCGCATACGGCGGCACAGATCAAGCGCGTCGTCGAGGTCGCGACCGGGGTCGCGAACGAGATCGGCGCGTTCGACGCGGTGCCCGCCAAGCGCGCCGCTGCCGGTTGACGGCGCGCTATCGGCCGGGCCCCGCCCGGCTCCCTGCCTCCGGCACGACGAAACGAATTCGGTAGGCGCAGCGGCGTGCGCCGGCGATCAGGTGCTCGACCCGCTCGACCACGGCATCCTCCCCGAGCACCGACCGGAAAATCGCGAGCTCCGAGCGGCATAGCCCCTGGCAGGTGCGCGCGGCGATGCAGATCGGGCAGTGGTTCTCGATGAGCCACAAGGTGCCGTCGCCGTCGCGTCGCCATTCGGCCATGTAGCCTTCCTGGCTTCGCAATTCCGCGAGGCGCGCGACGCGCCGGTCGAGCCGCTTGCAACGCTCGAGCTCCCGCGCATAGGCGGCGGCGCTCGACGCCTCCCGCCGGCGCAGCATCCGGTCGAAGCCGGCAGCGCCGAGCGTCTTGCGCGCGGCGTCCAGCAGCTCCAGCGTCAAGACGGCGTGGCTGTCGGGAAAGCGCGCATGGCCGGCGTCGGTCAGCGTCCAGAAGCGTTTGGGACGGCCCACGCCCGTCCGGCGGTCCTCGAAGGCGACCGTCCCCGCCGCCAGGAGCTGCGCAAGATGCTGACGCACCGCGACCGCCGTGACCTTCAGACGTCTTGCGAGCGCGTCTGCGGATTGCGGTCCGGACGCCTTGAGGGCATGCAGGACGCGGTCGGCGCTGCGCGAGGTGAGCGTCGGGGGCATCGCCGAGCTGCGTTCGCTTTTCCCGGGGCGTGCCATGCGGACTCCCTGCTGCCGGCCTCGGCGCCGACAATAGTCCGCCCTTATTAATTTAGAAAACCATTGCTTTCTAAATTTTCGTCCGATATGCAGGCACCTGAACCTCGCTCGGGGCTCTCGCCATGACAGTCGAAGCCGCACCGACGGCACCGCCCCCGAGCTGGGGCGATCTCATGCTCGGCCGCTATGCGGGCGTCGCCTGGACGCTCTGCCTCGGCACCGGCATGCACGCCGCCGCCTGGTATATCCTGGCGACGGCGCTTCCCACCGCGGTCGAGGATGTCGGCGGGGCCTCGATCGTGAGCTGGGTCGTCTCGGTCTATCTCATCGCCTCCATCATGTCGGGCTCGGCGAGCGGGCTGCTCAAGTCGCGCTTTGGCAGCCGCACGATCCTCATCGTCGCGACCGCCCTGTTCCTCCTCGGAACGATCGTGGCCGGAACCGCGGACTCGATGGCGCTCGTCGTTGTCGGGCGCGCGCTCCAGGGCTTCGGCGAAGGCGTGATCTGGGCGGTCTCGCTCATGCTGGTGCGCGACCTGTTTCCGCTGAACGCGGTGCCGCCCATGTATGCCGTGCTGGCCGTCGTCTGGGCGCTTTCGGCGGCGCTCGGACCGCTGCTCAGCGGCCTGCTGACCGAATGGATCTCCTGGCGCGGCGCGATCTGGAGCATGGTGCCGCTCGCGCTCGTCTTCGCAGCGCTCGTGCTCTTCGTCCTGCCGCCGGTCGCGCCCAGCCGCACGACAATAAGATTCCCTTTCTTGCGCCTCCCTGCGATCGGTGTCGGGGTATTGACCCTTTCGATCGCCGCCCTCGTCGCCGAGCCGATGACGGCGGCGGTCGCCATCGCCCTTTCTCTCGTCGTGGTCGGATCGGCGCTCCGGGCCGATCGGCGTGCAGCGGTCAACCTCTTCCCGCGCAACCTGCTTCGGTTGGGCAGCGCTGCCCCGCTCGGGATCTGGATCCTGACCGTCATGTATTGCGCGGAATCGGCGGTCGGCGTTTATACGCCCCTGCTCGCCCAGACCGTGTTCGGTGCCAATCCGCTCTTCGCCGGCTATTGCCTCGCCATCGTCGCGCTCGCCTGGAGCGGCAGCGCCCTTCTGGTCGCCCGGATCACCGGTCCCATGGTCGAGGCCTGCATCGTCGCCGGACCGGCGCTGCTCGTATCGGGCCTCGCGGGGCTCGCATTCGCGCTTGCGGCGGGCGGGCTCGTCCCGATCGGTTTCGCGCTCGTGGCGATCGGCCTCGGTTTCGGCCTGTCCTACACGATCCT
>CADEFF010000068.1:7193-20689 GCA_902826565.1 uncultured Rhodospirillaceae bacterium | reverse complement strand
AAACCTGTCGAAGGACGAGCCACCGGAAACGACCGGCGGCCCTCATGCTTCGACAGGCTCAGCATGAGCACGAGTTTGCAAGAATCCTCATCCTGAGCTTGTCGAAGGATGAGGGGTTCCGCCGCCGGAAACCGAGGCAGACGCCCCGGCTCCCGGTCGGACGGACCGCCGCTACCAGAAGATCATCGGGGTCTTGGTGAGGATCTCGACGCCGGTCTTGGTGATGATCAGGTTTTGCTCGAAGCCGGCGAGCCCGACGCCCTCGTGGATGAGGAAGGCTTCCGAGCTGCAGGCGGTGCCTTCCTCGAACACGTCGTCCTCTTCGGTGATCTCGTCGCCGATCCAGCTATCCCAGAACATGCCCTGGCGGTGGCCGAAGAGCGGCCATTGCGCGGCCGCGCCCTCGATCTCGCCGCCATGCTTCTTCTGCAGCTCGCGGCCGATGCGGCCGAGCTCGCGCACCTTCACGCCGGGCTTCATCGCCGCGATCACGCCCTCGACGATGGCGACGCAGCCTTCGACGAGCGCGCGCTGCGCGTTGGTGGGCTTGCGGCCGCAGACGGTGGTGCGCCCCGGATCGAGGAAATAGCCCGCCTTCATCGGCCCCATGAACCAGGCGCGGACGAGATCGCCCTGATTGACCGGGTCGGTGCTGTAGCCGGTCAGGGGGTCGCGCGACCAGTATTGCGCGCGGTCGCCGTGCGAGCAGCGGATATAGGCGAGCGAGCCGCCATCCTTGATCGCGACCGCCGCGGCGAGGCCGACCGATTCCGCCTCGGTCTTCCCCATGATCAGGTTCTCCATGAGGACGGTGGTGGCGCGCGTCACGATCTCGCCGCCTTCGCGCAGGCAATCGAGCTCGCGCGGGCTCTGCTTGCGGCGCGCGTCGAGCACGATGCGGTCCTCCTCGACCCATTCGATCTCGGGCGTCGCCTTCTCGATCTGCCGCCAGTATTTCATCGGCAGGGTATCGGCGCCGACCATCGCCACGCGGCCCTTGGCCTTGCGGGCCTTGAGGGCGTCGATCACGCCCTTGATCGGATCCATGTGCCAGCGGTTGCGGCGCGTGGCCAGCAGATCCTCGGGATAGCCCGCCTCGTCCATATGCAGCTCCGGCTCCTGGCCCTGCTGCAGGATGACGGCCGCGTAGGAGCGCGCCTGCCAGATCGGCGTGTCGAATTCGTGCGCGGAATGGCCGGAGTAGAAGTTGGTGAGGTAGAGCACGTCGCCGCAACGATCGAAGGAGCCGGCCGAGCGGCCCCAGACCACGGCGATGTCATAACCCTTCTTCCGCATGTTCTCGTTCGCGCGGCGCCAGCGATCCTCGTACTCCTGCTTCGGAAAATACATGCTTACCATTTCGATTCCTCCCCGTTGCGCTTCCGGCTTGCGGTGGTCGATCGGTCGGACTGCGATCCTGGGACGCGGCGCCCGAGCGGAGCCGAGGCTAGCCTTCGTGCGCGATGGCGGTCAATCGCGGCGCTCGCATGTGAGGTTGCGAGATTCGAAGCGTCGCGACCGGGTCCGGAGGAGAGCGGGTCGACTTGTCCAGGGAGGCCGCCTTGCGGGCGCCGTCGTGACGCCACGAGTGCCGCAATCCTGCCGTCGCGGGAGCGCCGCCGGATTTGACCGCGCTGTCTAACCGTCGCAGAAGCGCCGAGATCGCGCGAGCCGAGGGCCTGCACCTGCCGCACGGCAATGTTAGACTATGCGGCATCCAGCCCCGCTCGCGAGGGAGCCCGCATCGCCATGAATCTCTCGAAATCCGCCGCCGGACGCCGGGAAGCGCCCCGCTTCGAGGACGCCGCGAAGCCGCGCGCGAGCCTCGGCTTCGTGCTGCTGGCCTCCGAACCGACGGTCGAAGCCGAGATGTTCCGCCTGGCGCCCGCCGGCGTCGCGGTCCATTTCACCCGCGTGCCCATGGCCGGGACGGTCACGGTCGAGGCGCTCGACGAAATCGCCGCAGCACTTCCCGCGGCCGCGGCGCTTCTCCTCCCGCAGGGCGGTGTGGACGTCGTCTGCTATACCTGCAATTCGGGGACGATCGTGCTGGGCGAGGAACGGGTCGCGGCCGCCCTTGCGCGCGGCAACCCGAAGGCCAGGGCGACGACGGTCATCACCAACGTGATCAACGCCCTCCGGCATCTGAAGGCGCGCCGCATCGCGATCGCGACGCCCTATGTCGACGAGATCAACCGGCTGGAGAAGGCCTATTTCGAGCAGCGCGGCTTCGAGGTGCTGGCGCTCGAAGGGCTCGGCGTGAAGACCGACGCGGAGATGGCGCGGCTGGCACCGGACTATCTCGCGGAATTCGTGCAGGCGGTCGATTGCGCGGCGGCCGAAGCCGTCTTCCTGAGCTGCGGCGCGATGCGCGTGCTCGACATCGTGGCGCCGCTCGAGCGGACGCTCGGCAAGCCGGTCGTCGCCAGCAACCCCGCCATGATGTGGGACTGCCTGCGGCTTGCCAGAATCGCGGAACGGCGCGAGGGCATGGGGCGCCTCTTCGGCTCGGCTTGACGATCAGGAAGCCGTCAGCTCCTCGAACGCAAGCGTGCCGAGCACGACGGCGACCGGCAGGATGCAGGCGATGAAGGGTTTCGCCAGCGGCTTGTTCTGCACCAGCGCCACGATCAGCAGGATCGCGTTGACGACGAAGAAGCCGAACGAGACCAGGCTCCAGAGCATGAAGCCGGCCATCAGCCCGCCGCCGCGATCGGGGCCGCCCGGTCCGGTCGATTCCAGCCAGATCGAGGCCGGAACGAGCAGCGCGACGAACAGGACATAGAGGATGTTGCGTCGTCCGAGCCGGCGCCACCAGGGCAACGCTGCCGGCACGGTCTCGGATGACCTGGCTGCCGTCGTCGGGCTCTCCTTCATCCCGCCCCTCCCGTCTCTCCGCGGCGGCGCTCAGTCCGGGAACGGCATGCGGAAGGCGTTTTCGATCACCGTGTACTCCGAATAGCCGAGCCGCGCGATCGGGCGCGCATTCTGGATCTTCACCCGGCCGTCGACGATCAGGTCGTCGCGCAGATGCACCCCCACCACGAAGCCGATCACCATGCCGTTCGGCCCATGCTGGTCGCTGCCGGGAAGATCGAGCACCTGCCAGACCTTGCATTCGAACTGCACCGGCGATTCCGCGACGCGCGGCGGCTTCACGAGGCGGGACGGCGCGACGGTCAGGCCGGCATGCGCCATCTCATCGATCTCCGCCGGCAGGGTGGAGGCGGTCGCGTTCATCTTCTCGCGAAGGTCCCAGGTCGCCAGGTTCCACACGAACTCGCCATGCTCGCGCGCATTGGCGAGGCTGTCCTTCGTCCCCCGATCCGGCTTCCGGCCGCCGCAGGTATACATGATCATGGCCGGCTGCTCGGCGACGGCGTTGAAGAAGCTGAACGGCGCGAGATTGACCCGCCCCGCCCCGTTCATCGTGGTCACCCACCCGATCGGACGCGGCACGAGCAGCGCCTTGAAGGGATCGCGCCCCAGCCCGTGATCGCCCTTGCTCGGTTCGTAGAACATGCAATGCCTTCCTTGATAGTCATCGGCGGAACGATATGCGCGCCGGCGGGGAGCATGAGACGCGCCGCCGCTTCCTGCAAGCCCGCCGCAGGCTAGGCGGCGACCGCGGCAAGCTGGTCGAGGATGCCCTGCAGCCCCGCGACGCGTCGCTCCGGCGCGCGCCAGTCCTGCCGCCAGACGAGCTTGTGGTCCGGCCGGAGGCTGACCTCGTCCTGCCGGCGGTTGATGAAATCGACGAGCTCGGCCGGCTTGGCGAAGCGGTTGCCGCGGAACGAGAGCACCGCCCCCTTCGGCCCGGCCTCGACCTTCTCGATGCCGGCCTCGCGGCAAAGCTGCTTGATCGCGATGACGCCGAAGAGGTTCTCGACCTCCGGCGGCAACGGGCCGAAGCGGTCGATCATCTCCGCGGCGAAGGCGTCGAGCTCGGGCTTGCCGACCAAGGTCGCGATCCGCCGATAGAGCCCGAGCCGCACGCCGAGATCGGCCACGTAGCTTTCCGGGATGAGGACCGACGTGCCGACGCTGATCTGCGGCGTCCAGGCATCCTCGGCCCGGACCGCGCCGCGCGCTTCCTGCACGGCCTGCTCCAGCATCTGCTGATAGAGCTCGATGCCGACCTCGCGGATATGGCCGGACTGCTCGTCGCCCAGCAGGTTGCCGGCGCCGCGGATATCGAGGTCATGGCTCGCGAGGGTGAAGCCGGCGCCGAGCGTATCCAGCGTCTGCATGACCTGGAGCCGCTTCGCGGCGGTTCCCGTCAGGACGCGGCCCGGCGGCAGGGTGAGGTAGGCGTAGCCGCGCTGCTTCGAACGGCCGATGCGACCGCGAAGCTGATAGAGCTGCGCGAGGCCGAACATGTCGGCGCGATGGATCACCATCGTATTGGCGGTCGGGATGTCGAGGCCGGATTCGATGATGTTGGTCGAGAGCAGCAGGTCGTACTGCCGGTCGTAGAAGGCGGTCATCGCCTTCTCGAGCTGGGTCGGGGTGAGCTTGCCGTGCGCCATGACGAACTTGATCTCGGGCACGAGCTTCCGCAGCCGTTCCGCGACCTTGTCGAGATCCTCGATGCGCGGGCAGACATAGAAGATCTGGCCGCCGCGGAACTGCTCGCGCAGCATCGCCTCGCGCAGCACGACCGGGTCGTAGGGCAGCACGAAGGTGCGGACGGCGAGCCGGTCCACCGGCGGGGTCGCGATCAGGCTCATCTCGCGCACGCCCGAAAGCGCGAGCTGCAGCGTGCGCGGGATCGGCGTCGCGGTCAGCGTCAGCACATGGACGTCGGTGCGGAGCTCCTTCAGCCGTTCCTTCTGCGCGACGCCGAAATGCTGCTCCTCGTCCACGATCATCAGGCCGAGATTGGCGAACTCGACGCTCTTCGCGAGCACGGCATGCGTGCCGACGAGAATGTCGATCTCGCCGGCCTTGAGGCGCTTCTTGACCTCGGCGGCATCGCGCGCCATCACCATCCGGGAGAGCTGCGCGACGCGGATCGGCAGGCCCTGGAAGCGCTCGGTGAAGGTCCGCGTATGTTGCCGGCAGAGCAGCGTGGTGGGCGTCACCACGGCGACCTGGAAGCCGGACGCCGCGGCCGCGAAGGCCGCCCGCAGCGCCACCTCGGTCTTGCCGAACCCGACATCGCCGCAGACCAGCCGGTCCATGGGACGGCCCGCCGCGAGGTCGCCCAGCACCTCGTCGATCGCGCGCTGCTGATCCTCCGTCTCGACATAGGGGAAGCGCGCGCAGAACTCGTCATAGAGCCCTTCCGGCGGGGCGACGGTCTGGCCGACATGAAGCTGGCGCTGGGCGGCGGTGCGGATGAGGTGCTGGGCGATTTCCCGGATGCGCTGCTTGACCCGCGCCTTGCGCGACTGCCAGCCCGTGCCGCCCAGCTTGTCGAGCGGAACGGCGGCTTCCTCCGAGCCGAAGCGCGACAGCACCTCGATGTTCTCGACCGGGATATAGAGCTTGTCGCCGCCGTCATAGATGACCTTGAGGCAGTCATGCGGCGCGCCGCCCACATCGAGCGTCTCCAGCGCCTCGTAGCGGCCCACCCCATGCTCGACATGGACGACGAGGTCGCCCTCGGCGAAATGGGCGAGCTCGGCGAGGAACTGATCGGTGCGCCGCCTGCGCTGCGCCGGGCGCGCCAGCCGGTCGCCCAGAATGTCCTGCTCGGTGACGAGGCCGATGTCCCGCGTCGCGAAGCCATGCTCGATGCCGAGCACCACGAGGCCCGTCACGTCCCTGGGCAGCGCCGCGACCTCCGCCCAGCTCCGGCAGCGCTGCCGGCGATCGAGCCCGTGCTCGGCCAGCAGATGGTCGAGCCGGTCGAGGCTGCCGGCGGTAAAGGCGGCCAGAACGGGACGACGGCCGCTCCGTTGCTCGGTGTCGAAATGCGCGCGCACGACGGAATAGAGGTTGGCCTGCGCCTGCGCGCGCGCATCGGCGAAGTCGCGCCCTTTCCGCGCGCCGGCATCCTGCCAGCCGCCCGCCTCCGGCGCTGCGAAAGGCGAGAAGGCGCCGACCGGCCGGTCCTTCGCGACCGCCTTCCACTCGCCGCCGGCAAGGTAGAGCCGCTCCGGCGGCAGCGGCCGGTAGGGCACGCCGCCCGCCTCCTCCGCCCGCTCCAGGTCCCTCCGCGCGCTGTAGAAGTCGCGGATCATCTCGAGCCGCGCCTCGATCGCCTCGGGGACCTGGTAGTCGAGCGTCACCGGTGCGCCCGGCAGATAGTCGAAGAGGGTCGTGAGCCCGTCCGCGAAGAGCGGCAGCCAATGTTCCATTCCCGCATAGAGCCGCCCGGCGCTCGCGGATTCATAGAGCGGATCCTCGCCGGCCGCGGCGCCGAACTGGGCGCGATAGCCGGTGCGGAACCGCTCGATCGAGGCCGGATCGAGCCGCAGCTCGGAGGTCGGCTTGACGAGGAACTGCGCGACCGTCTCGGTGCTGCGCTGGCTCAGCGCATCGAAGCGCCGGATCGTCTCGATGCTGTCGCCGAAGAAATCGACGCGGATCGGCTGCTCGCTCGCCGGCGGGAAGAGGTCGACGATGCCGCCGCGCACCGCGAACTCGCCGGTATCGCCGACCGTCTCGGCCCGGACATAGCCCTGGGTGGTGAGAAACTGCACGAGGTCCTGCGGCGAGAGCGCCGCGCCCGGTGCCAGCGCCAGCATGGCATCGGCGAAGTAGCTCGGCGGCGGCACGCGCTGCAGCATCGCCGCCACCGTGGTCACCACGAGGCGCGGTCCCTTCGGCTCGGCGCCGGCGAGCCGGATCAGCGCGTCGATGCGCCGCCCGACGATATCGCGATGCGGCGACACGCGGTCATAGGGCAGGCAGTCCCAGGCCGGAAAGGCAACCAGATCGAGGTCGGGCGCGAAGAATCCGATGGCTTCGAGGAGATGCGCGAGCCGCGCATCGTCGCGCGCGACATGGATCTGCGTGCCCTTAGTCTTCGCCGCGAGCTCCGTCAGCAGGAGCGCGTCGTAGCCTTCCGGCACACCGGCGATCGGTGCGAGCCCGGGTTTCTGGAGACGGACGGTCATCGGGTCAGGACGTGAAACGGCGATGGCAAAATTCGATCACATGACGGAGCGCCGGGCTGTCGAGTTCCTGCGGCACGGGCGCCCGGCCGCTGAGCCAGACGAAGAGCTCCGGGTCGGGAAGTTCCAGCAGCCGCTCATAGCCGGCCAGCGTAGCCTCGTCGAGCTCCTCCAGATGACGGTCGGCGAACGGGCCGAGCAGGAGATCCATCTCGCGCGTCCCTCGATGCCAGCTACGATATCGCAACCGGCCGAGGCGGCTCGCGCGCGATTCCTCCGCCATGGCTGATATCTCCTCGCTGACGCCGGTCCCCGCCGCCGGTTTCCGACCGAATCGGCGACGCCGCGAGCACGGCCGCAGTTGCCTGCGCCGTGACCTCTCGGAGGAACCCGCGGTAGGATATATAGGGTCACACCCGGCCTGTCAGCCACCGACCGCGCGGAATCGCCACGCCCTTGCGACCGGATATCCTCTTCCCCCTGTTCGCGCCGGTCACCTCGCTGCCGGGCATCGGGCCGCGCTTCGCCAAGCTCTTCGCGAAGCTGACCGGCGAGAAGGTCGTCGATCTCTGCTGGCACCGCCCGAGCGGCATCGTCGACCGGCGGCTTTCCCCGAAACTCGCCGATGCGCCGGAAAATGCGATCGTCACCCTGACGGTCATCGTCGGGCGGCACAGGAAGCCGGCCAGCGCGCGCTTGCCCTGGAAGGTCCGCTGCAGCGACGAGACCGGCACGATCGATCTCGTCTTCTTCAACGCCAAGGAAGACTACCTCGCCAAAACGCTCCCGGAGGGCGAGACCCGCGTGGTGAGCGGCCGGGTCGAGCGCTATGGCAGCGAGCTGCAGATGATCCACCCGGACCATATCGTGAAGCCCGAGGAGATCGACCGGCTCCTGCGGATCGAGCCGACCTACCCCCTGACGGCGGGGCTGACCCCGAAGCTCGTCGGTCGCGCGGTGCAGGCGGCGGTCGAGCGGGCGCCCGCTTTGTCCGAATGGCTGGATCCGGCTTTTCAATCGCGGCGCGGCTGGGCGGGCTGGCAGGAGAGCCTGCGCCGGCTCCATGCGCCGCAATCCCTGGACGACCTGTCGCCGGAGCGGCTGGAACGGGCGCGGCTCGCCTATGACGAGCTGCTGGCGAACCAGATCGCCCTCGCGCTGGTCCGGCGCCAGCAGAAGCGACGGTCGGGCCGGCGTCTCGCGGGCGATGGCAGCCTCCGGGAGCGGCTCGTCGCGGCGCTGCCCTACCGGCTCACCGCTTCGCAAGGGCAGGCGATCGAGGAGATCGCCCGGGACATGGCGGCGCCGGCGCCGATGGTGCGGCTGCTGCAGGGCGATGTCGGCAGCGGCAAGACCGTGGTGGCGCTGCTCGCCATGGCGATTGCGGCCGAAGCAGGCGCGCAGGCGGCGCTGCTCGCCCCGACCGAGATCCTGGCCCGGCAGCATTTCGCGACCATCGACCCGCTGGCGCGCGCGGCGGGCATCGAGATTGCGCTGCTGACCGGCCGCGATCGGGGCAAGGTGCGGGCCGGGATCCTTACCGGCCTCGCCGAGGGCCGGCTCCGTCTCGCGGTCGGGACCCATGCCCTGCTGCAGGAGGATGTCGAGTTCAAGGACCTCGGCCTCGCGGTGGTGGACGAGCAGCATCGCTTCGGCGTGCATCAGCGCCTGTTGCTCGCGGAGAAAGGCCAGTCGCCGGATGTGCTGGTGATGACGGCGACGCCGATCCCGCGCACCCTGATGATGACCGCCTATGGCGACCTCGAGACCTCGCGCCTCACGGAGAAGCCGGCCGGCCGGCGGCCGATCGACACGCGCACGCTGCCGCTCGAGCGGCTCGAGGAGGTCGTTGGTGGCGTCGAGCGCGCCATCCGGCAGGGCGCGCGGGCCTACTGGATCTGCCCCCTGGTGCAGGAATCGGAGCTGGTGGACCTCGCCAATGCGGAAGCGCGGGCCGCGGACCTCAGGCGCCGGCTGGGGCCGCGCATCGGCCTCGTCCATGGCCAGCAGAAGGCGGCCGAGCGCGACGCCGCCATGGCGGGCTTCGCCGCGGGCGAGATCGACCTGCTGGTCGCGACCACGGTGGTCGAGGTCGGCGTCGATGTCCCGGCGGCGACCGTGATGGTGATCGAGCATGCGGAACGCTTCGGCCTCGCGCAGCTCCATCAGCTTCGCGGCCGGATCGGTCGCAGCGACAGGCCTTCGACCTGCCTCCTGCTCTATCAGGCCCCGCTCGGCGAGACCGCCCGGGCGCGGCTCAAGATCATGCGCGAGACGGACGACGGCTTCCGCATAGCGGAGGAGGATCTGCGGCTGCGTGGTGCCGGCGAGCTGCTCGGCACGCGACAGAGCGGCATGCCCGAGTTCCGCCTCGCCGATCTCGCCGTCCATGGCGAGCTGCTGGCCGCCGCGCGCGACGACGCGAAGCTCATCCTCGATCGCGACCCGGACCTCGCCGGCCCGCGCGGCAAGGCGCTGCGGACCTTGCTCTATCTCTTCGAGCGGGACGCGGTGGTGAAGACGCTGCGCTCCGGCTAGGAGGCTGCGCTTTTCGGCGGCGCGACCCTCGGCTGGCGCTCTTCCGGCGTACGGCGATCCGGCGGCGTCACGATGCCGCCCGACACCACCATCTTGATCCCCTCCTCCACCGACATATGCAGGGGCACGATGTCGGAGCGCGGCACGAAGAGGAGAAAGCCCGAGGTCGGGTTCGGCGTCGTGGGCACGAAGATGTTGACCATTTCCTCGCGCGTGAGCTCCTGGACCTCGCCCTCGGTCGTGCCGGTGATGAAGCCGATGACCCAGGCGTCGCGACGCGGATACTCGACCAGCACCACCTCGCGGAAGGCCGTGGCCTTGTTGGCGAGCACCGTCTCGAGAATCTGCTTCGTCGCCGAATAGACGCCGCGGATGACCGGCATGCGGTTGAGCAGCCGCTCGCTCACCGAAAGGAAAAGCCGCCCCAGCACGCCCGCGGTGATGGCGCCGATCGCCGTCAGCCCCACCAGCACGATGACGAGCCCGAGGCCGGGCACGCCGAACGGCAGGTAGTTCTCCGGGTTGTAGTGCGCCGGCAGCAGCGGGATCACCTGCCGGTCGACCCAGGCGATGAAGGCCCAGGCGATGTAGATCGTGATGCCGAGCGGGGCGGTAATCAGGATACCGGCAAGGAAATAGGCCCGGAGCCGCGCCGCCAGCCGCACGCGATGGGACCGGTGCGGCAATGGCTGCGAACGCTTCTCCAGCTCTTCGGAACGGCGCTCCATCCGGACCTCTGCGTCAGTCGACAGACCACCAGCCTGCCCTGACTATAGGCAAGCTGGCGCGGCATTGAAACCGACCGCCCCGGGCGGAAACCGATCACCCTGAGCGGAAACCGACAGTCCTGAGCGCCATCTCGATTCGCTCGCCGAGCTGTGATCGGACAAGGGCTTGCGTCCCCGCGGGCGCAGTCCAGAATCGCCGCCGAAAGAGCTTCCCGACTTCCCGAATTGCCGCCGGCCTTGCGAGGACGCACCCATGGTCGCCGATCCGCATCTTCTCGCCCTGGCGACGGCGGTGCCGTCCTTCGTCATGCGGCAGGACGATATCGCCGCCCTCGCGCCGCGGCTCTTCGACCGCAGCCTTTCCGAGATCGACCGGCTGCTGCCGACCTACGACAATGCCGGCATCGCCACGCGCTATTCCTGCATGCCGCTCGACTGGTACCTCGAGCCGCATGGCTGGAAGGAGCGCTCGGCCCTCTTCCAGGGACATGGCGTCGCGCTGATGGCGGAAGCCGCCGGCCGCTGTCTCGAGCGGGCCGGGATCGGCGCGAGCGAGGTGGATGCGCTGATCGCAGTTTCGACCACCGGCATCGCGACCCCCAGCCTCGACGCGCTCCTGATGGAGCGGCTGCCGTTCCGCCGCAATCTCGTGCGGCTGCCGATCTTCGGCCTCGGCTGCGCCGGCGGCGTGCTCGGCCTCGCCCGTGGTGCCGCGCTCGCCCGCGCCGAGCCCGGCAGCCGCGTGCTGGTGCTGGTGACCGAGCTCTGCGCCCTCACCTTCCGTCATGGCGACAACTCCAAGAGCAACGTGATCGCAAGCGCCCTCTTCGGCGACGGCGCCGCGGCGGCGCTCGTCAGCACGGCCGGCGACGGCCCGCGCTTCGGGCCGGGCGGCGAGCACACCTGGTCCGACACCCTCGAGATCATGGGCTGGCACATCGAGGAGGACGGGCTCGGCGTGCTGTTCTCGCGCGACATCCCGGCCTTCGTCCGCAGCCGCCTCCGCGAGGCGACCGACGCGTTTCTCGACCGGCACGGGCTGTCGCTGCAGGATATCGACCGGTTCTGCTGCCATCCGGGCGGGGCCAAGGTGCTGGACGCGCTCGAGGCGAGCTTCGGCCTCGCCCCCGCCGCCATGACCGAGGCGCGCCAGGTGCTGCGCGACTACGGCAACATGTCGGCGGCGACGGTGCTGTTCGTGCTGGAGCGCATGCTGCTCGATTCGCGCCGGGGCCGCTTCCTGCTGTCCTCGCTCGGGCCCGGCTTCACCGCGGCCTTCCAGCTCCTGGGCAGCGCGTGACCCTCGTCCAGGCCGTGCTGCTCTTCGTCTCGTTGCAGCGGCTGGCGGAGCTGATCCATGCGCGGCGCAACGAGGCGCGGCTGCGGGCGGCGGGCGGCATCGAGCACGGGGCGGGTCACTATCCGCTGGTTATCGGCCTGCATGCGGCCTGGCTCGCGGCGCTCTGGATCTGGATTCCGCACGACGCGCCCGTCGTCTGGTGGGCGCTCGGCGCCTACGCGGTCGCCGAGATCTTCCGGCTATGGGTGCTGGTCTCGCTCGGCCGCTGGTGGACGACGCGGATCATCACCCTGCCCGGCGCCCCTCTGGTGCGGCGCGGCCCCTATCGCCTGATGCGGCATCCCAACTACGCGGCGGTCGTGGCCGAGATCGCGCTGCTACCGCTCGCCTTCGGCGCCTGGCAGATCGCCCTCGTCTTCTCGCTGCTCAATGCGCTGATCCTCGCCTGGCGCATTCCCATCGAGGCGCGCGCCCTCGCGGACCGGCAAAAGCTCGTGTGAGCTCAGCTCTTCGGCGGGAAGCTGGCCCCGGCATAGCGCTTTCGCATCTGCTCGATCGTCGCGGCGGCGTCGAGGCTGTTCGCGTCCGCCGTCTCCTCGAACTTGACGATCAGCCTGACGCTGACCCGGGCCGAGGCGGACGGGCGCGAGACATAGGGGTCGTCCATGTACCAGGGATAGGCGCCATAGCCGTACTGATAGGGAAACCAGGGCCGCGGATAGCCGTACCAGCCATATCCCATCAGTGGCGGATAGCTGCGATAGCTGCGCGTCGTGACGTCGACATCCGCATCGCGATGATCCTGCTCGACCTTCAGCGCGGCGTAGTCCTTTTCCACGGCAAGCTGGGCGGCGTGCCAGAGGGCGAGGTCGTAGCTCCGCTGCTTCGCCGCCTCGATCGCGATCTCGCGGTCGGAGCGGTTGGTCGAAACCCGGAGCCGCGGCTCCACATAGCGGACCTCGTAGCGGCTGTCGGAAAGCCGCATGTCGCTATAGCCGTAGTCGCCGACCGAGCCGAGCGACACCATGGCCGGCCGCGGCGGCGAATAGCTGTTGCTGCAGCCGGCGAGGCCGAGCAGAAGCGCCGCGCAAAGGATCCGGACCGTCATGGCCATGGCACGGGAGAATATCGCGGGCGGCCGGTGTCGCGGAAGACCGATAACAACTCCGTGACCGGGGCGGTTCGCCGCCGCTGCCCACTGTTTGGCCGGAAGCGCATCCACTAAGCTCAGGCCCGCAAAGATCAGTTTGCGTCAACCATGTCAGGGGACAACGCAATGCGTCTTGGGAAACTGATGGTGCCGGCGCTCTGCGCCGCCGCCGCGCTTGCGGTGCTGGCGGTCGTGGCCGAGCGGAGCAGCGCCGAGGATGCCGTCATCGAGCAGCGGCATGAGGCCATGAAGGGCATGGGCGGCCAGATGAAGATCATCAACGCCTATGTCGAGAAGGGCGAAGGCGATCCCGCGGCCGTCGCCGCGGCGGCCATGCAGATCCAGGAAACCTCCGGCAAGATCCCGAGCCTCTTCCCGGCGGGCACCAGCATGGAAGACCAGCCCGGCGACAACGAAGCGAAGCCGGCGATCTGGGAAAACTGGGCGGCCTTCCAAGCGGCCGCCGCGAAGCTCGGCGATCTCGCCGGCGCCACGGCCGCCGCCGCCGACGGCGGCGACAAGCAGGCCATCACCGACGCTTTCACGGCGCTCGGCAAGGATGGCTGCGGCGGCTGCCACTCGCAGTTCCGCCAGAAGACGAGCTGAGCGATCGGCGATAGGACGGCATTCGGGCCGCTTCCTCCGGCGAGGAAGCGGCCCGTTCCGTTTTTGGGAGGACGACCGCGATCCGGGGTCGCACGGCCGGGGTCGCACGG
>CADEFF010000068.1:0-7093 GCA_902826565.1 uncultured Rhodospirillaceae bacterium | reverse complement strand
TTCCGTTTTTGGGAGGACGACCGCGATCCGGGGTCGCACGGCCGGGGTCGCACGGGAGGAATCAGCGCCAGAGGGCGGTCGGGTTGTTCAATACGTCGGGATTGAGCGCCATGCAGTAGCCGCCCGCGCCCCAGAGCTGCTTGCAGGCGGTCCCCGCATCCTCCTTCTTCAGCCCCACGAGAAGCGCCGCAAAGCCGAAGCTGCCTTCCTGCTGGCGCCGGATCACGGCGGGCTGGCCCCGGCTCATCACCGGCTTGAGCTGCGTCCGGGCGGTCTGGATGGCCTTCTGCGCGGCCGTCTTGCTCGGGAAATAACCGAAGATCACCGCCCAGCCCTCGAAGCGGGTCGGGCCCGCGACGGACGGCACCGTCGAGCATTCGGCGCTGGATAGCTGCCGCGGCGGCGGCTGCACGTCGGCCGCGCTCTCCATCAACTCCACCACCGGCGCGTCGGGCGCCGGCTCGAGCCCGTTGAAGCCCTGCTCGAGCAGCTTCGTGACCTGGGCATTGCGCTCGCCGCCGGAACGCCCGCCCAGCACCACGCCGATCAGCCGGCGCCCGTCGCGCACGGCCGAGCCGACGATGTTGTAGCCGGAGGCGCAGGTGAATCCGGTCTTGAGCCCGTCGGCACCCCGGAAACCGCCGAGAAGCGGGTTATAGGTCCCGAGGGTCCGCCCGCGCCAGACGATGCTCGTGGAGCCGAAATAGCCATAATACTGCGGGTAGTCCTGGATGATGTGCCGCGCCAGGATCGCCATGTCGCGGGCGGTCGTGATCTGCCCGTCGTCCGGCAGGCCGCTCGCATTGACGAACTTCGTGCGCGTCATGCCGAGTCCGCGCGCGCGGTTCGTCATGGCGGCCGCGAAGGCCGCCTCCGAGCCCGCCAGCCGCTCGGCGAGCAGCACCGCCGCGTCGTTGCCGGACCGGACGATCACCGCCTTGATCGTCTGCTCGACCGAGATCGTCTTGCCGGTCGTGAGCCCGATCCGGGTCTCCGGCTGGGCGGCGGCGGTCTCGCTCACCGTGAGCTCCTCGTCGAGCGCGAGCGTCCCGTCTGCAAGCGCGCCGAACGCCATATAGACGGTCATCATCTTGGTGAGGGAGGCCGGGTACCAGGGTTGGGTGGCATCCAGCGCCGACAGCACCGCCCCGCTGTCGGCATCGATTAGGATGCTCGCCATGTCCCGCGCTTCGACCCGCGCGGCCGCCAGAAGAAGGCTCGCGACCAGCCCGAGCCGGAACGCAGTGCCCGGCCCGCGCAGCCACCACGCCCGGATGCATAAGCGCAAATTTACCAACGGGTTAGGCCCCTGACGCCATTGGGATCGGCGAGCGCAGAGACTAGCGACAGCTTTGGCGGCTGTCTCGGCGAATTCTCGGCGTTTACGGTTAGTTAAGGCTTCTCCCTCAGATGTTATCAAAGATTTAACCCCGAAACGGCGGGTTTACGCCGAACGACCTCGGGTCCGCGCGAGGCTCACCGCCGCGGAGAGTGCCGCGATAATATGGTTAACCGAAATCGAGTCGGCGTGGCGGTCCTATCGTCGGCGGGGATGCGGGGGTTGGCGGCGAGTGGCGTGGCTTTCCATCTATAGCGAACTGTCTATAGCGAATCGTTTTGCGCTCGCGGTCTGGAGCGCCGGCAGCGTGCGGTCCGATCTTAACGGAGCTGAGTGAAGACGATATGGCGGTCATCGTCGTCATAGACGACCGGGTCACGAACCGGAACATCCTGGCGAAGCTCGCAAGCTCGCTCGGCAACGACGTGACGGTGCGCGCCTTCGCGGACGCGACCACGGCCCTCGACTGGTCGATGGAGAACGCGCCCGACCTCGTCATCACCGACTTCAAGATGCCGAAGCTCGACGGCGCGGAATTCATCCGTTCCTTCCGGCAACGCCCGCATTGCTTCGACGTGCCGGTCGTCGTGGTCACCGTCTATGAGGACCGCGAGTTCCGCTATCGCGCGCTCGAGGCGGGCGCCTCCGACTTCCTCATCAGCCCGGTCGATCATCACGAGTTCCGCGTGCGGGTGCAGAACCTCCTTACCATGCGCCGGCAGCAGGAGATCATCCGCCGGCGCGCGCTGACGCTCGAGGAGGTCCTCAACCTCACCAACAAGCTGCGCACCGAGGAGCAGCGCCAGAGCAAGGAAGTGCTGGGCCTGGTGATCGACGCCGTGCCGGCCATGATCTGCGCGACCGACGCCGCCGGGCATGTGATCTTCGTCAATACCTATCAGTGCGAGCTCTTCGGCTGCGACCCGGCCAACGCGGTCGGCATCGCGGTGGGCGAGCTGTTCGGCGAGGATTACGGGCATCGCCACCGGGAGTTCAGCGCGCTGGTGCTGGAATCCGGCCAGGCGCAGACCGGCATCGAAGAGCATCTTCGCGACAATGCCGGGCGCGATCGCGTCTTCCTCACCACCAAGGCGCCGCTCACCGACGCGGCGGGCCGCGTCGCGCATGTGGTCAGCGTCTCGCTCGACATCACCGAGCGCAAGCGCGTGGAGCGCGCGCTCCGCGAGGCCAAGGAACGCGCCGACGCCGCGAACGACACCAAGACCGAGTTCCTCGCCAATACCAGCCACGAGCTGCGGACGCCGCTCAACGCCATCATCGGGTTCGCCGACATGATGAAGATCGAGCTGCTCGGGCCGATCGGCAATCCGCGCTATCTCGAATATGCGAACGACATCCTGGCGAGCGCCCAGCATCTCCTGCAGATCATCGACGACATGCTGGACGTGTCGCAGATCGAGGCCGGCAAGCTCGAGCTGATCGAGGGGCCGGTGGAGATCGTCAAGCTCTTCCGCGACGTGCTTCGGCTGATGGCGTCGCGGGCCGACGAAGCGCAGGTCGAGCTGAAGTCCAGCATTCCTGCCAAGCTCCCCATGCTCGAGGGCGATGAACGAAAACTTAAGCAAATTCTGATTAACCTTTTGGCCAACGCGGTCCGCTTCACGCCGCCGGGCGGCAATGTGCAGGTCGCCGCGACGCTGGCGGAGAGCGGCGGCATCCGCATGACGGTGACGGATACGGGCATCGGCATGTCAGAACAGGAAATCCCCATCGCAATGGCGAGATTCGGCCGCATCCATCGCACCGACACCTATTCCCACTCCGGCACCGGCCTCGGCCTCCCGCTCGCGATCGAGCTCACGAAGCTGCATGGCGGCACCGTCGAGATCGTCAGCTCCATCGGCGCCGGAACCTGCATCACGATGCAGTTCCCGCCCAGCCGCACGCATCGCCAGGCGACGCGCGCGTGAGGCGCGAGCGTTGTTTCGCTTCACCCCGACCGGCCGGCGCCGCGACGCCGGTCACTGAGGCAACGAACCGACGATGACCAGCAAATCCGAGGTCGAGCCGAACCGGCCGGCGGGGCTGAGGGGAGCCCTCAAGGCGCGATTCAAGGACCGCACCGACAGCGAGCACGAGCAGGCGATCATCCGCGTGGTGATCGTGCTGATCCTCGCGATCTACTACTTCTTTCTCGCCTATGGCGCCGAGTTCGCCGATCCCGGCTTTCTGAAGGGCCTTTACTGGTCGCTCGGCTACCTCGCGCTGTCGGTCGTCGGCGTCGGGCTGATCGTCGCCTGGCCGCAGGTTTCGCCGGCGCGCCGCCTCGCCTTCATGATCACGGACATGGCGACGCTCGCCGCCCTCATGCATTGGGGCAACGAAAGCGGCACGCCGCTCTATCCGATCTTCCTCTGGATCACCTTCGGCAACGGTTTCCGCTACGGCAACCGCTACCTCGCCGCGTCGGCGCTCGCTGCGGTCGTCGGCATGGTCTGGGTCATCCTGACTACGCCCTACTGGGATCCGATGCCGCATTTCGCGGTCGGGCTCGTGGTCGGGCTGATCGTGCTGCCGGCCTATGTCGCCAGCCTCATCCGCAAGCTGACCGAAGCCAAGGCGCAGGCCGAAGCCGCAAACCAGGCGAAGAGCCGCTTCCTCGCCACCATGAGCCACGAGCTGCGCACGCCGCTCAACGCCATCATCGGGCTCGGCGATCTGATGCACGATACCCGCCTCGATCGCGACCAGCGCGATATGATGCGCACCATCGGCACCTCGGCCCGCGCCCTGCTCTCCCTGATCAACCACATCCTCGATTTCTCGAAGATCGAGGCCGGCAAGCTCGCGGTCGAGGCGGTCGAGTTCGATCTTTATGACGAGATCGCCGACATCATGCGGATCCTGCGCCCGCAGGCGACCGCCAAGAACCTGCGGCTGACCACCCATATCGGCGCCGACGTGCCGCCTTATTTCTTCGGCGGCCGCCAGCAGCTCCGGCAGATCCTGACCAATCTCCTGTCCAATGCGGTCAAGTTCACCGAGCGCGGCCATATCCTGCTCGCCGTCGAGCGGATCGGCGGGACGCCCGAGCGGCCGCTGCTGCGTCTCGACGTGGAGGACACCGGTATCGGCATCGCGCCCGAGGTCTCGAAGCGCATCTTCGACAGCTTCACCCAGGCCGACGACAACACCAACCGCCGCTACGGCGGCACGGGGCTGGGCCTCGCGCTCGCGCGGCAGCTCGTCGGGCTGATGGGCGGCACGATCGGCCTCGAGAGCGCAGCCGGCAAAGGCAGCCGGTTCCGCGTCGAGCTGCCGATGAACACGGTCGACCGCACCCCCGAGACGTCAGGCGAGAAGAGCCTCTTCGCCCGCGACGTTCTGCTGGTTTCGCCGGACCCGGCGCTTGCGCGCAACCTGCAGCCCGCCCTCTCCGAGGCCGGCTTCATCCTGCAACGGCTTCCGAGCCTCGGCGCCGCCGTCGACCGGGTCATGGCCGAGCGGCGCGCGAGCGTCGACTACCACATCGCGGTGATCGACCGCAGCGCCGTCCCCTCGCCCGTCGAGGCGGCCGCGGCGCTCCGGACCGCCGATCCCAATGGCGAATTCGCCCTCATTCTGACCGGGGTGTCGCCGACACAGACGGAGGCGAGCCTGCGCGACAACTTCCTGTTCTCCCTACCGGGCACGCCCGACCCGGCCATGCTCCGCAACATGGTGCATGCGCTTTACGCCTTCGACAGCCTGCGCAAGGACGAGAACGACGAGACCCAGCGCCGCCAGGACGCCCGCACCCGCACGGCCGTGCCGATGCGCATCCTCGTCGCGGAAGACAATGCGGTGAACCGCAAGGTCACCGCCAAGATCCTGAGCCGCGCGGGCCACACGCCCGTGCTGGTCGATACCGGCGACGCCGCCCTCGACGCGCTGGAGCAGGAGCGTTTCGACCTGGTGCTGCTCGACGTGAACATGCCGGGCACCAGCGGCATCGACGTCGTGAAGCTCTATCGCTTCGCCCATATGGACGAAGAGCGTCTCCCCATGGTGGCGCTGACCGCCGACGCGACGACGGAGACGCGCGCGCGTTGCGAGGAAGCCGGCATGGACGGCTACATCACCAAGCCGGTCGAGGCCGCCCGCCTGCTGCAGGTCATCGAGACCTTCGCGCGGCTGCCCGGTACGCCGCCGGAGAGCTTTACGCCGGAGAGCTTCATCGCGCCGGCGCCGGCCGCGGATGTGACCTCGATCGCGAGCCATCCGAGATTCCAGCCCGAGGCGACGCCGCCGGTTCTGGATCCGGCCGCCCTCGCCGCGCTCGAGGCGATGGATCCGGGCAACGATTTCGTTTCCGAGATTCTGAGCGACTTCATCACCGACACGGAACAGCTTCTGCAGTCGCTCGAGGAGGCCGTGGCGATGAAGCATGTGGCCGGGGTGCGCGACCTGGCCCATGCCATGCGCAGCAGTGCGGCCAATGTCGGCGCCGCCAGGGTCAGCCGGCTTTGCGGCGAGCTCTACAATGCGACGACCCTGGACATCGAGCGCGACGGTCAGGCGAAGCTCGATTCGCTCCGCCAGGAGTTCGACAGCTACCGCTCTGTGGTGATGACCCATCTCGCCGACCGGCGCGAGCGCGGCCGGCCGAACTGACGCCGAAAAACGAAGGACCCGGCGGCCTTGCGGCGCCGGGTCCCGAGATCTCTTGCGCTTCGCCTTCCTCTTGGTCCGCGCGGTCTCTTGCCGAGCGGCTGGCGCCCGCCACTTCCCGCGCCCTACTCCGCGGCCTGCTTCACCGGCGCCGCAACGCCATTGATATTGTTCCAGCGGCGGTCCTGCGCGGAGGCAAGCCGTTCCATCTTCCGGAGATCCTGCGGCCCCAGCGCCAGCGCCGCATCGACCCACCGCTCGGTGATGGTCAGCAGCTCCTCGCGCTGCACCGGATGAATGGCCTGGCGCGCGCTGTAGACCGCGACCCGCGACGCGAAACAACGGTCGGTGGCGGCGATGAAATCATGCACCGCCTGCTCGCCCTTGCCGTCCTCGGCCACGACATCGACCACGCCCATCTCCTGCATCTCGGTCGCGGTGTAGATGCGGCCGCTGAAGACCATGCGCTCGGCCGCCACCATGCCGATGCGGCGCGTCAGGAAGCTGAGCGCGCCCATGCCGGGATAGAGATTGAACAGCACTTCCGGCAATCCGAACTTGGCGCTCCGTTCCGCGACGAGGACATTGCAGGCGAGCGCCGCCTCGAAGCCGCCGCCGAGCGCGTCGCCCTGCACGAGCGCGATGCCCACGATCGGCAGCCCGACATTGGTCGCCCGCGGGAACTGCACGTCGATGCAGGCATGCGCGTAACGGCGCAGCCCGGAGCGGTCATGGTTGCGGATGAGCTCGGCGAATTGCGGCAGGTCGCCGCCGAGATTGAAGATATGCGGCAGGCGCGAGGCCAGCACCGAATAACGCACCGGCTGCAGATTGCCCGGGGTCGCCTCGGCGTACATGTCGGTAAGAAAATGCAGCGCCTCGCGGAGATCGCCGAGCAAGCCGGTGGTGAAGCTCGGGCGTCCGGCCGGGCGCATGTACTGCCAATAGACCCGCGCCGCGCGGTCCCAGAAGAGGTCGAGCTCGCCGAGCGTCAGCTCCCCGGTCTCGGCGAACCGCGACAGGGCCGAGCGGCGCTCGGTCGGGGTCGCGATGGAATCGATCTGTCGGGGGCCGCGGCCGTGCGCCGGGCGCTGAAGCGGCTCTCCGGCAGGATTTTGCAACGCGCGACCGACGGTTGACGGG
>CADEFF010000067.1:15636-21402 GCA_902826565.1 uncultured Rhodospirillaceae bacterium | reverse complement strand
ATTAGTGTAGCGGCTAATGTGCTGATGCCGACAACGGTCACCCACACCAACACTTGCCACAGCGCTTCCGGCCACCAAACAAGCGCCGCACTGCTGGTTGCCGATAGGGCTCCGACGACGAGGTAAAGCCGACGTTTGCGCGCAATGGCCCTATGCATTGCCAGGATGAAGGCAATGCATCCAAGCACCAATAGAACCCAAATCGTTTCCCGCCATCTGATGAACGCCCCCAAGCAGAACACCGACAGTGGGGGGACGCAGAGGTAGGTCCAAGATCTTCGCGTAAAGGCCAGCGCGAATTGCATCGATCGATTTTCAATCAAAAGAGGAGATCGCGCAATCCGCCGTCTCGCGGCACAACCCGCGACGCCCCCAGCTAAGCCGCCTACTCCGCCGCCGCGCCGCGGAGGTTGAGGCTGTGCAGCGCGTGGTCGATCCAGCGCGCGGTCAGCCGTTCCTGCGCCGCGTTCTGGGTGAGGCGTTCCCGCAGGGAGCGGAAATCCACCGCGTCGAGCGGCTGGTCCTGGTTGAAGCAGGAGAACACGACCGTGCGCTTGCCGGTGACGGGATCGACATGCGCCTGCAGGCACTGGGCGCAGATCTCCTTCATCATGCATTGCATCGGCGAGTTGATCGAGCCGATCGCGCTGTGCGCATGCTTCAGATGCGGCTTCAGCACGCCATGCCGCGCGCGGGCGACCGCGTTCATCATGCCGTCCGAGCCGATGGCGATGATGCGGTCCACATCGGCGAGCGAGAGCGCCGTGGGGCCGAGCCTGCCTTCGGCATAGGCCAGCATCGCCTCGACCATGTTGCCGACGAAGCCGCGGTCCTGCGGGCGCGTGGGCGGGAAGCCCGGCGCCTCGTCCGAGGCCCAGACCACCACATCGGCCGCCGCCTCGATCTCGGCCACCTTGTAGCGGTCGCGCAGCAGCTTGTAGCCCGCGAAATAGAGCACCTTCGAGCCGGCCGAGCGGAGCGCGCGGCCGATCGAGAAGAGCACCGCATTGCCGAGCCCGCCGCCGACCAGCAGCACGGTCTCGCCCGAAGGCGTCTCGGTCGGATGGCCGGTCGGGCCCATCAGGATCACCGGCTCGCCGGGCTTCAGGAGCGCGCAGAGATCGGAGGAGCCGCCCATCTCGAGCGTGATCACGCTGACCAGCCCTTGCTCCTTGTCGACCCAGGCGCCGGTGAGGGCGAGGCCCTCCATGGCGAGCAAGGTGCCCGCCGTGCGCGGCGCATTCGCCTCGTAGTTCTGCAGGCGATAGAACTCGCCCGGCCGGAAATTGTTCGCTGCCTGCGGCGCGCGCACCACCACCTCGACGATGGTCGGCGTCAGCCGGTTCACCTGATGCACCACCGCGCGGAAATCGCGGTTGAAGGCGGCGCGGAATGCCTCGACATCCGCGGCGGCGCCCTTCGGCGCGCGGCGGATCGATTCCTCGACGATCGGCCAGCCCTGCTTCGCGCTCGCCATCGCCTTCACGACATTGCCCGCGAAGGAAGGATGCAGGTCGCCGAAGAAGCTGACCGCGCGGCCGTCGGCGCGGAGCTGCTGCAGGATGCGGACCTCGGTCGGCTTGGCGAGCTTTTCCGGCTTCGCCGGCGCGCCCGTCTCGTCCACCGCCTGGAAATACTGCCCGTCGAGCGCGATATGCGAATCTTCCCGCGCGAGCACGGTGTTGGGGCGCGTGCCCGCCGCCACCAGCACGGCGCGCGCCGGCAGCGTGACCGTCTCGCTCTCGCCGCGCACGAAGCGCACAGCGCTCGCCTGGCCGGTCGCGTCGGTCTCGATCTCGGTCGGCGACAGCATCTCGGCGAAGCGGATGCCTTCCTCGAGCGCCTTCTCCACCTCCTCGTGATTGAGGGTGTAGCTCGGCGAATCGATCATCCGCCGGCGATAGGCGAGCGTGACCCCGCCCCAGCCATCCATGAGCTGCGTCAGCCGCGGCGCGCGGCCCTCGCGCTTCGCCGCCTCGCGCTCGGCGCGGATGGCGCGGCCATGGGCGATGAACTCCTCGGCGATGACGGCCGATTGCGGCGTCCAGGTGGCGCGGACCGCCGCCTCGCCGTTCTCCGCCACCAGCGTCTCGAACCGCGCCAGGAACTTCTCGACCTGCACCGGATAATAGGCGAGCGCCTCGGTCGCCGTGTCGATCGCGGTGAGGCCGCCGCCGATGACGACCGCCGGCAGGCGGAGCTGCAGGTTCGCGATCGATTCCGTGCGCGCCGCCCCGGTGAGCTGCAGCGCCATCAGGAAATCCGACGCCATGCGCACGCCGGGTGCCAGGCTCCCCGGCAGGTCGAGGATCGTCGGCTTGCCGGCGCCGAGCGCCAGCGCCACATGGTCGAAGCCGCGCGCGAAGGCCTGGTCGAGCGTGAGCGTGCCGCCGAACCGGACCCCGCCATACATGGCGAAATTCTGCCGCCGCTCCAGCAGCAGCCGCACGATCTTGAGGAAGTTCTTGTTCCAGCGGACGGTGATGCCGTATTCGGCGACGCCGCCGAAGCCCGCCTGCACGCGCTGGCCGAGCGGCTCCTCGATCTCCTTCACGTCGCGGATCGGCCGGAAGGGCACGCGCCGGCCGAGCGGGTCCACGCCCGAGATCGCCGGATCGAGCGGCTCGATCTTGAGCCCGTCCACCGCCACCACGAAATGCCCCTGGTTCAGCAGGTAATGCGCGAGGGTGAAGCCGGCGGGCCCGAGCCCCGCCACCAGCACCTTGCGGCCGGAGGCGCGCTTCGCCATGGGCTCGCGCAGATTGAGCGGGTTCCAGCGCGTCAGCAGCCCATAGATCTCGAAGCCCCAGGGCAGGTTCAGCACGTCCTTGAGGGTGCGCGTCTCGACCTGCGGGATGTCGACCGGCTCCTGCTTCTGATAGATGCAGGCCTTCATGCAGTCGTTGCAGATCCGGTGGCCGGTCGCGGCCAGCATCGGATTGTCCACGATCGCCATGGCGAGCGCGCCGAGCGAGACGCCGTCCGCCTTCAGCACATGCATCTCGGAGATCTTTTCCTCGAGCGGGCAGCCGGCGAGCGTGACGCCGAACACGCTCTTCTTGAAGCTGCCGTCCTTCTCCTTCAGCCCGCGGGAGCAGCTATCCTTCCCCTGGTTGTGGCAGAAGATGCAGTAGTTCGCGTGGTCGAGCGCGCCCTTGAGGTCCATGCCCGGATCGGTGAGGGCGAAACCTTCGCGATGGCGGTGATGATGCGCGTCGAGCTGCAGCGCGCCCGCCGGATGGCCCGGCGTCGGCTCGACCGGCACGAGATGCGCGGGATCGAGCTTGCGCGGCGTCTTGAAGAGCACGCCCTTGCGGTGGCGCGCCTTGCCCGGCGCCGAGAGCACGGCCCAGGCGGCGTAGCGCGCGGCCTTGTCGAGCTCGGCCGCATGGGCCTTGTCGTCCTCCATCCAGCCCGCGACCTTGCGCGCATAGGCGAGCTCGTCGAAGGGCGACGCCGCCGAAAGCCCGAGCTCGGCCAGCAGCCCGTCCGCATCGAGGCTGGCGAGCTCGTCCGGCTTCACCGCTTTCAGCGCGCGGCGCTGCACGAAGAGGCGCTTGCAGGCGAAGACCGGCGCGAGGACATTATGCTGCGCGGCGAGCGCCGCCGCTTCCGCCTCGATGCCGAAGAGGCCGACGAGGAAATCCTCGAGATGCGGGCCGACCGCGAGCAGGAGCTCCGATTCGGCCTTGGCTTCGAGCGCGCCGGGACGCGCGCGCGCCGCGACCAGCCGGTGCTTCAGCTCCCCCTCCCCCAGATGCGCGAGGAAGAGCGTATCGATCCGGGCGAGGCCGGCGGGCTCGTAGAGGTCGGCGAAGGCGAGCCCGTGGGCGAGCGCGAGATCGGTCATGGCGCGAGGGTCCGGGCTCAGTGCAGGCCGCGCTTGGCCGCCTGCAGGCTCAGATACTGCCAGGCGACCGTCGCGCCGGCGAGCGCGGTGATCTCCGCCACGTCGTAGGGCGGCGAGACCTCGACGATATCCATGCCGATGAAGTTGACCTCGCCGAGCCGCGCGAGGATCGCCTGGCTCTGCCAGGTGAAGAGCCCGCCGACCTCGGGCGTGCCGGTGCCGGGCGCCTGGCTCGGATCGAGCGCGTCGATGTCGTAGGAGAGGTAGCTCTTGCCGCCCGCCATCTTGTCGGCGATGGCGCGCGCGACCGCCGCCGGCCCCATCTCGTGCACCTCCTGCGCGGAAAGGATGGTGACGCCCTTGCCCACCGTCCAGTCGTGGATGTCGCGCCCGAGCGGCGAGCGGATGCCGACCTGGATCATCCGCTTCGGATCGACATGCCCCTCCTCGATCGCGTGATAGAAGCAGGAGCCGTGGCCATAGACCTGGCCGAAGCTGTCGGGCCAGGTATCGACATGCGCGTCGAAATGCACGAGCCCGAGGGGGCCGTGCTTCTTCGCGGCGGCGCGCAGCAGCGGGAGTGCGATGGTGTGGTCGCCGCCGAGCGCGATCAGATGGCCGATCTTGGCGGCCTGCGCCTCGATCAGCTCGAGGCTCTTCAGGGTCTCGCCGAGCGCGATGTCGAAATCGCCGATGTCGGCGATGTCGAGATCGTTCGGCAGGGTCCAGGTCAGCGGATTGTGACCGTCGATCAGCATGCGGCTGATGGCGCGGATCGCCATCGGGCCGAAGCGCGTGCCGCTGCGATGCGTCGTGCCGATATCGAAGGGCACGCCGGCGACGACGAATTCCGCTTTGGGCGATTCGCTGGCGACGCCGAGAAAGCTCGGCCGCGTCGAGTAGGTGGCCTTCACCACGAGGCTGCTCCGGATAGATTGTTGATCACTGCCGATCAACAACATGCCGGCTTTGTAACCGATCGCTCCGGGCCGGGAAAGCGGATATTGCCCATAAGAAAAAAGTGGTTTGTTGTATCTAACACACTTCTGATACGTATATTTTATACGCTGAATTCATTGAGAAATTTCCTCTGTCCGTCACCCTCGGGCTTGACCCGAGGGTCCATGCTGCCGCGAGCTCGACGATCGCCCGGCCGGGCTCCGGCGGCACGCCCATGGATGCTCGGGTCAAGCCCGAGCATGACACCGTATGGTGAATGAGCCCGCCGAAGGATGCGCCCGCCGAAGGATGAGCCCGCCGGAGCATGGACGAGGCCAATCTCGCTTCTTTCCGTCACCCTCGGGCTTGACCCGAGGGTCCATGCTGCCGCGAGCTCGACGATCGCCCGGCCGGGCTCCGGCGGCACGCCCATGGATGCTCGGGTCAAGCCCGAGCATGACACCGTATGGTGAATGAGCCCGCCGAAGGATGCGCCCGCCGAAGGATGAGCCCGCCGGAGCATGGACGAGGCCAATCTCGCTTCTTTCCGTCATGCTCGGGCTTGACCCGAGGGTCCATGCGGCCGCGGGCTCGACGCTCGCCCGGCCGCGCTCCAGCGGCACGCCCATGGATGCTCGGGTCAAGCCCGAGCATGACAGCGTATGGTGAATGCGCCCGTCATGGTGAATGCGCCCGTCGAAGGATGCGCCCGCCGGAGCATGGACGAGGCCGATCTCGCATCCTTCCGTCACCCTCGGGCTTGACCCGAGGGTCCATGCGGCCGCGGGCTCCGCGATCGCCCGGCCGCGCTCCGGCGGCAGGACCATGGATGCTCGGGTCAAGCCCGAGCATGACACCCGTATGGTGAATGAGCCCGCCGAAGGATGAGCCCGCCGGAGTATGGACGAGGCCGGTTTCGCTTCTTCCGTCACCCTCGGGCTTGACCCGAGGGTCCATGCGGCCGCGGGCTCCGCGAT
>CADEFF010000067.1:15376-15536 GCA_902826565.1 uncultured Rhodospirillaceae bacterium | reverse complement strand
CCGCGCTCCGGCGGCAGGACCATGGATGCTCGGGTCAAGCCCGAGCATGACACCCTATGGCGAATGCGCCCGTCATGGTGAATGCGCCTGCCGAAGGATGGGGCGGCCGGAGCATGGACGAGGCCGATCTCGCATCCTTCCGTCACCCTCGGGCTTGACC
>CADEFF010000067.1:7880-15276 GCA_902826565.1 uncultured Rhodospirillaceae bacterium | reverse complement strand
TCACACCCAGGGCGAGTTGGTGTTGGTCTTGCCGAAGGTCCGTCCCTCGGCATAGCGAGAGAAGCCGAAGGGCTCGAGCGCCGCGACCTTCGCCCCGGTCGCGAGATGCTGCGCCACCAGCTTGCCGACACCGGTGAATTTGTAGCCGTGGTTGCTGTCGGCGATCATGTAGAGGTTCGGCAGCATCCAGTCGTAGATCGGCAGGTTGTCCGGGGTGAAGGCGCCGATCCCGCCGCTCGGCCGGTCGACATAGTTCGCCCGCGCATGGGCAAGGCGCGTCATGCGGCTCGCCATGCAGGCCGCGAAATAGTCCCGGAATTCCGGCCCCGGCTGATAGCCGGCATTGGCGGGGCCGTAGGGCTCGAGCGCCGCGACCGGCCCGAGCTTCACCGGCACGCTGCCGCCCTGCAGTCCCGGCCGGCGGGTGCGCTCCGCCGCATATTTCCAGTAGGCGTAGGTGAAGTCGCCGAGGCGCCTGCCGGTCTTCGGGTCCTCGACCGGCGTGTTCATCAGCTCCATCTTGAAGATCGGCGGGTCGCGGCCTTCGGGCGTGAGATAGGGCCCGTCCAGATAGACCTCGCCCTCGACGAGCCGCCAGTAGGTCCACATATCGACGCCGGGCCGCAAGGTGCCGTCCGCATAGCGGAGGTCGAGCGTCATCGGCAGACCGAGCATCCGCCAATGCTCGCCGATCCAGGGGCCGGGCGCGAGGATCACCGCATCGGCCGCGATCGCGCCCCGGTCCGTGAGCACGCGCCGGACCCTGCCGTTCGCGAGATCGTAGCCGGTGACGGTCACGCCCGGGAGGATGCGCACGCCATGCTCCGCGCATTTCTCCGCGAAGCCGCGCATCGCCTGGCGCGTGCCGGAATAGCCCGACATCTTCTCGTGCAGCGCGACATCGATGCCCCTTGTGTCGAGGTCCGGCCAGACCGAACGCAGGAAGCGATGCGCCTCGCCGCCGACATAGAGATCGGAGCGGTAGCCATGCTCGTTCTGGCTCTTGTGGATCCGCTCATAGTCCGGAAGCTGGTTGGTCTCGCCGCAGGAGACATAGCCCACCTGCTGGAAGCCGAAACCGACCCGGTCATAGGTCCAGACGTCGAAGCTCTCGCGGATCAGCGGATGCATGGCGGGCGTCATGTAGAAGCCGCGGGAAAGCCCGCAGGCGATGCCCGACGCACCGCCGCCCGGCCCCGTCTTGTCGATCACCAGCACATCCGCGCCCGATCCCGCGCCGCGCGCCTCGAGCGCCATGGCGAGATGCCAGGCGGTGGAGAGCCCGTTCACCCCGGCGCCGACGACGAGATAGGTGGTGGAGGACGGGATCGTCTCAGGAGCAGCGGCGGTCATTGGCGGGGTCTCGGGGGCTGTTGCGGGACGGCCCATGTCAGCGTCGCGCGGAGTCGAGCGCGCCGCACCATGCGACGGACGCTGTCTTTCTCCCGACTCCGTCTTTCTCCCGACTCCGGCCTTCGCCCGACCCCGGGTTCGGACGCGCCCCGCGGTCGGGCAACCCCTCTTCCTTCGACCTTCAAGAGATTCCTCATGGTGAGCCTGTCGAACCATGAGGCCGGCAGCGCCGGGCAGCCGGCGAGTGGCTCATCCTTCGACAAGCTCAGGATGAGGACTCTCTTCCCTCATGGTGAGCCTGTCGAACCATGCGCCTGTCGAACCATGAGGCCGGCGGAGCCGGGAGCGGCCGGCGCAGGGCTCATCCGGCACCGGCGGATGCGAAGGCGCGGGATGCAATGGCGGGTTGCAACCGGGGCAGGCGCCTTCTAATCATGGCGGCAGGGGCATCCGGGGTGCGCGGCGGCGTGCCTGGAAAAGCGGGGCAGGCTCACGGAATGACACCCGAGCGGTTCATCGCCAAATGGCGCGCCTCGTCGGTCAAGGAGTCGGCGGGGTCGCAGGAGCATTTCATCGATCTCTGCCGGCTGCTGGGCGAGCCGACGCCGGTCGAGGCCGACCCTGCGGGCGAGAGCTACGCCTTCGAGGCCGGCGCCACCAAGACGACCGGCCGGGAAGGCTGGGCCGATGTCTGGAAGCGGGGCTGCTTCGCCTGGGAATACAAGGGCAAGGGCCGCGACCTGCAGGCGGCCTATGCGCAGCTCCAGCAATATGCCGTCGCCCTCGAGAACCCGCCGCTCCTCGTCGTCTCCGACATGGAGCGGATTCTGGTCCATACCAACTGGACCAACACGGTCCGGCATACCTACGAGTTCACGCTCGAGGATCTCGGCAATGCCCGCCGCCGCGATCTGCTGAAGGCCGCCTTCTCCGAGCCGGACCGGCTGAAGCCCGGCCGCACGCGGCAGGAGCTGACCGAAGAAGCCGCCACGGAGTTCGCCGATCTCGCCCGCCGGCTGCGCGAGCAGGGGCAGGAGCCGCAGCGGGTCGCGCATTTCGTCAACCGGCTCGTCTTCTGCATGTTCGCCGAGGACGAGGGGCTGCTGCCGCGCGAGATGTTCTCGCGCATGCTGGCCCAGGCGCAGGAGGACCCCGGCCAGTTCCAGGCCATGGCCTCGGCACTCTTCGCCGCCATGAGCACCGGCGGCCTCGTCGGCTTCGAGCGCGTGCAGCATTTCAACGGCGGGCTCTTCGACGGCGCGGAGGCGCTCCCGCTCGACCGCATCGCCATCGAGCAATGCCTCCGCGCCGCCCGGCTCGACTGGTCGGAGATCGACGTCTCGATCTTCGGCACGCTCTTCGAGCGCGGGCTCGATCCCGACAAGCGCAGCCAGCTCGGCGCTCATTACACCGACCGCGAGAAGATCATGATGATCGTCGAGCCGGTCGTCATCCGGCCGCTGCTGCGCGAATGGGACGCGGTTCGCGCCACGATCCGCGAGACGCTCGCCCGGCGGGATGCGACGAAAGACCGGGCGCAGCGGACGCGGCTTCAGAACGAGGCCGGCCGGCAGCGCCAGAAATTCCTGGAGCGATTGCGCGACTACCGCGTTCTCGATCCGGCCTGCGGTTCCGGCAATTTTCTCTATCTCGCGCTCCACGCTCTCAAGGACATCGAGCACCGCATCAATATCGAGTCCGAGGCGATGGGCTTGCAGCGCACCTTTCCGATAGTCGGGCCCGAGGCGGTGCATGGCATCGAGATCAACCCTTACGCCGCCGAGCTTGCCCGCGCCACGATCTGGATCGGCGAGCTGCAATGGATGCGGCGCAACGGCTTTGCCGTGACCGGCGACCCGATCCTCCGGCCGCTCGAAACCGTCGAATGCCGCGACGCGGTGCTGAACCCGGACGGCACGGAGGCCGAATGGCCGACGGTGGATGCGATCATCGGCAACCCGCCTTTTTTGGGCGATAAGTTCATGATCGGCACGCTCGGAGAGGAATATGTGACAGCGTTGCGTGCCGCCTTTGAGGGAAGGGTGCCCGGAGGCGCCGATCTCGTCTGCTATTGGTTCGAGAAGGCGCGCGCCGCCCTCCTGGCGAAGCGTGCGAGCCGGGTCGGGCTCGTCGCCACGAACTCGATCCGCGGCGGCGCCAATCGGGAAGTGCTGGACGCATTGGCACCCGATCTCGCCATTTTTGAAGCCTGGAGCGATGAGCCCTGGGTAGTCGATGGCGCAGCCGTCCGCGTGTCCCTTGTCTGTTTCGGTATCACCGACAAGCTCACGGAGCGGCAGCTCAATGGCGTTACCGCAATCGTGATCCATTCCGACCTCAGCAGCAGCGCAGTCGATCTCACCAAAGCGAAAGTGCTTCCCGAAACACTGAATGTCGCATTCATCGGAACTCAGAAGAGCGGTCCGTTCGATATTCCCGGCGATGTGGCGCGGGGCTGGCTTACCGCTCCGGTCAATCCGAATGGCCGTCCAAACTCAGATGTGATCCGTCCGTGGGTCAACGGCATGGACATCACACGTCGGCCTTCGGACACATGGATCATCGATTTCGGTTGTGAAGGGTCGGAACCGCTATCCGCCCTTTACGAGTTGCCATTTCAGCATGTTCACCAGAATGTGCGCCCCTTGCGTGAAAACCTCAGACGCCAGGGACATAGACGTTACTGGTGGCGGCACGGTGAGGCCCGGCCAGGCATGCGGCGGGCCTTGGCCGGATTGCACCGCTACATTGTCACCGCTCGGGTAGCCAAGCATCGGCTTTTCGTGTGGATGCCTCTGATTGTTCTTCCGGATAGCGCGACCGTCGCCATCGCCCGCGACGACGATACGAGCTTCGGCGTGCTGCATTCGCGCTTTCATGAATCCTGGACGCTGCGTCTCTGCACATGGCTTGGCGTCGGCAACGATCCGCGCTACACGCCTTCGACGACCTTCGAAACCTTCCCCTTCCCCGAAGGGCTGACGCCGAACATCCCGGCGACGGACTATGCCGGCGATCCGCGCGCGATCGCGATCGCCGAGGCCGCGCGCAAGCTCGACGAGCTGCGGCAGGCCTGGCTCGACCCGTCCGATCTGGTCGAGCGCGTGCCGGAGGTCGTGCCGGGCTTTCCCGACCGCATCGTCGCGAAGGATGCGAAGGCGGCGGCGATCCTGAAGAAGCGGACCCTGACCAATCTCTACAACGAGCGGCCGGCCTGGCTCGATCATGCGCATCGCGATCTCGACGCGGCCGTGGCCGCCGCCTATGGCTGGCCGGCCGATATCGGCGAGGAGGACGCGCTCGCGCGGCTCTTCGCGCTCAATCAGGCGCGCGCGTCCGTTCCGTGAATGAGGGGACGGACTCATCCTTCGACAAGCTCAGGATGAGGACTCTTTTCCTCATGGTGAGCCTGTCGAACCATGAGGACTTTCGTCACTTCCTCATGGTGAGCCTGTCGAACCATGAGCCTGTCGAACCATGAGCCTGTCGAACCATGCAGCTCTCCGCATACGCGCCTCAGGCGAAGAGCCGGAACGCCGCGGCGTGGGCGAGCGCCTCGCTCTCGGCGAGCGCCTTCACCGCCGCGATGTCGGGCGCCATCTCGCGATCCGCGTCCCAGAAGGCGGCCCGCTCGCGGACGAGGGCGATGACATGCTCGAGCGCCGGGCTCGATTTGAGCGGCCGGCGCAGATCGACGCCCTGCGCCGCCGCCAGCAGCTCGATCGCGAGGATGCCGGCGAGATTGTCGGCGATATCGTGCAGCCGCCGCGCCGCCCAGGCCGCCATGCTGACATGGTCCTCCTGGTTGGCCGAGGTCGGCAGGCTGTCCACGCTCGCCGGATGGGCGAGGCCCTTGTTCTCCGAGGCGAGCGCCGCCGCCGTCACATGGGCGATCATGAAGCCCGAATTCAGCCCCGGCTCCGGCACGAGGAAGGCCGGCAGCTCGCTCATCCGCGCGTCGGTCAGGAGCGCGATGCGCCGCTCCGAGAGCGCGCCGATCTCGGCGAGCGCGATCGCCGCCGCGTCCGCCGCCATCGCCACCGGCTCGGCATGGAAATTGCCGCCGGAGAGAATCTCGTTGGTCTCGGGGAAGACCAGCGGATTGTCGGAGGCCGCGTTCGCCTCGCGCTCGACGATTCCGGCGGCGAAGCGCAGCATGTCGAGCGCCGCCCCCATCACCTGCGGCTGGCAGCGCAGGCTGTAGGGGTCCTGCACCCGCTCGCATTCGAGATGGGATTTGCGGATCTCGCTGCCCTCGAGCAGCCGGCGGTAGATCGCCGCGGCCTCGATCTGGCCCGGTTGGCCGCGCGCCGCCTGGATGCGCGCATCGAACGGCGTGTCGCTGCCGGCGGCGGCATCGACCGCGAGCGCGCCGGCGACGAGCGCCGCGCCGAAGAGGTCCTCCGCCTTCATGAGCGCGCGGGCGGCGAGCGCAGTCGAGACCTGCGTGCCGTTGAGGAGCGCCAGCCCCTCCTTCGCCTCGAGCTGCATCGGGGCGAGCCCGACCCGGTCGAGCGCCACGCCGGCCGGCATCGCCACGCCCTCGAGGCGGATCTGGCCGATCCCGAGCAGCACGCCCGAGAGATGGGCGAGCGGCGCCAGATCGCCGGAGGCGCCGACCGAGCCCTTGGCGGGAATGCAGGGATAGGCGCCGGCATTGACCAGCCGCAGCAGCGCCTCGATGACCTCGCGCCTTATGCCGGAATGGCCGCGGGCGAGGCCGTTCGCCTTCAGGATGAGGACGAGCCGGACGACGTCGTCCGGCAGCAGCGGGCCGGTCCCGGCGGCATGGCTCAATACCAGCCGGCGCTGCAGCTCGGCGAGCTCGCCGTCGGCGATGCGCGTGCGGGCGAGGCTGCCGAAGCCCGTATTGACGCCATAGACCGTGCGATGCTCGCGCAGCACCGCGCGCACCGTCTCGACCGACCGGTCGATGGCGGGACCGGCGGTCGCGTCGAGCGCGATATCGCCTCCCGGCGGCAGGACCTTGAGGGCCGCGAGCGTGAGATGGCCGGGGCGGAGCGTGAGAGCGGGCATGGGATCGTTCCGTTCGACAGCGAGACGCCGCAGAAGCGAGGCGTCTCCTGAGAGGATGCGGCCCCTGAGAGATAGCATCCCGCTCCCGGCCGCCATAGCCACAACCGCACGGGATCGGCCCTGCGTCCCGACCCCTCCCCTTTTCGCGGCGCCGCGGCCGGGAACCCCGCGCGCCACGCTCCGCCGGCCCGCCACGCTCCGCCGGACCGGCGGCGGCGCTTCATCCACGAGGCGTGCGGGTCCTGCGTCGCTGGGTCACAAATCGATGTCGCGGCGCCGGCAATTCATGTCGCGCGCGCGAGGGTGCAACTATCGGATTTCACTAGCTTTCGCTGGCGGGACGCGGCAGCAATGCGCCGATCGCCGAAGGCGCGGTCCCGAAGGGAGCCATCATGGCCGAAGACGAACTCGACCTTAACGCGCTCGATGACGAGGAACTCGTCCAGCAGATGCAGGACGACCTCTATGACGGGATGAAGGAGGAGATCGAGCAGGGCGTGAACATCCTGCTCGGCCGGAAATGGACGCCCTACGACGTGCTGACCAAGGCGCTGGTCGAGGGCATGCGGATCGTCGGCATCGATTTCCGCGACGGCATCCTGTTCGTGCCGGAAGTGCTGCTCGCCGCCAACGCCATGAAGGCCGGCATGTTCATCCTCCGGCCGCTGCTTGCCGAAACCGGCGCGCCGAAGATCGGCAAGATGGTGATCGGCACCGTCAAGGGCGACATCCACGACATCGGCAAGAACCTCGTCGCGATGATGATGGAAGGCGCCGGGTTCGAGGTGATCAATATCGGGATCAACAACCCGGTCGAGAACTATCTGCAGGCGATCGAGGAGCACAAGCCGGACATCCTCGGCATGTCGGCGCTGCTCACCACGACCATGCCCTACATGAAGGTCGTGATCGACACGCTGGTCGAGAAGGGCATCCGCAACGACTACATCGTGCTGGTCGGCGGCGCGCCCCTGAACGAGGCCTTCGCGCAGTCGATCGGCGCCGA
>CADEFF010000067.1:6274-7780 GCA_902826565.1 uncultured Rhodospirillaceae bacterium | reverse complement strand
GGCGTCGCGGCGGAAGGCGGGGGCGAAGCTTCGTTCATCGGGGAGATCCTTCGCGAAAGGGCGCCTGGGCTCGGGACCAAGGGCCAGGGGCCAGCATAGACCGCACCCGCCGGCCGGTCATCCCGACGCCGCCGCCGGGGGGTGCAAGGGTTCCGGCGCCGCCGGCGGCATGCCGCGCTCGGCGCGCGGGGTCCGGCCGAACTGCTCGCGATAGCATTTCGAGAAATGCGAGGCCGAGACGAAGCCGCAGGCGAGCGCCACGTCCAGCACCGAGAGGGAGGTCTGCAGCAGCAGCAGCCGGGCGCGCTTCAGCCGCAGGTCGAGATAATAGCGGGTCGGGGTGCAGCCGAGATATTTGCGGAAAAGCCGCTCGAGCTGCCGGCCGGAGAGCTTCACCCCGCGCGCGAGCTCGGCGCAGGACACCGTCTCCTCCAGCGTCTCCTCCATGCGCTTCACCACGGCGAGCAGCTTCGGATGGCGGGCGCCGAGCCGCGCCGGGAGCGCCATGCGCTGCCGGTCGGTCGCGTCGCGGATGCGCTCATGGATGAACTGCTCGGAGACGGCCGTCGCGAGCGCCGCGCCATGCTGCTTGCCGATGAGATGCAGCATGAGGTCGAGCGCCGCGGTGCCGCCCGAGCAGGTGAAGCGGTCGCGGTCGATCTCGAAGAGCTCCGCCGTCACCTCGAGATCGGGAAAGGCCTCGGCGAAGCTCGTGAGATTCTCCCAGTGGAGCGTGCAGCGATGGCCGTCGAGCAGGCCCGCGCGCGCCAGCACATAGGTGCCGAGCGAGAGCCCGCCGATCTCGACCGGCCTGCGCGCGAGACGCCGCAGCCAGCCGAAGACCTGGCGGTCGTCATAGAGATGGGCGTCGATGCCGGCGCAGACGACGAGGGCGTCGAGCGGCGGCGGGTTTTCGATCGAGGCTTCGGGCAGCACCGCAATGCCGTTCGAGGCCGGCACCGGATCGCGCCCGTCCTTCGAGAGGATGTGCCAGCTATAGAGCGTCCGGCCGCTGAGGCGGTTCGCGCTGCGCAGCGGCTCGATCGCCGAGGCGAATCCCATGAGCGCGAACTGCGGCACCACGAAGAAGCCGATCCGCTCGGGGAAGGCGACGGGTTTGCGGTGGAACATGGCGTCGAGCCCCTCTGGCGCGCGGCGGCTGTGACGCGCGGCGGCGGCCGGTTTCGCAATCCTAGCGCGATGTCGGTTTCAGGACAATTCCGACGGGCGCAAACGGCGCATTTCGGGTACAAACGCGCCTGTTTTGGGCACAAACGGCGCAGATTCGGGCACGAACGGCGCCTGTTTCGCGCGCAAACGGCACCGTTTCGGGCACGAACGGCGCCTGTTTCGAGCGAGAACGACCGTCTTTCGGGCCCATGCGGACATCGCCCGCGACGGTTTTCTCGCCGGCGCAGCGGCACTAAGCTCCCCCGCCCAGGGACCGCAATGCCGGAGGCCGTCATGTCCGATCGCAGCAACTCGATCCTCGAAGACCGCGTGATT
>CADEFF010000067.1:0-6174 GCA_902826565.1 uncultured Rhodospirillaceae bacterium | reverse complement strand
GAAGACCGCGTGATTCCGGCGGCGGGCGACTGGTCCGGCATCGTGAAGGCGGGCCAGCGCCTGCGGATCGTCGATCTCGAGGGCCATCAGGCCGTGGATTTCCTCTGCTACGACGCGGCCGATCCCGCGGAGCGCTACAACGCGGCCGATACCATGAAGATCAACGGCTCGATCTTCCTCGGCCCCGGCAGCAAGCTCTATTCCGACATGGGACGGGCGCTCTTCACCATCGTCGAGGACAGCTGCGGGCGGCACGACACGATCGGCGGCTGCTGCTCCAACGAGTCGAACCATCTCCGCTACGGCGCGACGCCGGGGCCGAACTGCCGCGACAATTTCGTCCGCGCCCTCGGGCGCCACGGCCTCGGCAGGAAGGACATCGTCGCGAACGTCAATTTCTTCATGCATGTCCCGGTGGGGGCCGACGGGTTCATGAACACGGGCCTCGATGCGGGCCATTCGAAGCCGGGGGACCGGGTCGAGCTCCGCGCCGAGCGCGACGTGCTGGCGGTGCTTTCGAACTGCCCGCAGATCAACAACGCCACCAACGACTTCAACCCGACGCCGGTGCGCGTCACCCTGTTCGACCGCGATTAGCGTCGGCGCCGGCAGCGGGTTCCTTGCGCATCCTCATTCTCTCCGTCGGGCGCTGGAAGGCGGGGCCGCAGCGCGCGCTCTACGAGACCTATCGCGAACGCATCGCCTGGCCGGTCGAGCTGCGCGAGATCGAGGAACGGAAGCGGCTGCCGCCGGCCGCCCTCAAGGCGCGCGAAAGCGCGCTGCTGCTCGCGGCCCTGCCGGCCGCTCGCGCCGATTTCGCGCTGGTGGCACTCGACCCGACGGGCAAGGCGATGACCAGCGAGGCGTTCGCCGCCCGGCTCGGCGCCTGGCGGGACGAGGGGCGCGGGACGATCGCGTTCCTGATCGGCGGGGCGGACGGCCTTGCGCCCGAAGCGCGCAAGGCCGCCGATCTCGTGCTCTCCTTCGGCGCGCCGACCTGGCCGCATCTCCTCGTCCGCGGCATGCTGGCCGAGCAGCTCTACCGGGCGCAGCAGATCCTCGCCGGCCACCCCTATCATCGCGGCGGCGAGTGAGGCTATCTTGCCGCCCGTCATGAGGCTTTTCTCTGGGCCCTTCCTCGCCGCCGGCCGCCGCGCCCTCATTGCCCTGGTCGCGGGCCTCGGGCTTGCCGGCTGCCCCATCGAATCCGACCGGCCGCTCGAGCCCGCGGGGGTGGACGATCCGCGGCTTCAGGGGACCTGGCTGGCGATCACCGAGGACGGTCGCGCCTTTTTCCATATCTTCCGCGCGAGCGAGGCGCGGGCCGGCAGCATCGAGCTGGCGCTGGTCGCCTTCGAAGCCGACGGCACCGGCGAAAGCTCGCGCTATGCGGGCCATCTGAGCGAGGTGGAGGGCGAGCGCTTCGCCAGCATGCAGGGGCCGTTCCCCGGCGCGACGGCGGAAGGCCCCTACACCCTCGTCAACTACCGCTTCGCGGCCGACGGCGCGCTCGAATTGCGGCTGCTGAGCGAAGCCGCGGTGCATGACGCGATCGCGGCCGGCAGGCTGACGGCGGAACCCGACAGCGACGGCACGCCCGGCGACCGCATCACCGACAGCCCGGCGCGCATCCGCGCCTTCCTCGCCGCCGCCGATCCGGCGACGCTTTACGAGAAGCCGCTCCGCCTGACGCCGGTCGGGCCACAGCCTTGACGCGGCTCTGCCCTCGTCCGGCCCTAATCTCCGGCCATACGATGCTAAAATGCCTGCCATGACCGAGCCCCGCCCGCGCCCCGTGGTCCTTTGCATCCTCGACGGATGGGGAGAGCGCCCCGCCGCCGCGGACAATGCGATGACCCTGGCCGCGACGCCGGTCTGGCATCGCCTCATGCAGGAATCCCCGCATGCGCTGATCGACGCCTCGGCGCTCGAGGTCGGCCTGCCGGAAGGCCAGATGGGTAATTCCGAGGTCGGCCACATGAATATCGGCGCCGGCCGCGTGGTGATGCAGGAGCTGCCGCGGATCGACAAGGCGATCGCCGAGGGCAGCCTCGCCCGGAACCTGGCGCTCCTCGATCTCGTCGGCAGGCTGCAGGCCTCGGCCGGCCATTGCCACCTCATGGGGCTGGTTTCGCCGGGCGGGGTGCATTCGCATCAGCATCACATCGTGGCGCTCGCGAAGCTCCTGGCGGCGGCCGGCATCAAGGTCTGGGTCCATGCCTGGCTCGACGGGCGCGACACCCCGCCTTCGAGCGCGCGCGGCTATCTGGCTGAATTCGAGGCGGCGATCGCGCCGCTGCAGCGCGTCGCGATCGCGACGGTGAGCGGCCGCTACTACGCGATGGACCGCGACAAGCGCTGGGAACGGGTGGCGCTCGCCTATGCCGCGATGGCGGCCGGCGAGGGGCTCAAGGCGGCAAGCGCGGACCAGGCCATCGCCGAGGCCTATGAACGCGGCGAAACCGACGAGTTCGTGCGCCCGACCGTGATCGGGAGCTATGGCGGGATGGCGGACGGGGACGGGCTGCTCTCGGCCAACTTCCGCGCCGACCGCGTGCGCGAGATCCTGGAGGCGCTGGCCGACCCCGCCTTCGCGGGCTTCGCGCGGCCGAAGACGGCGACGTTCGCCGCGGCGGCCGGCATGACGGAATATTCGGTCGAGCTCGGCCGCCTCCTCGGCACGCTGTTCCCGCCGCAGCAGCTCGACCGCATGCTGGGGAGCGTGGTGGCGGAAGCGGGATTGACCCAGCTCCGCATCGCGGAGACCGAGAAATACGCGCATGTGACCTTCTTCCTGAATGGCGGCGAGGAGCGGCCCTTTCCCGGCGAGGAGCGCATCCTGGTGCCGTCGCCCAAGGTCGCGACCTACGACATGAAGCCGGAGATGTCGGCCTATGAAGTGACCGACAAGCTGGTCGCGGCGATCGAGAGCGGACGCTTCGATTTCATCGTCGTGAACTACGCGAACACCGACATGGTCGGCCATACCGGCGACATCGAGGCGGCGAAGCATGCGGTCGAGGCGGTGGACCGTTGCCTGGGGCGGCTTGCCGAGGCGGTGAAGCGCGCCGGCGGGGCGCTTCTCGTCACCGCCGACCACGGCAATGCCGAGATGATGCGCGATCCCGTGACCGGCCAGCCGCACACGGCCCATACGCTCAATCGGGTGCCGCTCCTGCTGGTGAACGCGCCGGCGGACTATGCGGCCCTCGCCGACGGCCGCCTCGCCGACATCGCCCCCACCCTGCTGCAGATCATGCGGCTGCCGAAGCCCGTCGAGATGACCGGGCATTCCCTCATCCAGGATGTCCGGCCGGTCGAACGGGCGCAGCACCGTGCCGGGGCCTGAAACGACGCGCCTTGCTGCAGCCGGCCTCGCGGCCGCCTTCCTCGCTGTCATTCCGGTGCTTGCTCCGCTCGGGCTTGCTCCGGTCGGGCCGGCGCGCGCCCAGGAAAGCCAGGAGCAGCTCGAATCGGTCGAGCGCGCGCTCGCGGTCGACCGCGAGAAGCTGGAAGCGCTCGAACGCCAGCAATCGGCGATCTCCGACGAGGTGGCCGCGCTGCAGGCCGAGCTCGTCGCCAAGGCGGCCGAGGCGCAGGCGATCGAGAAGACGCTGACCGGGCTCGATGCCGAGCTCGCCGCCCTCACCGAGCGCGAGCGCGCGACGAGCGCCGAGCTCGGCCAGCGTCGCCGCCAGCTCGCCTCGAGCCTCGGCGCGCTCGGCTGGCTCGCCATGCAGCCGCCGGCGCTTCTCCTGATCGACGACGGCGACGCGGCCGACCGCCTGCGCGGTGCGACCCTGGTGGCGATCGCCGTGCCGGCATTGCAGGATCGCGCCCAGGGGCTGAAGCGGGAGCTGGCCGAGCTCGAAAGCCTGCGCCAGGAGATCGCCGTGCGCCGCGCGGAGACGACGCGGGAGAACGAGGCGCTGGCCGCGGCCAATGCGCGCATCTCGGCGCTGGTCGAGGAACGCTCCGCCCTGGAGACCGCGACCGCGGCCGAGCGCCAGGCCCAGGCCGAACGGGTCGCCGGGCTCGCGGCCGAGGCGGCCGATCTGAAGGAGCTGCTGCAGAAGCTTGCGACCATGGTGCCGACGGCGAAGCCCGCCCCGCCCGCCGACGCGGCCGGCGTCCAGACGGCGGCGCTCGCCTCCCCGCCGGCGCCGGGAACCATGCGGGATTTTCCCACAGCCCCCGGCGGTGCCATGCGGCCGGCCGAAGGCGCTCTCAAGATCGGGTTCGGCGCGGCCGGCGCCGACGGGGCGGAAAGTCGCGGAATCACGGTCGCGACGAGGCCCGGCGCGCGGGTCGTGGCGCCGTTCGACGGACAGGTGGTTTTTCAAGGTCCCTTTAGGGGTTACGGCCCAATATTGATCATCGAACATGGCGGCGGGTATCATACGCTTCTGGCCGGGCTCGGGCGGATCGACGCCGACGTCGGCCAATGGGTCAAAGAGGGCGAACCGGTGGGTCAGATGAGCCCGGATGCCGGTAACACCAGCCCCAATCTCTATGTTGAACTCCGAAAGGACGGGCAACCGATCGACCCCGCTCCTTGGCTCGGCTTTGGCGACAACTGAAATGGATACAACCTCCATGCATCGCTTCTTGCGCCTGGCGGCGGCGGCCGCCGCAATCGCGTGCGTCGCACCGCTCACGGCCAGCTCCCAGGAAAGCAGTTCCAGCTCCGAAACCTACCGGCAGCTCAACCTGTTCGGCGATGTGTTCGAGCGCGTCCGCTCGAGCTATGTCGAGGAAGTCGGCGACAAGCAGCTCATCGAGTCGGCGATCAACGGCATGTTGAGCTCGCTCGACCCGCATTCGAGCTATCTCGACGCCGACAATTTCGAGGACATGCAGGTCCAGACCAAGGGCGAGTTCGGCGGGCTCGGCATCGAGGTCACCATGGAGAACGGCGTGGTGAAGGTGGTGTCGCCGATCGACGACACCCCCGCCGCGCGCGCCGGCATCCTGCCCGGCGACTACATCACCCATATCGACGGCGAGCCGGTGGTCGGCCTCAATCTCTCGGACGCGGTCGACAAGATGCGCGGGCCCGTGGACTCCGAGGTCGAGCTTACCGTCGTGCGCGGCAAGGACGAGCCCTTCCCGGTCAAGCTGAAGCGCGCCGTCATCAAGATCCAGTCGGTCCGCTCGCGGCTCGAGGGCGACATCGCCTATGTCCGCATCACGAGCTTCAGCGAGCAGACCGATCTCGGGCTCCGGACCGCCGTCGAGACCCTGAAGAAGCAGGCCGACGGCAAGCTCGCCGGCCTCATCCTCGACCTGCGCAACAACCCGGGCGGGCTGCTCGATCAGGCGATCGCGGTCTCCGACGACTTCATCCAGCAGGGCGAGATCGTCTCCACCCGCGGGCGCGATCCGAAGGCGGGCCAGCGCTTCAACGCCGAGCCCGGCGACATCACCAACGGCCTGCCGATGGTGGTGCTGATCAACAGCGGCTCCGCCTCCGCGTCGGAGATCGTCGCCGGCGCGCTGCAGGACCATCACCGCGCGATCCTGCTCGGCACGACCTCCTTCGGCAAAGGCTCGGTGCAGACCATCATCCCGCTGCCCGGCCATGGCGCGATCCGCCTGACGACGGCGCGCTACTACACCCCGTCCGGCCGTTCGATCCAGGGCAGCGGCATCGTGCCCGACATCGAGGTGCGGCAGGCGAAGATCGAGGTCATCGAGGAAGGCGAGCGTCACGAGGCCGATCTGCCGGGCGCGCTCAACAACGACACGGTCGCGCCGAACGGCGAAGCCGCGCCGGAGAACGGCGACACGCCGGAGAACGGCGAGACGCCGGCGGAGAGCCCGGACGGCGCCGACGCCGCCCCGACGCCGGCCCCGCCCGCGAATCCGACCAACGCCGAGGCTGCGCCCGAGCAGGATTATCAGCTCGCGCGCGCGCTCGATCTGCTGCGCGGCCTTGCCCTGATGCAGCAGACCCAGAAGACGGATTGACGGAGCGGCTCGCCCGCAAAAGGGGGCGAGCCCTTCGGACCTCTCGGGGGGAGGTTTAGGGTGGCGGACGAGGAAGCGAGGCGAGGCGGCGCCGGCCGCGCCTTCATGGCGCTGGCCATCCTGCTGCTGCTCGCCGCGGCGGGAAGCGCCTTCTGGCTGCACCAGACGGGACAGCTGGCGCCGCTCCTCGCTGCGAAACCGATC
>CADEFF010000066.1 GCA_902826565.1 uncultured Rhodospirillaceae bacterium | reverse complement strand
GTGCCCAGCCGGGGGAACCCCATCCGGCAAGCCAGGGCGGCGAGCAGCCGCGCCGGCGGCGGCGCGGTCGCCGCGGCGGCCGGCGGCGGTCGCGCCGCGGACAGAATGGCGGCGAGGATCAGGGTCAGTTGCGGCCGGAACACGCCGCCGAGGCGAGGCCGGACGAGCTGCCCGGCGAGCAGCGCCCGTCGGAAGCGGGCAATCGGCGCTATACCGGCCCGACGCCGGCCAATCCGTGGGGTTCCGGGAGCGATCCACTGAGCTCGCCCTGGGGCCGGACGGACGACGAGGACGCTCCCCAGGCGGATGCGCCGCAGCCGGACGACGATATCGGCAACCGCCGCGGCAAGAACGATCCCGGGCCGGAAGCGTGGACGCCCGCGCAGTGGCAGGAGGAGACGGCCGCGACAGAGAACGTACCGCCGCCGCCGCATCCGCAGCCGGCCCCCGAGGCGGTCCATGTCGAGGAAACCAGGACGGCCGAACCGCCGGCCGACGCCGAGCCGGCACCCCGCCGCCGCGGCTGGTGGCGTCGCCGCGAATAGCCGCCCGGCATCGAAACCAAAGGCATCGAGAACAAGGGCGCCGAGACCAAGAGCGCCGAGATCGAACCTGTCGCATGACATGGAAACGCCGCTCCCGCCGGGAGCGGCGTTCTCGTTCGGGCGGCGTCTTCGTTTCGGGCCGGCCGGCGATCAGTCGGTCTGCACCACCGCCATGCCGAAGCCGCGCGGGTCGGCCGAGGCCTGACAGGCATTGCCGTCGGTTCTCAGCGACTTCGGGCACCAGAAGGCGCTGACCCGCCCGATGATGTCGATCGGCTCGAGCTGATGGCCGCGCTGGGCGAGCGATTGCAGCGCCGCCGGGGCGGCGTCGGTCTCGTAAAACACCACGTCCGGATCGCCGTTGTGGTGGTAGCGCGGCACCGCCTCCGACTGAATCAAGGTCTGCCCGCCGTAATAGGTGTGCAGCAGGACCTGCGCCAGCGCGGTCGGCGCCGTCTCGCCGCCCGATGCCGCGCCGGCGAAATAGACCGCGCCGTTATAGTCGTCGGCGACGATCATCGGTCCGAGCGCACGATAGCCGGCGCCGCGGTCGTTCGGCGCGGGCGCCAGCAGAATGCCGGTTCCCTGCGCCATGCGGCCGGCGCCGAAAAGATTGTTCATGGTCACGGCGCAGGCGACCGCGTTGCCGTCGCCATCGGCGGTCACGAAGCCCGTGGCCCAGGGATTCTCCGGCGAGCGCTGCATGGCGCCGATGCTCGCCGCCGGCGTCGCGCGATTGGGATCGTAGCTTTGCATGAGGGACCGCGCGTGGTCCTCTCCCACCAGCATCTGCGCGTCCTCGGTGCTGTCGCCCGCCGGCTGCATCCAGCGCGCCCGGTCGATAAAGGCCCGCTTGCTCGCCTCGACGATGAGATGCGGCCGCTCGCCCGGATCGGCGCCGTCGAAATCGCGCGCCTCGGTCAGCATCGCGACGATCTCGCCGAACAGGATGCCGCCGGCGGCGGGCGGCGGCGCCAGATAGATGTCGTGACCGTCGAAGGGCACGGTGATCGCGGGGAGGAACTGGGGCTTGACCGCGCGGAGCGCCTCCATGGTGAGCGGCGCGCCCAGCGCCTGCGCGCCGTCGGTCAGCGTGCGGCCCAGCGGACCGTTGTAGAACTCGCCGGCGCCGCGGATCCGGAGCTGCGTCAGGCTCGAGGCCAGAAGGTCCTGACGGAGCGGATCGCCCTCGCGGAGCGTCGTGCCGTCGGGGCGGAAGAAGATGCGCATCATCTCGGGATCGCCCGAGATCTGGTCGCGCGCCGTCTCCAGCTCCTGCGCAAGCGCCCGGCTCGTCGGCACGCCGAAGCGCGCCATGTTCTCGGCGCCCGCCAGATCCTGTTCCCAGCGCAGCTTGCCGAAACGCGCATGCAGCGCGGCCATGCCGCGCACTGCGGCCGGCAGCGCGACGCGGCCCTCGGGTGCGGCGCGCGGCAGGAAGTCGAGCACCTCGGTCGTCTTGCTCTCCTGGTCATGCACGATGCAGACGCCGCCGCCGCCGAGCGCGGCCGTCGAAGGCATCGCGACGGCAAGGCCGAAATAGAGCGCGACCGCGGCATCCGCAGCACTGCCGCCGGCCGCGAGCACGTCGCGCGCCGCCAGCACGGCGCTCGGCTCGTCCGCGACGGCGATGCCGGCGAAGCCTTCGGCGGCGCCGATGACGCCCACCGGCGTGTCCCCCTCGCACCCGGCAAGACCCAGGCAAACCGCCAGAATCGCCGCAGATTGAACACGCGCCCGAGCGTTCCCAACTCTAACGAGGTCGGATAAGGTCCAGGGCATGATGCAGTTCCCGAAATGGCTGTTGAGGGCGGGGATGGCGGCCGTCGCGGCACTGGCACCGACGCTGGCATGGGCTGCTTCGACGCCGCCGCTCATCCGCGACGCCGAGATCGAATCTATCATCCGCGGCTACGCCACGCCAATCTTTGAAGCGGCGGGGATCGATCCGGCCTCCGTCAAGCTCTACATCGTCAACGACGACAGCATCAACGCCTTCGTTGCCGGGGGGATGAACATGTTCATCTTCACCGGCCTCCTGATGCGCACCGATCGTCCGAACGAGCTGATCGGCGTGATGGCGCACGAAACCGGCCACATCTCCGGCGGGCATCTCGTGCGCACGCGCGACGCGCTGCGCGCGGCGACGGCCGAATCGATCCTTGCCTACATTCTCGGCATCGGCGCGGCCGTGGCGGCCGGCAATTCCGGCGCCGGCGTCGCGGTGATGGGCGCCGGCCAGACCGTCGCGCAGCAGAACCTGCTCAAATATACGCGCACGCAGGAAAAGTCCGCCGACCATGCCGGCCTCGGCTTCCTCGACGCGACGGGACAGTCCGCCGCGGGCCTGCTCGACGTGCTGGAGCTGCTGCGCCGGAACGACGTGCTGACCGGGGCCGGCGGCAATCCCTATCTGCGCACCCACCCGCTCACCAAGGAGCGCGAGGATTACATCCAGCGCTTCGTCGCGCAGTCGCCCAACTCGAATGCCACCGACACGCCGGCGATGATGGACTCCTTCAAGCGGATGCAGGCAAAGCTGATCGGCTTCCTGAAGCCGCTCGAGGACACGCTGCGCGCCTATCCCGAAACGGACATGAGCTTCGCGGGCCGCTATGCGCGGTCGATCGCCTATTTCCGCCTCGGGCAGCTTCAAAAAGCCTCCGAGCTGATCGAGGGGCTGATCGCCGAGGAGCCGCAGAACGCCTATCTCTACGAGCTGAAAGGCCAGATGCTGTTCGAGAACGGGCGCACCATGGAGGCAATCGAGCCCTATCGCCAGGCGGTCGCGCTCAAGTCCGATTCCTCGCTGCTGCATCTGGCGCTGGGCCAGGTGCTCGTCGAATCCGGCGACCCGGGCTTTGCGAAGCCCGCCATCACCGAGCTCGAGACGGCGGTCGGGCTCGAACCGACCCTGGGCCAGGCCTGGCGCCTCCTCAGCGTCGCCTATGACCGCGACGGCCAGCCGGCCATGACGGCGCTGGCGCTTGCCGAGCTCGCGCTCGGCCGAGGCAGGTCCGAAGAAGCCCGGCGTCATGCCGAGCACGCGATGCAAGGGCTGCCGACCGGCTCCCCCGCCTGGCTCAAGGCCGAAGACATCGTCATGCAGGCCGATCTCAGGAGCGACGACTAGGGCGGCGGACGCCTCGCGAGCCGCGCCCGCGTCGCACGCGGAATCTCAACACAAGCCCGTGACCCGGGGCGCCAACCGCCGGAGCGCGATTGCCGAGCGGCGCAAAGCTCCGGATAATCCCCCGCCCCTTGGCCGCCCGCCCGCGGGCCGCGCCGGACACCGACCCCGCAAACGAGGAATCGCCGATGAAAATGCCGCTCCGCCCGATCGGCACCGTGCTGCTTGCCGCCGTCGTCGGCGCGCTGGTCGCCGCGGGCACCATTTACCTGATCGCGCGCGACATGCTGGGGCCGGACCAGATGCGGGCGGTGGTCCGCGCGGTGTTGATGACCGAACCCGCCATCATCACCGACGCGCTCGATGCCGGCGAACGGAACCAGCAGGCGCAGATCGAAGCGACGCGCGCGAAGGCGCTCGAGGAGCTCGCCGACGCGCTCTATCGCGATCCCGGTTCGCCCAGCATCGGCAATCCGGAAGCGAGCGTCACAGTCGTCGAATTCTTCGACTACCGCTGCCCCTACTGCAAGCATGTGGCGCCGGAGCTCGCCACGCTGCTCGCGACCGACGCCGACGTTCGCGTGGTCTACAAGGAATTCCCCATCCTCGGCCCCGAATCCGTCTTCGCGTCGAAGGCCGCACTCGCGGCGCACCGCCAGGGAAAGTATCGCGAGCTGCACGAGGCGCTGCTCGGTCTCGAGGGCGGGCTCGACGACGCGACCGTGCTGCGTGTCGCCGGCGAGGTCGGTCTCGACCTGCCGAAGCTGCAGCAGGACATGGAGAGCCCGGCGATCATCGAACAGCTCCAGGCGGTGCGGAGCCTCGCCACCGCGCTCGGCGTCAACGGCACGCCTGCCTTCGTGATCGGCAAGGATTTCATCGGCGGCGCCATCTCGGTCGACGAGATGCGCGAGCTCGTGGCCAGGAACCGCGAGGGCTGACGCCGCAAGGCGCGAAGACAGGACCGGGGCGCCCCGGCGGTTTGCGCTTTCCCCGCCTCCCGCGTTAGCCTCGCGGGGTTTCGGGGAGAAAGGGAACCGCCATGATGCTCAAGGGGAAATCCGCCGTCGTCACCGGCAGCTCGCGCGGGATCGGCAAGGCCGTCGCGCTGCGTTTCGCCAGGGAAGGCGCCAGGGTCTGCGTCAACTGCGTCGCCGCGCGCGACAAGGCGGACGCGGTCGCCGCGGAGATCGGAAAAGCCGGCGGCGAGGCGATCGTGGTGCAGGCCGACGTCGCCAGGAAGGCCGATGCCGAGCGGCTGATGGCGGAGACCGCCAAAGCCTTCGGCCGGCTCGACATCCTCGTCTCCAACGCCGGCATCATCCAGGATCGTCCCTTCGTCGAGAGCACGGACGACGACTGGACGCGCGCCATCGAGGTGAATCTGCATGGCTTCTTCAACGTCACGCGCGCGGCCCTGCCCTATATGACCAAGCAGAAATGGGGCCGGGTGATCGCCACCGGCTCCTGCATCACCGAGGTCGCCGATTTCGGCGGCAACAAATACTCCGTCTGCGCCGCCTCGAAAGGCGGGATCAACGCGCTGCTGCGTCCGATCGCCGCCGAGGTCGCGCGCGAGGGCGTGACGGTGAACGCCGTGTCGCCCGGCTATATCGCGACCGAGATGCTGGGCGAGATCGATGCGGCGGGGCTCGAAGCCGCGCTCAAGCTCGTCCCGATGCGGCGCTACGGCAAACCGGACGAGATCGCCGCCGCCATGGCCTTCCTCGCCTCCGACGACGCCGCCTACATCACGGGTCAAGTCCTCCGCGTGAATGGCGGCATGTCGATGGGCGGGTGAGGCCGGGCCCCGCAGAGATCGTCTTGCCCGGACCGACGCTCGAGACGCACCGGCTGCTTCTCCGCCCGCCGGCGGCGGCGGATTTCGAACCCTGGGCGGCGCTCCTCGCCGATCCGGAAGCCACCCGCTTCATCGGCGGCGTGCAGCCCCGCTCCCTCGCCTGGCGAAATCTTGCGCTCATGGCCGGCGCGTGGATCATCAGGGGGTTCGGCAATTTTTCGGTGCTCGAGAAATCGACGGGCCGATGGATCGGCCGCGCCGGACCCTGGCAGCCGGAAGGCTGGCCCGGTCCCGAAATCGGCTGGGCCTTCGATCGCTCGGTCTGGGGCCGGGGCTACGCGACCGAGGCCGCCACGCGATGTCTCGACTGGGCATTCGAGGATCTCGGCTGGACGGATGCGATCCATGTCGTCGATCCGGCCAACGCCGCCTCGATGTCGCTCGCGAAGCGGCTCGGCGCCGAGCATCGCGGCGTCGCGCGTCTCCCGCCGCCGCAGGACAGCCTCGTCGAGGTTTTCGGCCAGAGCCGCGAGGCATGGCGCGCGCGAAAGCGCGGGCCCGGGGACTGAGCGCCGCGCGCGGCCGCAGGGCCGGGCCCGCGCCATTGCGAAGCCGGTCGCTCATGCTATAACGCTGTGGAAACCCTCACAGATTCGGCAAGGCGGCCTTGGCCAAGACCCCCAGAATCCTGATCCTGAACGGTCCGAACCTCAACCTGCTTGGCGAGCGCGAGCCGGCCGTCTATGGCCGCGACCGTCTCTCCGACATCGAGAAGGCCTGCGCCCGGCGCGCGAAATCGCTCGGCCTCGCGATCGATTTCCGCCAGTCGAACCACGAGGGCGAGCTGATCGACTGGGTGCAGGCGGCGCGCAAGTCGCACGCGGCCATCGTAATCAATCCGGCCGGATACTCGCACAGCTCGGTGTCGCTGATGGATGCGCTCATCGCCTTCGAGCGCCCGGTGATCGAAGTGCATCTCTCCAACATCTTCCGCCGCGAGCCCTTCCGGCATCATTCCTATGTCAGCCGCGTCGCGCTCGGCGTGATCTCCGGCCTCGGCAAGCAGGGCTATCTCGCGGCGCTCGACGCGCTTGCCGGAATTCTCAAGACCGAGGTGGAAGCCTGATGGCGAAGCTCGAGGTGGACGAGGCGCTGGTCCGCAAACTCGCGCAGCTCCTGACCGAAACCGGCCTGACCGAGATCGAGTACGAAACCGGCGAGCAGCGCATCCGGGTCAATCGTCATGCGGCGGCGGCACCGGTCGCCGCCGCGGCGGCGACCGCACCTGCCGCCGCGACGCCTTCGGCGGCGTCCGAAGGCCCGCCGGCCGGCGCGGTCACCTCGCCGATGGTCGGCACCTGCTATCTTTCCTCCGAGCCCGGCGGCGCGCCCTTCGTCAAGGTCGGCGACCGCGTGAGCAAAGGACAGACCATCCTCATCATCGAGGCGATGAAGGTGATGAATCCGATCCCGGCCCCGACCGCCGGCACGGTGCGCGAGATCGCCGTGGAGGACGGCCGGCCGGTCGAGTACGGCGAGACCCTCTTGGTCATCAACTGAGTCCAGGCTCGCGGGGCCCGCGTTCATGTTCGAGAAGGTGCTGATCGCGAATCGCGGCGAGATCGCCCTCCGCATCCATCGCGCCTGCCGCGAGATGGGCATCCGGACCGTGGCGGTGCATTCGACCGCCGATGCCGACGCGATGCATGTGCGGCTCGCCGACGAGGCGGTCTGCATCGGGCCGCCGCCGTCGCGCCAAAGCTACCTCAACGTGCCGGCCATCCTTTCCGCCGCCACGATCGCCGGCGCCGACGCGATCCACCCCGGGATCGGCTTCCTTTCCGAGAATGCCGAGTTCGCCGCCATGGTGGAGGAGCACGGCTTCGCCTTCATCGGGCCGGAGCCGGCCCATATCCGGCTGATGGGCGACAAGGTCGCGGCGAAGGATGCGGCGCGCTCGCTCGGCATCCCCGTCGTGCCCGGATCGGACGGGGCGATCGCCGACGACGTGGAGGCGATGGATCTCGCCGACCGCATCGGCTACCCGGTGCTGGTGAAGGCCGCCGCCGGCGGCGGCGGCAAGGGCATGAAGGTCGCCCAGGCGCGCGGCGAGATGGCGGAGGCGCTGGCTCTTGCGCGGGCCGAGGCGAAGGCCAATTTCGGTAACGACGCCGTCTATCTGGAGAAGTACCTATCGCACCCGCGGCATATCGAGATCCAGATTCTGGCGGACGCGCATGGCAATGTCGTGCATCTGGGCGAGCGCGACTGCTCGCTGCAGCGCCGCCATCAGAAGCTGCTCGAGGAAGCGCCCTCGCCCGCCCTCAATGCGAGCCAGCGTCGGCAGATCGGCGAGCTCGCGACCGGCGCCATGCGGCGCCTCGGCTATCGCAGCGCCGGCACGATCGAGTTCCTCTATCAGGACGGCGAGTTCTATTTCATCGAAATGAACACCCGGCTCCAGGTCGAGCATCCGGTTTCCGAGATGATCACCGGCATCGATCTGGTGCGCGAGCAGATCCGCGTCGCGACCGGCGCGCCGCTCGATTTCCGGCAGGAGGACGTGACCTTCACCGGCCACGCCATCGAATGCCGGATCAATGCCGAGAACCCGGTGACCTTCGCGCCCTCGCCCGGCCGCATCACCGACTATCACGCGCCGGGCGGGCTCGGGGTGCGCGTCGATTCCGCGCTCTATTCCGGCTACAAGGTGCCGCCGAACTACGACAGCCTGATCGCGAAGCTCGTGGTCCATGGCAACACCCGGAACGAATGCCTGATGCGGCTGCGCCGGACGCTCGAGGAGTTCGTGATCGGCGGCGTCGAGACCAGCATTCCGCTGCATCGCCGGCTGGTGACCGCGGCCGACTTCATCAACGGCGACTACGACATCCGCTGGCTCGAAAAGTTCGTGCAGCCGCAATCCTGAGCGTGCGCCGCATGGGCCGCCTCATCCCATGAACGGCGAGATCACCCCCGACATGCTGCTCAGGGCCTATGCCTGCGGCGTCTTCCCCATGGCGGAGAGCCGCGACGATCCGGAGATCCACTGGATCGACCCGCGCCAGCGCGGGGTGCTGCCGCTCGAGGGTTTCCACCTGTCGCACCGGCTGGCGCGCACCATCCGGCAGAACCGCTTCGAGGTGCGCTGCGACACCGCCTTCGAGGCCGTGCTGGAAGGCTGCGCCGAGCCGGCGCCCGGCCGCGTCGACACCTGGATAAATCCGGTGATCCTCGGCCTGATGCGGCAGCTCTTCGACCGCGGCTATGCGCACAGCGTCGAATGCTGGCGCGGCGAGCGGCTGGTCGGCGGGCTCTACGGCGTGGCGATCAGCGGCGCCTTCTTCGGCGAGAGCATGTTCAGCCGCGAACGCGACGCGAGCAAGGTCGCCCTCGCCCATCTGGTGCTACGGATGAAGCTCGGCGGCTATCGGCTGCTCGACACGCAGTTCGTGACCGACCACCTGCGCCAGTTCGGGGCCGTCGAGGTCGCCCGCGCCGCCTATCGCCGGCTGCTCGCGGCGGCGCTCGCCACCCCGGCGCAGTTTCACGGCGAGGTCTCGGACTCGGTCGTGGCCGCGTTCACGCAGTCGATCACCCAGACGTCGTAAACCGGATGCTCGAGCGCGTTCAGCGCCGGGCTCGAGGCGAACATCCAGCCGGCGAAGCGCGATTGCGGCGCCTCATTGGGCCGGTTCTCGACGATCTCGAGGAAGGCGGCGCTTTCGGGCGTCTCCTCCGGCGGGCGCTTGTCGCAGGCGCGCACCGTGATGGCGAGCGAGCCCACCGTCGTCGCCTCCCCGACCGGCACCTCGATCGTGGCGACGCGCGCCGTCACCTTGTCGAGGGTGCGCAGCACCGCGATCGCCGCAGGATCGGCCTGCGCCGCGATCGACGACAGGGAAAGGGCGGCGAGCGCGAGGATCGCGGCGAGGCTTGCCGCGCCGGCGCGGCCGATCGAATGCGTCACGGGCATCATGCTACTTGGTCTCGCGGTAAGGATTTTCCAGCGAGTCGACGAGGCCTTCGAGCACGCTGCGAATCTGCCCCTCGTCGCACCCCATCAGCACGGCGTCTTCCAGCGCGTCCTGCGCCATCTGCCGGATCTCGGCGAGATTCTCGTTCAGCACCTTGATCTTCTCGACGCAGGAAAGCGCCTTGCCGTCGGGCTGACGCCAGGTCGGGAAGGCTGCATCCTTGCGCGTCCGCTTCAAGCCGGAATCCGTCGCTGTCGGGTTGGTTCGCGGTTTCGTCACCATAGCAAGCGCCCCCGGGCCGGAGAAGTCCCGCAGCCTTCGCTCAATTGGCGGGTTTCATTGCGGCGAATCTGAGACGGACATAGTCGACCGACCATTTCCCGTCCGGTTGCATCAGCGCCGGACGAAGCCGGTCCTCCAGCTCTTCCAGATAGGCATGACGGTCGTCCGGCGCCAGCCGCGTCAGGAAGGCGTCGCCGAAGGTTTCGAGCCAGTCGGCGAGCGCGCCGGGGATCGGCGTCGGCCGCGGAATGAGCGCGATCTCGCGCGGCACGAAACCCCGCGCCTCGAGCCGGCCGCGATAGTCCTCCGGCGTCGGGAAATACCAGGGAATCGCCGCCCGGCCATCGATGCCGCGCCGCTCCAGGCCCGCCACGGCCGCGGCGACGACCTGTTTCGCATTGCCGGCACCGCCCATCTCCGCGACGAAGCGCCCGCCGGGCTTCAGCGCGCGATGCACGCCGGCGATGACGGCGTCCGGATCCAGCATCCAGTGCAGCGCCGCATTCGAGAAGACGGCGTCGAACTCGCCGCGGAACGCGAGCGCGGCGCCGTCCGCGACCCGGGCATCGAGCCCGCGGGCCCGGGCGGCGGCGATCTGCTCCGGGCTCTGATCGACGCCGACCACGAGGGCGCCGGTCGCGGCGAGCTTCTCGGTCAGCGCGCCGTCGCCGCAGCCGAGATCGAGGATACGCTCGCCCGGCTGCGGCGCCAGCAGGTCGAGAACCGGCATGCCGAGCTCGGCGACGAACCCGGCATTGCGCCGATAGCGCGCCGGATCCCAATGCTGCGTCGGTGCGGAACCTTCGTCTCGCGCCATGCGATGACACTCGGGGGGTGGTGACGAGGGCCGGGACCGACCGGGGGACGCCGAACGCTATTTCGCGTCTTCGTCCTTGGCATTGAACATGAAGCGCCCGATGAGGTCGGTCAGGTTGAGCGGATCCTGCGTCTTGTGGATCTGTCCGCCCGGTTCGATCGTCGCCTCTTCGGCGCCCGGCTCGATGCTGAGATAGGTGTCGCCCAGCAGGCCGTCCGCCAGGATCTTCGCCGTGCTGTCGGTCGGGATCTGCACGGCGTCGCTGATCGAGAGCCGGAGCTCGGCGAGATAGGTCTGCGGATCGAGCCGCTCGCCGAGCACGCTGCCGATCTTGATCCCGCTCATCCGGACGTCGCTGCCGGTGGTGATGCCGTCGATGCGGTTGAAGCGCGCGGTGACCTCGTAGCCCTGGACCCCGCGCACGTCGCTCGAATTGACGGCGAACACGAGGAACGCCGCCGCGACCAGCAGCACGACCGCTCCCATGATCGTCTCGATGACGTTGCGCTTCATCGCTGTCCCCGGGGATCCGACGGAGGCGGCACTCAGGCCGGCGTCCAGGGCTCGTAGTCGCCCGTGGCCGGCGCCCGCCGGCCGCCCTCGAGCGTATGGCCGGGCGGCCGATAGGCAAGGGCGGTGCCGGTGCGATTCGGCAGATGCTCCCGCTGCCAGGGACGCTGCTTCGCCTCGCTCTTCGGCGGCTCGCCCTGGCCGCCATGCAGCCAGCCGTGCCATTCCGGCGGCACCTTCGAGGCTTCCGGCGCGCCGCTATAGAGCACCCAGCGCCGCTCCCGCTCGTGCAACGGCTTCTTGCCGCGATAATAGCGATTGCCGAAGCGGTCGGTGCCGACCAGCTCGCCATAAAGCCAGGTGTAAAGTCGCGTGCCGATGCTCATTCCCAGCCGAATCCGGTGTAGTTGCCGCCGCCGGGCCGGCCGGCCCCGCGAGCGGGCGCAACTATGCCCGCCGCGACCGCCGCCGTCCAGCGCTCGGGGGAGCCCGGATCGCCGCGGCTGGACAGCCCCGCCCGGACCCGATAGAGGGATGACGGCAGACCTTCCGCCGCCTGCGAACGCCCCCAAGGAGCTCCCCTGACTGCGCCCAACCCAGCCCTCTCCCGCCTCGGCATCTGGGTGGGGTCGGCTTTCGCTGCGCTGGGCGCGATCGGATTCGGCATCGCCAGCACCTTCGCGCGCCTCGCCTACGGCGCCGGCGCCACGCCGCTCACGCTGGTCACCGCGCGCACCATCGGCTTCGTGCTGCTGGTCGGCGGGCTCATCCTCCTGCTGCGCCAGCCCTTCCGCCTGACCCGGCTCGGCCTCCGCTCGCTGCCCTTCCTTGGCGTTGCGGGCTTCTTCATGTCGGTCGGCTATCTCTCCGCGGTCGCCTATATCCCTGTCTCGCTTGCGGTGCTGCTGCTCTATACGGGCCCTTTCATGGTCGGCCTGATCTCCGCCGCCACCGGCCGCGAAAGCCTGACCGCGCCGAAGCTCGTCGCGCTCGTCGTCGCCTTCCTGGGGCTCGCGCTCGCCATCGGCCCGGAAGCAAGCGCGCTCGATCCGCGCGGCATCGCCTGGGCGCTCGCGGCCGCCCTCGCGATCGCACTGCAGACCGTCTTCGCGCGCAGCATCCTGCACGAGAACAAGCCGCTGGTGCTGAACTGGTACGCGCATCTGGCCCTGCTGCCGCTGCTGCTGGTCTTCGGCCCGCTGGTCGGCAGCTATGCGATCCCGCAAGGGCTCGACGGTCTCGGCGGCGCCGGCGGCTCGATCCTCGGCTACATCCTCGGCTATGTCTGCTGGTTCCTGGCGCTCACCCGCATCGCCGCGATCCGTGTGGCGCTGGTGTTCAACCTGGAGCCGCTCGTCACGTTCGCGGCGGCGGCCCTGCTGCTCGGCGAAAGGCTGACGCTGCAGCAATCGCTGGGCTCGGCGCTGGTCCTGGCCGCGATCATCGGGCAGTCGCTGTGGCGGGAGCGGGCCGCCCGCTGAGCCGCGAAGCGGGCTGGAAATCCGCGGTTGTTGTCGGTAATCCGCGGACCTAGAGTGGCATCGCTTCGGATCCTGGGAGGACGGGAAATGACCGGCAACGGCAAGACCAACGGCAGCACGCCCTGGGGCGTAAACTCCGAATACGGCAAATTGCACGACGTGCTGCTCTGCGAGCCGGTCAATTTCAAATGGCTGCCGACCAGCTCGATCTCGAAGGCGACGCTGAAGAGCGGCGCCAGGTTCGACCAGCAGCTCGCCATGAAGCAGCATCGCGAGATGGTGCAGGCCTATGAGGATGCCGGCGTCGCCGTGCATTTCATCGAGCCGGACGAGGATCTGCCCTATCAGGTCTTCGCGCGCGATTCGAGCTTCATGACGCCGTTCGGCGCCGTGGTGACCCAGATGAACCAGTGGTGGCGGCGCGGCGAATACGGCCCGGTTATCAAGTTCTACCAGTCGAAGAACATCCCGATCTTCAACATGGTCACGGCATCCGCCTTCGAGGGCGGCGATTTCGACATCATCGAGCCCGGCCTCGCCCTCATCGGCTATTGCGGCGAGCGCACCCAGGAGCCGGCCGCGCGTCAGGTCAAGCGCTGGATGGAGCCGAAGGGGTGGGAGATCAGGCTCGCGCCCATCGCCGAGCACTATGTGCATATCGACCTGATGGTCTGCATGCTCGGGCCGAAGCTCTGCGCGGTCTGCGTGGACACGACCGACGACGCGATCCTCGACCTGCTGAAGCAGCGCAAGATCGAGATCGTGCCGGTGAATTTCCGCGACACCATGGAGCTCGGCTGCAACGTCATGGCGCTCGGCGACGGGAAGATAATCTCGACGGCGCGGTCAAAAGCGCTGAACCAGACGCTGCGCGCCGCGGGCTTCAAGGTTTACGACCCCGAGGTGCATATGTTCACCATGGGCGGGGGCGGCGTGCATTGCATGGCGCAGGCGCTGCGGCGCGACCCGGTCTGACGCACCGCCGATCCCGCGGCGCCCTCGTGTGAATTCGATGGCCGGCGCCGCGCGACCGCGGTTGCCGGCCCCGGTGTTCGTGGAAACAGTTGACCGGCGACGACGAAGCCCGTCAGATTGCCACCAAACGCGGTAGGGGCATTAAACGCCGATGGCCGACACACGCGAGCGAAACTCGGCGCCGACGGGAAGCCGGGGGCTGGAATTCAGGGGGCTCAGCAAGCATTACGGACCGGTTCGCGCGGTCGACAATGTCGACCTGCAGGTGCCGCGCGGCGAGTTCCTGACCCTGCTGGGGCCCTCCGGCTCCGGCAAGACCACCATGCTGATGATGATCGCCGGCTTCATCCAGCCGACCTCGGGCGACATCCTGCTCGACGAGCGCGTCATCACGCAGCTCCCGCCGGAGCGCCGCAATTTCGGCATGGTGTTCCAGGGCTATGCGCTGTTCCCGCATCTCTCGGTCTTCGACAACGTCGCCTTTCCGCTCAAGGTGCGGCGCAAGTCGGGCGCGGACGTCAAGCGCGAGGTCGCCCGCGCGCTCGAGCTGGTGCAGCTCCAGGCGCTCGCCGACCGCATGCCGCGCCAGCTTTCCGGCGGGCAGCAGCAGCGCGTGGCGCTCGCCCGCGCGCTCGTCTTCACGCCCGAGATCCTGCTGCTCGACGAGCCGCTGGGCGCGCTCGATCGCAAGCTCCGGCAGGAGGTGCAGATCGAGCTGAAGCAGCTTCACGAGCGGATCAAGACGACCTTCGTCTATGTGACGCACGACCAGGAAGAAGCGCTTTCCATGTCGGACCGCATCGCCATCGTGCGCGACGGCCGCTTCGTCCAGATCGGCAGCCCGGCGGCGCTTTACGAGCAACCGGCGACTCGCTTCGTGGCGGGCTTCCTCGGCGAGAGCAACTTCATCAAGGGCAGCGTTGCCGAAAAGCGGAGCAGCGGCTTCACCTACAGCAGCGGCGGCCAGAGCTTCCGGCAGCAGAGCCGCGCCAACGGCATCGCGATCGGCGACGACGTGCTGCTCGCGATGCGGCCGGAGAAGGTCGGCGTCAGCGTCGACCGGCCCGAGAACTATGCCAACCGCGTGTCGGGCCGGGTGGCGAGCTGGAACTATTTCGGCGCCAATTTCCATTTCACGGTCGAGACCGACGAGCTCGGCCGGATCGCCGCCACCTGCCCGGCCTGGCGCATGGCGATGGAGCCGCGGAACGAGATGGCGCTGTGGCTCGGCTGGGACGACGATGCCGCGGTGGTGGTGAAGGACGACTGAACCCGGCGCTCAGCGCGCCGCGGCCCGCAGCTCCGCCGGCCGTTCCGCCTCGCCTTCGAGCGCTTCCCTGACCAGCGCCTGGAACCGCGCGACGTGGGTCTCCTGCTTCGGCGAGAGAAAGCCCGTCCGGTACACGCCGGCCGCGAAATTCGCCTGCACCGCCTCGCAGATGCCGAGATCCTCGCGGACGATGGCCTGCGCCCACGCGAAAGCGTCGGCGCGATCCGACTGCGGCAGGTCGCGATACCAGGCCCAGCTCGTCGATTTGAGGCCGCCCGGCCCGCTCGGCTCGATCCGCTCCGCCTTGAAGCCGCGCTCGCCGATCACCGTCTGGAAGCCCGGAAAGCGGTAGAACCAGATGCCGCGCGCCCCGCGGAGCGAGGAGCCGTCATTGCGGTAGCCGACGTCGAACACCACGAGCTTCCCGTCGTCGAGCGCGTAGATATTCACATCGCCCGGCTCGACCGCCTGGGTCAGGCGCCGATGCACGAACGGCAGGTGGTAGCCTTCGACCGTGTTGTCGCAATAGGCCTTCCAGTTGGCCGAGCCCGTCACGACGAAGCTGTCGAAATATTCCATCTCGGGTGCCGTGGGAAAATCGCGGCAGAGATCCGGAATCGAGCCGAGCCACGACAGAAGGTCGGGGGCCGCCTCGTCGATCGCGACGAAGACGAGGCCGCGCCACAGATCGACCCGGACCGGGAAGAGCCCGTGCTTCGCCGGATCGAACCCGGGAAGCTCGCCGAAATTCGGCGTCTTCAGCAGATGGCCGGCATGGTCGTAGGTCCAGCCGTGATAGGGGCAGCGGATCGTGTTGCAGCTCCCTGCGCCGGGCGGGAAGAGCGCCGCCGCGCGATGACGGCAGACATTGTGAAAGCCGCGCAGGACCCCGTCCGCGCCGCGGACGACGACAAGAGGCCAGCCATTGACGGTTTCGGCGCGCCAGGCGCCCGGTGCCGCGACGTCATGTGCCGGCCCGAAGAGCGTCCAGTTCTTCGCGAAGATGGCGGCCCGCTCGCGGCGCAGCACCGCGTCGTCCGTGTACCATTCGGGAGGCAGGGTGGCGATTCCGGTCATGGCGCACTCGATTCCGTAAGGAAGGCTCCGGTGAAGCGGGCGGTCCGGGCGATTCTAGGCCGCCCGGAGGCCGGCCGACAGTCACCGATTGCTATCGGCCGCCGGTGAGCGTTCTTCAGCGATGGCGCTCCGAAGGGCGGAAACCCGCCCTCGAGCGGGTTCCGCCCTTCGCCTGCGATCAGTCGGTCATGGCGATGATCTCGATCTCGATCATCATGCCGGGATAGGCGAGCGCCGGCAGCGGGACGCCGGTCGTGGCCGGGCCCGGCTCGGTGAAGCAGCTCGAGCGGATGCTGAGATTGTCCTGGAGATGCTCATAGGAAGCGCCGCCGCGATAGAAGGCGTTGACCTTCACCGTGTTGTCGAAACCCAGATCGAAGCTGGCCAGCACCTTTGCGATGTTGTCCATCGAAGTGCGGGTCTGCTTGACTAGGTCGTTCGGCTCGAGGATGACGGCCTCGGAGGTCATGGAAACCTGTCCGCCGACGAACAGCATCCGGCCGCACTTGATCCCGTGCTTGTAGGGCAGATGGAACGGCCAGTCCCAATGGCCGACCGGCCAGACATGCTCCCGCGGGAGGCGGCTGCCGTCGGTCCCGCGCATGGCGATGATGTCGGTGCGCGTCATGACGCCCGGCAGCGCGTGGCGGGGAAGCGGAATGCCGGTCGCGGCGGGTCCCGGTTCGACGAAGTAGCGCGCGCGGGTGCGCGCGGCGCCCGACCAGTCCTCGACCGTGCCGGCGCCGGCGTAGAAGGTGTTGATTTTGACCGCGTCGTCGTGCGTGGCGCCGAGCTTGTTCAGCAGGGCCCCGATCGCGTCCATCACGATCGCGCTCTGCGGCACGATCTCGCCCGGCGAGCCGACCTTGCCGTCGGCGCCGATCGCGCTGGTGCCGCCGACGAAGATCATCTCGCCGACGCGAAGCGCCTGGGAAAACGGCTTCGGCGGCGCCCAGAGGCTGGGGATCGACGCGGCCTGGCGCTCGAGGCGCTTGCCCTTCGCGCCCCGCATGGCGATCGCCTCGATCTCGACGATCATGCCGTCATAGGCGAGCGCCGGCACCGGCACGGCATGGATCACCGGGCCCGGCCCCGTCGCCGGCAGATGCCGGGCGATGTCGGCGAGGAACGCCGCCTCGTCGCGGCTGCCGTCGTTCTGGTAGAACGCCTGCAGCTTGACGACGTCGCCAAGATCGGCGTCGAGACCCGCCAGCACCTTGCCGATATGGGCCATCGCCTCGGCGGTCTGGCTCTTCAGGTCGTTCCTGTGCAGCACCTGGCCGGAAGAATCGAGGTCGACCTGGCCTCCGACATACATCATGTCCCCGTCCCGAAGCCCGTGCTTGTGGGACGTGTGGAACGGCCAGTCCCAATGGCCTTCCGGCCAACTATGCGTGCGCGTCATGGAATACTCCCGGTAATGCTGCGGCGCGGAACATTAGACAGCCCATGGCGCGTTTTCCATGCCGATGTTAGGCTTCCGCCGGTTCGGCTGAGGCGGATCGGAGGTTCGCCGGCTGTAACCCAATCACAAATGCTGACAGGGGAGGAATTATGACTGCACCAAAATTCGGACAGGACTGCGTCGAGATCTGGCTCTCGGACCTGAAAGCCGGCCGGATCAATCGTCGCCAGTTCCTGACGGCCGCTGCGGCGGTCGGCGCCTCGCCGCTGCTGTTCTCGGCCGGCGACGCGCTCGCTGCGAAGCCCGCTCAGATCGTTCACTCGAATTTCGGCGGCGACGCCGTCACCTGCACCGGCGACCTCTACGGCAAGCCCTTCACCGCCGAGACCGGCGTCAATGTCGTGGTGGACGGCTCCGGCCCGCTCGAGGGCACCATCCAGCAGATGGTCGAGGCGGGCGCGACCACCTGGGATTGCTGCGATTCGGATTGCTTCTCGGCGATCCGGCTCGGCCACAAGGGCCTGCTCGAGCCGATCGACTATTCGATCGTCGACAGGAACAAGATCCTGGCGCCCTACACCTATGACTATGGCGTGCTCGGCTACTGGTACAGCTTCGCCCTGACCTACGATACGACCAAGGTGCCCGGCGTGCCGACCTGGGTCGATTTCTTCGACGTCGAGAAGATGCCCGGCAAGCGCACGATGTGGAAGTGGATGAACGGCGCGCTGGAAGCCGCCCTGCTTGCGGACGGCGTCGCGCCGCAGGATCTCTTCCCGCTCGATGTCGATCGCGGGCTGGCCAAGATCGACAGCATCATGGACCATATCGTGTTCTGGAGCGCGGGCGCGGAGAGCCAGCAGCTCTTCCTCGACGGCGAAGTGGTGATGGGCAACATCTGGCAGACACGATCGAGCGTGCTGGAACGCGACACCGATGGTCGGGTCACCTGGAGCTGGGATCAGGCCATCGCCATGCCGGCCGGATGGGTCATACCGAAGAACAATCCGGCGGGCGCCGAATGGGGCAATCGCTGGATCGCCTTCATGCAGGATCCGGAGCTGCAGGTCGAGGTGATGGGCTGCTTCGGCCAGGGCCCGGCGAACCCGGCCGCGGTCGATCTCATGACCCCGGAACAGCGCCGGCTCCATGTGGCCGCGCCGGAGAACCTCGAGAAGCAGGTCGTGGCCGACACCTACTACTGGGCGGAAAACTACGACGACGTGCTGAACGCCTATCTCGACGCGATCTCGGCCTGACGCCGCTCGATGACGGCGAGCGCCGGCAGCGTCGCTATCGGAACGGGGGGGACGCCGCGCATCGCGGTGTCCCCTTACGCCGTTCTGATCCTGCCGTTGCTGGCGCTTCTTCTCGCCCTCTACGCCTATCCGCTCGTCAAGGTGCTCTGGATCAGCTTCAGCGATCCGGAGCTCGGCTTCGGCAACTACGAGAAGCTGATCACCGCCACCGGCATCCGGCGGATGCTGTGGACCACCTTCAAGGTCTGCATCATCACCACGAGCTTCTCGATGCTGTTCGGCTACATCGTGGCCTACGCCATGGCCCACGTCGCCGACCGCCATCGCCTGTGGATGATGCTGTTCGTGCTGGTGCCGTTCTGGGTTTCGGTGCTGGCCCGCGCCTTCTCCTGGACGACGCTCCTCGGCGACAAGGGCATCGTCAACACCGAGCTCACCGACTGGGGGCTCATCGAGCACCCCATCCCGATGATGCGCAATCAGCTCGGCGTGCTGATCGGCATGGTGCATTACATGGTGCCCTACGCCGTGCTGCCGCTCTATGCGGCGATGCGGGGCATCGACCCGCGCGTGGTGAGCGCGGCGCGCGGCCTCGGCGCCGGTCCGTTCGAGGCCTTCTGGCGCGTGTTCCTGCCGTTGAGCCTCCCCGGCATCATCGCGGCCGGGGTGCTGGTCTTCATCCTGACGCTGGGCTTCTTCGTCACGCCCGCGATTCTCGGCGGCGGCAAGACCCTGATGATCGCCGAATATATCAGCGCGCAGATCCTGACGACCGCCCGCTGGGGAGTGGGCTCGATGTGCGCCGTGGTGCTGCTGGCGCTCGTGTTCCTGCTGCTCGGCATCATGAGCCGCTTCGTCGATCTGCGCTCGCTCTTCGGAGCCAAATAGCATGCAGGGCGAACGCTATGGCTGGCGCTTCGTCCTGGTCCTGATCGCGGCCTGGACGATCCTCGCCTATATGCTGCTGCCGATGTTCGCGGCGACGCCGGTCTCGCTCACGCCGGAGCGCTACCTCGCCATGCCGAAGGGCGAGATCTCGTTCCGGCACTACGAGAATCTCTTCACCAATCCGAAATGGCTGAATTCGATCTGGCAGAGCGCTTATATCGCCACGATCGCGACCGTGCTCGCGGTCGTGACCGGCACGCTCGCCGCGATCGGGCTCTGGCGCGTCTCCTCGCGCTACACCGAGCTGATCCGGGCCTTCATCCTGCTGCCGATCATCGTGCCGGCGATCGTGTCTGCGCTCGCGTTCTTCCGCATCTTCGCCGATATCGGGATACTCGACACCGTGCCGGGGGTGGTGCTCGCCCATACGATCCTGGCGGCGCCCTATGTCGTGATCACCGTCTCGACCTCGCTCGCCAATTTCGACCTCAAGCTCGAGCAGGCGGCGCGCAATCTCGGCTGCACCATGCGGGAGGCGCTCTGGCTCGTGGTGTTGCCCAACATCATGCCGGGCGTGCTCGCCGGAGCGGTCTTCGCGTTCATCCTTTCCTGGGACGAGATCGTGGTGACGCTCTTCGTCTCGCGGCTCAATGTCTTCACCCTGCCGCGCCGGCTGTGGGACGGGATGCGCGATCAGTACGATCCGACCATCGCGGCCTGCGCCACCACGCTGATCCTGCTCACCGTCGCCTGCATCGTGATGCACCTGTTGACCAGCGCCGCGCGCCAGCGGCGGCTGAAAGCCACGGAGACAACCTGATGCCGAGGGACCAAACCGCCGCCGCCGTGCGCGCGTGGCCGGCGGCGCCGATGACGGCCGTCAAGCGCACCGCCTTCGACTGGGTCGGCGCGCATGAAAAATGGCTCTCCGAGCGACATTCCGAGGTGTGGAACTTCCACGAGACGGCGTGGCGCGAGTACAAGTCCGCCGCCTGGTACGTGAAGCTGCTGAAGAAGCAGGGCTTCAGCGTCGAGGAAGGCTCCGCCACCATGCCGACCGCCTTCGTCGCGCGCTTCGGCAGCGGCAGGCCGGTGATCGCCTCCTATGCCGAATATGACGCGGTGCCGGGCAACAGCCAGGATCCGGTCCCCTACGAGAAGCCGCGCGACGGGGTGCATCGCTACGCCGCCGGCCATACCGATCCGCATTCCGCGTTGGGGCTGGGCGCGCTCGGCGGCGTGCTCGCCGCCAAGGCCGCGATGAGGAAGCACAAGCTCAAGGGCACGCTGGTTTTCTTCGGCGAGCCGGCGGAGAAGGTCTGCGGCTCGAAGCCGGTTCATGCGGCGCATGGCTATTACGACAAGCTCGACGCCTGCATCAGCTTCCATCCGGCCTTTTCGACGACCCATACGAACACGGTCGTCTGGGACACCCATTGCGGCTCCTACTGGAGCCGGATGTACAGCTTCGAATGCGCCCATGCGGAGACCTGGGCGGGGATGGGCGCGACGCCGGGCGCCAGCGCCCACACGGTCGCGCGCGCGCCGGGCGCCATCGACGCCGTCTGCCTGATGTACATGTCGAGCAAGATGACCAAGGAGGCGATGCTTCCCCATACCGGCACCTGGACCGTCAATGAGGCGATCCTCGCCGCGGGCCAGGCGACCTCGGACAATCTTGCACCGCATTTCAGCCAGATCCAGTATTCGAGCCGCGCGCCGACGCTCGCCATGCAGGAGCGGATCTTCGCGGTGCTCGACAACAATGCCGAGCAGGTGGCCAGGATCGCCCATTGCACGGTGCGCAAGGAATGGGTGACCAAGACCCGCCCCGGCCTGCCGAACCATGCGATCTCGGCCTTGACCTACGCCAATCTCGTGCTCGCCGGCGCCCCCGCCTATGGCGAGGCGGCGAAGCGCTTCGGCCGCGAGATCCAGAAGAATCTCGGGCTGAAGCCGATGGCGGATCCGATGCATCCCGCCATGTCGGCGCTTTGCGACCCGGCGGAGGACGAGGCGCGCATGCGCGCGATCCTGCCGCCCTGGCAGAAGAACTACACCTCCGACGACTACACCGACTACACGTGGCACTGCCCCACGGCGCGCCTCATCGTCGGCCGTGCCACCCTGCGGGCGCCGAAGCCCGACTATCAGTATCCCGCCTGGGTCTGGAATGCGCTCGGCGGCCACCCAGCGACCATCGATCCGACCGTCTTCTCGGCGGCACGCACCATCGCCGGGAGCATCCTCGACCTGCTGACGCGGCCGGACGAGCTCGCCAGGGCGAAGGCGGAATTCGCCGAGCGCACCGGCGGCGGCATCGGCGGCAAACGCTGGGTCGCGCCGCTCCTGCCGAAGGATTTCCCGGCGCCCATCCATTTCCGCTGGCCGGAATATGTCACCACGCCGCGCGGCGAGGCGTGGTGGATTCCGGAAAAGGCATG
>CADEFF010000065.1:21467-22573 GCA_902826565.1 uncultured Rhodospirillaceae bacterium | reverse complement strand
TGTCGAAGCATGAGGGCCGCCGGTCGTTTCCGGTGGCTCGTCCTTCGACAGGTTTAAGAGTGAGGCTTTTTCACCGTCATAGGTGCTCCGCCAGCCAGTCGAGATAGAGCGTGCGGCTCCGTTCGGCGGCGGCGGGATTGCCTTCGACGATATGATAATCCCCGCCGACCCCCTCGATCGCATAGCGCGGCATGTCGTCGAGGTCGAAGCTGTGATGGGCCTCCGGCAGGGTCTCGATCTGCAGCGTCACCGCCGGGTCTTTCTGCGGAAAGCGGGTGCAGAGCGATACGGGCGTCCAGTCGTCGAGCGCGCCGGTCATGATCAGCACCGGCACGTCGAAATCGACCGTTCCGCCGCCGCCATAGGCGCCGTAGCAATAGGGATAGTAGGCGACGGCGGTCTTCACGATCGGCGGTTCGACGCCGGCCCGCTTGCGGCTCGCGACCGAGGCGATCTCGAGCGCCATGCTGCCGCCGAAGCTCTGTCCCATGAAGCCGATGCGGTCGGGCTCGATTTGCGGGTTCTGCGCGAGATCGGCGGCGGCGGCGGCCACGTCGCGCGGTCCCTCGGTCCGCATGCGGTCGAACCAGAAGAGCTCGGTGCAGATGCTGTCGAGGCCGCGCGGCACGAGCAGGTCGAGCAAGGCGACGGCATAGCCATGCCGGTTCAGCAGCGCCGCGTGCTTGTCGGCGGCCGCGCGCACCTCCATCGGTCCGTAGCCAGTGCATCCCGGCAGGAAGATCACGACGGGAAAGGGGCCGTCGCCTTCGGGCAGGCGAAGCTCGTAGCTCCAGGTTTCCGCGTCGGCCAGCGCGACGCCGGAGAGCATGCAAGTCATGAGGATCAACAAGGCACGGAAGGGGCCGATTCGAGAAGCGCGCATCGCTTTTCCTCTCTGGCAACCGGTGGGCGGTCGGCGCGGTCGGGTGAGCGAGTTTCTTGGAGCGGCCCTCAGGCGAGGCTCTGCCGCTGCAGCGTATCGTCCTCGCGGGCGAGATCGAAGAGCTGGAACAGCGCTTCCGGCTCCTGCGCGCCCGACAGCGCGTAGCGGCCGTTGAAGACGAAGCAGGGCACGCCGTTGATGCCCTGGCGGCGGGCGCGCTGGG
>CADEFF010000065.1:0-21457 GCA_902826565.1 uncultured Rhodospirillaceae bacterium | reverse complement strand
GATCCCGCTGGCTTCCGCGATCTCGACGAGAAGATCGATATCGCCGATATCCGCGCCGGCCTCGAAATAGGCGTGAAACAGCTCGTCCAGCGTCTCGGCCTGCCGGTCCAGCGTGGCGGCGAGGCGGAGCAGGCGATGGGATTGCAGCGTGTTCGGCGTGCGGCGCATGCGGTCGAAGGCGAAATCGATCCCTTCGCTGGCGCCGGCCTGGCTCACCGCCTCGTAGATGCGCCGCGCGCGATCGGGGCTGCCGAACTTCGCCTCGATATAGGCGCGGCGCTCCATGCCGTCGGGCGGCATGCCGGGATTGAGCTGGAAGGCGCGCCAGCGGATCTTGATGTCCGACTGCGGCCGGGCCTTCAGCGCACGCTCGAGCCGGCGTTTGCCGACGTAGCACCAGGGGCAGATCGTGTCCGAGAAGATATCGAGCTGCATGGAAATTCTCCCGCTGCCGACCGATCTTGACCTTTGCTCCGGCAGGCTTCAACGATACGCCATTCGGTCGTCGCCTAGCCCTCACATTCGCACAGAATGAGGCTTCGTGCGGCGGGCAGGGGGTAGCGAATGGAACGGCAGACAGCGGCGTCCGATATATGGGAGCGGGATCTCGGCCGAAATTCCGCCAATTATGTTCCGCTGACGCCGCTCTCCTTTCTGCGCCGATCCGCCGCCGTCTATCCCGGGAAGACGGCCGTCATCCATGGCCGGCTGCGCTACAGCTATGCGGAATTCGCGGCGCGCTGCCGCCGGCTCGCCTCCGCGCTGGCCAAAGCGGGGATCGGCAAGGGCGATACCGTCGCGGTCCTCGCGCCCAACATACCGCCGATGCTCGAGGCGCATTACGGCATCCCCATGCTGGGCGCGGTGCTGAATGCGCTCAACATCCGCCTCGATGCCGACACCATCGGTTTCTGCCTCGATCACGGCGGCGCCAAGGTGCTGATCGCGGACCGCGAGTTCTCCGCGACCACCGAGAAGGCGCTCGCGAAATGCAAGGTGAAACCGCTGCTGGTCGAGATCGACGACAGCGAGGCGGACTACGCCGCCATCGGCGGCAAGCGTCTCGGCGACCTGACGTACGAGCAGTTCATCGCCGGCGGCGACCCCGATTTCGTCGGCGACGCACCGGTCGACGAATGGGACGCGATCACGCTCAACTATACCTCGGGCACCACCGGAAACCCGAAGGGCGTCGTCTATCACCATCGCGGCGCCTTCCTGAATGCGCTTGGCGACGTGACTTTCTTCGCGCTGCATCCGCGGGTCGTCTATCTCTGGACCCTGCCGATGTTCCATTGCAACGGCTGGTGCTTTACCTGGGCGGTCACCGCGATCGGCGGGACGCATGTCTGCCTCCGGCGGGTCGAGGCGGCCGCGGTCTTCCGCGCCATCGAGGAGCATGGCGTCACCAACCTCTGCGGGGCGCCGATCGTGCTCAATCTGCTCGCCCACGCGCCGGAGAGCGTGAAGACGAAGTTCGATCATGTCGTCGATGTCGCGACCGGCGGCGCAGCACCGCCGTCTGCGATCATCGCCGCCATGGAGCGGAACGGCTTCCGCGTGACCCATGCCTACGGCCTCACGGAAACCTACGGGCCCTCTACCTTCTGCGCCTGGCAGGAGGCGTGGGACGAGCTCGCGCTCGAGCCGAGGGCCCGGGTCATGGCGCGGCAGGGGGTCACGGTGCTGACCTTCGAGGCGCTGATGGTGGCCGATCCCGAGACCATGAAACCGGTGCCGCGCGACGGCCAGACCATCGGCGAGCTCATGCTGCGCGGCAACAGGCTGATGAAGGGCTATCTCAAGAATCCCGAGGCGACCGCGGAGGCCTTTCGCGGCGGCTGGTTCCACTCCGGCGATCTCGCGGTCTGGCATCCGGACGGCTATGCGGAGATCAAGGATCGCGCCAAGGACATCATCATCTCCGGCGGCGAGAACATCTCCAGTCTCGAGGTGGAGGAGGTGCTCTATCGCCACCCGAAGGTGCTGGAGGCGGCGGTCGTCGCGCGGCCCGACGAGAAATGGGGCGAGCATCCTTGCGCCTTCGTGACCTTGCGCGAGGACGCCGGCGCGGTTTCGCCCGACGAGATCATCGAGTGGTGCCGCGCCAACATGGCCCGTTTCAAGGCGCCGCGAACGGTCGTGTTCGGACCGCTGCCCAAGACCTCGACCGGCAAGATCCAGAAATTCCTGCTGCGCGATAGCGCGCGCAATCTTTGAAGGGGCCCGACGCCCGGATGAGCGCGGCTCCGGTCGCAGGGAAGACGCGGCCCGCCCGGATGAAACCGAAGGCCGGTGCGATCGGCGGACTGTCGACCGGTGCGACGAAACAGACGAGAGGGAGTTCGGAATGGCGCCATCGATTTTCGACCGGCTGCGACTGAAGGGCAAGGTGGCGCTGGTCACCGGCGCCTCCAGCGGTCTCGGCCACCGTTTCGCCGAGGTGCTGGTCGAAGCCGGGGCGGCCGTCGCCGTGGCGGCGCGCCGGACGGATAGGCTCGCCGGTCTCACGAAGGCGATCGAGCAAGACGGCGGCCGCGCCCATGCGGTGGCACTCGACGTCACGGACCCCGCCCGCATTCCCGCCGCCATCGCCGAAATCGAGGCGAAGCTCGGGCCGATCGACATCCTGGTGAACAACTCCGGCACGGTGGTGAGCGAGCGGTTCCTCGAACATGCCGAGCCCAACTGGGACAAGGTGATCGACACCAACCTGAAAGGCGTGTTCCTGGTGGCGCAGGCCGTGGGCAAGCGCATGGCCGGGCGCGGCAAGGGCGGCAGCATCGTCAACATCGCCTCGACCGCGGCGACGGTCGCGAACAAGGGCACGATCTCCTACAACGCCTCGAAAGCCGGGGTGGTCGCGCTCACCCGCTCGATGGCGATGGAGCTCGCCCGCTACAAAATCCGCGTCAATGCGATCTGCCCCGGTTATTTCGTCAGCGAGATGACCGCGCCCTATCTCGGCACCGAGGCCGGCAAGGAATATCTCGCGCGCGTGCCGATGCGCCGCGCCGGTCAGCCCGAGGAGCTGGACGGGCTGCTGCTGCTGCTCGCCTCCGATGCCGGCAGTTTCATAACGGGAAGCTGCGTCGTGATCGACGGCGGCGAAACGCTGGATCGTGCCTAGGGCGCGGACCCAATGACGCGCAACCATGACCCGGTTGACGCAAGCTGGACGATGGCTATTGCTCTCCACGGGCGCGCGAATCCTGCCGGTCAAGCCGCGCCCTGCAACTGCTCCATCGACTGTCTGAAATAGAGCCTCGAAGTGAATCCCATGGCTTTCTGGATTGCGAGCGCGGCTGGACTGGCGGTCGCCTATCTCCTGGGTTCTACGCCCACGGGCTATCTGGCGGGGAAACTGCTGAAGGGCATCGATATCCGGGAGCATGGCTCCGGATCCATCGGGGCGACGAACGTATTGCGGACCCTCGGGAAATGGCCGGCGTTGGTGGTGCTCCTGGTGGATGTGCTGAAAGGCGTGGGGGCGATCGTCTTTGCCCGCTGGTTTTATCCCTGGTTCCATACATTGCCGGCCATTACGCCGCCGGCAACACTCGATCTGCAAAGCTCGATGCCCTGGGCCGTTTGCCTGGCCGGCCTTGCCGCGTTATTGGGGCATAGCCGTTCGATCTGGCTGAATTTCACGGGCGGCAAATCCGCCGCGACGGGGCTGGGCGTGTTGCTGGCGATATCCTGGCCGGTAGGTCTGGGTGCGGCGGCGGCTTTTTGCGTCGTGCTGGCTGTTTTCCGGATCGTTTCCCTGAGTTCGATGCTGGCGGCCCTGACGGCGATCGCCCTCATCTGCAGCCTGGAGCAACCCTTGCCCTATCGGTTGCTGGTGATTGCAGGTAGCATTTACGTGATTGTGCTTCATCGTGCCAATATTCGGCGGCTGTTGGCCGGGATGGAGCCGCGCCTGGGTCAAGCCAGCCCGGAATCGAAAGCAGAATCGAAAACGGTACCGCGGATTTAGTGCGTGCGCTCCGGGACTGTCGGGATCGCCGACATGCGCTGCTTGCGGCCCCTCGCGACATACGGCGTCACGGCGAGATCCCGGTTGCCTTCGACGCGAAGCGGATTCCCAAAAATTATGTGCAAGCGCCCCGGGCCCAAGGAGCCATCCATGAATTGTCGGACTCTCCCGATCGCTTTTCTGACGACGCTCGGCCTGATCGCGACGGCCGGCAGTGTGTCGGCCGACCCGGCGGCGGTCGTCGCCGCGCTCAAGGCCGCCCCCGCGACCCTGTTCGATCTGGGGCTGGCGCGCCTCGAGGCGAAGCTCGGCGCGGACGGGGCCGTGGAGGGCTATAACGCGCATGGCTACTATCAGGACGACATGATCGGCATCTATGCCTATAGCTACGAGATCGAGCCCAGCGAGCCGAACTGCAAGAAGATCGTCGATCGGATCAAGCGCGCCGGCGCCGTCGATCCCGCGACCGGCTGGCCCGACGACCCGGCCTCGATCTATGCGAGCCTGCTCAGCTTTCCCTCGATCGACGAGTTCGAGGTCGACGAGACCTACATGGAAACCGTGGACTCCATGTTCCACATCATGGTGGTGCTGGGCGTGACCGGCGACGGCAAAGGCATGGTCTGCAAGAGCAAGCTGCTCTCGACCGACATTTCCTATAGCTGGGAATAGCCGCGAGGCCGCGCCGCGCCGCCTCGCCTTCGCTATTCCTTCGCCGGCAGCAGCCGCACGAGATTGTGCTTGGCGAGCCAGACGAGGCCGCGCATGAAGTCGCGGCGCTTCTCGGTCGGCACCAGCCGCAGCAAGGCGCCGACGCCGGTCTCGCCGAACCTGGCGAGATGCTCGAGCAGCTTCGCCGCGCCGTCGCGGTCCGGATGCACGCCCGCCGCATAGGCGCTCATCTGCAGCACCCGCGCCCGGTCGAGCGCCGCGTCGCCGGACTCCGCGACCGGCGCCACGCTGCTGGTCTGTTTCAGCACATGGGTCGGATAGTGAGCGAAGGCGGCGAAGGGATCCATGCGCGCCGGATAGGGCGCGCTGTTGGCCTCGATCGGCGCGGATTCCGGGGCCTCGTTGCGTAGCCGCGCAAGCTCGCCCCAGAGCGCCTGATACTGCCCGATCACCACGCGCCAGTCGAAAATCTCGCGCGCCCGTTGCCGGGCGCTGGCGCCCATCTTCCTGCGCAGCTCCGGATCGCCGGCGAGCGCGATCACCGTCTCGCAGGTGGCGGGCACGTCCACCGCCACGAACTGGCTGCATTTGCCGCAGTAATTGTCGTAGGTGTCGAGCCCGAGCGCATGGCGGTAGGCGAAGGCTTCGCCGAGCGGCGCCGGCGGCTGCCAGGTCGGCACGCGGAAGCCGTCCTCGCCATGGCGGACGGTGTCCATATAGCCGTCCCAGTCGGACACGACCGAGGGCAATCCGGCCGCCATCGCTTCGATCGGCGTCAGGCCGAAGGTCTCCTGCACATTGTCCGAGAAGGAGACGAAGATGTCGGCCGCCGCCCAGATGCTGCTGCGCACCTCGGGCTTTCGGCCGTCGAGGAAAATCGCATTGACCGAAGGGCAGAGCTCTTTCGCGCCCTGGCGAAAGGCCTGCTCGATCGCGTCATTGGCGAACCAGCCGGCCTGGATCAGATGTACCTTGCCCCTGATCGCCTTCGCGGCCGCTTCCGCCGCGACATACATCGGGAAGGGATGCGCCTTCGCATGGAAGGAGAGCCGACCCATGAAGAGCAGCACCACATCCTTGTCGGCGATCTTCAGCTCGCTGCGCCAGGCCTGCCGCGTCTTGGGCTTCATCTCGAAGGCGTCGCAATCGACGCCGAGCGGAATGACCGGCAGCTCGGGAAGCGTGGCGCGGGCGACGCCGCCGAGCCGCGCCTGGAGATAGTCGCGCTGCGCGCCGAGCACCCGGTCGAAGGTCTTGCGGACGGCGAGGGAGGTGCAGATCACTGCATCCCAGCGCTGCACCGGCGCCGTCAGCAGGCCGGCGATCGCATCCATGGCGCCGTGCGAGGCGGTGGTGTGGGTGACGCCGCAGAGGGAATAGGCGCGCTGCGCGCGGCCGAAGCGCCGGTTCCAGGAATGGTCGGTGAGACCCGGCCCCGGCAGGAACACGGCGCCGGGCTCGCCGAGCTTCGCGACCTGCGCGGTATTGAGCACAGAGACCGGCGTGCCCGGCCGCAGCCGTTCCATCTCCGCGCGGAAGCGCTTCCCGTCCTCGGCGCCGACCGTGAAGCCCCAGACCCTGTCTACCGCCGCATGGCGTGCGAAGCCGCGGAGAAAGCCTTCGCCCGCCGCGTGGCGGCCCATCAGCTTCGGCCGCGAGGTATCGTAGCCGTCGAGCGCATAGAAGATCGCGGCGTTGCCAGGCGCCACTGTCGCATCAGCCATTCGGTTCCCCCTGGAACGCCTCGATGGTCGCGGCCGGCCCCCCGGAATCGGGGTGGCCCGCCGCAAGAGAACAGGGCCCGTCCGCCGGGCGCAAGAGCCGGCGGAACGACCCCGTTCGTCGTTGCGGGACGGCATCATGGTCGAAACCCCTTAGCGTCCTGTTAGCCTTGCCCGGCCGGATCGGCCGCCCTAGCCTCGACAAGGCGGTTTCGCGGGGCGAGGGGGACAATAAAGTGGAGAACGATCCGACCGAGGCGCTTCGCCGCCGCGCCGCGCAGGTGATGCCGGGCGGCGTCTCCTCGAACATCCGTCTGGTGGAAGGGCCGGAGGCGATTCTGGTACGGCGCGCCGAGGGCGCCCGCGTCTGGGACGAGGCCGGCCGGGAATATCTGGACTATGTCGCCGGCTATGGCGCCATGCTGTTCGGCTACGCGCCGCCGGCCCTGAACGCGACGCTCGCTTCCACCCTCGCCGAGGGCACGCAATTCTCCTCGACCCATCGTCGCGAGATCGAGTTGGCCGAGATGCTGGTCGCGGCCATGCCGAGCCTCGAGAGGGTGCGGTTCCACTCGACCGGCACGGAAGCCGTGCAGACCGCCTTTCGCCTCGCCCGCGGCTTTACAGGCCGCCCGACGATCGTGAAGTTCCGGCAGCATTATCATGGTTGGCTCATTCCCGGCGACGCGGCGCTGCCCGCGGGCGAGGCGACCACGGACGATTTCGCCGAGAACGGGCCGCCGATCGTGACCCTGCCGTGGAACGACGGGGAGGCGGCGCAGCGCTTCCTCCGCCGGAACGCCGACTGGATCGCCGGCGTCATCACCGAGCCGTTGATGGCCAATCTCGGCGGTCACGATCCGGCGAAGGGTTATCTGCAAGCCTTGCGCGCGCTGACCGAGGCGCTCGGGATCGTTTTCGTCCTGGACGAGGTCATCACCGGCTTCCGCCTCGGGCTCGGCGGCGCGCAGGGCTATTATGGCATCCGTCCGGACCTCACCACCTTCGGCAAGGCGCTGGGCGGCGGCATGCCGATCGGCGCGGTCGGCGGGCGCGCCGACATCATGGATTTGATCGCGGATGGCCGGGTGAACCATTCCGGCACCTTCAACGGCAATTCCCTCAGCATGGCGGCCGGCCGCTGGACCCTGGAAACGCTGCGCCGCGCCGGGGCCTGCTTTTATGAAAGCCTCTTCGAACGCAGCCGCGCGCTGATGGACGGTCTCGCCAGGGCGGCGGAGGCGGCCGGCATCGCTGTCGCGCTGCGCGGCCCCGGTCCGGTCTTCTGGCTCGTGTTCGAGGCGGACGAGGCGGCGCGGGCGGCGCTGCCGGCCGGCGCGCCGCCACCCGCGGAGCCGCCGCTCTACCGACGCTTCCGGCTCGGCATGCAGGCGGAAGGCATCAGGCTCACGCCCGGCGGGCGCTGGTATGTGATGGACGCACATAGCAATGCGGACATCGCCCTGACGCTCGACCGGGCTGCCGCGGTCCTGCGCAGTCTTTCGAGCTAGCGACTAAACTTCATTCCCGCCATAGTTGTCGTCCCGGTCCTGGCATTCTGGGTAAAAGTGAATGACGTTCGAGCACAAAGGGCGTGAGTACAGTTGCCTTCTGGGCAGCGATGTCATTCGCGACGGCATGTACATCGAAGTCAACGACGGATCGAGCGAGACCAATCCCCTTATCGAAATTTTTTACTCAGACGTCACGCACGAGACAACCATGACCTTGTTGAAGCCGGATGTTCCCCTTGAGGTGATCGAGTGGGCCATCGCTGTCGCTCGGAAGCGTTTCCAGTAACAAGAACCGGGACGATTGGGTCTCAACCCTGGGTGCCGCCGGCGAGACCGGTTGTATCGGGTTGCGATCCTGCAGAAATCTTCAGATCTGCCCCAATCTAAACTATCAAATGGCCGCCGACGGCTATATCCGTTGGAATATGACGTTGTCTGTCCAGGATTTACGTTGTATCCGTATGGATACGACGACTGTCGAGGTAGGGGAAACGACGATGAATCGGGTCAGACGGCATTGCGTTAAATGGATTGCGGCGAGCTTCGCCTTGCTCGCCGTCGGGGGTATGGGCGCGGCGCTGCCGACGCCCGCTCACGCCGAAGGCACGCCGGTCACGGTGTTCGCGGCGGCCAGCCTGAAGAACGCGCTCGACGAGATCGCGGCCGCCTGGCAGGCCGAAACCGGCAAACCGACCGCCATCTCCTATGCGGCGAGCTCGGCGCTCGCCAAGCAGATCGAGGAGGGCGCGCCCGCCGACATCTTCTTCTCGGCCGACCTCGCCTGGATGGATTATCTGGCCGAACGCACGCTGATCGTCGAGGACAGCCGCCACAGCCTGCTCGGCAACCGTATCGTGCTGGTGGCGCCGGCGGATTCGACTGTCGAGGCGACGATCGGCGCCAATTTCCCGCTGGCCGAGCTGCTCGGCGACGGGCATCTCGCCATGGCCGACCCGGACGCGGTGCCGGCCGGCAAATACGGCAAGGCGGCGCTCGAGACGCTCGGCGTCTGGGACTCCGTGGCGGGCAAGGTCGCCGCGGCCGAGAACGTCCGCGCCGCGCTGCTGCTCGTCTCGCGCGGCGAGGCGCCGCTCGGCATCGTCTATCAGACGGACGTCGCGGCGGAGCCGGGCGTTCGCATCGTGGACACCTTCCCTGCGGACTCGCATCCGCCTATCGTCTACCCCGTCGCCGCGGTGGCGAGCTCGACCAATCCCGACACGGCGGCGTTCCTCGACTATCTGAGGTCGCCGGCCACGAGGGCGGTGTTCGAGAAGCAGGGGTTCACGGTCCTCGATTGAAGGCTGAGTGCTCGATTTTCTGACCGATCAGGAGCTGACCGCCGTCAAGCTCAGCCTGCGCGTGGCGTTCTGGGCCATGGCGGCCAGCCTGCCTTTCGGCGTCTTCGTCGCGATGCTGCTCGCGCGGGGGCGGTTCTGGGGCAAGTCGCTCCTCAACGGCCTCGTGCATCTTCCGTTGATCCTGCCGCCGGTGGTGACCGGCTATCTCCTGCTGCTGCTGTTCGGCCGGCGCGGTCCGATCGGCGAGTTCCTCGATACGAATTTCGGGATCGTCTTCGCCTTCCGCTGGACGGGTGCCGCGCTCGCCTGCGCCGTCATGGGTTTTCCCTTGCTGGTGCGTGCGATCCGTCTCTCGATCGAGGCGGTCGATCGCCGGCTCGAGGAAGCCGCCGGCACGCTCGGCGCCAATCCCGGCTGGATATTCCTCACCGTCACGCTGCCCCTGATCCTGCCCGGCATCATCGCCGGCATGATCCTCGCCTTCGCCAAGGCGATGGGCGAGTTCGGCGCCACCATCACCTTCGTCTCGAACATTCCGGGCGAGACGCAGACCTTGCCTTCGGCGATCTACACCTTCACGCAGGTGCCGGGCGGCGACGCGGGCGCGCTCCGCCTGACCGCGATCTCGGTCGTGGTCTCGCTCGGCGCGCTGATCGCGTCGGAGATCCTGGCGCGGCGGGTCAGCCGGCGGATCGGCGCGCTATGACGCTCGAGGTTACCCTCCGTCACCGGCTCGGCGATTTCGCCATCGACGCCGCTTTCCGGAGCGACGGCGGGCTGACGGCGCTGTTCGGCCGCTCCGGGGCCGGCAAGACCACGCTCGTCAACGTCATCGGCGGGCTGATCCGCCCGCAATGGGCGCGCATTTCGGTCGATGGCCGGCCGCTGGTCGATTCCGACAGGGGCATCTTCCTGCCGCCGCATCGCCGCCGGCTCGGCTATGTGTTCCAGGAGGGGCGGCTCTTTCCGCATCTCACGGTGCGCCAGAATCTGCTCTATGGGCGCTGGTTCGCGCCGGCCGTTTCGCGCAAGGCCGATATCGGCCGGGTGGTCGAGATGCTGGGGATCGGCGACATCCTGGAGCGCAGCCCCGGCCGGCTTTCCGGCGGCGAGAAGCAGCGCGTGGCGATCGGCCGTGCGCTGTTGGCGGGCCCGCAGATCCTGCTGATGGACGAGCCGCTCGCCTCGCTCGACGATGCGCGCAAGGCCGAGATCCTGCCCTATATCGAACGGCTGCGCGACGAGGCCCGCGTGCCGATCGTCTATGTGAGCCATTCCGTGGCCGAGGTGGCGCGGCTCGCGACGACCGTGGTGCTGCTCGAGGACGGGAAGGTCGTGGCGACGGGGCCGGTCTCCGAGGTGATGGCGCGCGCCGAGCTCTATCCCGCCGCCGACCGCGCCGAGGCGAGCGCGATCCTCGAGGCGAGGATCGAGGGACATGATTCCGCGGATGGCGTCACGCGCCTCGCGAGCGAAGCCGGCCTCTTCCGCGTGCCGCTGATCGCCGATCCGGTCGGCAGCCATGTCCGCCTTCGCGTGCGGGCGCGCGACGTGATGCTGGCGCTGCACCGGCCGGAAGGGATCAGCGCGCTCAATCTGCTGCCGGGGACGGTCGAGACGCTCGGCGGCGACGAGGGACCGGTCGCGAATCTGCGGCTGCGCTGCGGACAAGCGACACTGGTCGCGCAGGTGACGCGCAAATCGATCCGCGATCTGGGTCTGGCACCGGGTCGCGCGGTGTTCGCCGTGGTGAAGAGCGTCACCTTCGAGCCGCGGGGCATGGGCCATTTCGGCGACGACGCGCCGAATGGCGGTTTCGGCGGCGACACGCCGAACGGGGGTTCCGGCGGCGACACGCCGAGCGGCGGTGCTCGTTCCTAGTTGTTTCTGGCGCGCCGGCGCGGCTTGCCGACGCCGTTCGGCGATGGTTGGGCGTTGCGCGCCCGCTCGAGCGCGGCGAGCTCCGCCGCCGCGGCCGCGCCGGCCGCCTTCTCCATCTTGCGGAAATGCTGGATCAGCTTCCGGCCGAAGGGGGTGAGGGTGGCCCCGCCGCCGCCCGTGCCGCCCGGGCTGCTATGCACCGCCGCCTGCTTGAAGCATTTGTTCACGCTGTCGATCAGCAGCCAGGCGCGCCGATAGGACATGCCCATGGCGCGGCCGGCGGCCGAGATCGAGCCATGCTCGCCGATCAGCTCGAGCAGGCGGATCTTGCCGTGGCCGACCGCCTCATGGTCCCCGAGCTCGATGCGTAGCGTGAGATGCGCCATCCCCGGAGTTTTATCAGCCGTCTCCGCGGGGGAAAAGCCGTCCGATTAGGGGCGAGGGCGCCTGGACGGTGGCGCTTGGGCGAACGGACGAACCGGCGAACTCAGGTGCTCGCGACGTAGGCGATCAGAAAGGCCAGGATGACGAGGGCAATGCCGACACCGAGCACATAGCGCATATGGCCGGTCGGTACGGCCTGTCGAGCCTCGGTCGTGGTCACCCGCTTCGGTTCCTCGGGATGCTGGTCCTCGGGATCGGCGACGGGCGGATATTCGGGCGCGCGCGGCTTGCTCATGATGCCTCCGGCTCGGTTCGCCATGGGGCAAGGATCCCTCGCAGACCATGGCTTCACCTGTGAGAAACCGGCGGGGGCGTGCCGGGGTTCCCCGGCACTGCGGGGGACCCTCCGACTCCTGCGGATCGCAGGGACGACGGCGAATGCGTCGGGGGGAACGCGATCGGGATTCGACGGGAGCGCGAGGGAAGAAAACGGAACCCGTGGCCGGTCGCATCGTTGGAAGGATTAAATCTCCAACCGGGAGCCTTTCCATGCCACGCGGCGACAAGTCTTCCTACACCGGCAAGCAGAAACGCCAGGCCCGGCACATCGAAGAAGGCTACGAGGACCGCGGCCTCTCCGAAGACGAGGCGGAGCGGCGCGCCTGGGCGACGGTCAACAAGATGACGGGCGGCGGCAAGAAAAGCGGGTCCGGCGTCGGCAAGCGGGCGAACAAGGCGCCGGCCCGCAAGGGCGGGAAGCTCGGCGGCCGTGCCGCGGCCCGTCGGCCCGCGGCGGCGCGGTCGGCCTCCGCGAAGAAGGCGGCGAAGACCCGCGCCCGTCGCGCAGGCTCGTAGCCACCCGGCCATCGGCCGGGTGCACCCGATCCGCGGCGATCAGGCCCGCAGCAATCAGGCCCCGCGGCAATCAGGCATTGACGATCTCGCCGCCGTTCGGGTGCAGCATCTGGCCGGTCATGTAGCTCGCATCCTCGAAGGCGAGGAACACGAAGCTCGGCGCCACCTCGTCCGGCTGCCCCGGACGCCCCAGCGGCGTCTTGCGGCCGAACTTCGCGGTCTGCTTCCGGCTGAAGCTCGAGGGAATGAGCGGCGTCCAGATCGGGCCCGGGGCGACGCCGTTCACCCGGATGCCGCGATCGGCAAGCGACAGGGCGAGGGATCGCGTGAAGGCGACGATGGCGCCTTTGGTCGCGGCGTAGTCCAGGAGGTGCGCGCTGCCGCGATAGGCGGTGACGGAGGCTGTGTTGATGATGACGGCGCCGCGCTTCATGCGGCCCAGGGCCGCTCGGGTCACATAGAACATGCTGAAGATGTTGGTGCGGAAGGTGCGCTGGAGCTGGGCCGGCGTGATCGCCCCGATCGTCTCCTTCGGATGCTGCTCGGCTGCGTTGTTGACGAGGATATCGAGGCGCCCGAAGCGCTTGACGACCTGTGCGACGAGCTTGCGCGCGGCCGCAGGATCGCCGACATCGGTGGCGATGCGCAGGCACTCGCGCCCGGTCGCCGCGACCAGCGCTTCCGTCCTGCGGGCATCCTTGTGCTCGTTCAGATAGGCGATGGCGATGTCGGCGCCTTCCTTGGCGAAGGCGATCGCGGCGGCGCGGCCGATGCCGCTGTCCCCGCCGGTGATCAGCGCGATCTTGCCCGTGAGCTTTCCGGCCGCGCGGTAGCGCTCGGCCTCGCCCCGCGGCCGTGGCCGCATCTTGGTCTGCCGTCCGGGCTGCCGGGTCTGATGCTGCGGCGGCAGGCGCTTCGGCGCCCTGGGTGCCGGCTTTGCCATGCGGGAAGCGGGAAGGGGAAAGACGCCGGCCGGCGCCTTTCCCGCCTCCGGCTCAGATCCAGTAAGGCGGCACGTTGTAGTAGTCGTGGATCTTTCGGCCCCATTCGTCGCTGCTGCGCAGGTCGCGCCAGTCGCGCGACTCCCAGTCGTCGGCCTCGTAGCTGGGGGCGTCCTTCAGCATGTTCTTGTCGAGATCGACGACATAGCCGTCCATGTTCGTGTCGTAGTCCAGCACGCTCCAGGGCAGCGGATGGTAGCGGTCGCCGATGCCGAGGAAGCCGCCGAACGACATGACGGCGTAGGCGACGCGGCCCGAGATCTTGTCGATCATGACGCTGTCGACCGAACCGAGCTTCTCGCCCGAACGGTTATAGACCGTGGTTCCCTCGACCTTCTCGGCCGAGATGAGCTGTGGGGTTTCGTTGGTGGCGACACCCGAAGTGCGTTCCATGAGGGTCTCCGTTGCGAACAGTGGCTTCGTTGCGGAACAACGAAACCCGCCCGCAACGGTTCCGACCGCGGACGAGATTGGGAAGCGGCGGTGTTGCGGGGCTGCCCATCTGGGGCGCCATGCGGAAAGGCCGCGCTCACCCGTGTGCAGTTTCCACAAGGTCGCGGCGGGAAATTTTCGCGTCGCCGCGTGCACCGTCCGGGCCGCGCGCACCGTCCGGGAGACACTCGCGCGAGGGACTATCGCCTGACGAGGGGAAGGCTCAGGCGCGGCGCTGCAGGGAAACCGGCGTCGGGCGCAGAGCGCCGCGCTCCTCCGCGGCGACGCTCTCGACGGCACCTTCCGGATCCGCATGGCGGAGCTTGCCGAACAGCTCCAGCAGGGTCGCCATGCGAACCGGCTTCGGGATCGTGCCCAGCATGCGCAGGCCGCGCGCGATGCCGAGATGGGCGGCCGAATCCAGCACGCGCTGGTCGAACCCGCTCACGATCAGAATGCCGGCCTCGCATTGTTCCGCCTCGAGGAAGCGCAGCAGCTCGATCCCGTCGACGTCGGGCATCGAAAGATCGAGCACGATCAGCGTGGGGCTGAATTCGGCGTATTGCTGCTTGAAGGAGCGTGCGTCGGCTGTGGCCCGAGCGTCATAGTCCGCGCGAATGGCGACTTCGACGATGAAATTGCCGAGAGCGACCTCGTCGTCCACGACAAGCACGCGATTGGGCGACATCCTGTCCTCCCGCATTCAATATTCCGACCTTCCGACCTCCGTGGCCGGAACCCTGGAAACCGGAGCCTCGCCCGGGGTGTCTTAACAAAACGCTAACGCTTCCGATTCCGGTTCGCAGCCGCGCGATCGCCGCCGGCCGCATGACCCGTCATGGCCGATCGCCGCTTTCTTCCCCTGGCCAGTCCCGGGCTCGTCGCCTCTTCGCCCTGCGAGCCATCGGCGCAAGCCTTTGGGGGAGAATGGGTTTCGCATACGCCAAATTGGCCACAGGGACGGTTGCAGGGCTGTCATAGGATTACGGGATAAATGGGCCGCTGCCCATCCCACGGAGGCTGACATGACCCCATCGGCACCCTATCGCTGCAACCTGCTCGGACGCGACGGCCGGACCGCGGCGAGCGTCGAGGTCATCGCTTTCACCGATTCCGACGCGATCCTGCTGGGCAATACGCTGGAACGCGAGCATCCGCTCTGCACGGGGTTCGAGATTCGCGCCGGCGACAGGCTGGTCTATATGCGGACCGTCGATGCGAGCGCCCGCCTCGCGATGCCGCCGGCCGCGGAGTAACGCGCCGCTCCCACTATCCTGCGAGAACTGTCGCTTGTGCTTCTCGCCGATGACCATCGGCGACAGGTCGCACCTGCGCCGAGTTCGCCCTTTTCCGGCGTCCGGTTTTCCGGAGCCGAAGTCAGAGGCCCGACCCGATTGTCTCGTTTCGAGCCTCTGACCGCGGTACAGGAAAATAGCGATCGGGACAAACTGCATGGGGGTGCGGATTTGCCGCCGCCCGCTCGGCATCGATCGAGGGGTATGGATCGACGCTTGCCTTTAGTAACGCCTTCGAGAGCCATCCGTTCCCGATCGCCGCCCGACCTTCGGAACATCCGCCCGACAGCGGCCCGGAAATGAGGCGTTATCCGGTGCAAAAGGAAGTGCTTTCCGGGCAAAAGCTGGCCGCGCGGAACTGCGCCAAGAGGCTGCGGTTAGAAAGGGGGAAATAAAGACGCTTGCCGGGCACGGGCAGGCGCATGGGTGTTTTCCGAACCGGCGGAGGGGAACATGACGGCGTTCTGCGTGTGTGCATATGGCGTCGGCGACGCGATCCGGCTCATGCGGTCCGGACCGCGGTTGCGCAACGGACCGCCCCGGCAGGGCGGCCGGTCAAATCGTCCGTTCGAGCGTTGGCGGATCTCGTCCCTCGAGTTCCCGTCTTCCGCACACGAAACGCCCTCCTGATCGTGGCCCCGTTTGTCGGCGAGCGGCGCGGGTCGCTGCCCGCGACCGGCAGGCGCGTCTCTGCGCGTTCTTCCCATCAATAACGAAACCGGAACGGTTCAGATGGCAGACCCCCACAGGAATCGCATTCTCGCCCGGATGAAACCGGCCGATCTGCGTCTGCTGGAGCCGGATCTCGAGCCGGTCGATCTCCCGCTCCGAAGAGAGCTCGAAGCATCCGGCAAGCGTATCGAGCATGCCTATTTCCTGGAGCACGGCCTCGCCTCGGTCGTCTTCGATGGCGGTACAGACAAGTCGATCGAGGTCGGTCTCATCGGCCGGGAAGGGGTCACCGCCCTCGCCGTGATCATGGGCGCCGACCGCTCGCCCAATCGTACCTTCATGCAGATTGCGGGCGGCGGGCACCGGATCGCGGCCGGCAAGCTGCGCGCGGCGATGCTCGAGAGCGCCTCGTTGCGGCAATGCCTCACGCTCTTCAGCCACGTCTTCCTGGTTCAGGTTTCCGGCACCGCGCTCGTCAACGGGCGGGGAAAGATCGAGGAGCGGCTGGCCCGCTGGCTGCTGATGGCACAGGATCGCGTGGAGAACGATCTTCCCCTGACGCACGAATTTCTCTCCATCATGTTGGGCGTGCGGCGCCCCGGCGTCAGCATCGCGCTTCAGCTCCTCGAAAAGCGGGGTCTGATCAAGCGAAGCCGCCGGGCGATCTCGGTGATCGACCGCAAGGGCCTGATCGACATGTCGAAAGGCGGCTATGGCCCGTCGGAAGCGGAATTCGCGCGGCATTTCGGGTAATCCGATGCGGCGACCGCGGTCAGGCTCCCGCTAGGGAGCGCTTCCGAAGAAGGTCTGCCCATCGGTGCCGATGCCGGGGGAATCCGGTTCCGCGGCGGCCGCGCCGTCGAGCGGGATCGGGTCGCCGGTGGCGAGGCTGCCGGGCGGGATTTCCCCCTCCGTGCAGCCGACGTAGAACCAATCCAGCGAAGCGGGACAGCCGCCGATCGAGCGCAGCAGCAGCACGCCCGACAGGGCGATGACGCCGACCAGGAGGAGCGCCGGCACCAGATCCATCATCACGGACGGAAAGGATCGCTTGGCCATGGTCACTCCTCGTCGCTACGGAGCCGGACGGCCTCCGTGCCTGTCGCCGCTGCAATTGTGCGTGAGCCTTCGGGGTCGCGGAGTCCCGCCGACCCGTTGAGTGGCAAACGCCTGTGGCAGAAAGCGGTTCCGTTTTCGCAAGGAAAAAGAGGGCGGGAGCGCCGCCCTTCCGGCGCCGCCGGTTTGCCGCCGTGGCGGCCATGGTCGCGCGCGCCCATGTCCCGGGCGTTCGCGATGGCGGGTTTTACAGGCTGGCCGCGATGGGCGCAGACTTCGGGATATCGTCCGAACGACGTGAGGGGTTTCCCCATGGCCGATGCGTCCCGTCACGATGCGTGGCAGGCCGGCGACAGCTACGACGCCTACATGGGACGATGGAGCCGCCAGGTCGCGCCGCGGTTCCTGGAGTGGCTCCATCTGCCGGCGGGTTTGCGGTGGCTGGAGGTCGGGTGCGGGACCGGCGCGCTTTCCAGCGCGATCGTGACGCACTGCAGCCCGGACACGCTGCTCGCCATCGACGCATCCGAGGGCTTCCTCGCGAGGGCGAAGGCCAACCTGCCGGACCGGCGCGCCCGTTTCGAGCTGGGCGATGCCGAGGCTCTGACCGCGGAAACCGGCAGCCGCGATGTCGTGGTGTCCGCGCTCGTCCTGAATTTCGTGCCCCGCCGGGAAAAGATGCTCGCCGAGATGAAGCGGGTGGCCCGCGCGGGGGGAACGGTGGGCTTCTATGTCTGGGACTATCCCGGCGGCGGCGTGCAGTTCATGCGTGCGTTCTGGAATGCGGCGACAGCGCTCGATCCCGGTGCGCGGGATCTGACCGAAGACCGGCGTTTTCCCGACTGCACACCGGATGGCTTGATCGCGCTGGCCAGGAACGCCGGCCTGACGTCGGTCGATTGCGCGCCGATCGAGGTGCCAACGACCTTCCGGGACTTCGAGGATTACTGGCGCCCCTTCACCCTGGGTGCCGGCCCGGCGCCCGGCTACTGCGCGAAGCTCGATCCCCCGGCACGCGAGCGCCTGAAGGAGAAGCTTCGGGGCACGCTGCCCCGGGACGGGGACGGGTCCATTCCCCTGACGGCGAGGGCCTGGGCGATCAAGGCCGTCGTCGCCTGATCCTGCTCGCGAGGGCATCGCTACCAACGGGCTGGCGAAACCCAATCGCCCATGATAGGTTACATGTAACCGAACCGGAGAACTATCATGGCCTCGACGTCGACCCCCAAGTCCTCTCGCGCGAAGGTGCGGCAACATCGCGAGCGGTTGCGCGCGCAGGGGTTGCGCCCGATCCAGATTTGGGTGCCGGACGTGCGCGCTCCGTCCTTCCGGTCGGAGGCGCATCGACAGTCGTTGGCCGTGGCGGCGAGCGCCCATGCACGCAAGGATCAGGCGTTTATCGACGCGGTATCGGATTGGGGCGATGAATGAGGCGCGGCGACATCTGGACCGTCGCTGGTGGCAAGGACTACGCCGGCAAGCCGCGCCCGGTCGTTATCGTTCAGGACGATAGCTTCGACGCAACGGACTCGATCACTGTTTGCGCCTTTACCACGGATGAGACCGACGCGCCTCTGTTTCGTCTGCCGGTGGAGCCGAACGGGCGCAACGGTTTGCGAGCGGCGTGTCGGCTGATGGTGGACAAGATTACCACTGTCCCAAAGGCCAAAGTCGGCGCACGCGTCGGTAGGTTGGACGACGAAGATATCCTGAGGCTCAATCAGGCCATGCTGGTGTTCCTTGGGTTGGCTGCCTCGCCGCGGACCAGACAGGGCGCCTGACGAGCAATAACGTTCAGCGCAATGGGCGCCATCGTTCGGACTTCTGTTCTGAGGCTGGCGGATAGGGTGGGATTCGAACCCACGGTGGCGTTGCCGCCACTCCGGTTTTCAAGACCGGTGCCTTAAACCGCTCGGCCACCTATCCGACATCAGGTTACAACGCATCGACGAACGGGGCGAGCCGTTGCCGTCTGGCGTCCAGGCGTTCGCGGTGCGTCCGCCGGATCCAGCCTCGGGAACCACCCCGGCCATGCTTCATTCCCCGAGAAGGATGCATGGTTTGCGGACAGGCTCCACATGGCGTCAACCCTTGCAAGGGAGCGGCCCGTGGCGAAATTCGTGACGATCGGATATGGCGACCGCGAGGGCTACGACCGCACCCCGGCGACCGTTCGCGACGCCGCCCACGCACATGACGCGAAGTTGCAGAAAGCCGGAGCGCTGATGGGCATCGCCGGCGCTCCCGTGCAAGTGCGCAATCCCGGCGCTGCCCGGGTTGAAACGGCAGAGGGGTCGTTCATGACGTCGCCATTGCCGGTGGCCGGCTTTGCGATCATCGACGCCGACGATTTGGCCCAGGCCGTCGATATGGTCTCGCGAACGCCCTGCGCGGTCGCGCACGGCGTCGTCGAGGTGTGGCCGCTGGAACAGCCCTCGTAGGGCGAGACGGATGTCAAAAAAACGACTGCGCCCGACCCGGGGAGAGGTCGGGCGCAGCCGAGGGCAGGGAGAGACTGTCGACCCGCTGCCGCTTAGGAGGTGACGGCGCCCGACAACGTGCTGCTGACGAAGCTGAAGATGCCGCTGAGCGAGCCGCCCAGCGCGGTCAGCGCTCCGATGCCGGCGACGGAGACGAGGGCGGCGATCAGACCGTATTCGATGGCGGTCGCGCCGGCTTCGTCGCGGAGGAACTGGCGAATGGCGGTCATGACGATCTCCTCTACCTGAGTGACGTATCCGGCGGCGCCTGCCGCCCGACCTCGATTGAGCGAAAACCTATCAAATGCGTCGCAAATTTGCATGGTAAATAATCCGAAGTCGGTAATATTAGCGAGCGGATAATTTTGCATCACATAAACCATAAATCCAATATTATTCAATAGATATTTTGCCAATATTACCGTGCATGAGTGTATCAACCGCTATTACGCTTTCTAAATTATGTCCGCAAGTCTCCGACGCATTCGCCGCAATTGCCGCGGATCGGATGGGCGGGCGTGCCGGTGGGCAACCGTTCCGGGACGGTTCGAGGCGCACCCGCAATTTGGCGTGAACCCGCCGGAGCCCGATTGCTTGTGCTCTGCCGACCGGCTCAAATGGCCGCCTTCCGCCAGGACCGGGCGAAAATGGGCAAGCTTCGGCAGCAAAGCTGGGTCTGGAATTTCGACGCGCCGGTCGAGGCGGTCTGGGAGGTGCTGGCCGATACGGCCCGCTTCAACGAGGCCGCCAGGCTCCCGAAGCATGAGATCGTCGAAACCCTGCAGCCCGACGGCCGGATGCTCTATCTCGGCCGGCTGAAGCGGGGACCCCTGGTCATCGAGTGGCGCGAGCGGCCGGTCAACTGGATCCATAACCGCTGGTTCGAGCATTGCCGGGAGTTCCGCAACGGGCCGCTCAAATCGCTCTGCGCCTCCTTCATCCTCGAGCCCGCCGGCGGCGGATCGCGCGGCATCTATACCGTCGCGGTCGAGCCGCGGAATCTCCTGGGCGCGCTGATCCTCGCCGGCGGCGTCGCGACGCGGCCTTTTCCTACGCGCCTCCGGCGCCCGGCGCCGAGACCCGGCGGCGCATCGAGACCATTCTCCAGGCGATCGCGGCAACGCCCAACGGCCACGGGCTCGAGCGGCGGCTCGCGGACCATGTGATGACCGCGCAGGAGGTGGATCTCTGGCATTTGCGGCCGCTGAAGCTGGCCCGCGAATGGGGTGTGGCGGCGCGCAACGTCGTCGAATGCTGCCTGCAGGCGGTGAAGAGCGGGCTCCTGGAGCTGCGCTGGGAGCTGCTCTGCCCGCGCTGCCGCGTCGCCAAGGCCTGGTCGGGCTCGCTCGACCGGTTGCCGACGGGCGCCCATTGTCCGACCTGCAACATCGATTACGACCGCGATTTCTCCGCCAATGTCGAGGCGAGCTTCCGGCCGTCGCCGGCGGTGCGGCCGCTGGCGAGCGGCGAATATTGCCTCTTCGGCCCGATGTCGACGCCGCATATCAAGCTGCATATCACCCTCGATCCCGGGCAATCGCGCTCGGTCGAGGTCGAGCTGCCTTACGGCGCCTATCGGCTACGCACCCTGGAGGCGGGAGCGGAGCTGCCGATCGACTGGCAGGAGGGTGGCTTTCCCGAATTCCTGCTCGAGGCCGACGGTGTGCGCGCCGGCGCGCCGGCGCCCGCCGGCCGGGTGACCCTCGCGAACCGGACCGGCCGCGAGGCGACGCTCGTCCTCGAGGACCGGCGGTGGCTCAAGGACGTGCTGACCGCCGATCGCATCACCACCATCCAGGCCTTCCGCGACCTCTTCGCGAGCGACGTGCTGCGGCCGGGCGACGATGTCGGCATCGCCGAGATCACGCTCATGTTTTCCGACCTCAAGGGTTCGACCGCCTTTTACGAGCGGGTGGGCGACGCGCGCGCCTACGGCCTCGTGCGCGAGCATTTCGCGTTTCTCGCCGGCATCGTCCGCGAGCATGAGGGCGCCATCGTCAAGACTATCGGCGATGCCGTCATGGCGGCCTTCTTCGACCCGGCGGCGGCGATCCGCGCCGCCATCGCGATCCAGCGCCGCGCCGCCGATTTCAACGCGGCCATGGGCGAGGGGGCGGTGGTGATCAAGCTCGGGCTGCATGTCGGACCCTGCATCGCCGTCACCCTCAACGACCGGCTCGACTATTTCGGATCGACCGTCAATCTCGCGGCGCG
>CADEFF010000064.1 GCA_902826565.1 uncultured Rhodospirillaceae bacterium | reverse complement strand
CCGCAGGACATGAACGACACCTGCGGCGGCAATCCGACGCCGATCGACATCGAGCTGCTGCGCTAGCCGATCGATCGTTGCCGGATTTCGAGGGCGGTTTCGCAAAGCGCGGAGCCGCCCCGATCGTTTTGGGCGCCGTTGAACGCGCCCGCATGCCCGCCGAGGAGACAACCATGCCCGCCAGCCCCGCCCGCCGACGCACCGCCGCGCCCGCCGTCATCCAGGATCATCACGTCAAGGCGCGCACCGGCGTCGTCTTCGCGGTGAAGAAAGGCGACCGCATCCGCCTGACCGATCTCGAGGGCCAGCAGGGTCTCGATTTCTGGGCGTTCCGGAAGTGGGGCGACAAGGTCGTCCGGCCGCTCGAGTTTCTCTCCTGCGAGCACACCAAGCCCTCGATCGAGCGGCTCTTCCCGACGGTAGGCGATGCGGCGCGCACCAATTTCCGGCGGCCGATCATGACGGTGCTCGAGGACAACTCGCCGGGCGAGCACGACATGCAATATGCGGCCTGCGATCCGACGCGCTACAAGGAGCTCGGCTTTCGCGGCAAGCATGCGAGCTGCCAGGACAACTTCCACAAGGCCGCGAAGCGCATCGGGCTCGCGCTGCCCTTCACGCCGCAGCCCTGGAACATCTTCTGCAACTTCTTCATCAACCCGGACGGAACCTTCACGGTGAAGGCGCCGGCGAGCCGGGCCGGCGACAACCTCACCATGCGCGCCGAGATGGAGGCCTGGGTGATCATTTCGGCCTGTCCGCAGGATCTGAACGCGACCTGCGGCGGCGAGCCGACCGACATCCGGGTCGAGGTGCTGCGCTAGTTTTGGCCGTGTCGGATCCGGCCGCCAGCGCGGGAAGCGCCGGGTTCCGCGGGGCAACTTGAAGCCGCCGCGGCCCTTGCCTATAAGATTCGCCGGGCGCGGGTGTAGCTCAATGGTAGAGCAGAAGCTTCCCAAGCTTACGACGAGGGTTCGATTCCCTTCACCCGCTCCACGCACGTAAACGACGCACGCACGCAAACGACGATGGCGAAGTGACGGCCCCGGCGCGGATCGGCGCCAGCCGACCGATCGCCGGGCGCGTCACCAGGCGCGGGTGACCGTCCAGCCTTGCTTCGCGAGCAGGTTGAGCAGGCCCATCTCGCCCGGGAGATGCGCGGCGCCGACCGCGACGAAGGCGTTGCCCTTCTCGAGCAGCGCCGTCATGCGCTCGACCATGCGCTCATTGCGGTCGTCGAGCAGCCGGCGGCGCGCATGCTCCATGGCGGCGAGCGATTGCGCATCCGCGGCGATGGTGAAGAAATGCAGCAGCCCGCCGATGTTGCGGCTGAGATAGAGGTTGCGCATCAAGGCCGCGTAGCGGCCGGCATCGGCGCCGGTCTCGAGCGTCGCCGCGAGCAGGGCGAGCTGATCCGCCTGCGGCAGGCCGTCGAACACGGCGAGCTGCTCCTCCGGGGTCTCCAGCGCCACCACCTTCTTGCCCGCATCCTGCGCGCGATGCTGCAGCATCATGTCGAGCGGCTCGCGCTTCTCGCCGGGCTTCTGCCGCTCGCCGGGCGAGGAGCCGAACAGGAACCAGACCGCCCAGGGCTTGAGCCCGAGAAACCGTTCCGGCGGCAGGCCGTAATGCGCCGCCACGTCGCGCAGCAGCAGGAGCTGGCGCTTGGTCAGCAGCGTCGCGAGGCTCTCGCCGGCCGGCAGCAGCATGACGTCGCCGATCTTGTCCTGCAGCGATTCCTCGATGACGAGCTCGAGGGCGACGGCGCGGCTCGCCTCGAAGGCGGCCGTGACCGGCTCCGCCAGCGTCGTCACCCGCTCGTCGCTCACATGCATCGTGCCGAAGACATGGCTCGCCGGCACGCCCGGCTTCTCGATGCGCCAGAGCAGACCGCGGTCGAAGCCGGCACCGTCGGCGAGTGCGAGCTGCGGCAGGATCGTCGCCGCCACCAGCAGCGCGGCGGCGATCAAGGGGCGCGGGAAACGCATCGGCACTCCGGCTCGCATTCGAGACGAATGCAAGCCTAGGGCCGAGGCGTAAAGCGCGCGTGAAAGAGCGTGGTTAACGAGGGCCACGAACGCAAAAATAGCGCGGAAACCGGCGGCGGACAGCCCGCCGGAGGCGCGCGGCGAACGCCTCCGGCGATGATGTTCCGTCGGGTCCGGCGCCGTTCTGCCGTCAGCTCGGCTTCGTCGCCTTCATGATCGGCCGCTCGCCGAAGGCGCGCTGCCAGCGATCGAGCCCGGGGTTGCGCTTGCGCCAGGCGTCGGCATAGCGGAAGTCGGTGTAGTCGAGGGCGCAGGCGACGACGATCTGGTCCATCGTCAGCTCCTTCCGCGCGAGCTTGTCGACGAGCCCTTCGAGATGGTCGATCGAGCGGTCGATGCGCGCTTCCTGCTTGGTGATGTAGCTCGGGCTCTTCTCGCTGTCGGGTCGCACCACCTCCATGCGGCGCAGCAGGCCCGCCTCCATGATGCCGAGGCCGAGCGCGATGCGCGTGTCGAGGCCCCAGCTCTCGTCCTTCGGATAGAGCGTCGGCTTGCCGGAGATGCCGTCGAAGTAGCGGCAGATGACGCGGCTGTCGTAGATGCCGCGGCCGTCCTCGAGCTCCAGCGTCGGGAGCTGGCGCAGCGGATTGGTCTTGTCCATGTAGTCGGCCGTATAGACGTCGATCAGCTTCTCTTCGACCGGCAGGCCGAGCTCGAGCATGGTGATCTTGGCGATGCGGCCGAACGGGCTGGTCGGCGCGTTGTAGAGGATCGTGGGCATCGGAATGGGTCGCCTTCGGTTGGGGGATGTCTTCCATGGGGCGCGAGGGGCGCCGCGAAAGGGGGCGATTGAAGCGCTGCGGCGCGGACGGCGCAACCGCGATTTGCGTGGCGCGCCCGGCCGTCCCGGCGAGACGGCTTTCGGCGCCGGCGAGTGCCTGACGCTCAGCCGATCTCGACCGCGATCATGCCGGCATCGACGCCTTCCTGCCCTTCCGTGATATGGACCGCGGTCACCGTGCCGTCGGATTCGGCGGCATGCGGCACCTCGGTCTTCATCACTTCCAGGATGAAGAGCACGTCGCCCGCTTTCACCTTGTCGCCGGGCTTCACCAGCAGCTTCCAGACATTGCCCGGCGTCATCGTCGACACTTGCTCGGCCATTCGAGGGCTCCCTGATCGATGGCCGGAGACTAGCGCGCCGAAAGGGCGGCGGCGATGGCGGATTTGCTCACAGCAGCTCGGCGCCATGGGCCGGGATGAAGCCCGTGAAGCAGTCGCCGGCGCGGAAGGCCGCATGGTCGACGAGCCGCTTCAGGAACGCGACGTTGGTCGAGACGCCTTCGATCCGCGTCGCCTCGAGGGCCTTGAGCAGCCGTCCGATCGCCGTCGCGCGATCGATGCCATGCGCGATCATCTTCGCGATCATCGGGTCGTAGTGGAAGCTGATGCTGTCGCCCTCGCGCACGCCGGTATCGATGCGCAAGGAAGGCCCCGCCGGCGGCAGGCGGAAGAGGGTCAGCGGCCCCGGCGAAGGCATGAAGTTCTTCGCCGGGTTCTCGGCATAGATCCGCGCCTCGATCGCATGGCCGCGCGCCTCGATCGCGTCCTGGCGGATTTCGGCGAGCGGCTCGCCCGCGGCGAGGCGGATCTGCAGCGCCACGAGATCGAGACCGGTGATCATCTCGGTCACCGGATGCTCGACCTGGATGCGGGTGTTCATCTCGAGGAAATGGAAATCGTCGCGGTCGTCGTCGACGATGAACTCGACCGTGCCGGCGCCGCGATAGCGTTGCGTCGCGGCGAGGGAAACGGCTGCCTCGGCCATCGCGGCGAGCATGGCCGCGGGCAGGTTGGGCGCGCGGCTTTCCTCGAGGATCTTCTGGTAGCGCCGCTGGATCGAGCATTCGCGCTCGAACATATGCACGGCGCGGCCGTCGCCGAATCCGAAGACCTGGATCTCAATATGGCGCGCGCGCTCCACCAGCCGCTCGAGATAGATCGTGCCGTCGCCGAAGGATTTGGCAGCGAGCGCCTGGGTCGCCTCGACCACCCCCGCCAACTGCTCCGCCGCATCGACGCGGCGCATGCCGATGCCGCCCCCGCCCGCCGCGGCCTTCACCAGCAGCGGAAACCCGACCTTCTGCGCGGCCGCTTCCAGCCCCTCTGTCGCGCCGACCGCGAAGCGCCGGCTGCCCGCGAGCACGGGCACGCCCGCGGCCTGCGCGATCGCGCGCGCCCGCTCCTTGTCGCCCATCGCCTCGATGCTCTCGGGCGTCGGCCCGATCCAGACGAGGCCCGCGCCCGTGACGCGTCGGGCGAAATCGGGGTTCTCGGCGAGGAAGCCATAGCCCGGATGGATCGCGTCGGCGCCGCTGTCGCGCGCCGCCTTCAGGATGGTGTCGGCGACGAGATAGCTCTGCCGCGCCGGCGCCGGCCCGATGGCGACCGCCGCGTCGGCGAGCGTCGCATGCAGCGCCTTCGCGTCCGCTTCCGAATGCACCGCGACGGTGGCGATGCCGAGCCTGCGGCAGCTCGCGATGATGCGGCAGGCGATCTCGCCGCGATTGGCGATCAGGATCTTCTTCATGCGGGAACTCGTCTCGGGCCTGGCGTGAAGGGCGGGACCGGGCTGCAAGCGCCCCGGACTCCTCCGAGCCTAGCGAAAGCGGCGCCGGGATGCGCGCGGTTTTGCACGAATGCGTTGCGTCGTGGCGTGCTGCGGTCCTCGGCGGCGGGCGACCGTCGCCCCGCGCATTTACGGCCGCGCGGCTTTCGGCTAGAACGGGCGCCGTCATTTCATCGCCCGGGGGATCACGCAGAATGTCGGTTCAGGCCATCGAGGGGCGGAAGCCCACCCTTGCCAGCGCGCTCTGGCCCATCACGCGGGAGACGGGAGCGGCGCGCGCCATCGTGCTGATGGTCCTCGGCAGCGTCGTGATCTGGGTCTCGTCGAAGATCCAGCTTCCCTGGTATCCCGTGCCGCTCACCATGCAGACCTTCGCGGTGCTGGCGCTGGGCGTGGCCTATGGCGCGCGGCTCGGCCTCGCGACCGTGCTGCTCTATCTCGCCGAGGGGGCGGCCGGCCTGCCGGTCTTCGCGGGCGACTGGAGCGAAGGCGGCGGCTTCCACCATCTCTATGGCCCGACGGCCGGCTATCTCGTCGGCTTCGCGGTCGCGGCCGGGGTCTGCGGCTGGCTCGCCGAGCGCGGCTGGGACCGGTCGGCGCTATGGGCCGCGGCCGCGATGGTGATCGGCAACCTCATCATCTATGCGCTCGGATTGCTCTGGCTCTGCACCCAGATCGACATCGTGACGGCGATCCAGGTCGGGCTGCTGCCGTTCCTCACCGGCGATGCGCTGAAGATCGCGCTCGGCGCCTGCCTCCTGCCGGGCGCCTGGTATCTGCTCGGCAAGCGCGGCCGCTAACCGCGACCTCATCGGCCGATCCCGATGACCGACGCGCCGCTCTCCCTGGGGGAGGGCGGCGCGTTTCGTTTCGGCCGCGCGAGGTCAGGAAAACGCCTTGAAGGCGATGAGGGTAAAGGTGTCCCGCACGCCGGCGAGGCGCTGGATGCGCTCGGTCACGAAATGGCCGATATCGGCGCCGTCCGGCAGGTAGCATTTGAGCAGCAGGTCGTATTGCCCGGAGATCGAATGGACCTCCGACACCTCCTCGCAGCCCTGCAGCGCCGCATCGGCCACCTTGTAGGCCTCGCCGAGCGCGCATTTCACCATGACGAAGATCGTCTGCATGGGGCGCGAGCCTAGCAGAAGCGCGGCCGCGAGGCGACCGGCCCGGCGCGGGCGCGCTTTCCCGTCGCACGATCGGCCGCGCCGGCCATGACGTCGCCCGTCCGGCAGGAAGGGTCGGTTTCCAGCCGTCGCGGAACGCCCGCTCGCCGCTAGGCAGGAGCGCGGCGAGCGGGCACTCTGCTCGCCGTCGCCCGCGCCAGCCCGAGAGCCCGCCTTATGCCGCGCAATCCGCGTTACGACATCCTCTTCGAGCCGGTCGAGATCGGCCCGGTCCGCGCGAAGAATCGCTTCTACCAGGTGCCGCACTGCTCCGGCATGGGCTACGAGATGCCGAAGATGCTGGCGGCAATGCGCGGCGTGAAGGCCGAGGGCGGCTGGGGTGTCGTCTGCACGGAATATTGCTCGATCCATCCGACCGCGGAGGACGCGCCCTATCGCTTCGCCTCGCTCTGGGACGAGGAGGATGTGAAGGCGCAGGCCCTCATGGCCGAGACGGTGCATGCGCATGGCGCGCTCGCCGGGGTCGAGCTCTGGCATGGCGGGCATCATGCGAACAACCGCTCGAGCCGCCTGCCGCCGATCTCGCCGGACGGCGTGCCGCTCCATTACGTCCATCCGGTGCAGACCCGCGCGATGGACCGCGCCGACATCAAGGAACTGCAGCGCTGGCAGGCGGACGCCGCGAAGCGCGCGGTCCGCGCCGGCTTCGACATCGTCTATGTCTATGCCGGCCACGCCTATCTGCCGTTCCAGTTCGTGGCGCGGCGCTACAACCATCGCGGCGACGAATATGGCGGCTCGATCGAGAACCGCACGCGGCTCCTGCGCGAGATGATCGCGGTGACGCGCGACGCCATCGGCCCGGACGTGGCGCTCGCCGTGCGCTTCGCGGTGGACGAGCTGATGGGCGAGCAGGGCGTGGCGGCCGGCGCCGAGGGCCGCGAGGTGGTCGAGCTGCTGGCCGAGCTCCCCGACCTCTGGGACGTGAATATCAGCCAGGTCGGCAACGATTCCATGTCCTCGCGCTTCTCCGCCGAGGGCTTCCAGGAGCCCTATGTGAGCTTCGTGAAGCAGGTCACGACCAGGCCCGTCGTGGGGGTCGGCCGCTTCACCTCGCCCGACGCCATGGCCTCGCAGATCAGGCGCGGCATCCTCGACATGATCGGGGCGGCGCGGCCCTCGATCGCCGATCCCTTCCTGCCGCAGAAGATCGAGGAAGGGCGCGAGGCGGAGATCCGCGAATGCATCGGCTGCAACATCTGCCGCGCCAGCAACAACGAGGGCGTGCCGATCCGCTGCACCCAGAACCCGACCATGGGCGAGGAATGGCGGCGCGGCTGGCATCCGGAGCGCGTGCTGCCGAAACGGTCGGAGAAGCGCATCCTCATCGTCGGCGGCGGGCCGGCCGGGCTCGAATGCGCCCATATCCTCGGCAAGCGCGGCTATGCGGTGGCGCTCGCCGAGGCGGAGAACGCGCTCGGCGGCCGCATCAACCGGGAATCGAAGCTGCCCGGCCTTGCGACCTATGCGCGGGTGCGCGACTACCGGCTCGGCCAGCTCGACCAGCTTGCGAACGTCGAGCGCTATCTCGGCAGCCGCCTCACGGCGCCCGACGTGCGCGAGTTCGGCGCCGAGCATGTGGTGATCGCGACCGGCGCCCGCTGGCGGAAGGACGGTGTCGGCCACGGCAATCACGAGCCGATCTTCGGCGCGGACCGGCCGGGCGTCTTCGTGCCGGAGGAGATCATGGCGGGCGCCTTGCCCGAAGGGCCGGTCCTCGTCTTCGACGACGACCAGTATTACATGGGCGGCTGCCTCGCCGAGAAGCTGCGGCGCCAGGGCCTCGAGGTCACGCTCGCCACGCCGGGCGCCGAGGCCTCGAGCTGGTGCCGCATGACCGACGAGCAGGACAAGGTGCAGCGCCAGTTGATGGAGCTCGGCGTCGAGATCGTCGCCTATCATTCGCTGGCCGGATTCGAGCGCGGCGAGGCGGTGCTGGCCTGCGTCTATACCGGCCGCGCGCGGCGGATCGCGGCGCAAAGCCTCGTGCTGGTCACCATGCGGCAGCCCGAGGACGCGCTCTATAACGATCTCGCGGCCGATCCGGATGCGCTCGCCGCCGCGGGCGTGCTCGGGCTCGCGCGGATCGGCGACTGCAACAACCCGGCCGCGGTGGCGCATGCGATCTATGCCGGGCACCGCCATGCGCGCGAGCTCGACGAGCCCCCGGCCGGCGACGTGCCCTACCGGCGCGAGCGGGTGACGGTGCAGCTCGATCGCGACGCCGCCTCGGCCGACACGCTCCGGATGCGGCGCGTCCTCGGCGGCGCGATCGCGGACTAGCGGCGGCGAGGCGTTCGGTCGCCGCCTGCCGGCGCGGCCGAGGGAGACGGGGAAAGCGAGGGGGAATGGCGCAGGAGAACATGGCCCGCGAGGGCGTCGCGCGCGAAGGCGGGCGGCGGCGCGGCGAGCGGCGTCAGGGCGGCGGCGGCATCCGCCAGCTCCCGTTCCAGACGCTGCGGAATCCGCTGAAGCCGATCGAGATTCTGGCACCGGATCAGGTCGAGGCGATCCACGACGCCTCGCTCGATCTCCTGGAGCGGGTCGGGCTCGAGGTGCTGCATGGCGAGAGCATCGACATCCTCGCGCGCGCGGGCGCCGATGTGGATCGCGGCACCGGAAAGGTGCGGCTCGATCGCGGGCTCGTCATGGAAGCGGTGTCGCATGCGCCGCCGGTCTTCACGATCCATGCGCGCAACCCCGCGCACGACCTCGAATTCGGCGCGAACCACCTGGTCTTCACCGCGACCGGCGGGCCCGCCTTCGCGAGCGACACGGAGCGCGGCCGGCGCGCCGGCAACTATGCCGACATGTGCGACTATATCCGCCTCGTGCAGTCGCTGAACGTGCTCCATCAGGACGGCGGCACGGCGGTCGAGCCGACCGATCTGCCGCCCGAGACGCGGCATCTCGATTTCTACGAAGCGACGCTCCGGCTCACCGACAAGGGCTGGCATAGCTGGGGCATGGGCACGGCCTGCGTGCTGGACGGCATCGAGCTCACCAGGCTCGCCTATGGCGTGACGGCCGAGGAGATGCTCCAGCGCCCCGTCATGATGACGATCATCAACTCGAACTCGCCGCTCCGGCTCGATGTGCCGATGGGGCAGGGGCTCGTCGAGATGGCGCGGCACGGCCAGGCGCTGGTGCTGACGCCCTTCACCCTTGCCGGCGCCATGAGCCCGGTCACCATCGGCGGCGCGCTGATGCAGCAGAACGCCGAGGCCCTCGCCATGGTGGCGCTCGCCCAGCTCGTGCGGAAGGGCGCGCCGGTCGTCTATGGCGGCTTCACCTCGAATGTGGACATGCGCACCGGTTCGCCCGCCTTCGGCACGCCCGAATACACCAAGGCCGCGCTCGCGACCGGCCAGCTCATCCGGCGCTACCGGCTGCCCTACCGCTCCAGCAACGTGAATGCCTCGAACTGCGTCGACGTGCAGTCGACCTACGAGTCCGCCATGTCGCTCTGGGGCACCATCATGGGCGGGGTCAACCTCCTCGCCCATGCGGCCGGCTGGCTCGAGGGCGGGCTCACGGCGAGCTTCGAGAAGCTGATCGTCGATTGCGAGATGCTCCAGCTCATGCGCGAGACCTTCCGCCCGATCGCGACCGATCCCGCGAGCCTCGGGCTCGAGGCCATCGCCGAGGTGGGGCCGGGCGGGCATTTCTTCGGCGTCGGCCATACGCTCGAGCGCTTCGAGAGCGCCTTCTACACGCCGATGCTGTCGGACTGGCGCAATTTCGAAACTTGGAGCGAAAGCGGCGCCCGCACCGGCACCGAGCGCGCGCACCGCATCTGGAAGGAGCTGCTCGCCGCCTATCGCGAGCCCGCGCTCGATCCGGCGCGGCGCGAGGCGATGGCGGCCTATGTGGCGCGGCGCAAGCGCGAGATCGCCAGCGGCAAGGCCCTGCCATGACGCGACGGCTCGTCAGGCCCGCCGACCATCGCGTCATGCCGTGGAAGAACGGCGGCGGCAGCACGGCCGAGATCGCGCTGGCGCCCGAGGGCGCCGATCTCGCGACCGGCTTCGACTGGCGGCTCTCGATCGCGACCATCGAGCGGGACGGACCCTTTTCCGCCTTTCCCGGCTATGACCGCACCATCATGCTGATCGAGGGCGCGGGCATGGTGCTCGATTTCGGCGGCGGCAAGGCGGAGCGCATCGCCGTCCCGTTCGAGCCCTTCGAATTCGTCGGCGAGGCAACGGTCGAATGCCGGCTCCTCGGCGGGCGCATCCGCGATTTCAACCTGATGGTGCGCCGGGCGGGCTATGGCGCCGAATGCCATGTGGTCGAGCTTGCCGACGAGCCGCTGGCGCTCGCGACCGATGGCGGGACCCTGCTGATCCATTGCCTCGAGGGCGATGCGCGGCTCGACGACGCGCCTCTTGCAAGTGGCGACACGCTCATCCTCGAGGGCGAAACCGGGGTGCTGGGCGAGCTCACGGGCGACGAGACCGCCACGGTCTTCGTGGCCGCGCTCTTTCCGCGCGGCTGAATCGCAAGCGCCCCTCACCCCACCCGCTCCCCGCAGGCGGGGCGAGGGAGACGCGGGAGCAAGCCGACAAGACGGATGGCATGGGCGCGCGCGCACGACAGCGTCCTGTCCCGGAGAGCCTCATCGGTTCCGATTCCGTCGGAACCGATAACGTTCTAGCGCGGCGGCATCGCCACACCGCCGCGCCCGGCGATGCCCGCCTCGGCCCGGTTTCGGAGCTGCCAACTGAAGGGGCAATCCGGCTTCAGCTGGGTCCGCTCGGTCGCCAGCGCGTTGGCGAGCGCGAACTGGCCATCCCGCAACGCCGCCTCGATCAGCGTGCGATGGATGATGTCGCGCTGTGCGTGGCTTCCGCCGAACACATGGGCGCGATAGCGCACCGGCATCAGGAGCTCCACCGCGGTGTCGTACTGCCCGCGGCCGAACGCCTCGACCGCGCGCATGATCGGCAGCCCGGCCTCGCGTTCCATGCGGGCGTTGGCGCCGGATTTCTCGGCGGCGCGCGTGGCGCCGGCCAGCAGCCGCTTGGCCGCCTCGCACCGCCCGGTCGCGACATAGGCGATCATGGCGTGCATGTCGTTGAAGGCATAGAACCCGTCCTGCGCCGTCTTGTCATAGGCTGCAGCGAGATCGTGCCAGCGCTTGCCGACATCGATGCCGCGGAGATGCACGCGCCAGAGCAGCGCGGTCGCATCCAGCATCTCGGTCTGGATCTCGGACTGGCCCGGCCGGATCGAGCGGTCGTAGATCTCGAGCGCGCGGTCGGCGCGGTCCTGGTCGAGGTTGTAGAGTGCGGTGTGCCACCAGTTGTGGAAGGCGAAGCCATTGTCCTCCTGCGCCCAGTGGTCGCGGCGCGATTCCATGAGGGCGATGCCCTCGACCTGGCGCGCCTCCATCTCGAGCACGTGGGCCAGTGCGTGATGCGCCCAGCAATCGTCGGGCTCGAGTTCGATCGCGTGCCGGGCGGTCTCCTCGGCGCGGCGGTAGTCGCCGCATTCCTCGAGGCCGAAGGCCTGCATGCCGAGCGTGAAGCCGTAGCCCGGCAACTCGCGATTCCAGGCCGGCAGCGCGCGCATCATCCGGCCCCGGAGATTGTCGCGGTCGCCATGGAAGAAGTCGGCGAGATGGCCGATCTGGAGGGCCAGCGCATCGCGCGGATGCTCGGCCAACAGGAGGTCGAACCGCGCGCGGAACCCGTCCCAGTCGCCGACATGCCAGTCGCGGATGGCCGCTACATGCGCGCGTTCCCGGTCGTTGCATTTGTTGCCGAGCTTCTCGAGCGCGCGGAGGCTCGTTTCGACTTCCGGCAGCACGCTCGCCTCCCAGGCCGAGATGTGCACCTCGGCCCGGAAGATCTGGCCGAACGCGAATTCCGAGTCGGCGGCGAGCGCCGCGTCGATGGTCGCGATCGAGTTGCCGCGATAGCACTGGAACTGCCCCAGCGCGACTTCGAAGGCATCGAGGCTCCTCCGGTTGGCGCTCGAGGTGGCGAGCCCGCGCGCATCACGCAATGTCATGGCGAACCTCCCACCGGACCCAACATGGCGCATTCCAGCGAAACGTCACAAATGGACCAGCGTTCTGCGGTCGCGTCCGCATCGGCGTTGAATCGAGCTCGCGGACGGGCTCGACCGACATTTCCCGGATGAACCCCAGTTTCGGGCAACATCGTAGCTCCTGGCGAGGGGGAGGGGGAAGGGCGAGGGGGCGATTCCCTCCCTCCGATCCGCGCCCGCCGTCAAGCAGAGTTGATCGCGCGCGAGCCGGCCGGGCGTGTAGAAAGGCCGCCGACGGAGGTTTCCGACGATGCCCTGGCGCGACCGCAGCGGCCGCTTCTCTCCCTTCAAGGCGACCGTGTTCCTGGCGCTCTTCCTGCCGGCGCTCTGGATCGCCTATGGCTATCTCTCGGGCACGATCGGCGCGCTGCGGCTGATGGAGAGCCTGCGCGACATCGGCAATTGGGGGCTCCGGCTGCTGCTGATCTCGCTCGCCGTCACGCCGCTGCGGAAGAGCCTGCAATGGCCGCAGCTCATCCAGGTCCGGCGCATGATCGGCGTCGCCGCCTTCGCCTATATCGCGACCCATTTCCTCCTCTATGTGATCGACCAGTCCTTCGATATCGGCAAGGTCGCATCGGAGATCCTGCTGCGCATCTATCTGACGATCGGCTTCGTGGCGCTGCTCGGCCTCTCCGCCCTCGCGGCGACCTCGACCGACGCGATGCTGCGCCGCCTCGGCGGCAGGCGCTGGCAGCGGCTGCATCGCATCGTCTATGGCATCGCGCTGCTCGGCATCATCCACTTCTTCATGCAGACCAAGGCGGACGTGACCGAGCCCACGGTGATGGCCGGGCTCTTCGGCTGGCTGATGGGCTATCGCCTGCTGGTCTGGCTGCGGTCGGACGGCGCGCGGCCGTCGCCCCTCGCCGTGGCGGGCCTGAGCATCGCCGCGGCGGTCGCGACCGGGGCCGGCGAGGCCCTCTATTTCTGGCTCAAGACCGGGGTCGATCCGCTTCGCGTGCTCGCGCTCGACTTCTCGCTGCAGCTCGGCTTGCGCCCCGTCTGGTGGGTGCTGCTGATCGGCCTCGCCGTCGCGCTCGCTGCCGTCATTCGCTCGATCGGCGCGGCGGGCCGGCGCGACGCGCGCCGCCGCAAGCTCGGGGTCGAGGCGCCGTCGGCCTGACCCCGGGACGGCGGACCGATGGCCGGACGCCGCCTTGCAGCTGGCGCCGGACGGCTAGGTTCGCCAGAACGGCTTCGACCCCTCCTGCCGCTGGTCGGCGCGCGTGAGGCCGAGATCCTCGAGCTGGCGGTCATCGAGGAAGACAAGCGCGCGGCGGGTGCGGCTGCGCTCGATCCACAGCCCGACGGTTTCGGCGAGCCCGCCGAAACGCCCGTGCCCCTGCTCGCTGGTCAGGTGTCGCAAGATCGCCGCGCCCGGCTGCCGCAGCGCCGCGATGGAAGGGGGAAGGCTCCTGAGCATTTTTCATCCTCCTCGGCCGGGCGGCCCGCCGCGGCCTTTGCTTGGGAGCCACAGCAGTAGTGGCGGTTCCGGCTTGCCCGCAAAGCATCCTTTCTCTAGCCTGCCTTAGTTTTTCTCATGAACTAGGCGTGCCATGCCGCGGCGCCTCCCACCTCTCAACGCGCTCAAGGCCTTCGAGGCCGCCGCTCGCCATGAGAGCTTCACCAAGGCGGCGCAGGAGCTGCACGTCACGCAAGGGGCCGTCAGCCATCAGGTGAAGGCGCTCGAGACCGAGCTCGGCTTTCGCCTCTTCGGCCGCGAGAGTCAGCGTCTCCTCATCACCGAGGCCGGGCGGTTCTATCTCGAAGTGGTGCGCGACGCGTTCGACCGGATCGCCTCGGGCACCGAGCGCCTGCTGGAGCGGCAGAATGCGGGTGCGCTTACGGTGACGACCTCGCCCAATTTCGCGAGCAAATGGCTCGTGCATCGGCTCGGGCGCTTCGCCGAAGCGCATCCGGACATCGATCTGCGCGTCAGCGCGTCGCTGCATCACGTCGATTTCGCGCGCGAGGACATCGACCTTGCGATCCGCCATGGCGACGGTCGCTGGCCCGGCTTGCATGTGACGCGGCTATGGGTGGAGGAGCTGTTCCCGGTATGCAGCCCGACGCTTCTGCAGGGCCGCAAGACGCTGCGCAGGCCGGCCGACCTCGAGCATCTCACGCTGCTGCATATCAACGACCGGACCGACTGGGCGAAATGGTTGCAGGCGGCCGACGTCGCCGATGCGGATCCCGGGCGCGGCCCCATCTTCAACCAGGCGAGCATGGCGATCGACGCCGCCATCGACGGTCAGGGCGTCGCGCTCGCGCGCACCGCGCTCGTCGCCTGGGACCTGCTGGCCGGCCGTCTCGCGCGGCCCTTCCGGCTTACCCTCAAGGTGCCGTACGCTTACTGGATCGTTTGCCCGAAGGCGAATGCCGAACTGCCCAAGATCGCGAGCTTCCGCGCCTGGGTTTTAGCGGAGGCGGCGGAAGACGAGCGGCGGCTGCGGAAGATTTGAGCCGTCAAGAAGCGGCGAGATCGAGCCAGCGATCCGAAACCGTCTCGGCGAAGCGCCGCTGCGCCTCGCCATAGGTCGTCCAGTCGCCGCGCATGCGGGCGAGCGCCTCGGGCACGGCGTCGCCGAGATGCCGGTCGAGCCCCTGACGCCCGACCCCGACCCACTTCTCCACCATGTCGCGCGTCGTCTCGAAATGGCACTGGAAGGCGTAAGCGCGACGACCGAGCCGGAAGGCCTGGTTGCGGCAGGCCTCGCTCGAAAGCAGGTGGGTGGCGCCCTCCGGCAGATCGAAGGTGTCCTCGTGCCACTCCATGAGCGTGTGGGTGGGTGCGAGCCCTGCCAGGAGCGGATCGGCCTTGCCCTCGGGCGTGAGCGACAGTTCGTGGAAGCCGAATTCGAGATGGGTGTGGCGCCGGACCTGGCCGCCATAGGCCCGCGCGAGGAGCTGCGCCCCGAGGCAGCTTCCGAGCACGGGGCGTTCCTCGGCATGGAAGGCGCGCATCAGCGCCATCACGGCCGGCAGATAGGGGTGCTTCGCGTCGTCGTTCGCATGTTGCGGCCCGCCCAGCACGATGAGGCCGTCATAGCCGTCCGGCGCTTGCGGCAGCGCCTCGCCATGATGGGGGAAAATCCGCTCGATCTTGCCGCCGCGCGCGGCGAGCCGGTCCTCGACCACGCCGGCCGGCGACTGGTCGTCGTGCATGATGACGAGAAAGCTCATGGGGAAGCGCGCTCCAAAGCTGCGGCCGGGATTGGGCAGCAGCGAATATAAGCCGCGGGGGCGGCGGGGGAAGAGGGCGGCGGGAAGGGCAGCCATGCGGAGGCGCCGCCCGCCGGAACCGGTCCCCCGAGGAAGCAGAAGGCGTCGTCAAAGCTTCGCCAGCCCGTGCCGGGGCCGTGGCGGATCCGGCCCGCGGCTTACGGTCCCAGCGGAATGCTGAAGCTGAAGCCGATGCTGGAGCTGGGTATCGCGGCCCCGAAATCGCTTGCCGCCACGAGCCGCGCGCTGGGCAGGAACGGCATCGCATAGGCGAAGCTCGCGACCTCGCCCTGGCTCGCATCGGCGCGTTCGAGCATCGAATAGCCGACGCTGACGGCGCCATAGTCGCCGAGCGCCATGCCGCCGGTAAGCTGCGCCCGGCGGGTCACGCGCTGGCCGGCTTCCTCGAAGCCGGGCTGCGCGAAGCTTTCGGTCGCGCGCTGGTAGCTGAGGGAGGCGCGCCAGTTCTCGGCGACATGCTCGAAGGAGGCGCGGGCGAGCGCGCCGGTTCCCTCGTCGCTATCGCTGGCCGCCGTGGCGAGGCCGAACCGGCCGAGGCCCGGCCAGTTCCAGAGCAGCCCGAAGCCGCCGGCCTGGCTGTCGGGCAGCGCTTCGGCGTGGATCTCCCCGGTCAATTTTCCGGTGATGCCGTGGCGATAGGTGCCGGACACCATCGGGTCGCCATAGTCGAAGCTTTCGATCCCGTAATTCTCGCGGGTGAAGCCGAGCTCGGCGAAATAGAGCGATTTGCCCTCGCCGAGAATGCGGCCCCAGGGCTGCCCCGGCTGGCCCAGCCCCTGCTGCAGCCGCGCGAACGCGTCCTCGATGTCGAAATCGACCAGCCCCGCGCCGGTCTCCAGGGTCACCGGATCGACCGTGATCCCGTCCCTGCCATGTGACTGCAGCCCGAGCAGCGCCGGTACGTCCTCGGCGCGGTCGATGGCGGGAATGACGGGCCCGGTGAAGCCGACGGCCGTGGGCGCGGCTGTCGCCGATCGGGGGCGGTCGAAATCGGGGGCGATCATGATGCCGCCGAAGCGCTGCGGCCGCGCCCAGTCGCTGCCGCGCGTGACGGCATCGCCCGCGGTGATGGCGAAGGGCAGATCGGGCAGGGAACGGACGAAGGCGCTTTCGAGCCGGACCGCGCGGACATCCTGGAACGATCCTTGCGCGGCGACGCGGCTCCTGAGCTTTCCCCAGCCGTCGGAAAGACCGAAATCGAGCAGCAGGCCGAAACTGCGCGCCGGGCCTTCGGCGCTGGCGAGCTCGACGGGGGCGGTGAAGATCGGGCGGGCCGGTTCGAAGCTGTCCGCAGCGGGGGCGCGCAGCGGCCACATTGCCGTCGCGAGGACGATTATCTGGACATGGGCCAACTGTCCGAACCGGCGGCGCATCACCCCCTCGATCCCGACGATCGCGGCAAGGCTTGGGCCGCCCTACGATCACCGGATGCGCTGTGCGGGAGCCGCCGCATCGCCCCGCGATGCCGCTCCCTATGTCAGGCGACTCTGCGCCAATATGGTTAACACAACTTTACCACACCGATGTGAAGCGCGTCTCAGTTTTTGGGGATTCCGCCCTCGGCCTTGCGCCGCGCGACATAATCTTTCAAGGCCTCGTCGATGGCCGGATCGAGCGGCGGCGGTTCGTAGGCGGCGAGGAGCTTCTTCCAGATCGCGTTCGCGCGCTGCGCCGCATCCTGTGCGCCCGCCTCGCGCCAGCTCTCGAAATTTCGCCAGTCGGACAGCATCGGCGCGTAGAACGCCGTCTCGTAGCGGGCGAGCGTATGGGCTGCCCCGAAGAAATGCCCGCCGGGCCCGACCTCCGCGATCGCCTCCAGCGCCAGCGAGTCCTCGTCGACCGCGAGCCCGTCCAGAAATGCCGACATCTCCTGCAGGATCTCGGCGTCGAGCACCATCTTCTCGAAGGAGGCGACGAGCCCGCCCTCCATCCAACCCGCGCCATGCTTCACGTAGTTGGCATGCGCCATCACCGCGGCCCAGACCGACATGCAGGACTCATAGGCGGCCTGCGCGTCGACCGCGTTGGCGGCGCAGGCGTTGGACGAGCGGAAGGGCAGGTCGTAGCGCCGCGCGAGCTGCCCGCCGGCAAGGGTCGCCTTCACATATTCGGGCGTGCCGAAGGCGGGCGCGCCCGACTTCATGTCGACGTTGGAGGTGAAGCCGCCATAGACGACGGGTGCGCCCGGCGCTGCGAGCTGGAGGAGCGCGATGACGCCGAGCGCCTCCGCATTCTGCTGCGCGAGTGCGCCGGCGAGCGTCGAGGGCGCCATGGCGCCGGCGAGGGTGAAGGGGGTCACGACGACGGCCTGGCCCGCTTCGGCCATCGCCATCAGCCCGTCGATCATCGGCCCGTCGACCCGAAGCGGCGAGTTGGTGTTGACGATGGTGATGAGGCCCGGCTTCGCCTTGAGCCCGGCCGCGTCGATGCCGCGCGCGAGGGCGTTCATGGCGAGGCCGTCGCGGATCCGCCAGGGTCCGATGGCGCTCGGCTGCCACACCCGGTCGGTCAGCGTGATGAAGCCGTAATGGGCGTCGAGATGGCGCGTTTCCGGCGGCAGGTCGATCGGCTCGACCGGATAGCCCGTCGCGCAATGCACGACGTTGAGGCTCTGGGCGAGCCGCAGCAGGTCGCAGAAATCGGCATAGGTGCCGGGCCGCCGCCCGCGATCGAGGTCCGAGCAGTTGGGCGCGCTCGACACCGAGCAGAAGGCGATGCGGTTGCCGCCGATGACGACGTCGTGCGCCGGGTTGCGGGCATGGAGCGTGAACTGAGCCGGCGCCTTGCGGACCTGATCCAGCACCAGCCCGCGATCCAGCCGGACGCGCCGCGTCGCCCGATCGACGGTCGCGCCGGCGCGGGCGAGCAGATCGAGCGCGCCGTCATGCATGATCTCGAGCCCCAGCGTCTCGAGCAGCGTGAAGGACGCGGCCTCGATCCGCGCGAGCTGCTCTTCGCTCAGCACCTTGAGCGGGCGATAGGGATTGCGCGGCTGTCGCCAGGGGCGCTGGGGCAGGGCCCCGGCCTCGCGCCGGCGCCGGTTGCGCGGGGCGATCGGCGGCGGCGTGCCGGCGTCGGGACGTCCGGTCATGATGCCTCCTGCTCCGGTGCTGCGGCCAGCCCTGCCGTTCGGCGCCGCCGGCGTTCCGGGGGCGGGAAATCCTATCGGACCCTCGCTGGCGCCCCGTGGCGATACTCGCTGCACGCGGACTTCTTTCGTCCCGAATGCGACGCCGCCCTGCACCCGGCACAATTGTCGCGGTGCCTGCGCGCGCCTATGCTGAGGGCTCGTCGCTCCGGCATCGCCGGCCCGCCCCCGTCGCGCCCGCAAATTCCCGCTCCTGCGCCCCCATGTCCGAAACCGAACCACTCTGGCTCAAGGCGGTCAGCCGCCCTGGCGCCGTGGTGTTCGCGATCATGTTCACGCTGGAGTCCTTCGCGCGCGCGCTCCTCGTGGCGCTCATTCCGCTGCAGGCCTATGCGCTGCTGCAGGAGGCCCGCAGCGTCAGCATCCTCTACACCCTCGTCGGCATCACCGGCCTCGGCAGCAGCTTCGCGATTCCGTACCTCATCCGCCGCGTCCGCCGGCGCTGGGTCTATACGATCGGGCTCGTCGCTCTCATGGCGGCGGCCGCTGCGCTCGCGACCCACACTTTGCCGGGCCAGATCGCCGGCATGCTGCTGCGCGCCTTCGCCGTCGCCGCCGTCAACATCGCGCTCAGCCTCTATGTGCTGGATCACATCAAGCGGAAGGACCTGGTCTGGTCCGAGCCGCTGAAGCTGATGTTCAGCGCGGGCTCCTGGACCCTCGGCCCGGGCCTCGGCGTCTGGCTCTACGAAAACGTGTCCTTCTGGGCGGCCGAGGCGGTCTGCGCCGGCACGGCCGCGCTCCTCATCGGCTATTTCTGGTATCTGCGCCTCAGCGAGAACCCCGCGGTCGCGGCCGCCACGCGCCCGCCGCCGAACCCGGTCGCGTCGATCCGCCGCTTCGTCGCGCAGCCGCGCCTCCGGCTCGGCTGGTTCATTCCCTTCGCCCGCTCCACCTGGTGGGCGATGTTCTTCGTCTATCCGACGCTCTATCTCGTCCAGTCCGGCAAGGACCCGATGGTGGGCGCCCTCCTGGTCTCGGCCGGCAATGCGATGCTGATCGTGACGCCGCTCTTCGGCAGGCTCGCGCGCCGTACCGGCATAAGGCGGCCCATCATCTGCGCCTTCGCGGCGCTCGGCTGCTGCACCCTCGCCGCCGCGGCGCTCTACGACTATCCCTATCTCGTGGCGGCGGCGCTCCTCGTCGGATCGCTGCCCTGCGTCTCGCTCGACGCGCTCGGCAACATTCCCTTCCTGCGGTCGGTCCGGCCGTGGGAACGGCCCCAGATGACGACCGTCTTCCGCAGCTATATCGACCTTTCGGACCTGCTGCCGGCCGCGCTCTATTCGGTCCTGCTCAGCTTCTTCGACATCCGGGCGGTCTTCGTCGCCTCGGGCCTTTTCATGATCGCGGCTTCCCAGGTCGCCCGGCGTCTGCCGAACCGGTTCTGACCGCCGCCTACGGCCTCCCTTCCTCGCGAGCCGGATGTCGAAATTCTCGCCGCTCGGCCGAAGAGCGTTGACAGTGCGGTCGAGGACTGTAACGTTACACAAAGTTGTGTAGCGTTAAACAAACGGAAACACCGATGGACCGCCCCGCTGCCGCCCGGCCTTTCGGCGGATATCACGTCGATCCCGGCGGCGAGGCCGACCACGAGCTGACCCAGGTCGGGCCGCGCACGCCGGCAGGGGAGTATTTCCGCAGGTTCTGGCACCCGGTCGCTCTCGCCTCGGATCTGACGACCCGGCCGCTTCGCATCCGCATCCTCGGCGAGGATCTGGTGCTGTTTCGCCGCCCCGATGGCGAGATCGGGCTGCTCCATCTGCACTGCCTGCATCGTCGCGCTTCGCTCGAGTGGGGGCGCATCGAGGATCAGGGTCTGCGTTGCTGCTATCACGGCTGGCTTTACGGGATCGATGGTCGCCTGCTGGAGACGCCGCTCGAGCCGCCCACCAGCAAGCTGCGCGAGAGGCTCTGTCTCGGCGCCTATCCGACCAAGGAGAGGTGGGGTCTGATTTTCGCCTATATGGGGCCGCCGGACGAAATGCCGGAGTTCCCGGTCTATGACAGCCTCTGCATCGAAGGCGACGTGCTCGCGCCCTACCCGCACAAATACCCCTGCAACTGGCTGCAGGTCGCGGAGAACAGCATGGACCACGATCACGTGGTCTATCTGCATACCCCGAAGGACGGAGATCCGCAGTTCTATGCGTCCTGGGGCATAGCGCCGACGATCGTCTATCAACGGTTCGACTACGGCATCCACTACACCTACAGCCGGCGGGTCGCCGACAAGATTTGGATGGGCATGGAGGACATCTACCTGCCCAACTTTACCCAGGCCGGGTGCGTCTTCACCATGGATGGGGGCAAGCCGAAATATTTCGGCAGGAACGCGTTCACCCGGTGGGTCGTCCCGCTGGACGACACCAACACCACGGTTTTCATGCTGGCGCACTTCAACGACCGCGCCGATCCGTTCCGTGCCGAGTATCTCGAAGAAGCGAACCTGCAGAAGCTCGAGTCCGGCACGACGCAAGACCGCCCCTACGAGGAGCGGCAGAGAGATCCCGGCGATTTCGAGACCATCGTCGGGCTCGGTCCCGTCAATTTGCACAGCAGGGAGCATCTCTCGGCGACCGATCGGGGCGTCTCCATGTTCCGGCGCATGGTCAGGAAGGCTGTCCGCGCGCTCGCCGACGGGACCCCGCCCGTGCAGCACACCGCGGCCGGGGTCCGCCCGATTCCGACGAACGGCGGCGACAACGTCCTTGATATCCCCGCGCGCGCGAGCTGCGACGATCGCGAGCTCGTCATCGAGGTTTCGCAGCGGGTGCTGGACATCTACCGGGATTCGGAATCGCTCACCGGCGAGGCCCGCGATTCATTGGTGATCGAACGGCTGAAAGCGCTCGAAGCCGAATACGCAATAAGTTGATTCACAAACAGGCGTCGGACACGCGGCGCCGGGGAGGTAGAGGGTGATTGCAAAGATGGGCAGACTGATCGGCACGATGGCCGTCGTCTTGAGCCTGGGCGCGACGATCGCGGCCGCGGATGATCTTCCGGGCGCTGGAACGAACGCTCATATTCTTCTCGGCCAGGACATCGAGAGTCTGTTTCAGGCCGATATCGTGGCCATCGGCCTCGAGCGTCTGGGGTATGAAGTGGACGAGATCGACCAGGTCGCGCCGGCGATCTACTTCGAATCGGTGGCGCAGGGGGACGCCGAGCTCAATACCCAGACCTGGTGGCCGATGCATCGTAGTCTCTATGAGCAGAGCGGGGGCGACGCCAAGCTCGAGATGGTTGGCGTCCTCGTCAAGGATGCGGTGCAGGGCTATCTGATCGACAAGCGGACGGCCGAAAAATACGGCATCACCGACATCAGCCAGCTCAAGGATCCGGCCTTGGCCAAGCTTTTCGATTCCGACGGCGACGGTAAGGCCAATCTTGCCGGATGCCCTCCGGGATGGCAGTGCGAGAAAACCATCGACTATCAGATCGAGCAGTACGGCCTGAGTGCGACCGTGCAGCAGGACAAGGGCGAAAACACAGCCCTCAAGGCCGACGTCATCTCGCGCTACAAGGTGGGCGACTCGATCCTCTACTACACTTGGGAGCCCTTCTGGTTGAGCCAGGTGCTCGTCCCCGGAGAGGACGTGCAATGGCTCGCGGTGCCCTTCAAGGCGCTGCCGCCCGAATCCAATCAGGATGCCAACACCGTCACCGCCGACGGGCGTAACACGGGATGGGAAGTCGTCGACATCCGGATCACCGCGAACAAGGAGTTCCTTGCCGCCAATCCCGCCGCCAAGAAATTCTTCGAGCTCGTGACGATCCCGATCGCCGCGATCAATGCCCAGAACATGAAAATCAACGACGGCGAAAGTTCGGTCGCCGATATCCGGAAGCATGCCGAGGCGTGGGTTGCCGAGAATTCGGCCGAATTCGACGCCTGGATCGAGGAAGCCAAGAAGGCGGCGACCAATTAGGCTGGTGCCGGGAAAGGCGGCGGTCGCGGGGTCTGCCCGCGACCGCCGTCGAATTCGGCGGTAGCACATGGCCACGGTACGCTGCGAGAAGCTCTGGAAGGTCTTCGGGACGCTGAGCGCGTCTCAATTGGCGCAGATCAGGGACCAGAACCTCACGAAGGAAGCCGTCGCGACCCGCTTCAATGCGGTACTCGCCCTGCGGAACGTCTCCTTCGAGGTGCAGAAGGGGCGAACCTTCTGCATCATGGGCCTTTCCGGCTGCGGCAAGTCGACCCTGCTTCGGCATGTGAACCGGCTGATCGAGCCGAGCTTCGGGCAGGTCCATCTCGACGAGGTCTTGGTGTCCGCGCTGGATCGGCGGGCGCTCGGAGATCTGCGCAGCCGCAAGATCGGCATGGTCTTCCAGAGCTACGGGCTGTTCCCGCACCTGACGATTGCCGAGAACGTCGCCTTCGGTCTCGAGGTTCGCAAGGTCGACAGGCGCAAGCGGCGCGAGGTCGCTCAGGAAAAGCTCCGGCTCGTCGGGCTTGCGGACTGGGCGGACAGGTTGCCGGGCGAACTCTCCGGCGGCATGAAGCAGCGGGTCGGGCTTGCGCGCGCGCTTGCCAACGACCCGGAAATCCTGCTCATGGACGAACCCTTCAGCGCGCTCGATCCGCTGATCCGACGGGAGCTTCAGGACGAGTACGTCGCGATCGCGCAGTCGCTCGGCAAGACCACCATCTTTATCACGCACGACTTCGAGGAAGCCCTGCGGGTGGGTGACGAACTCGCCATCATGCGCGACGGAGAGTTCCTCCAGGTGGGCACGCCCGACGAGATTCTTCGACGCCCGGCGGATGCGTTCGTCGCAAAATTCGTCGCGATGGCGACGGACAAGCTCGGGCGGAAAGAACCGCCGGATTCGATGCGGGCCGGAGCCATGCCATGACGCGCTTGTTCGAGAATCCGGCGATCGACGTGGCCGCATTCGTCGATCCCGCCATCGACTGGATGTCGGAGAACCTTCGTCCGACCTTCCAGTTGCTGAAGGTTCCCTTCGCCTACGTGCTGGATGGCATCGGCGACCTGCTGGTCGATACGCGGCCGGAGATCGTCCTGATCGCGATCTTTCTGCTCGCCTGGCAGTTGGCGAGCCTTCGCATCGCGCTTTGGAGTACGGCGGGATTGATCGCGATCGGCCTGCTCGGCGCCTGGACGGATGCGATGATCACGCTTGGCCTGGTCACGACGGCGGTTCTTTTCTCGGTGCTGATCGGCGTGCCGATGGGCGTGCTGCTGGCGAAGAGCCGGCTGCTTGACCGCACCATGCGGCCGATCCTCGACACCATGCAGACGCTTCCCGCCTTCGTTTATCTGATCCCGGTCGTGGTTATGTTCGGCATCGGCAACG
>CADEFF010000063.1:16940-23638 GCA_902826565.1 uncultured Rhodospirillaceae bacterium | reverse complement strand
ACCACCGCGGGCGGCACGCCGTTGTCGTAGAACCAGGAATCGACGGCATAGCGCTCGCCGGTCGCGCGGTCGCGGATGACGGCCGTGTTGTGCGCGCGGATGATGCCGCCGCGGTGGGCGGGAAAGCCGACATCGTGGAACCGGATCAGGTCGTCCTGCGCCATCATGCGGAGATAGGTGGTGGAGTTGACGGCCTCGTCCACGCAGTCGAGCTGGCCGCCCTGGTTCGCGGCGACGAGGTTCCGGCCCACGTCCTTGCCCGTGCCGGCGGGCTTGGCGACGAGCCGTTCGATGAGGGCCACCGATTTCGAGATCGCAGCCCGCTCCCCGGGCGCGTTCTGCGTCGCGGCGAACAGGGCGCGGACCTCGTCCCATTGCGCGGCTGTGAGCGAAACCGGGGTGCGCGTCCTGCATCCGCTGCCGTGGCAGACCTCGAAGGCCGCGGGCGTCGCGTCGAGCGGCACGAGCTTCGCGACGCGCGCTTCCGTCTGCGCTGCACAGGCGGCAAGCAGCGGCAGGGAAAGGATCAGGACGAGGCGGGCGAGGGGGCTGTGCATGGTCCGATGCTCGGGCCGCAGCATGCCACGCGCCGCGTCGCGGCGCAATTTCACCGCGGCGTGAGCGGGGGCGACGCGCGGCAGCGGTCCGATCCCGTGGCGGCACAGCCCGTGATCGAGCGGGAACGTCAAGGACACCGCGTCGCGGCGATCTTGCGCCATCGTGGCTGGCTGCTACGGTAGCCATGAATGATCGATCGGCAGTCTCGGGGGTATTCCAGTGAAATCGCATGCACGCGTCGTCGTTCTCGGCGGCGGCATCTTCGGCGTCAGCACGCTCTATCACCTCGTACGGGAAGGCTGGACCGACGCGGTGCTGGTGGAGAAGGGGGAGCTCACCTCCGGCACCACCTGGCATGCCGCCGGCAATTGCCCGCATTTCATCGGCAACCTCGGCTTCGCGCGCATCCACCATTACGGCACGGAGCTTTATAGCCGCCTCGAGGCCGAGACTGGCCAGTCCACGGGCTGGCATGGCTGCGGCAGCATCCGCCTCGCGCGCGATGCGGAGGAGCTCGACTGGCATCGCTATGTCGGCGGCATCGCGCGGCAGGTCGGGTACGAGTTCCACCTCGTCACGCCCGATGAGATCCGCAAGCTGCATCCCTTCCTCGAGACGCACGAGATCGTCGGCGGCTGCTACATGCCGCATGACGGATATGTCGATCCGGCGAGCGCGACCAACGCCATGGCGATCGGCGCAAAGAGCATGGGCGCCGAGATCTACCGCCACACGCTGGCGACCGATATCCGCCGGCTCCCCGATGGCGGCTGGGAACTCATCACGGAGAAGGGCAACATTACCTGCGAGCATCTCGTGCTCGCGGCCGGCTTCTTCACCCCGCAGGTCGGCGCCTGGCTCGGCCTCAGTATTCCGACCATCAACATGGTGCATCAGTATCTGGTGACCGAGGCGGTGCCTGAGCTGAAGGGCCGCAAGCCCGAGCTGCCGGTGGTGCGCGATCCGGGCTCCTCCTCCTATTTCCGGCAGGAGCAGCAAGGGCTGCTCGGCGGCCCTTACGAGACCGAGGGCGCGCAGTTCGTCTACCCCGAGGGCGTGCCCTGGAGCTTCGATCACGATCTCCTGGAGCCAGATCTCGACCGCGTGGCGCCTTGGCTCGACCAGATGATCGCGCGCATTCCGCTTTTCGGCACGGTGGGCGTGAAGCGCGTGATCTCCGGCTTCATTGCCCATACGCCGGACCTCACGCCGCTGGTCGGGCCTGCGCCGGGCTTGCGCAACCTGTGGCTCGCCTGCGGCGCCGCGATCGGCATCGCGCAGGGGCCCGGCTGCGGCAAATATCTGGCGCAAATGATGGTGCATGGCGCGGCCGAGATCAGCATGCTGTCCATGGATCCCCGCCGCTTCGGCGATTTCCACATGGGCGACTATCTGACGGAGCGGACCGTCGAATACACCCAGCATCTCTTCGAGCGGCACCCGCCCGGCTACGAGTTCCACACGGCGCGCGGGCTCCGCAAATCGCCTATCCATGACCGGCTCGTTGCCGCCGGCGCGGTACATGGCGAAGCCTTCGGCTGGGAACGGCCGAAATGGTTCGCGCCCATCGGCACCGCCGAGCAGCCGAGCTTCCGCCGGAGCAACGCCTTCGATGCCGTGGCGCGGGAATGCCGGGCGGTGCGCGAGCGCGTCGGTCTTCTCGACCTGACCGGCTTCGCCAAGTTCGAGGTCAAGGGTCGCGACGCGACGGCGATGCTCGATCGCCTCTTCGCCAACCGCATGCCGGCCAAGCCGGGCGGCATCGTGCTCGCCCATATGCTGACCGAGAGCGGCCATATCGCGGCCGAGGCGACCGTGACGCGGCTCGCCGATGGCGGGTTCTATCTTCTCACCGGCAGCGCGGCGGAACGGCGGGTCGGCGACATGCTGGAAGCCGGGAAGGGCGCGGCAGAGGTCGCCATCGAGAACGTGACCGATCGCCATGGTTGCCTCATCCTGGCGGGCCCCCGCTCGCGCGAGCTGCTGGGTCGTCTCACCAATGCCGATCTCGGCAATGGCGCATTCCCCTGGCTCACGGCGCGCGATATCGACGTTGCCGGCACGCCGGTGCGGGCCTTGCGCGTCTCCTATGCGGGCGAGCTCGGCTGGGAGCTGCATTGTCCCATGGGCAAGACGGCGGCGCTCTATGACGCGATCAAGGCCGCGGGAACGGATCTGGGGCTCGCCGATTTCGGGCTCTATGCGCTGGATTCCCTCCGGATGGAAAAGGGCTATCGCGGCTTCGGCACCGAGCTCAGCGCGGAAATCACGCCGCTCGAAGCGGGGCTCGAGCGCTTCGTCGATTTCGGGAAAAGCGAGTTCGTCGGCCGCGACGCCTTGCTGAAGCGGCGCGAGAAGCCGCTGCCCTGGAAGCTCGCCTATCTCGCGATCGAGGGCGCCGACCGCGACGTGATCGGCGCCGAGCCGGTCTTCGCCAATGGCAGGCTCGTCGGCAGCGTGACTTCCGGCGCCCACGGCCACGGCACGGGAAAGACGCTGGCCTTCGCCTATGTCGAGCCGGCGAGCCTCGTGCCCGGCACCTCGCTTCGCGTCACCATGCTGGGCGAGGATTTTGCGGCGACGCCGCTGGAAGCGCCGATCTACGATCCGGCCAACGCAAGGCTGCGCGGGTGAGACGGGGCGAGGACAATGAGCGCAGGCGGCGCGCCGGGCGCGGTCGATAACCGCCGCAAATGGCGCGCCATGGCGCTGCTGCTGGCGAGCCAGGCGGCGGCCATGACCGTCTGGTTCTCCTCCGCGGCGGCCCTGCCGTCGATCCTGGCCGAAACGCCGCTTTCGGACTTCCAGGCGGCCTTGCTCACCAGCAGCGTGCAGGTCGGATTCGTCGTCGGCACGCTCACGAGCGCCGTGCTCGGCCTGGCCGATCGGCTCGACTCCCGGAAGTTCTTCGCCGGCTCGGCCATTCTGGCGGCGCTGGCGAGCTTCGTCCTTGCGATCCTGCCGCCGGAGTCTCCGCTCGTGCCGCTGCTGCGCTTCGTCACGGGGGCGGCGATGGCGGGCGTCTATCCGGTCGGAATGCGCATGGCCGCGACCTGGGCGGTGCGGGATACCGGTCTTCTGATCGGCCTGCTGATCGGGGCGCTGACGCTCGGCACCGCGGCGCCGCATCTGATGGCGGCGCTCGGCGGGCTGGATTGGCGCATCACCTATGTCGGCGCGGGCGGTTGCGCGCTGCTCGCGGCCGTCATTATCGCCTTCGTGGAGGTCGGGCCCAACCTGCGTCGCGCCGCGCGCTTCGAGCCGCGCTTCGTGCTCGAGATCTGGCAAAACCGTCCGGCGCGGCTCGCCACCCTCGGCTATCTCGGCCATATGTGGGAGCTCTATGCCATGTGGGCCTGGATCGGCGCCTTCCTGCAGGCGAGCTTCGCGCTCAGCCTCGGCGCCGACGCGAAATCCCTCGCGGGCTTTGCCGGATTCTTCGTGGTCGGCGTCGGGGCGCTCGGCTGCGTGCTCGGAGGGTTCTTCGCCGATCGCTGGGGCCGTACCACCTTCACCATGCTCGCCATGGCGGTCAGCGGCGCCTGCGCCTTGCTCTGCGGTCTCGCCTTCGGCGCTGCGCCCTGGCTCGTGGTGGCGCTCTGTGCCGTCTGGGGATTCTCGGTGATCGCGGATTCCGCGCAGTTTTCCGCGAGCGTCGCCGAGCTTTCGCCGCCCGAGAAGGTCGGCACGATGCTGATGGTGCAGACCTGCCTCGGCTTCCTGCTGACGCTCGCCACCATCCATCTGATGCCGATCGCGGTCGAAGCGCTCGGCTGGCGCTGGGCCTTCGTGCCGCTCGCGATCGGACCCTTCCTCGGCGTCTGGGCGATGGCGACGCTCCGCGCCGATCCGGGGTCGCTGAAGCTCGCCGGCGGGCGGCGCTGACGAGGGCTCAGCCTGTCGTGCCGCGCGCGGCTGCGATGGCCTCGGCGAGCGCGCGGAAGGGCAGCAGCACGCAGTCGCGCCGGCTCTTTGCCGTGCGCACCGGGCCGAATTCCTCGAGCGCAGACCAGCAGCCGGCCGGGGCGGGGGCGCCCTCGACCACCGATTTCGCCGCCGCGACCGCGGCATCGATGTCGGAAAGCCGCTCGCCAGCGGCCTCTGCGCCGATGAGGGCAGCGGCAGCCTCGCAGAGCAGGCAGCCGCGGGTCTGATGCGCGACCGCGGCGAGGCGTCCGTCCGCGAGCTTCACCTCCATCGTGACCCGGTCGCCGCAGAGCGGATTGTCGATCGTGGCGCGCCCGTCGGGGGCGTCGAGCTTGCCCTTGCCGACGGCGCCGCGCGCCCGCGCGACGAGCTTCCGGTGATAGAGCTCGTCGCTCATGCGAGCCTGGCGACCGCCTCGTCGAGCCCGGCGAGCAGCGCATCGACGTCCGCATCCGAGTTATAGGGCGCGATGCTGGCGCGGGTGGTGCCGGCGACGCCGAACCGCTCCATCAGCGGCTGCGCGCAATGATGCCCGCCGCGCAGCGCGACATTGCGGCGGTCGAGCCATTGGCAGACATCGTGCGGGTGCAGCCCGTCGATCGTGAAGGCGATGACCCCGAGCCGGTTCTGCAGCCCCGCGGGGCCGATGACCTTCGCGCCCCTGATGCCGGCGAGCCCGTCGAGGATGCGGCCGGTGAGCCGTGCCTCATGCGCCGTAGCACCGGCCCAGTCGAGCCCGCCTGCCCAGCCGACGGCGGCGCCGAGCCCGATCGCCTCGGCGATGGGCGGCGTTCCGGCCTCGAAGCGTCGGGGAATGCCGGCATAGCGCGTGCCGGCGAAGCTCACCTGTTCGATCATGCCGCCGCCGCCCATGAAGGGCGGCATCGCCTCCAGCAGCGGCCGCCGCCCCCAGAGCACGCCGACGCCGGTCGGGCCATAGAGCTTGTGGCTGGAGAAGGCATAGAAATCGATGCCGAGGGCGGGCAGGTCGAGCGGGCCTTGCGGCGCGCGCTGCGCCCCGTCGAGGAACACCCTCGCGCCGACCGCGCGGGCGGTTTCGACGATGCGGCCGACATCGGCGATCGCGCCCGTGACGTTCGAGGCATGGGTGAGGGCGACCAGCTTGCAGCGGGCGCTGAGATGCGCCGGCAGCCGGTCGAGATCGAGCCGCCCGTCCTCGGTGACCGGCAGCACCCTGAGCCGGACGCCGCGCCGCTCGGCGAGCATCTGCCAGGGCACGATGTTGCTGTGATGCTCGAGCTCGCTCACCAGGATCTCGTCGCCTTCCGCCAGCAGGCTGCCGAAGCTGTGCGCCAGCAGGTTGATCGAACCGGTGGTGCCGCCGGTGAAGATCACCTCCTCGGCATCGGCGACGCCGAGATAGCGGGCGACCGCACGGCGCGCCTGGTCGTAGGCGTCGGTCGCGGCTTCGGCGAGGAAATGCACGCCGCGCAGCACGTTCGCCCGGGTCATCGTCTCGTGCCGCCGCACGGCGCGCAGCGCCGCGGCGACCGTCTGGGCCGTGGCGGCGCTGTCGAGATAATGCATCGGCTTGCCGCCCGGCGGATCGGCCAGCAGCGGAAATTCCTCGCGGCAGGCAGCCGGATCGAAAGGCTTTTTCGGCGTCATGCGGTCTTGCCGCGGCTCGCGCGGCGCACCTCGTCGAGCGCCTGGGGCGTATCGACGTCCACGAGAACGGATTCGTCCGGCATGGCCACTTCCGCCGCCAGATCGGCATGATCCCCGATCAGATGCCGCGCGCCGACATCGCCCTTGAGGTCGCTCATCTCGGCGAAGAACCGCCGATCCCACAGCACCGGGTTGCCGCGCTTGCCCTTGTAAGTCGGCACGCAGATGGCGCGGCCCTCGAGCGGGTTGAACGCCGCCAGCAGGCGGTCGATGACGCCCTTGCCGATACGCGGCATGTCGCCGAGCAGCACCACGGCGCCGTCGATATCCGCATCGGCGAGCGCCGCGAGGCCGCGCGCGAGCGAGCCGCTGATGCCGGACCCGAAATCGGGGTTGTGGACGAACTGGAGGTCGCGGCCGGCGAGCGCGGCGCGCACGCGCTCGGGCTCGTGGCCGGTGACGACGACCACCTTGGCGATGCGGGCGGCAAGCGCCGTATCGACGGCATGGGCCACAAGCGGCTTGCGATCGAGCTCGGCAAGCAGCTTGTTCGCCTCGCCCATCCGCGTCGAGCGCCCGGCCGC
>CADEFF010000063.1:0-16840 GCA_902826565.1 uncultured Rhodospirillaceae bacterium | reverse complement strand
GGCATGCCGAAATGATCGATCCGGCCGCCCGCGGCCGCGATCGCCGCCGGCACCACGTCGCGCCGGTCGGTGATCGCCGAGGCGCCGGTGATCAGCACCAGCTCGGCGCCCCCGGCCAGGGCATCGCGGATCGCATCCGTCAGCGGCCCCTCGGCATGATCGCAACGCGTCTCGGGCGGCAATTCCACGCCCAGCGCCTGCAAACGGCCATTCATGATCTGTGCCGTCTTGTCGAGGATGGTTTCCTTGAGGCCCGGAAGCCGCGTCTGGATCAGCGCCACCGGCTGCGCGCGGAACGGTGCGAGGCGGAGCAGCGATCCGCCCTCGGCGGCGACCTCGAGGCAGCGTTCGAGAACATCGATCGGGACGGCGAAGGGGATGATCTTCACCGTTGCGACCATCTGGCCGGGCTCGACCGCGTCATAGGGCGGGAGCGTCGCGACGGTAACGGCTTCGTCGACCAGATTGAGCCGGTCCAGGCGGTTCCGGTCGAGCTGCAGCACGCCCGCGCGGTCCGCGATCAGATTGGCGCGACCGGTAAAGGGCGCTGCCGCCGTGAGATGCTCGCCGGCGAGCGCCGCGGCGATGCGCTGCGCTGCCTCGTCCTCGCCGACATCCGCCGGCTCCAGCTTCGCCACGGTGATGCGGTCCACGCCGGCCTCGCGCAGCGCTCCGAGATCGGCCGCAGACAGCCGCCGGCCCTTCTTGAAGACGAGCTTGCCGCGCCGCACGCTGTGGGCGAGCAACGCATTCTCGGCCTCCTCCGGCGCAACCGTCGCGAAAATCATGCCGCGCGTTCCTCGCCGGGCTTGCTGCCGGCGCGGCGAACGGCGGTGATCTGTGCCAGCACGGAGAGGGCGATCTCGGCCGGCGAGAGCGCGCCGATCGCGATCCCGACGGGCCCATGGATGCGGGCGAGCGCCGCATCGCTGAAACCCGCCTCGGTCAGGCGCTTCAGCCGGGCCGCGTGGGTCTTCCGGCTGCCGAGGGAGCCGATATAGAAGGCGGGCGAATTGAGCGCGATGCCGAGCGCGGCATCGTCGAGCTTCGGGTCATGCGTCAGGGTGACGATGGCCGTGCGCGCATCGGGCGCGAGACGGGCGAGCGCTTCGTCCGGCCATTCCGTCGTGAGCTCGAAGGCCGGAAACCGCGCATCGGTCGCGAAGGAGCGGCGCGGATCGACGACGGTCACGCCATAGCCCGCGAGCGCCGCCATCGGCGCCAGCGCCTGGGCGATATGGACCGCGCCCACCAGGATGAGTCGCGGCGAGGGCACGACGGCCTGAAGAAAGAGCCGGGGGCCGGAGAGGGGCAGCAGGCCGCTGCGATCGGCCGCGAGCGCCGCCCGGCCGGCGGCGAGCGCGGCGTCATCGAGCGCCAGCGCGCCCGCGACGCCGTCCTCATGGATCAACGCCTGGATCCCGCTCTCGAGATCGGTGACGAGGGCGGCGGGCCGTCGCGCCGCACGATCGGCGACGAGCTGTCCCAGCAGCGCGGCCTTCATTCCACCGCCTCGACATAGACCTCGAGCTTGCCGCCGCAGGCGAGGCCGACTTCCCAGGCTTGCTCGTTGGTGACGCCGAAATCGAGCAGCCGGGGCCTGGCGCCGGCCATGATCTCCTGCGCCTCGCGCACGACGGCGCCTTCGATGCAGCCGCCGGAGACGGAGCCGACCATGGCGCCGTCCTCGTTCACGGCGAGCTGGCTCCCGACGGGGCGGGGCGAGGAACCCCAGGTGGCGATCACCGTGGCAATGGCGACCTTGCGGCCCTCGCCGCGCCAGGCCAAGGCCTGCTGCAGCACATCCTGTTCGCTCGCATCCATCGCGATGCTCCCGATCGATCCGCCGATGAAGAAAGGCTCCGGCGACAGAGCCGCGGCGACATGCTCATCGCCGGTTGCCGCCCATTATACACCAACGAGCTTCAGCCACGCCCTGCGATAACCGCGCGATAGCTGCGCTGCGCCTCGAGCCGGCGCTGGCCGGGGCTGGACAGGACGCGACCGAGCGCATCCAGGCTGTCGAGATTATGGACGGTCCGGAAATCGTCCACATGCGGCAGGATCGCGCGCGCGCCCTGCGCCTTCGGCTCGTAGCCCTCGAAGCGGAGGAGGGGATTGAGCCAGATGAGGCGCCGGCAGGATTTGTGCAGACGCTCCATCTCGCGATCGAGGCCTTCGCCGCCCTCGCGATCGAGCCCGTCGGTAATGAGCAGCACCACCGCGCCCTGTCCCAGGACGCGGCGCGACCAGTGGGCATTGAACTCCGCGAGGCACGCCCCGATGCGCGTGCCCCCCGACCAGTCCTCGACCTTGGTCGCGACTCTGGCGAGGGCGAGGTCGACGTCGCGTTGCCGGAGATGTCGTGTGATGTTGGTGAGGCGCGTGCCGAAGAGGAAGCTGTGCACGCGATCGCGGTCGTTGGTGATCGCATGCATGAAATGGAGCAGCAGCCGCGAATAGCGGCTCATCGAGCCCGAGATGTCGCAGAGCACGACCAGCGGCGGATGCCGCCGTCGCGGCTTGCGGTAGCGGAGCGGGATCGCGCCGCCGCTGCGAAGCTGCGCCCGCATGGTCGCGCGGAGATCGATCCGGCGGCCATTCCGGTCGGTCGCGTAACGGCGGGTCCGGACCGTCATGATCGGGAGGCGCATGGCGGCGATCATCCGCTTCGCCGCCTCGATCTCCGCATTGGACAGGGATTCGAAATCAGTCTTCTGCAGCAGCTCGCGCGCCGAATAGGTCATCGCCGCGTCGAACTCGATCTCCTCTTCCTCGCTTTCGCGACCGTCGCCCGCGCCGTCGCGCTCCGACGAAAAGGCTTCGGCGAGGCGGCGCAGCATGGGCTCGCGCTCTTCCTCCGTGGCACCGCCGGCATCGATCGAGGGCAGCATCGCCATCAGCATCTTCTGCAGGAGCTGCGGGTTTCGCCAGAAGATGTGAAAGGCCTGATCGAAGATCGGCTGCTGCTCGCGCCGGTTCACGAAGACGGCGTGAAGCGTCCAGTAGAGATCGTCGCGCGTGCCGACGCCGACCGCTTCGACCGCCTTCAGCGCGTCGATCACGCGGCCGGGGCCGATCGGCAGCCCCGCCGCGCGCAAGGTCCGCGCGAAATACGTGAGATTGTCGGCAAGGCGGCTGGCCTGCGGCTCGGCGGGCCCGGCGGAGCGGGGAGGATCGCCCGCCACGGGCTCAGCGCGCGCCGGCGGCGAGCTCGGCTTTCACCTGGCCCAGCAGATGGGCTGCCTCGCTGCCGCGGATCCTGGCGATGTCGTCCTGATATTTCAGGAGCACGCCGAGCGTGTCGTCGATCGCCTGCGGATCGAGCGCGACCTTGTCGAGCTGCACCAGCGCGTCCGCCCAGTCGATGGTCTCGGCGACGCCGGGCAGCTTGAAGAGATCGCGCCCGCGAAGCTTCTGCACGAAGGCGACGACCTGGCGCGCCAGCGCTTCGCCGGCCCGCGGCGCCTTCACCCGCAGGATCTGCATCTCGCGCTCGGCCGAGGGATAGTCCACCCAGTAATAGAAGCAACGCCGCTTCAAGGCGTCGTGGATCTCGCGCGTCCGGTTCGAGGTGACGACGACGATCGGCGGCGAAGCGGCCGCGACGGTGCCGAGCTCGGGGATCGTGACCTGGTAGTCGGCCAGCAGCTCCAGCAGATAGGCCTCGAAGGGCTCGTCGGTGCGGTCGAGCTCGTCGATCAGCAGCACCGGCGGACCGGCGAGATCGGCCTCGAGCGCCTGCAGCAGCGGCCGCTTGATGAGGAAGCTCTCGGCATAGATATCCCGCGCCAGCGCGTCGCGATTGGCGCCGCCCGCCGCTTCGGCGAGGCGGATTTCGATCATCTGCCGCGAATAGTTCCATTCATAGGCCGCGGAGGCGATGTCGAGCCCCTCGTAGCATTGCAGCCGGATCAGCCTGCGGCCCAGCGTATCGGCCAGCACCTTGGCGATCTCGGTCTTGCCGACACCGGCCTCGCCTTCGAGGAACAGGGGCCGGGCGAGCTTGAGGGCGAGGAAGAGGGCCGTGGCGAGGCTGCGATCGGCCACGTAGTTCCCCGCGCCGAGCAGCGCCAGCGTCTCGTCCACGTCCCCGGGCAGGGCCCGTGCCGGCGAGCTGGCGGTGGCGTCTTGCGGCGACGTGGCCTGCCTCACGGGCGATCTATTTCTGGAAGCTGCTGCCGTCGGCCGCCATGAACCAGGTGCCGCCCGGTGCCTTCGCGAGGATTTCCGCGGCATAGACCTGTCCGACCTGATCGGCCGCGACGCCCTGCTCCTTGGCGCGCGCCTCGTACAACGCCTTCCGTTCGCCATTCACGCGATTGACGATCGACTGGGCGTTGCCGACGCTCGGATCTCGCACCATGACGAAGCCGTCATAGCGCTCGGCGATCGCGCCCTCGGCCCGCAGATCGTCGAACTCGTCGGCTGCGGCGGGCGGGATCCAGGGAAGCGCCGCCGCGAGCGACGCAAGCGCCGCAAGGCGCAACACGCTCCGGCGGGTCCACAGCGGGGTTCGGCTCGGGTTCATGTCGATCTCTCTGGCAATCAGAAAATATCGGGATTCTTCGCGATGTCGTCTTTCGCCTGCTCTTCGATCCGGACGCGCACTTCCTGCTCGATCTTGACGTTCATGTTGATCACGATCGGCTTGTCCGGCGCCTCGACCTTGACCGTCGGGTTGCAGGCTCCCGCGAGGAGGCCGGTCGCAAGCAGCGCGAAAAGCGCGGGACGCAGGGAGCGGGTCATCATCGCGTTGGGCCCTCCGGCGCCCGGCCAGCGATAAATGGCGATGGCAGGACCATTGTTCCAGCGGTCCGGAACGGGCCGGTCCTAAGGCGTGCCGCTTGCCGGCCGGGTCGCCTCGAGCCGCTGGCGCACCAGGTCGGGAACGCTGTAGCCGACAAGGCTGTCCTTGAGGATTTGATCGAGCTTGCCGGCGAGCGTGAGATTGAACTCGATCGGATAACCATCATAGAAGTCAGGATTCCTGCCCGTGACATGCAGCCCGATCTCGGCATCCCCGTCCGTTTTCCGGTCGAGGGTCATCCAGAGCTTTTCATATTGGAAGTTCGACAGGGCCGACATGACGAGGCTAACGGTTTCGTCGTTGTCTTGCAACGCAGGCGGGGGCGCGTCGGGGGCGTAGGCGAGGCGGCCGGGCTCGGCGGCATCGAGCCGCGCCCCCGCGATCGAGATGAGGCTGCCGTCGAGCGTCACGGGGATCACGCCGTTGAGGCGGCCGGTGCCGCTGAGGCCGGTGATCTCCGCCAACGCGAGAAGCTGCTCCAGATCGACGTCGTCGACGTGGAGACGGATCTGGCCCTCGGGGTCGGCCGGATCGATGACGACGGGCTCGACGCTGACATTCCCGTCCGCCATGTGAAGCTCGGCCGATTTGATCGAGAGCACCCGACCGGCCGCCGTGAAGGTGATGAGGCCGTCCTGCATCGGCAAGCCGAGATCGAGCGAGGCGACCGCGATCTGCTGGTCGGGCCGGGTGCGGAAGGGCGACAGGCTCTGCAGGGCGACGGCGCCGTTCATCCGCACCACGTCGAGATCGGGTGTCGTGATCGAGAGATCCTCGATCCGCAAGGTCGCGTCGGAGAAGACTGCGCCGGTGCGCCAGGCGACGCCGCCGGCGAGGGAGACGGTGCCGGTCGCTTCTTCGATCTCGGCGAGTTCCGGCAGGAGATGCCGGGGCTGCAGCCCGCCCGGCTGGAACTCGATGGGCGCGATCTCGATATGGCCGGCGCCGGCGCCCGATTTCAGGTCGTGGCTGCCGTTGAAGCTGAGATCGATCACCTTCGCCGGATCGGCGGCCTTCAAGTCGAAATCGACGCCGTTGCCCGCAAGCGTCGCGGTGCCGTCGACCGAAAGCACCAGAACCTCCTCATTTCCGGCCGCGAGGGTGAGCTTCGCGATATGCGCCGTGACCTTGCCGGAGCCGAGCCCTGCGCCGAGCCGGATGCGCGCATCGATGCCTTCCGCCGCGATCTCGTCCGCGGGCGCCTGAAGCCGCCCGTTATAGACCGCGATCGCGCCCTGCCAGCCGGCCGGTTCCGACCATTCGCCGGTCACATCGGCGCTCGGGGCCGCGACGGTAACCGGTCCCTCGCCGACACCGGGGGAGGCCGTCATGCGGAAACCCTGCAGCTTCACCGCATGGACGACATGCAGGCCTTCGGGCCGTGCGAAATCGGCCACGACCAGCGGGTCCTTCGCGGCGCTCGCGGTGAGGGCGAGCGACTGGGTTTCGCCGCGAAGCCCGGCGATGCGCAAGCCTTCGGCGGCGATGGCGCCCGGCTCGGCAAGGGCGGCGGTGAAGAGCCGATCCTGCAGCGTGTAGTCGACATGGAGATTGGCGGAAGCGCGCTTGGCGAAGACCTCGCCCGCATCGACGCCGAGCCCGACTGCGAAGAGGTGAGCCTGTCCGCTGATCTCGTCCGGCGTGCCGGCGGCGGTGCCCTTGACGAGGAGCGAGTCCACGGCGGTGGCGTCGGTCGCTGCCGGATCGAGCGACCAGTGCGAAACCCAGAGCTCGCCTTCATCGACCGTGAAGCTCGCGAGCACCGGGCCCGGATCGGCCGTGAAACTGCCGCGCGCCGAGATCAGCAGGTCCGACGGATTGTTCACCCGGACCGCGCCCATGCCGGTCACCGAGAGGCCGGCATCGCCCGATGTGACGAGGGCGGTCGATCCGTCGGCGATGGTGACGATCAGCCGGCCGTCGATCTTGCTGGCGAGCCCCGCAGGGAGGGCGATCTTCGCGCGCTGATCGGGATCGAGCACGCCGCGGATCGCGTTCGTGCCGAGGCTGGTCAGGGCATAGACGTTCGACCGCCGCTCGAGCTGAATCTCGCCGGCGCCGCTGAGGTCCGAGACATAGCCGTCCCAGCGCAAGGTCTCGAGGTCGTAGCTGAGCTTCGCTGTCAGGCCCTCCGGCAGGCTCATATTGGCGATTTCGGCCAGCGGCGGCAGCGGCAGGCTGACCTCGGCACCGAGCGAAGCGCGGCCCGTCGCGGGCGGCGGAAGGTCCGCCAGCGCCCAGACCGGCGCGGTCTCGTCCATCGAAAGCTCGCCCACCAGCTCGGCCACGGGCGAGCCGGCCGGGTCGGCGACGTCGCCATGCAGCTTCGCGACGAAGGAATTGGCCGGATCGACCGCCGACACGGCGAAGCTCGCCTGATGCGGCGTGTAGTCGAAATCGAGCGCGAAGGCGACCGTCGGCAGGTCGGCGCGGGTGAACTTGCTGGAGCGGAGATGCCCCGTGACCGCGGCCGGGGCGGCCGCGGCAAGCTCGAGGCTGAGCTCGCCCGTCATGCCCTCGGCTGCGACATTCTGTTCGACCCAGACGATGGCGCCTTCCGTCACGTCGATCGCGAGCTTCGCATCCCCGGCGAGCGTGAATTCGCCGGCGAGCTGGCCGCCGAGATTCCCGAAGCGGCTGTCGGCGGTCCAGAGCCCGCTCGCCTGAAACTTGTCGCTGCCTTCCGGCGCGAGCTGCCCCGAGAGGTTCACGTTGATGGGGCCGGCGACCGTCTGCAGGATCACGCGGCAGCTGAAGCATTTGATCGGCGGGAGCGCCGTCGCCTCGCTTTCGCCGCCGCCGAACCCTTCGAGGAGGGAGGAAAGCGCGCCCATCGGCCGCTCGGCGCCGGGTGTCACGTAAAGCTGCAGACCCTCGATCGCGATGCTGCGGATTTCGGGGAAGCCGAAACCGGCCAGCCGGTAGTCGACCTCCACCGTCTCGGCCGCCGCCTCTTCGCCGCTGCCGAGCAGCAGCCCCTGAATGCGCAGCCGGTCCCGCGTGACCTCGCTCACGGTCAGGCTCGCGCCCGGCGCGCCCGAGGCGCGCAGATAGTTCTCCAGCAGGAAGGCGACGAGCTGCGGCCGCGCCGTCCAGGCGAGGAGAGCGCCGATCGCGACGACACCGACGAGGATGGCCGCAGCGATCGCCAGGCGACGCAAGGTCTTCGATGTCGCTGGCGGATTGCCTACCGAGTCGGCCATCCGCGAAGCATAACGCACTGCCTTTGGGATTCCATCTTGCATGGCCGCATCGGGAAAACCGGTTGCGCGATACCGACAGCCGTCGCGCTACCGGTTCGGGCGCCTGTTCTTTCACGCCTGCAGTGCCGCAGACCCTGCGCCGTCGCGAGCCCGGAAAGAAAAGGGGAGGCGGTCGATCCGCCTCCCCCGGTGCAAACCTAAGTTTAAAAATTACGTCAGCTACAGGCCGTAACTGCCCGTCTTGCCATGACATTGACGAGATGGGCGCGATATTCTGCGCTGCCATGCATGTCGCTGTTGAGCCCCGCGGCCGGAATCTTCACCGACTTGATGGCGTCCGCCGAGAAGTTGCCGGCAAGGGCCTTTTCCATCTCGGTCGCCCGGAAGACGCCGGGGCCGGCTCCGGTGACCGCGACGCGGATCCCGCCGCCGGTCCTGGCCACGAAGACCCCGACCATGGCGTAGCGCGACGCCGGATTCGGGAACTTCATGTAGGCGGCCTTGTCGGGTCTGGGGAAGCTCACGGCGGTCACGATCTCGCCGTCCTGAAGCGCCGTCTCGAACATGCCCTTGAAGAAATCGTCGGCAGCGATCCGGCGCTTGTCGGTGATCACCGTGGCGCCAAGCGCGACGAGCCCGGCGGGATAGTCGGCCGCCGGATCGTTGTTCGAGATCGAGCCGCCGATCGTGCCGCGATTGCGCACCTGCGGATCGCCGATACCCTCGGCGAGAACGGCGAGGGCGGGGATCGTCTTCTTCACCTCGGCCGAATGGGCGACCTCGGCATGGGTTGTCATGGCGCCGATCGTGAGCCCGCCGCCCTCCGGTTTGATGCCCCTGAGCTCGGCGATGCCGCCGAGATCGACGAGCGAGGAGGGTTGGGCGAGGCGCTGCTTCAGGGTCGGGATCAGCGTCATGCCGCCGGCGACCAGCTTGGCCTCGCCGGAAAGCCGCTTCGCCGCGTCGGCGAGGGAGGTCGGGCGGTGATAGTCGAAGTTATGCATGGTTGCCTCCCTTATTCCGCGGCCATCTTGTGGATCGTCCGCCAGACACGCTCCGAGGTGAGCGGCATCTCCATATGCCGGATCCCGAGCGCGTCGGTGACCGCATTGACCAGCGCCGGCGGCGCCGCGATCGCACCCGCCTCGCCGCAGCCCTTCACCCCCAGCGGATTGTGCGGGCAGGGGGTCTCGATCATGCCGACCTTGAAGCTCGGCAGATCGTCGGCGCGCGGCATGCAGTAATCCATGAAGGAGCCGGTCAGGAGCTGTCCCGTCTCCTTGTCGTAGACGCAGCCCTCGAGCAGGCCCTGACCGATGCCTTGCGCGATGCCGCCATGGACCTGCCCCTCGACGACCATCGGGTTCACGACCTTGCCGAAATCGTCGACCGCCGCCCAATTGACGATCTTCGTCACGCCGGTATCCGGATCGATCTCGACCTCGCAGATATGGACGCCGGCCGGATAGGTGAAGTTCGCCGGATCGTAGAACGCGGTCTCGTCGAGCCCGGGCTCCAGGTCCTTCGGATAGTTGTGCGGCACATAGGCGGCGAAGGCGATCTCGCCGATCGATTTCGTCTTGTCGGTGCCGGCGACCCGGAAGGTGCCCTTGGCGTAGGTGATGTCGTCCACCGAGGCTTCGAGCAGGTGGGCGGCGATCTTCTTTCCCTTGGCGATGATCTTGTCGGCCGCCTTCGCCGCGGCCGAGCCGCCGACGGCGAGGCTGCGCGATCCGTAGGTGCCCATGCCGAACGGGACCTGCGAGGTGTCGCCATGGACGACGGTGATGTTCTCGATCGGCAGGCCGAGCATGTCGCCGACGACCTGGGCGAGGGTGGTTTCGTGGCCCTGCCCGTGGCTGTGCGACCCGGTCAGGACCTGGGCGGTGCCGGTCGGGTTGAAGCGGATCTGCGCCGACTCCCAGAGCCCGACGCCGGCCCCGAGCGATCCCACCACCGCCGAAGGGGCGATGCCGCAGGCCTCGATATAGGCCGAGAAGCCGATACCCCGGTGCTTGCCCCGCTTGGCGGCCTCGGCCTTGCGGCTGGCGAAGCCCGCATAGTCCGCGAGCTTCATCGCGTCATCGAGCGCCTTGGCGTAATTGCCGGAGTCGTATTGCAGCGCCACCGGCGTCTGGTAGGGGAACTGGTCCGGCTTCACGAAATTGCGCCGGCGGATCTCGGCGGGATCCATCTTCATCTCGCGCGCCGCGACCTCGACGATGCGCTCCACCACATAGGTCGCCTCCGGCCGCCCGGCGCCGCGATAGGCGTCGACCGGCGCGGTGTTGGTGAAGACGGCCTTCACATTGGCCGAGATGATCGGCGTGGTGTATTGGCCGGCGAGCAGCGTCGCATAAAGGTAGGTCGGCACGCAGGTGGCGAAGGTCGAGAGATAGGCGCCCATCGCGGCCAGCGTCTCGACCTTCATGGCGGTGAACTTGCCGTCCTTGTCCATGCCGAGCTCGACATGGGTGACGTGGTCGCGGCCGTGCGCGTCGGAGAGGAAGGATTCGCTGCGTTCGGCGGTCCATTTCACCGGGCGCCGCACTTTCTTCGCCGCCCACAGGCAGACGACCTCTTCCGCGTAGCAGAAGATCTTGGAGCCGAAGCCACCGCCGACATCCGGCGCGATCACCCGGACCCGATGCTCGGGGATGCCGAGAATGAAGGCGCAGAGGATGAGCCGCAGCACATGCGGGTTCTGGCTCGTGGAGTGACAGGTATAGCTGTCCGTGCCGCCGTCATACTCGCCGATGGCCGCGCGCGGCTCCATGGCGTTCGGGATGAGGCGGTTATTGACGAGATCGAGCTTCGCGACGTGATGCGACTTGGCGAGCGCGGCATCGACCTGGGCCGGATCGCCCAGCAGCCAGTCGTAGCAGAGGTTCTGCGGCGTGTCGGCATGGAGCTGCGGCGCCTTCGCATCCATCGCCTTCGCGACATCGACGACGGCCGGCAGCACGTCGTAATCCACCTCGATCTTCTCGGCCGCGTCCTTGGCGTTGGTCAGCGTGTCGGCGATCACGACCGCGACATGGTCGCCCACATAGCGGACCTTCTCATGCGCGAGGATCGGATGCGGCGGCGCCTTGTGCGGCTTGCCGTGGCGGTCGGTCACGGTCCAGCCGCAGATCAGGCCGCCGATCTTGTCGGCAGCCACATCCGCGCCGGTGAAGACCGCAACGACGCCGGTCGATTTCGAGGCGGCGCCGGTATCGACCTTGCGGATAGCGGCATGCGCGTGGGGCGAGCGGAGGAAATAGGCGTAGAGCTGGCCATGGACGTTGATGTCGTCCGTGTAATGGCCCTGCCCGGTGAGGAAGCGGTGGTCTTCCTTGCGGAGCGCGCGAGCGCCGATGCCTGAGTCAGCCATGGCTCAGCTCCTCATCGCTTTCGCGCCGGCCTGGATGGCCTTCACGATGTTCTGGTAGCCGGTACAGCGGCAGATATTCCCCTCGAGCCATTCGCGCACCTGCTGCTCGTTCGGGTCGGGGATCTGCTGCACGAGGTCGAGCGCGCTCATCACCATGCCGGGGGTGCAGAAGCCGCATTGCAGCCCGTGGTTCTCGCGGAAGGCCGCCTGCATCGGATGCAGGTCGCCGCCATTGGCCAGGCCCTCGATGGTGGTGACCTTGGCGCCCTCGGCCTGGACGGCGAGCAGGGTGCAGCTCTTCACCGACTTGCCGTTCACATGGACCACGCAGGCGCCGCACTGGCTGGTGTCGCAGCCCACATGCGTGCCGGTCAGGCCGAGCTTGTCGCGGATAAACTGAACGAGCAGCGTCCGGGATTCGACCTCGCCCGAAACAGCCTTGCCGTTCACCGTCATCGATGCGGTGGGCATTGAATCCTCCCTCGTGATTACGGCCACGGATTCTGCCGGCCCGCAGCCTCACTCCCAGCCGGTTCGCCCCGGCGAATATCTCGGAAGCGCAAATCGGCGGCGGCCGAAATGCGATTTCTCGCAAATCAGTCTTTATGCATCGCCGAACAACGTCAAGACCGAACGGGGCCGCGCCGCGGCGGCGGCCGTCAGCGACCGAAAATCAGCAGCAGGCCGACCACGACGACGATGAGCCCGCCGATCCACAGCGTGGCCGGCAGGCCGCGGGCGCGGGCGGATGGCGACGCCGGCGCGGGGGCCGGCCGTGCCTCCGGCGCGGGGGCCGCTGCAGCAGGAAAAGGTGCTGCGGGCGGCACCGCGCTTGCGGCCGTGGCGGCGGGCGCCGAAGCGGCGGCGTTCTGCTCGGCGACGATTTCGGCGAAGCGGCCGAAGAACTCGTCGGCGATCTTGCGCGCGCTGCCGTCGATGAGGCGCGACCCGATCTGCGCGATCTTGCCGCCGACGGAGGCCTGCACGACGTAGCGCAGGATGGTGCCCTGGCCGGTCTCGTCGGGCTCGAGCTTGACGGTGGCACCGCCTTTCGCGAAACCCGCAGCGCCGCCCTGGCCTTCGCCGACGATGCGATAGCCGTTCGGCGGATCGAGATCGGTCAGCGTCACCTTGCCGCCGAACTTCGCGGCGACCGGCCCGATCTTCGCGGTGACCTTGGCGGTGAACTCCGTGTCGGAGATCTTGTCGATCTCCTCGCAGCCCGGGATGCTGCGCTTCAGGATCTCCGGATCGTTGAGCGCGCGCCACACCAGGTCGCGCGGCGCCGCAATACGATATTCGCCCGTCAGGTCCATCGTTCAGCCTCCCGTCAGATAGCGGCAATATACATAGATCGTCGCGACGACGATGCTCATAAGCATCATGGGGAAGGCGAGCAAGGTGAAGGTGATGAATCGGAAGGGCACGCCGGCGCGCTCCGCGAAGCCGGCGACCGTCAAATTGGCGCTGGCGCCGATCAGCGTGCCGTTGCCGCCGAGGCAGGCGCCGAGCGAAAGCGACCACCAGAGCGGCAGCAGCCCGTCGGCGCCGCCGAAGCTCGGCGCCATGTTCTGAATCACCGGGATCATCGTCGCCACGAAGGGGATGTTGTCGACGATCGCCGACAGCAGCGCCGACCCCCAGAGAATGGCGAGCGCGGTCAAGGCAAGGTCGCCGCCGGTCGTTTCGATCAGCCGATGGGCGAGGATGTCGAGCAGCCCGGCATGCTCGACGCCGGCCACGATGCCGAAGAGGCCGATGAAGAAGAAGATCGTGATCCACTCCACCTCGCCGAAGATGCCATGCACGTGATGCGTCTGCTCCTCGGGCGTTCGCGGCCAGCAATCGAGCAGCAGCAGGAGCGCGGCGCCGCCGAGCGCGATGCTGCCGGGCTGGAGGTGAATGTGATGGCCGCCGATGAAGGCGGCGATCACGAGGCCGAGCACGCCGATCGACTGCCAGAGCAGCCGGCGGTCGACGATCGCTTCGCGCGGGCTCATCGCCATCACGCGCTCGCGCGCTTCCGCGGTGCCGGTCATGCGGCGGCCCCAGATCAGATGGTTGATCAGCATCTGGAGCAGGAGAATGACGATCACGACGGGCGCGAGGTTGATGACGAAATCGTTGAAGGAAAGGCCGGTCGCCGAGCCGATCAGGATGTTGGGAGGATCGCCGATGAGCGTCGCCGTGCCGCCGATGTTCGAGCCGATGATCTGCGTGAAGAGGAAGGGGTAGGGCGGCACTTTCAGCTCGGCCGTGATGGCGAGGGTCACCGGCGCCATCAGCAGGACCGTGGTGACGTTGTCGAGCAGCGCGGAAACGAGCGCGGTCACGAGGGTGAGGAGCGCCAGGATCGCCCAGGGGCGTCCCTGCGCCGTCTTCGCCGACCAGATCGCGAGCGCCTGGAACATGCCGCTGCGGCGCGTTTGGGCGACGAGCAGCATCATGCCGGTCAGGAGCGTGAGGGTGTTGAAGTCCTGCGCGTCGACCGCCTGGTCCTGGTCGATGACGCCGACGAGGATCATCAGGATCATGCCGATCACCGCGACGATCGCGCGGTTGATCCGGTCGGTGATGACCACCCCGTAGGCCAGCACGAGGATCGCGGAGCTGACCCAAAGCGGGTCGAGGCCGAAAATGACGTTATGAGCCTGGGATAGGTCCGGCATGTCGCTGCGCTTCGGGTGGGGCCGGCATGTCGGCGAGGGACTCGTCGCTAAGAGCCTTCGCCGCCGCACTTCCACTTGTCAAGACGGATCGGTCGCGTTGTCCGCCGCTTCGCACCTGCTAGAGTACCCCGCATGCGCTTCTCCCCGATCTGCGTCGTCCTGTTCGCCTTCCTGGCGCTGGGCCCTGCGCCGGCGAGCGCCGATTCCGATCTTCTCGTCATCGACACCGCGGGCGGCCCGCGGAATTTCCGGGTCGAGGTCGCGGTCACGCCGGCGCAGCGCCAGCAGGGGCTGATGTATCGGGAATCGCTCGCGGCCGATGCGGGGATGCTGTTCCTCTACGGCGAGGACAGGCAGGTCCGGATGTGGATGAAGAACACGCTCATCCCGCTCGACATGATCTTCATCCGGCGCGACGGCACGGTGGAATCGGTCGCCGAGCGCACCATCCCGCTATCGAGCGCGATCGTCGCCTCGAAGGGCGATGTCGCGGCGGTGCTCGAAGTCAACGGCGGAACCGCCGCGCGCCTCGGCATCAGGCCGGGCGACCGGGTGCGTCACGCGGCCTTCGGCAATAGCGGCTGAGGCCGCCTCGCCTCGTTCGTCAGAGCGCCTGGCCGGCCTGTGCCAGCGGCAGGGATTCCTGCCAGTCCTTGCCGGCGGCGACCATGCAGGACACGCCGTTCGGCGCGGTGAGGATGATGGTCCAGGTGCCGCCGGTACCGGAGGTCAGCACTTCGAGCAGCTTGCCGTTGTTGGCAACGGCAACGGCAACCGGGATTTCCTTGTAGCGGTTGGCGAGCTCCCTCACCACGTCGCTGCGCAGGGCGCAGGCGGGCTCGGCCGTCGCAGCCGAAACGCCGAGGCCGAGCAGGATCGCAGACAGGGCCAGTGATCGGTGCCATCGCATGGCGGGTCTCCTTACCTGGAGAAACGGAGCGGTCGTCCTGACCGCTCGCTGATCGATCGAGCCTGGGCCGCAAGCGTCAACGAGCGCTTAACGCGCGCTTAAGAAAGGGTAAGAATCGCGGCATGTTTTCCGCAGTTTCCCGAAGCCTTCGGGCTTATCGCCGGCGGGCGAGGGTGAGGCCGTCCCCGATCGGCACCAGCGAGAGCGCGACCCGCTCGTCCTTGAGGAGTTTGGCGTTAAGCTGGCGGATCGCGACCGTATCCTCGTCCGTTTTCGTGGTATCGGCGACCGCCCCGTCCCAGAGCACGTTGTCGATCGCGATGAGGCCGCCCGGCCGCACCAGCCTCAGCGCCCGCTCGTAATAGCCGTCATAGTTGGTCTTGTCGGCATCGATGAAGGCGAAGTCGAACTTGCCTGCTTCGCCCCTGGCCAAAAGAGCATCGAGGGTGGCGAGCGCGGGCCCGAGCTTGAGGTCGATGCGGTCGGCGATGCCGGCCTCCTGCCAGTAGCGGCGGGCGACGGCGGTATATTCCTCGCTGATGTCGCAGCAGACGAGACGGCCCTGCGGCCCCATGGCCGAGGCGACCGCGAGCGCGCTGTAGCCGGTGAAGCTGCCGATCTCGAGCGCGCGCCGCGCGCCGATGAGCTCGACCAGCATCGCCATGAACTGCCCCTGATCGGGCGAGATCTGCATCATGCTCATGGGCATGCGCGACGTCTCATCGCGCAGCCGGCGCATCAGCGGCGTCTCGCGCAGCCAGTTCGCGAGGATGTAGTCGTAGAGGCGATCGTCGATGGGAAGGATGCTTTTGGACAAACGAAACTCCTGCGGCGCGCTCGCGCCGGCTGTTGTGGGCTCGGCCAGGTATCCGGCGCCCGGCGGCGCCGTCGAAGCTCAGCTCGCGAGAAGCTGGTACTGCATCCCGCGACTGAGCGCGTCGGTCGCGACGGTCTTGCGATAGCTGCGGTCCGACATGCAGATCAGCGCGGCATAGGATACGCCATCCGACCCGCTGAAGGTCTGGGCCACCTCCCAAACGATACGCGGCGCATCGCTTTTGCGGTAGCGCTGCCCCACGGCGACGCGCGAATCGCGCGCCTTATTTCGCGATGATGCGAACATGATCGAGTTGCCCCCTGATCCCCGCACGCAAGACCCATACCCAAGCACTTGCGGCGGCTACAAATTTATCAGCGGCAGGCCGCTGAATCCAGTTAGGTCAACGGTCTTTGGCGGGTTTCCCCCGGAGCCCTATGTTCAAAAACGCTCAGGGATGCCCGCTTGCGGGGTAAAACCCACATCCAGAATCGATGATGTCGCGCCCGTTTTTGACCGGAGCGAATAGCGACGCTGCGGTTGGCTGCCCTTGGCGACGGCCAGGGCGAAACGGCCCCTTCCGGAGTGCAGAGATGCCCTTCGGTTACCTGACCCGGAAGACGGCGGATGGGGATACAAGGCCGGAGTTCGACTTCAAAACGAAAGGACAGGTGATGTCAAAGAACACGATTTGCATCTGGTACGACAAGGACGCCGAGGCTGCGGCCCGCTTCTACGCCAAAACCTTTCCCGACAGCCGCGTGGGCGCCGTCCACCGGGCGCCCAGCGACTACCCGTCCGGCAAGAAGGGCGACGTGCTGACGGTCGAGTTCACCGTGGCCGGCGTGCCTTGCCTCGGCCTCAATGGCGGTCCCGCGTTCAAGCACAACGAAGCCTTCTCGTTCCAGATCGCCACCGACGATCAGGCCGAAACCGACCGCTACTGGAACGCCATCGTCGGCAATGGCGGCCAGGAAAGCGCGTGCGGCTGGTGCAAGGACAAGTGGGGCATCTCCTGGCAGATCACGCCGCGCGTGCTGACCGAGGCGATGGCG
>CADEFF010000062.1:1755-23658 GCA_902826565.1 uncultured Rhodospirillaceae bacterium | reverse complement strand
GCCGAATGGAGCAGCAGGTCGGCGCCATGCTCGAAGGGCCGGTTGAGCCAGGGCGTGGAGAAGGTGGAATCGATGAGGAGCGGCAGCCCCGCCTCGTGCGCGATGCCGGCGACCTGCTCCAGGTCCAGCACCTCGAGGCCCGGATTGCCGATGGTCTCGGCGAAGACGAGCCGCGTCTCGGGTCGGATCGCAGCGCGGAAGCCGGCGAGGTCGCGCGGCTTCACGAAGCTCGTGGCGATACCGAAGCGCGGCAGGGTGAGGCGCAGCAGATTGATGCTGCCGCCATAGAGCGAGGCCGAGGCGACAATGTGGCCGCCCTGCCCCATCAAGGTGACGATCGCGAGCACGAGGGCCGCGTGGCCGCTTGCCGTCGCCGCGGCGCCGACGCCGCCTTCGAGCGCGGCGACGCGCTCCTCCAGCACCGCCACGGTCGGGTTCGAGATGCGCGAATAGATGTGGCCGGTGCGCTCGAGATTGAAGAGCGACGCGGCGTGATCGACATCGTCGAACACGTAGGAGGTCGTCATGTAGAGCGGCAGGGCGCGGGCGCCGGTGGTCGGGTCCGGCGGCTGTCCCGCATGCAGGCTCAGCGTGTCGAACTTGTTAAATTTCGGATCGGCCATTGCTCGCTTCCCCGGGCCCTGTCGCCGCATCGCGACGCGCCGCGTCGCAGGAGATCTTCCGCCAAAGAAGAAGGCCGCTCGATCCTTATCCAAGGACCGGCGGCCTTTTTTATGTCTGAGCCTCAACCCTGTCTAACTTGCGGACGGAAACGTTATGAGGCGCAGGGCAAATCCGTCAAGCCGAGAATCTGCCTTTTCGATACAATGTGCGCGCGACAGAGCGGTCGGCCGGGTCAACTTCCCCGCGAAGTCTGGAACCCTTCCATATTGTGCCGAAGCCAGAAAAAAAGCCGCCGGAAACCGGCGGCTTCGAGTTAGACAGGGAGGCGCAAACATGGATCAGGGATCCAAGGTGAGGGTTTCAGGGACGAAAACCTCACGCTGTCCATTTTTGGCCGAATTCATGAAGCAATCCTTAACATCCGGGCAATAAGCCCACGCCCCGGGCCGATTCCGTTTACCTAATTATTTCAACGCCTTCACCGCGGAGAGCCGGCGAGACCCGGGAGGGCGCCACGCATTCCTGTCCGAAGCGTCAGGCTTTCCGGCAAGCCGGACCGCCGTCGTGGCGGGATGGCGCGCCCTCCATTTCTGTCCTCGGCCCCGGTCTTCGGCAGCGCACAGAGCCGCGAGAGCGAGGGAGCACCTCGGACGCGCGCGAACCTAGGGCGACTTGAAGAAGGCCGCGCCGCCGGCGCGATGGCTCTGCTTGGTCGCGATCTTCGTCTCGACCCGCGCGATCTCCAGCCGACGCGCGGACAGGTGGCCGGCTGGAAAATCCAGCGATCGTCGCGGCGGCAGATGCATGCCTCGGTGTGTTGCGGCGGCCGATGGGCGCGGGGTAGGTTTGCGATGGAACCGTCCGGCGCTGCGACGATCGGAGCGACTCGTTCACCAGCTCCAAGGAATCCACCCATGACTCCAGAGCTCGCCCTCTACTCTGCTGCTGTCTGCCCCTATGCCCAGCGCACGCACCTGCTATTGCTCGAGAAAGGGGTGCCTTACGAGACAGTCGAAATCGACCTCAAGAACAAGTCGGCCGAGTTCCTCGCAATCTCGCCCTATTCGAAAGTTCCCGTCATCAAGCGCGGACCGGATGTGGTTTGGGAGTCCTCGGTCATCAACGAGTATCTGGACGAGATCTACCCCAATCCGCCGATGATGCCGAGCGAACCCGGGCGCCGGGCGCTCGCCCGCGTCTGGATCGATTTCGCGAATGTAAAACTGCTGCCGACTTGGTATCGGCTTTTCCTCGCGCAGGAGCCGGTGCGGCAGGCATTCCTCGCGGACGAGCTTACCAGCCATTTCCTGTTCATGGAGCAGGCTGGCATTGCAGCGCTGTCGCCGTCCGGCCCCTTCTGGCTGGGCGAGCATCTGTCGCTTGTCGATCTTACATACTGGCCCTGGTTTGAACGGCTGGGGGCGCTGAAGCATTATCGCAAGTTGGGTCTGCCGCCCGAATGCCGACGCCTGCGTGACTGGATGAAGGTCATGTCAGCGCGGGACTCGGTCTTGGCGATCGCCCGCCCGACTGAGTTCTATATCTCAGGCTACGCCTCCTATGCTGACGGCTCGGAGCAGGGCGTCACCGCCCGCGACATGCGCACAGGCCAGTAGAAGCAAGACGACCCCGCGCGTCGGCCCCTTTACGCTTCAGCGCGACTTGAAGAAGGCGGCGGCGCCGGCGCGGTGGCTCTGCTTGGTCGCGATCTTCGCCTCGACCCGCGCAATCTCCGCTTTGAGCTCGGCGATGTATTCCTCGAGCTCGGCGATCGCGAGCGGTTCGAGATCGCGAAGTGCGGGCTTCTTCTTCCTCGGTTCGAGTTCTTCCGGATCCATGAGACAATCCCGTTCACTTTCCTCACTTTCGGGGCGCATTGTAAACCAGCCTGGTAGCTTTCGAGGAGTCTTCGCCCCATGTTCCTGCCCGCCGAGATGAAGGCGATCGTCGCCGAGACCCCGGGCGACGCAGACCGGCTCCGCCTCATTCGCCGGCCGATGCCGAAGCCGGGCGAAGGCGAGCTTCTTGTCCGCATCGCAGCGGCGGGCGTGAACCGTCCCGACATCCTCCAGCGCGAAGGCAATTACGGGCCGCCGCCGGGTGCTTCCGACATTCTCGGCCTCGAGCTTGCGGGCGAAGTCGTCGGCAAGGGCCCTGGCGATACCGGGCCCTGGAAGGTCGGCGACAAGCTCTGCGCGCTCGTCGCCGGCGGCGGCTACGCGGAATATTGCACCGTGCCGGCGCCGCAATGCCTGCCTGTCCCGAGAGGGCTCGACCTGGTCGAGGCAGCCGCGATGCCGGAGACCTTCTTCACGGTCTGGACCAACGTCTTCGAGCGCGCTGCCCTCAAGCCCGGCGAATCGATCCTCATTCACGGCGGGTCGAGCGGCATCGGCACCACCGCGATCCAGCTCGCTCATGTCCATGGCGCCAAGGTGATGGCGACAGCGGGCGGGCCGGAGAAGGTCGCCGCCTGCCGCGCCCTCGGCGCCGACCGCAGCATCGACTACAAGGCCGAGGATTTCGTAACGGCGGTGAAAGACTTTACCGGCGACCGCGGCATCGACGTGATCCTCGACATGGTCGGCGGCGACTACATCGCGCGCAATCTCAAATGCCTCGCGCGCGAAGGACGCCTCGTGCAGATCGCCTTCCTCAAGGGCAGCAAGGTCGAGCTCGATCTCATGCCTCTGATGCTGAAGCGGCAGACCCTGACTGGCTCCACGCTTCGGGCCCGCCCGGTCGCCGAGAAGGGCGCGATCGCTGTGCAGCTCAAGGATCGCGTCTGGCCCTGGGTCGAGGCGGGCCGGGTGAAGCCGGTCATCCACCGCAGCTTCCCCCTCGCCGCCGCCGCCGACGCGCACCGTCTGCTCGAGGAAGGCCGGCATATCGGCAAGATCGTGCTGACGGTGGGTTAGCGCTCGGTCTCCTCCGCCAGCATCTCGAGGTAGCGGGCGATCTCGGTATGGTCGGCGGCACTGCCGAGCCGCGCTTCGGCGGCGTTCCAGAGGGCGATGCAGCGTTCCGCGAGCGGTGCCGGCGATCCGGTCGCGCCGGCGAGGTCGAGGGCGGTGCGCAGGTCCTTCGCCATGAGCGAGAGGCCGAAGCCCGACCCGTAGCCCTGCGACAGCACATGCTGTTTCAGCTTGTGCTCGGTGCTGTTGTTGCGGCCGGTCGAGGCGTTGAGAATATCGACCATGGTGGCGGGATCGAGCCCGAAACGCCGGCCGATCGCGACCGCTTCCGACGCCGCGACGAGGCCGGCCGCGGAGACATAGTTGTTGAGCGCCTTCATGGCGTGCCCGCTGCCGAGCGAACCGGCGAGGAAGATATGTTTTCCCATCGCCTCCAGCACGGGGCGACAGCGTTCGATGACCGGCGCCTCGCCGCCCACCATGATCGCGAGCGCGCCGTCCTCGGCGCGCCTGACGCCGCCCGAAACCGGCGCATCGATGAGCGCGATGCCGCGCCCGGCCAGAACCTCGCCGAGGGCCCGCGTGCCGACCGGCGCCGAGGAGCTCATGTCGATGACGGTCGCGCCCGAAGCGAGTCCGGCCGCGACGCAATCGCCCGGCCCCAGCAGCACGCGCCGCACTGCGTCGCCGTCCGGGAGGATGGTCACGACCAGATCGCTGGCGCGACCGAGGTCGGCAAGCGAACCGGGCATGGCGGCGCGGCCGGCGAAACGGTCGGTGCGCGCACGGTCGAGATCGGCGACCGCGAGTGTGAAACCGGCGCCGATGAGCCGTTCGGCCATCGGCCGACCCATATTGCCGAGCCCGATGAAGCCGATGCGCAGGCTCATCGCGGCGCTCCGGCGGCGCGGAAGCTCCGCTCTGCCGATCCTGCAAAATTCGAGGGAAGCGAGGCCATGCGAACGGTCTCCGGTCCAGGAGACCGAAGCCTATCACGGCGCCGCCGCGACCAAGAATCCGCCGCCAGGAAAAAGGCGGCAGGACCATGCCTGCCGCCTCGGTCTCGGCCCTCTTGTGGCGTTTCGGCTCGAAGACCGGCCCGAAAAGCCGGCGCGTTTGCCCGCTCCCGGGAGCGGACGCCTTAGCGCCGGATCAGGGACGCGAAGACCGCGCCGGCGGCGAACGCCACCGCGAGGCTGGTGATCGGATAGTCGCGCACCTGCCGGCCGGCATAGCGCGCCGCGCTGTCGGCACGCGCGGACACGGCGTCATAGGCGGCTTCCGCCTTGCGGCCGGCCCGGTCGGCGGCCTTGCGCATGGCGGCGCCGGCCTCGTCGGTCAGATGCTCGGCGGATTTCTTGAGCTCGTCGCGCTTGCCTGCGATGTCGGAAAAGCTGCCGCTGCTGGACATGGTCCGAATTCCCTCTGGGTGAGCCCGCTCGGAGGAGCGGATCGATCTATCGCCCGTTCGCGATTGCTGCTGACATAACCGCCGCCGGAGCGGCGGGTTCCCTCGGAAAACCGCGGTTCTTGCCGCAGGCGGGGACGGGTCTCCGGGCGGCGGCTGGCGAATTTTTGGGTGGCGGCGGACCGGCGGGGATGCTATTTCCGCGCCTGGCCGTTGGAAGCGGACGGTCGGACCCCACATAGAAGCTGCGCCCCAACAAACTCAATGGGTTGCCGGCTGGGCGGCTGGCCCGCCCGGGTCTCGAAGGCGGCATATCCGAAGGAGAGCGACATGGCACGGCTGTTGATGCCCAAGGCGACCGCGGTGTGGCTGGTGGAGAACACCACCCTCAGCTTCCAGCAGATCGCCGATTTCTGCGGGCTGCACCCGCTCGAGGTCCAGGGCGTCGCCGACGGCGAGGTCGCGGTCGGCATCGTCGGCCTCGACCCGGTCGCGAACGGCCAGCTCACCAAGGAAGAAATCGAGCGCGGCGAGAAGGATCCGTCGGTCGAGCTCAAGATGCTGCGGCAGAACATCCCGCAGCCCCTGCCGCGCACCAAGGGCCCGCGCTACACGCCGGTCTCGAAGCGGCAGGACAAGCCGGACGCCGTCGCCTGGCTGGTGCGGCACCATCCCGAGCTCGGCGACGCGCAGATCGCGCGGCTCATCGGCACGACCAAGAGCACCATCGCCGCGGTGCGCGACCGCAGCCACTGGAACTCGGCCAACCTCAAGCCGCGCGATCCGGTGTTGCTCGGGCTCTGCACCCAGACCGACCTCAACGCGGTCGTGCTTCGCGCGCGCAAGCAGCTCGCCAAGACGCAGGATCCGAAAGCGCCGGAGCCGGAGGTCGAACCCGCGAAGCCGGAGAGCGGCCGCACCCTGCCGGGCGGCTTCGACATCTCGACCTTCCTGCCGAAGAGCTGAGCCGTCGCGGCGCCTGCGCGCCGTCCCGGAACGATCGAAGGGCGCCCTCGCGGGCGCCCTTTTCGTTTCAGCCGCCGCTCAACGGTCCGCCAGGACGCGCTGGACGTCGGTCGTCCAGCCCACCTCGACCGTGTCGTCGACCGCGAGCCGGTGGCGAAGCGCGAAATCCTGGCTGTGCAGGATGATCTCGCCGCCGCCCGGCAGCTCGACGCGGTAGCGCACATAGGGGCCGAGGAAGACGCTGTCGGCGAGCCGGCCGGTGAGCTTCACCGCACCCTGCGGGAGGTTGCCGCCGAGCGCCATCGCCTCCGGCCGCACCACCACCACGACCGCTTCATCGGCGCCCGCATCCGCGAAGCTGCCGCCGGCCTCCAGCGTCACGCGTCCGCCCTGGCGCCGGCCCGGAAGCACGTTCGCCTCGCCGATGAAGGTCGAGATGAAGCGGGTGCGCGGCGCGCCGTAGATCTCCTCGGGCCCGCCCTCCTGCACGCAGGCGCCGGCATCCATGACCGCGATGCGGTTCGCGAGCGCCATGGCCTCGCCCTGATCGTGCGTCACGAAGACGAAGGTGCCGCCGATCGAGCGATGGATGCGGCGCAGCTCCTCCTGCATCGCCTTGCGGAGCTGCAGGTCGAGTGCCGCGAGCGGCTCGTCCAGCAGCAGCACGCGCGGCCGCATCACGAGCGCGCGGGCGAGCGCCACGCGTTGCGCCTGGCCGCCCGACAGCCCGTCCGGCCGCCGCTCCGCGAGCTGCTCCAGCCGCACCAGCCCGATGATCTCCTTCACCCGCGTCTCGACTTCGGCCGCCGGCAGCTTGGCGAGCTTCAGCCCGTAGGCGATGTTCTGCCGCACCGTCATATGCGGGAAGAGCCCGTAACCCTGGAACACCATGTTGGTCGGGCGGCGCTCCGGCCCCATCCGCGTCACGTCGACGCCGTCGATCTCGACCGTGCCCGCGGTCGGCTCGGTGAAGCCGCCGATCATGCGCAGCAGGGTCGTCTTGCCGCAGCCGGAGGGGCCGAGCAGCGCGTAGAAGTCGCCGCTTTGGATGTCGAGATCGAGCGGCTTCACGGCGACCATGCTGCCATAGCTCTTGGTCAGGCCGCGCAGCCGGACGAGCGGCGGCCGGTCCGCCTGCGGGCGGGATGCGACGGCGGTTGCGGCGGATGCGGTCATCGACGGTCTCCCTCGAAAAGCCCAGGCCGGTACGGGGCCATCGGTCAGCCCCGGTAGCGCGTGGCGCGGATGGCGAGCATGGTGGCGCCAAGCGTGCCGATCAGGATCAGGGTCGCCAGCGCATTGATGCTCGGGTCGAGCGACCGGCGCAGCATGCCCCAGACCAGCGTCGGCAGCGTCAACCCGCCGCCGATGGTGTAGTAGGTGATGATAAATTCGTCCAATGAAAGTGCCATGGCGATCAGCGCGGCCCCGATGACGGTCGGGCGGATGATCGGCAGGGTCACGGTCAGGAAGGCGCGCATCGGGGAGGCGCCGAGGTCGCGCGCGGAATCGATCACGGATTCGTCGAAATCCGCCATCCGGGCATAGACCACCAGGATGACGAAGGGCTGGATGAAGACCACCTGGCCGGGCACCACGGTCCAGACGCTGAGCGGGATATGCAGCGCCGCATAGGCGCTGAAGAGCGCCAGCGCCAGCACGAGCGGCGGCATCATCAGCGGCACGGTCAGCAGCGCCAGCAGCGGCCCCGCCCGGCGCTTCTTCATGCGGGCGAAGGCGAAGGCGGCGAGCATCCCGACCAGCACCGAGGTGACGCCGACCGAAAGGCTGACGACGACGCTGTTCTGGAACGCGACCCAGAAATCCTGGTTCGCGAAGAGCGCGCGATACCAGTCGAAGGTGACGCCGCGCATGGGAAAGCTCGCCAGGCTGTTGCGGCCGAACGAGAACAGCACCAGCAGCAGCAGCGGCGACAGCATGAAGAAGACCGCCGCCGCCCCGAAGACGAACCAGACGATGCGGGCGAAACGGGTCGTCATCGGACGGCGAGCGTGCGCCGCATGACCGCACGCAGGAGGAGGACGGTGCCGGCGCTGACGGCGAGGATCGCGACCGCAAGCGCGGAGGATTGCGGGGCGTTGAGCGCGGTGATGAACTGGTTCTCGACGAAGTTCCCCGCCATCGCGGTCGCGGTGCCGCCGACGAGGCGCGGCGTCACATAGTCGCCGGCCGCGATGAAGAAGGTCAGCATGAAGGCGACCAGGATGCCGGGCTGGCATTGCGGCAGCACGATATCGATCAGCATGCGCAACGGGCGCGCCCCGAGGTCGCGCGCGGCGGCGAGCTGCGCATCGCTGATTCCGCGCAGGCTGCCATAGAGCGGCAGCACGGCGAAGGGCAGCAGGAAATGGGTGAGCGTGGCGACGACGGCGCCCGGGTTGTAGAGCAGCCAGGAAACCGGCTCGTCGATGATGCCGAGCTCGATGAGGCCGGTATTGAGGATGCCCGTGGTGCCGAGGATCGTACGCCAGGCGTAGATCTTCACCAGATAGCCGCCGAACATGGTGATGAGCGTCACGAACAGCAAGGTCGGCCCGAGCCTGCCCGCCCGGAAGCGGATCAGATAGGCGAAGCCGAAGGCCAGCAGCGTGGCGATGACCGCGATGAGGAGCGCGATCGCGAAGGTGAAGGCGACCGAGTAGCCGTACTCGCGATAAACGTCGAGATAGTTGACGAGCGTGAAGTCGCGCGAGAGCCGGAACAGGCTCACGCTCCAGAAGCTCATCACGACGAAGTAGATGAAGGGCCCGAGGAAGAACAGCAGGAAGATCAGCGTCGCCGGCAGGGCGAAGAGCGTCAGCACGACAGGGTTGCGGGGCATGTCGGTTACCCGGCCGGCCGGCCGGGCGCGACGGGTAAGCGATCCCGCCGCGCCGCTCGCCTGGCCATCCTCGTCTCGTCGAGCGGAAGGCGCTGCGTCACGCCTTCATCACGGTTTCCCAACCCTTGATATAGTCGTCCCAGCTCGCATTGATGCCGTCCGCCTCGAGCAGATACATCTCCTCGATGCGCACCTTCGTCGTGAAGAAGGACGCGATGTCGTCGTAGGGATAGAGCGAGCGGTTCGCTTCGCTGAGCTTCGGGAGCGCCTCGGCGTTGGTGATCGGCAGCAGGTTGTACTCCGCGCCGGCGAGCTGGCCGTCGACCGAGAGCGCATTGTCGATGATCGCATAGACCGCGTCGGGGTTGCTGGTATGCGAACCCATCGACCAGCCTTCGATGTAGCTCATGGTGCCTTCCTTCGGGAAGGACCACTTGATGTCGACGTCCTCGCCGGCAAGCGGCGCCACCCACTCCGCGCCTTCGCACACGAGAATCTCCTTCCGCGCGAAGAGGTCGGCGAGCTCGCCATAGCTCGCCGCGATCGTGCGCAGATGGTTCTTCTTCATGTCGATGAGGAACTTCACCGTCTCGTCGAGCTCGGCGAGCGTCATCCGGTTCGGCGACTGGTTGCCGGTGACGACCCGGCCCCAGGTGGCGAAGACCGAGGTCGGATCGGCGGGGATCGCCGACTTGCCCTTGAACTCGGGCTTCAGCATGTCCATCCAGGACTCGAGCGGCTCCTTGACCTCGTTGGCGTTGTACATCAGCGGGATCGACGCCCAGGTGAAGGGGGCCGAGTACCATTTGTCCTCGTAGGTCATGTTGCTGCGGGCGGCATCGACGATCGCCGGAAAGAGGTTCTTGAAGTTCGGGAGCTTGTCGAGATCGAGCGGCTGCAGCAGCCCTTCGGCCGCCATGAACGGAACCTCGATGAAGTAGGGGCAGCCGAGATCGACCTCGCGCGGGCTGATCCGGAGCTTCGCGACGATCTCTTCCGGTGCCCCGATATAGGTCTTGTCGAGGGACATGTCGTTCTTGGCGAGGAAATCGCCCCCCTCGAGGAAGACGTCGTAGCCTTCCCAGCACATGAGCTTGAGCGACGTCGCCGCCTGGGCGGAGCCGCCGCCTAACATGGCGGCCGCGCCGAGCGCGCCCGCGCCCTGCAGGAGCCGGCGGCGGGGAAAGGGGGTCGCGGCCAGGCTGCGGGTCCGCACGAGACCATCGAGGCGGGGCCGGTGAATTCTCTTCATAGCTTCGTCTCCCTTGCGATGCGGGCGGTGTTTTTCGTCGATGTTGGGATCCCGACCGCAGGCTTCCGCCACGCCGCAGCCGCGTTTAATGAAATACACGCGAATGGCGCGGGGGAACAGGGTCCGATTGCGCTTTCGCCGGAGGATTTTGGGCGGCGGGGTCCAGCCCGGAATCGCGCGACCATAGCCATCCTTGAATCTTCTTCATCGCAATAGTTGAGAAATGCCGGCACCGCCTTCGGACCCGCGGGGTCACGGCAACCGCCGCTCCATCACATGGTAGGTGGGGGCGCTGAAGCCGGCATGAGTCCCGAGCGCCGCCTCGCGAAAGCCGAGCCGGCGGAAGAACGCGACATTGGCCGGCAGGAGGATGCGCACATTGAGGATCACGCGCCCGGCGCCCTCCGCGCGACCCGCCGCGAGCACCTGCTCGACGAGAGCCGCGCCGACGCCCTTGCCGTGCCAGGGCGGGAGCACGCCGAGCCGTCCGAGATAGAGCCCCTCCCCTTCGCGGCGATAGAGCACCGACCCCACGGCGCGGCCATCCGCCGCATCTGCCCGAACCGTATCGGCCCCAATTGCGCCGGCCCGGGCCGCGTCAGGGAGCGCGACGAACCCGCGATGATCGGCGAAGGCTGCGGCGATGCTCTCCGCCGTTTCCGACAAGGCGCCGGGGCGCGGTTGCAGCAGGCCGTCATAGGCCGCGAAGGCCGCGCGCAGAACATCCGCAATGGCCGGCGCATCCGCCGGGCTCGCAGGCCGGAGCGCAAAACCCCGGCGCGTCGACGGCTCAGGCCGGCTTCGGGTAGCCGACATCGCGCAGCGCCTCGGTGATCTCCGGCAGGATGGCGGGATCGTCGATCGTCGCCGGGGCCTTGTAGGCCTGGCCGTCCGCGATCCGCTGCATGGTGCCGCGCAGGATCTTGCCGGAGCGCGTCTTCGGCAGCCGCTTCACCACCGTCGCCGTCTTGAAGGCGGCGACCGGCCCGATGCGCTCGCGCACCAGATCGATCGTCTCGCGCACGATCTCGCCGGGCGTGCGCCCCACCCCGGCCTTCAGCACGAGGAGGCCGAGCGGCACCTGGCCCTTGAGCGCGTCGGCCACGCCGATGACCGCGCATTCCGCGACATCCGGATGGGCCGCCAGCACCTCTTCCATCTGCCCGGTCGAAAGGCGGTGGCCCGCGACATTGATCACGTCGTCGGTGCGCGCCATCACATAGATGTAGCCGTCCTCGTCGATCATCCCCGCATCGCCGGTCTGGTAATAGCCGGGATAGGTCCGCAAATAGGCCTCGACATAGCGGGCATCGGCGTTCCAGAGCGTCGGCAGCGTGCCCGGCGGCAGCGGCAGCTTGCAGACGATGGCGCCGATCTCGCCCGGCTTCGCCGGCTTTCCCTCGAGATTCAGCACCTGCACGTCCCAGCCCGGCACCGCCTTGGTTGGCGAGCCGTGCTTCACCGGCAGGAACTCGATGCCGAGGCAATCGGACGCGACCGGCCAGCCGGTCTCGGTCTGCCACCAATGATCGATCACCGGGACCTTGAGATGCGCCTCCGCCCATTCGAGCGTTGGCGGATCGGAGCGTTCGCCCGCGAGGAAGAGCGCGCGGAAACTCCGGAGGTCGTAGTCCCGGATGAGCCGGCCATCGGGATCGTCGCGCTTGATCGCGCGGAAGGCCGTGGGCGCGGTGAAGAAGGTCGAGACGCCGTGCTGCGCGATCACCCGCCAGAAGGCGCCCGCATCGGGCGTGCCCACCGGCTTGCCCTCATACATGACCGAGGTGCAGCCATGGAGCAGCGGCCCGTACACGATGTAGGAATGGCCGACCACCCAGCCGACGTCGGAGGCGGCCCAGAATACTTCGTCCGGCTCCACGCCATAGATGTTCGACATGCTCCATTTGAGCGCCACCGCATGGCCGCCATTGTCGCGGACGATGCCCTTGGGCTGCCCCGTCGTGCCGGAGGTATAGAGCACATAGAGCGGATCGGTCGCGGCGACGGGCACGCATTCGGTGGGCGACACGGCGGCGACCGCCGCCTCCCAGTCGACGTCGCGGCCGGCCGTCAGGCTCGCCTCGGCCTGCGGGCGCTGCAGGATGATGCAGCGCGCGGGCTTCGCCCTGGCGAGCTCGATCGCATGATCCAGCAGCGGCTTGTAGGCAATGACGCGGCCCGGCTCGAGGCCGCAGGAGGCGGAGACCACGAGCTTCGGCTTCGCATCGTCGAGCCTCGTCGCGAGCTCGGGAGCGGCGAAGCCGCCGAACACCACGGAATGCACGGCGCCGATCCGCGCGCAGGCGAGCATCGCGATGGCGGCTTCGGGCACCATCGGCATGTAGATCACGACGCGATCGCCCTTCGCGACCCCGTTGGCGCGGAGCGCGCCGGCGAAGCGCGCGACCCGGTCCCGCAACTCGACATAGGTGAAGCGCTCGGTGCGCCCGGTCATGGCGCTGTCGTAGATCAGCGCGATGCGATCGCCGCGGCCCCGCTCGACATGGCGGTCGAGGCAGTTGTAGCAGGTGTTGAGCATCCCGCCGGCGAACCAGCGATAGAAGGGCGGGTTCGCGGCGTCGAGCACCTTGTCCCAGCGCCTGATCCAGTCGATGCCATCGGCCGCCTCGCCCCAGAAGCCTTCGGGATCCTCGCGCGAGCGGCGATGCAGCGCGTCGTAACGGCCCTTGGCGGCCGGTGAATTGGCGATCGACATGGTCCTCCCGGAGTAACGCGCCGGTCATTCATGCGCCGCCGGCGCGGCTCGACGGGAGTTTGGGCGAAAGGCCCGGATTTGTGAAGGGAAGCGGGCGCCCGTGTTTGCCGCATCTGCGGCCGCGGATCAGCCCGCGAGCCAGCTCCTGCAATCCTCGGCGACGCCCTCGATAGCGGCGGCATAGAAGCGCTCGCCCGCTTCCCGCGAGGCGAGGCCGGGGTTGGAGCCGATGCGGCCGTCCGGGAACCGGCGCCGATAGTCCTCGGCGTCGGAGAAGCCGCCCGAGGGCGCGATCGGCGGGTCCAGCTTCATGGGCCGCGCCGCTTCCGGATGGATCGCCCAGGTGAGCGACACCTCGGAAGGGGTGGCGTGATGCCCCTCGGCGCCGGGGAAGAGCTCGCGGGAGAGCGGGCCGACGCCGGGCGCCTCCCACCAGTTGCGCAGCTTCAGCCGCAGGCCGCTTTCGTTGCCGGGCTTGCCGAAGCTCGTCTCCGCATGGATCTCGGAGAAGGCCGCGGTGATCGTGGCGATGTTCCCGCCATGGCCGTTGATGAAATAGAAGTCGCGGAAGCCGTGCCGCGCGAGCGACAGCACGTTGTCGCGGATGACGGCGATGAGGGTCGAGGGCCGGAGCGAGATCGAGCCGGAAAAGGCGAGGTGATGCTGCGCCATGCCGACCGCGATGGTCGGCGCCACCAGCAGGCCGAGCTTCTCGCCCACACCCTTCGCCACCGCTTCGGCGCAGATCGCATCGGTGCCGATGAGGCCGTTCGGCCCATGCTGCTCGGTCGAGCCGATCGGCATGAGAATGGCCTGGCTCTTCGTCAGATAGGCGTCGATGTCGGGCCAGGTCTGGAGATGCAGCAGCATCGGGAAAGCCTCGATGGCCGGAAGGAAGCTCCTTCTTGCCCGCTCCCGGCCCACGAGGCAACAGCCGACGGCGGCGACCCGATGCGGAGCTTTCGCGCGCACCTGCTCCCCTATCGCTCCCGCCTCGAGAGCGGGAGCGACGGGACGAAGGCGTATCGCAACGCCAAAAGGCCGCGAGCGGGCCGCGCCCGTCCTGGAGAGCGACGACTCCCGAACCGTCAGGCCCGGATCCGCTTTGTCGCCTCCGGCTGATAGAGAATATTCGCCACCCGGATCTTCCGCGACCTGCCGTCCGGGCCGGGATAGGACATGGACTGCCCGGCCGACAGACCGAGGAGGGCAACCCCGACCGGCGTGACGACGGAGAGCGCATCCTCGTAGATCGCCGATTCGCCCGGATAGACAAGCGTCGCCACTCTCGCCATCGGGCTGTCCCCGTCGAAAAACTCGACGCGGGAATGCATGGTCACCACGTCGGCCGGCGTCTCGTCATCCGTGACGACGGCGGCCCGCTTCAGCTCCTGCAGCAGATGCTCGACCGCCCGCCAGGATCGGATCGGCGCGTGGCTCGCCAGCATGACGTCGAGCCTTCCCAGATTCGCCTTGGTGATCGTGATTTCCGGCTGATTATCGTCGCCGATCAATTCTCTATGAAGCATTCCCTGGTTCCTTCGCTGGCCTTGTTCAAGTCCGGCCTGGTCCACATCCGACTTGCCGCCGGATGGATGGCGCCCGCCCTGCGACATCCCGTGAGCCGCCGATCGCGCGAGGCAACAGCCCTCCCCTTGCCGCCCGGAGCCGGCCTCTTTCGAGGATCGCCTCCGATGCAGCGGGCCGGGCGCGATAACGGCCGGCTATTCCGATTCGAGTGAGTAGGAGCCCCTGCCCGCAGCGGGGACCGAGCGAAGGCGATTCTTCCTCAGTCCGAGGCAGGGGCGAACGGGTCTGCGCGCGTGCTGATCCGCTGCAGTCGAGGTCCGTTCCATCGCGATCGTCTTTTGCAGAACATCTTCAGCATCGCTTCCACCGCCGCCGACTGCCGGAGCCTTGTTCTCTCAATAGGGACCGCATGAATCGATTTTCAAGAGACGGAGTCGAAAGGCCGCACCTGCCCGATCGCGTTTCGAGGCGTGGACGCATTTCCGCTCGCGCGGCGCCCGATCGGCGACGCGCCGGACGCTGTCCGATGGCGCACAGCGGCGCGCTCGCCCGCCCCGCAAGCAGGACGGAGCGATCGATCGCGGCCGGCTGCTTCCTTCCCCTCCCGTTCGAAGGGAGACCGGGTCCGCGTCAGGCCTGCTGGATCAGCTCGATCTTGTAGCCGTCCGGATCCTCGACGAAGGCGATGTGAAGGTCGCTGTCCTTCATCGGGCCCGCCGGCCGCGTGATCTTCACGCCTTCGGCCGCGAGCTGCTCGCAGGCGCGATAGACGTCCGGCACGGCGAAGGCCAAATGGCCGAAGGCGCCGCCATGCTCGTACGGCTCCTCGCGGTCCCAGTTGTGGGTGAGCTCGATGACCGTGTTGGTGCGCTCGTCGCCATAGCCGACGAAGACGTTGGTGAACTTGTTCGTCGGGTAATCGGTGCGGCGCAGCAGCTTCATGCCGAAGAGGCGCGTGTAGAAATCGATCGAGCGATCGAGATCGCGCACGCGGATCATGGAATGCAGCAGCCGGTAGTTCGTCTTCTGGTCGGTCGTGGCGAGGTTCATGGCGATGTCACTTTCCCCGGGAGCCTGACGGGCAGCCGCGGCCCGGGAGAGGCCGGCGGCCTGCAATGGTCTGCATTACCCGAGGGCGCCCGCTCACGCAACGCTTTCGCGCACCAGCCGCTGGAACTCGTAGAGGCTGGTCTCCCAGCAGGGCGAAAGCACGCCGCCGGTCGCGGTCGCGGTCGAGGCGCGGCCGGCCTGCAGCCGTTCGACCATCGCATGGTCTTCCTTGTGGACGTCGTACCAAAGCCGGCGCTGAGCGGCGATCTTCGCCTCGTTCCAGGGCTCGCCCGCCATCTGGTAGATGACGCGATATTGCTGCGTGCGGCCCGGCGACAGCGGGATGTTGAGATGCACCCCGACCTCGTCCGGCACATAGACGCCGAGCACGAAGGTCGGGAAGAGCGTGAGGTAGCGAGAGCTCACGGCAAGCGTGCCTGCGCGTCCGACGCGGTCCGCCGGGATGTCCACGGCGCTGCCGATGCAGGCGCCGTTGACGATCGGATAGTGGTCGTCGAGCGGCTGCTCGGTCGTGCTGTGATGCACCACCGGCACGTGGTAGGGCTCGATGAAGTTCTCCATCAGGAACTTCCAGTTGGCCTCGACCACGCCGAGATCGATCCTGGCGACCGGACGCAGCCTGCCGAAATCGGTGCCTTCCAGCGCCTCCTTCAGCGGCCGGAGGAACGCCTCGAAGGGCTCCGCCTCGCCGTCGATATTGACGAAGACCCAGTCATGGAAAATGCCGAGCGATACGGGCTTGAGCCCGTGCGCGCTTTTGTCGAAGCCCCGGACGTCCTGGCGCCAGCCGCCGAAATTGGGTGCGGCCAGCAGCTTGCCTTCGAGGTCGTAGGTCCAGGCGTGGTAGGGGCAGGTGAGCGTGCGCTTCGCGCAGGCCGGCTCGTTGAAGAGCTTCGCGCCGCGATGCGCGCAGGCATTGTGAAAGCCGCGCAGCACGCCGTCGCGCCCGCGGATCAGCACCAGCGGCTGGCCGCCGACCGTGACGGGCTGCAGATCGCCGGGCTCGGCCAGCTCGTGGGCGAAGGCCGCGAAGACCCAGCGCCGGGCGAACAGCCGCTCGTTCTCACGGCGCATGAACTCGTCGCTGAGATAGGCCTCGCGCGGGAGCCCTCGCATGACCTCGGAATAGAGCCCGGTCCGGAAGCGGGCGATGTCCAGATCTGCAGTCTCGTTCATGGGCTCATTACCTCGCTTGGCGACCGGGCTGGAGGACGGGAGCCGGCAGGAAACCGGCCGGGCTGCCCCGGCCGTTCCGGATTCCGCAACGGCGTCAGGGCGCTACGGCCCCAGTTGGGACTTCCGGCTCTCCTTGCGCAAATGATTAATCCTGCGTGGGTCATTAGAATAGCTAAAGTCCGGTCCTGAGCGGACCCGCTGGAGCTTCCATGTTTCGCGCGCATGCCCTTATCCGATGACCCGCCTCCCTCCCCTGAACGCGCTGCGCGCCTTCGAGGCGGCCGCCCGGCATCTCAGCTTCAAGCGTGCGGCGGACGAGCTGCATGTGACCCAGGCCGCCATCAGCCATCAGGTGAAACAGCTCGAGGCGCATCTGCATCTGCCGCTGTTCGAGCGATCGGCCCGCGGCGTGAAGCTGACCGAGGCGGGCCGCGCGCTGCTGCCGGTCCTCAGCGACGCCTTCGATTCCATCCTGCAGACGGTCGAAGGGCTGGGCGCGGCCCGAAGCGGCGGGGCGCTCCTGGTGAGCCTGCGCCCCTATTTCGCGGCCAAGTGGCTGGCACCCCGCCTCGCCCGCTTCTGGCAGGCCTGGCCGCAGATCGCGCTTCGCCTCCACCACACCACCCGGCCGGCGAGCTTCCGCGGCGAGGAGATCGACGTGGCGATCTGGTGGGGCGACGGCGGCTGGCCGGGCGTCGAGACCGAGCGGCTGCTGCCCTGCGACCTGACCGCCGTCTGCAGCCCGGACCTGCTGCAGGGGCCCTACCCGCTCAACTCGCCCTGGGCGCTCCGCTGGCACACGCTGCTGCATGAGGAAACCGACGAGAACTGGCGACGCTGGCTCTCGGCCGCCGGCGTGCCCGACCTCAAGCCGCGCAAGCAGCTCTTCATCGACGACACCAACGTGCGGCTCGAGGCCGCCATCAAGGGCCAGGGCATCGCCCTTACCGGCCGCGAGCTGGTGGCGGACGAGCTCGCGGCGAAACGGCTGGTGGCGCCCTTCGACACCAGCCTCGGCGGCTTCGCCTATTATTTCGTCTATCCGAAAGGCGCGCTGTCGCGACCGGCCGTCCGCGCCTTCCGCGACTGGATCTTCGCGGAGGCGCAGGCCGATCGCGGCGAGCCCAGCGCCGCCATGCCGGCGACGGTCACTGCCCGGCCGAACCGACGGCGCTGACGTCGACCAAGGCGAAGCGGCGGCCGGCATGAGGGCGCCGCCGTCAACGGGGTTGTCGCGAGGTTCGGGGTTGCACGAAACCGGTCCCTGTCCGGCACACCGGCCGGAAGGGCATCCGAGGCTCTACGGATCGACGCGTCAGGGCGTCGTCAGTGAGGAATTAGCTGGACGATTTCGTCCTTGATCCGGAGCTTCTGGCGCTTAAGTTCGGTGATCCTGGCGTCGTCGGGGTGGGGCCGGCCTTCTTCCTCGGCGATCAGGCGATCCAAGTCGGCATGTTTGGCTTTCAGGGAGTCGACATGCTCCGTCGTGGCCATGCGGTAACCTCCTTTGACAAGTCGCAGGACGTCTACGACAAGGATGCTAGCGCCGTTGGCCGCACCCTGTAAACGAGACTCGACATGCCCCGCCGATCGCCGTTGAAACCGCGGAATCCTGCCGAGTCGGGCGCCATGCCGCGACTCGTCGTGGGGATCAGCGGGGCGTCCGGCGCCGTCTACGGCATCCGGCTGCTGAAGGCGTTGAAGCCGCTTCCGGTCGAGACCCATCTGGTGATCTCGCGCGCCGCCGAGCTCACCATCGCCTACGAGACCGATCTCAAGATTCCAGAGGTGCGCGCGCTCGCGGATGCGACCTACGCCATCGGCGATCTCGGCGCGCCGATCGCGAGCGGATCCTTCCCGACGCTCGGCATGGTGATCGCGCCCTGCTCCATCAAGACGATGGGCGAGATCGCGACGGGCGTGACCTCGAACCTGCTCAGCCGTGCCGCCGACGTGACGCTGAAGGAGCGTCGCCGGCTGGTGCTGGCGCTCCGCGAGACCCCGCTCCATACGGGCCACCTCCGGAGCCTTCTCGCGCTGTCCGAGATGGGCGCGGTCGTGGCACCGCCTGTGCCGGCCTTCTATGCGCGTCCGGAGAGCATCGAGGCGATGGTCGATCACACGGTCGGACGGCTCGCCGATCTCTTCGGCCTCGATACCGGCGGCGTCAGGCGGTGGCAGGGACCGCCTTCCGGGCGCCGGCGCCGCCCGATGGAAGACTAAGCCGGGGCCGGAATGCCGGCCGACGCGGCATCCGCCACCGCCGATATCGGCTTTCCGGCGGCGCTTTCGAAACGCGCGAAGCGGCAGCTCGGCGTTGCCGGACGGACCTGCATCGTCCGGCTCGTCCCGGGCGGCTTCGAGATCGCAGGCGGAGAGTCCGGCCGCGTGACGTTGCCGTTCGCCCGGATCGCCCGGATGCGCGTCGGTTTCGAGGAAACGAAATACGGGACCGTCCTGCTGCTGCGCCTCTGGCGGGTCGCGGAGCGAGGAACCCTGGCCTTCGGCGGCAACGAGGATCGCCGTGCCTACGGACGCTTCGTGCGCGCCGCCGTGCCGCGGCTGATGCAGGAAAGGCCCGATCTGCCGATCGAGATCGGCTCCGGCTGGTTCGTGCCGATTTTCGCCATCGGCGCTTTCGGCGCCCTGTCGCTCGCGGCGGCGGGGTTCATGCTGTATCTCGCCGTCACCGGAGACGACTGGAGGATCGGCCTCGGCGCGCTCGCCCTCGCGCTCATCCTGCTCGCCCTGCTCGGCCCCTGGGTCTGGTTTCGTCACCGACCGCGGCGCATCGCGAGGGCCGAGGAGATCGAGCGCGCGCTGCCGGGCTGCTGAGCGGCCCGCCTACCCGAAGCAGGCCGTCACCACCGCATCGACCGCCTGGCGGTCCTCGGCGCCGGCCGGCTTCGCGAGACGTGCGAGGTAACGGCCGAGATTGCGGCGTGCCGTGGCGCTGGGCGCGCCTTCCGCCTTGCCGCCCGGCAGTGCCGCCGCGATCGCATGCTGGGCGATCTCCTCGCCGGCGATCTCGAGCTCCAGTACCCGCTTGCGGAACGCCATGGCGCCGTCGGTCGGCACGCCGCCCGGAATCCCCGCCTTGATCCGGTTGCGGATGCCGCGGAGCGGCTCCACCACCCGCTCGCGCCAGCCGCCGACCGCGCGATCCGCGGCGGCGAGGTCGCCGTCCGCGAGCTCGGTTTCGTGCGTCGCCGCCCAGCAGCAGAAGAGCAGCAGGTTCACGTCGGCGCCGAGTCGGTCCTGCAGCCCGATGAGGGCCGGCGACACGCCCGGCTTGCCATAGAGCTTCAGCGTGAAATCCCAGAATGCCTTGCCGGTGTCGCTCATCGCTTGGGTGCCGCCTCCTTCGCGGTGCTTCAGGCCGCTCTGTCGCCGAACGAGATGCCGAGGCCGCGCGCGGTGCGCACGAGCGTGTCCTGCGGATCGACGACATGCGGGCGGGCGATCGCCTGGGCGATCGGGATGTCCGTCACTTCGCGGCTGCCCCAGGCCACCATGCGGTCGAAGCGGCCGGCCGCGATCAGGTCGACCGCATGGACGCCGAAGGCCGAGGCCATGATGCGGTCGCGCGCGCTCGGCTGCCCGCCGCGCTGCACATGGCCGAGCACGGTCACGCGCGTCTCGGCGTCGGTGAGCTCGGCGAGGCGATCGGCGATATAATGGCCGATGCCGCCGAGGGTGGTCTGCTGGCCGCTGCTCTGCGCCTGAAGCACCTTGTCGCCTTTCTCGGTTTCGACGGCTTCCGCCACCACGATGAGCGCGAAATTGCGCCCTTCCTTCCGTACCGCCTCGATCTTCGCCGCGACATGGGCGAGGCGATAGGGGATTTCCGGGATCAGGATCACGTCGGCGCCGCCGGCGATGCCGGTCGACAGCGCGATATGTCCCGCGTCGCGCCCCATCACCTCCAGCACCATGACGCGGTTGTGGCTGGCCGCCGTCGGCTGCAGCCGGTCGAGCGCCTCGGTCGCGGTGGAAACCGCCGTGGCATGGCCGATCGCGACCTCGGTCAGGCCGATGTCGTTGTCGATGGTTTTCGGGATCGCCACCATGGGGATGTCGCCCTGGGTCGCGAGCCGCCGGAAGATCTCGAGCGAGCCGTCGCCGCCCACCACGATAAGCGCGTCGAGACCGAGCTCGCGATAGCCCTCGAGTACCTCCCCGGAGCGGTCGAGCAGGCTGCCGTCCGGCATCGGATAGGCGAACGGGTTGCCCTTGTTGGTGGTCCCGAGGATGGTGCCGCCGAGCCGCAGCAGCAGGCCCGAGGCGTTGCGATGGTCGAGCTTCAGATGCTCGACCGGGCGGGCGAAAAGCCCCGCATTGCCGTTGCGGATGCCGATCACGTCCCAGCCGTAATGCTCGGCGCGCAGCACCACGGCGCGGATAGCCGCATTCAGCCCCGCACAATCGCCGCCGCTCGTCAGGATGCCGATGCGCCGGATCGCCGCCATGGGATCACCCGATCGTTGCCGCCGCAGTGTCGGGAAATACCCCGCAGGCCGCAAGCGGCGGTGACGGGTCCCGGGCGTCCGGACTATAATCGGGAATGAACGATTTCGGCCATGAGAGCGGGATGATGGGCCAGGAGGACCTGCGTCGGCGGCTCGAGGAGCTGCGCAGCGAGCATCGCGACCTCGACGACGTGATCGCGCGGCTGGCCGAGGCGACCCCGTTCAACCAGCTCCAGATCCAGCGATTGAAGAAGCGGAAGCTCGCGCTCAAGGATCAGATGACGCGGCTCGAAAGCAAGCTGCTTCCGGACATCATCGCCTGAGCGGGTTTGGCGAGGCCATCTCCCGCCGCGTGCGAAATCCCGGGCCGGGCAATTTTCCGGTCATTGTCCCGCCTCGTCGCGGATCGTTCGGCCGCGAGCGAAATTCCGGGCAGCCGGCCGGGAAGCGGTCAGCTCGCGTTCCGGCGCTTCTGCCGATACATCGCGCGGTCGGCGGCGGCGATCGCCGCGTCGGGGTCCTGGCGCGGCTGGAACCCGTGCGCCCCATAGGCGACCGAAAGCCGGATCGGATAGCCGTCCCAGAGCAGCGGCGCGGTGCCGATCTTCGCGGCGAGCTGCTCCGCCTTCTCCAGAGCCTGCGGCACGCCGATCTGGGGCATGATGACACCGAACTCGTCGCCGCCCAGCCGCGCAACGAAATCCGAGCCGCGCAGATTGTCGCTGAGCACCCCGGCCACGCGCGCCAGCGCCGCATCGCCCGCCGCATGGCCGAAGCGGTCGTTGATCGGCTTCAGCTCGTTCACGTCGAAATAGAGAATGGCGCCGCCCATGCCATAGCGCTCGGCATAGGCGGTCGAGCGGGCGAGCTCGCGCACGAAGGCGCGTCGGTTGGGCAGCGGAAGGAGCGTGTCCTCGTCGACCTGCCGCTCCAG
>CADEFF010000062.1:0-1655 GCA_902826565.1 uncultured Rhodospirillaceae bacterium | reverse complement strand
AACTTGCGCCGCCCCCGCCCCTACCTATAATGGCCGCCCGGCCGGGGGGCGGCCGGCAATCCGCGGCATGAGGGAAGGACCGGTCGGCATGGCCAAGGCGGCGCCCGTCATCGGAATCATCATGGGCAGCCAAAGCGACTGGGAAACCATGCGTCACGCGGCCGACACGCTGAAGGCGCTGGGCGTGGCGCACGAGACCCGTATCGTTTCCGCCCATCGCACCCCGAAGCGGCTTTACGCCTATGCCGAAGGCGCGCGGGCGCGCGGTCTCAAGGCGATCATCGCGGGCGCCGGGGGTGCGGCGCATCTGCCGGGCATGACCGCGGCGCTGACCACCTTGCCGGTGCTGGGCGTGCCGGTCGAAAGCCGCTCGCTCGACGGACTCGACAGCCTGCTCTCGATCGTGCAGATGCCGGCGGGCGTGCCGGTCGGCACGCTTGCCATCGGCAAGCCGGGCGCGATCAACGCCGCCGTGCTCGCCGCCGCCATCGTGGCCCTAGGCGACGCTGCCGTGGCGAAGCGTCTCCAGGCGTGGCGGAGCGCCAATACGGCGGCGGTGGCGGAAACGCCCAAAGCCGTCGCGACGCGCCGCAAATGACCGCCGACCGGGGACAGCTCATCCCGCCCGGCGCCACGATCGGGATCCTGGGCGGCGGGCAGCTCGGCCGCATGAGCGCTCTCGCCGCCGCCCGCCTCGGCTACAAGACCCACATCTATGCGCCGCCCGGCGACAACCCGGCCACCGCCGTCGCCACCGCCGCGACCATCGCGCCCTATGACGACCGTGCCGCCCTCGCCCGCTTCGCCGCGGCCGTCGACGTCGTCACCTTCGAGTTCGAGAACGTGCCGAGCGCCACGGCCGAGACGCTGGCGGCGCTGAAACCGACTCGACCGCGGCCGGGCGTGCTCCATATCTGCCAGGACCGGCTGCGCGAGAAGGATTTTCTCGCCTCGATCAAGGTGCCGACCACGCGCTACATGGAGGTGGCGCGGGCCGAGGGGCTGGAGCGGGCGGTGCGCGAGATCGGGCGCCCCTCTATCCTCAAATCGGCGCGGTTCGGCTATGACGGCAAAGGGCAGGTGCCGATCGGCCCGGAGACCAGGCTCGAGGAGGCCTGGAGCGCGATGGGCGCACCGGTCGGCATCCTCGAAGGCTATGTCGATTTCCGCTCCGAGATCTCCGTCATCGTGGCACGGACGATCGATGGCGGCGTCGCCTGCTATCCGCCGGTCGAGAACCAGCATCGCAACCACATCCTCGACACCACCATCGTGCCGGCGCGCGTGTTGCCGGAGATCGCCATGCGCGCCGAGGCGATCGGGCAGCATATCGCGACCGAGCTCGAGCTCGTCGGGCTGGTGGCGGTCGAGATGTTCGTGACGCAGGCGGGCGAGGTGCTGGTGAACGAGCTGGCGCCGCGGCCGCATAATTCCGGCCACTGGTCGATCGACGGCGCCGTGACGAGCCAGTTCGAGCAGTTCGTGCGCGCGGTCTGCGGCCTGCCGCTCGGCTCGGTCGAACGCCATTCCGACGCGGTGATGAAGAACCTGCTCGGGGACGAGGTCGAGGCCTGGCGCGAGATCCTGGCGGAACCCGGCGCCAAGCTGCATCTCTACGGCAAGGCCGAGGCGCGGCCCGGCCGCAAGATGGGCCA
>CADEFF010000061.1 GCA_902826565.1 uncultured Rhodospirillaceae bacterium | reverse complement strand
GATCCCGTCAGGAATCGGATGCCCGCGATCGGGCGTTGGAAGATGCTGGACAATCTTCGGCGCACCTTTTCGGCGCCTGCCGCCGTCGCCTGCCTGGTCGCCGGCTGGATGCTGTCGGTGCCGATGGCGCTGACCTGGACCGGCTTCATTCTGGCGACGATCGGCCTGCCGACCTTTATCCCGGTCGTGAATGCGATGGCGTCTCGCCGGCCCGGGGTACCGCTCCAGCGCTACATGCGCACGCTCGGCGGCGATATCCGCACCGCTTTCACGCTTTGGGGCCTCATCATCACCTTCCTCGCCCATCAAGCCTGGCTGATGGGAGATGCGGTGCTGCGTACGCTCTATCGCCTGTTCGTGTCGCGCCGGCATCTCCTCGAATGGGTCCCTGCGGCGCAGGCCTCTCTCGGGCTCGGCCGTGATCTCGGGAGCTTCTATCGACGAATGTTCGGTGCAGTTCTCATCTGCGTCGCTGCTTTTCTGCTGTCGCTGCTTTCCGAAAGCCGAAGCTGGGCTGTTGCGCTGCCCTTCGCGCTGCTCTGGAGCCTTTCGCCCGCGATCGCGCGCTGGAGCAGTCTGTCGCCGCTCGACACTGGCGAGCCTCCCGTCTTGCCGGCGGATGCGGAGGCGTTGCGGCTGGTCGCCCGCAGGACCTGGCGTTTCTTCGAGAGTTTCGTCACGCCGGCCGACAACATGTTGCCGCCGGACAATTTCCAGGAGGATCCGAAACCCGTCCTCGCGCACCGCACCTCGCCGACCAATATCGGCCTCTATCTTCTCTCGACCGTGAGCGCACGGGATTTCGGCTGGATCGGGACGCTCGATGCGATCGAGCGGATGGAGGCGACCTTCGAAACGATGGATCGCCTCAAGCGTTTCCGCGGGCATTTCTTCAACTGGTACGACACGCAGGATCTGCGTCCCCTCGACCCGGCTTACATCTCGTCGGTGGATAGCGGCAACCTGGCTGGGCATCTCATCGCGCTCGCCAATGCCTGCCGTGAGTGGCGCGAAAAGGCGGTCGCCGACGCGAGGATCGCCGGCGGTATCGGCGACGCCCTCGAGCTCGCGCGCCGCGAGGCGAATCGCCTGCGCCAGGGCAGCCGGCAGCAGCTCTGGCTGCCGCTGGAGGATGCCCTGGTCGGGCTGCGCGACCAGCTCCGGCGGCTGCCGCGGGAAGGCGAGGCGGCCGCCCTGCCGCTTTCGGCGCTTGCTGCGGCTGCCGATGTCCTCGTCGAGAAGGCACGGAACTTCGGCGCCGAACGCCCGGAGGAAGCCGGCGCGGATCTCCTGTTCTGGGCAGAGGCGGCGCGACGGACGATCGAAGACCATCGACATGACCGGCAGGAGAGTGCGAATCGCCAGGTGCAGCTCTTGGGGCGGCTCGTCGCTCTCGAGGAACGGGCGCGGGCGACGGCGCTCGGCATGGAGTTCGGCTTCCTGCTCGATCGGGACCGCAAGCTGCTCTCGATCGGCTATCTGGTTCCGGAGGGCACGCTCGACCCGAGCTGCTACGACCTGCTCGCTTCCGAGGCGCGGCTCGCGAGTTTCATCGCCATTGCGAAGGGCGACGTCGAGGCGCGCCACTGGTTCCATCTGGGCCGGACGGTCACGCCGATCGCCAGCGGTGCGGCGCTGATCTCCTGGTCGGGATCGATGTTCGAGTATCTGATGCCGTCGCTCGTCATGCGCGCGCCGACCGGCAGCCTCATTCAGCAGACCAACCGCCTCGCCGTGCGCAAGCAAATCGACTATGCGACGGAGGCGGGCGTTCCCTGGGGGATATCGGAGTCCGCCTATAACGCGCGCGACCTCGAATACACCTATCAGTATTCCAACTTCGGCATCCCGTCGCTCGGCATGAAGCGGGGACTGGGCGAAAACTTCGTCGTCTCGCCGTATGCGACGGCACTGGCCTCGATGGTCGATCCGCCGGCGGCGGCCACCAATCTCGAGCGACTGGCGAAGCTTGGCGCACGCGGGCGCTATGGATTCTATGAGGCGCTGGATTTCACCTCGACGCGGCTGCCCGAAGGGGAAAACGTCGCGATCGTGCGCGCCTATATGGCGCATCACCAGGGCATGACGATCGTCGCCATCGCCAATGCGCTCCTCGAAGGGGAGGTGCGCTCGCGATTCCATGAAGAGCCGATGGTGCGGGCGACCGAACTCCTTCTCCAGGAACGCACGCCGCGGGACGTGGCCGTCGTGCGGCCCTGGGTCACGGAGGGCGCGGCAGCCGCGAAGATCCATGCGGTCGAGCCGCCGGGCGGGCGACGCTATACCTCCGCGCACGATCCCGCACCGGCGACGCATCTCCTCTCGAACGGACGCTATTCGCTGATGCTGACCTCGGCGGGTTCCGGCTACAGCCGCTGGCGGGACATTGCGGTCACGCGCTGGCGCGAGGATGCGACTTGCGACGATTGGGGCAGCTATCTCTATCTCCGCGATATCCGGAGCGGCGCCGTCTGGTCGGCGGGATATCAGCCGATCGGCGCAGAGGCCGACGACTACGAGGCCGCCTTCAACGAGGACCGCGCCGAGATCGTGCGTCGCGACGGGGCGCTGGTAACCTCGCTCGAGGTGCTGGTGTCGCAGGAAACCGACGGCGAGGTCCGGCGCGTTTCGATCGCCAACGCCGGCGTCCGTGCGCAGGAAATCGACATCACTTCCTATGCCGAGCTGGCGCTGGCGCCGCAGGCGTCCGATGTCGCACATCCGGCCTTCTCGAAGCTTTTCGTCGAAACCGAGTATCTGCCGGAGCTGGAGGCCGTGGTGGCGACGCGCCGCCGGCGCTCGCCGAGCGAGCCGGAGATATGGGCCGGGCAACTCGCCATCGTCGATGGCGAAGCCATCGGCGAGCTGGAGATCGAGACCGACCGCGCGCGTTTCCTCGGGCGCGAGAACGGCCCGCGCGCGCCGAATGCCGTGCTGGAGGGGAAGCCGCTCTCCAACACGACCGGGACGGTGCTCGATCCGATCTTTGCGCTGCGTCGGCGGGTGCGCGTGCGGCCGGGTGCCATCGCGCGCGTCGTCTTCTGGACGCTCGTGGCTTCCTCCCGCGAGGCGCTGCTCGACCTCATCGACAAGCATCGCGACGTTGCGGCGTTTGAGCGCGCGGCAACCCTCGCCTGGACCCAGGCGCAGGTGCAGCTACACCATCTCAAGATCGATTCCGGCGAAGCCGCGTCCTTCCAGAGCCTCGCGGGACATCTGCTCTATGCGACGCCCGCCATGCGGCCGGCATCCGACACGATTCGCCGCGGCGCCGGCGGCCAGCCCGGCCTCTGGCCACACGGCATTTCCGGCGATCTGCCGATCCTGCTGCAGCGGATTTCCGACACGGAGGATCTCGGTGCGCTGCGCCAGGTGCTGCTCGCGCATGAGTACTGGCGCCTGAAGCGTTTCGCCGTGGATCTCGTGATCCTGAACGAGCGCGCCGCCTCCTATGTCCAGGATCTACAGATCGCCATCGAGGGCATGGTGCGCACGGGGCAAACGCGCGCTCAGGTCGAGGATAACGGACCGGCGGGACGCGTCTTCGTGCTGCGGGCGGATCTCATTCCGGACGAGGCGCGCTCCCTGCTGCTTTCGATCGCGCGGGTGGTGCTGGTCGCGCAGCGCGGACGGATCTCCGATCAGCTCGACCGCGCCGTGGGACGGGACGCAAGCTTCGGGCCGGCGCCGCGCCGTGCCGCGCCGCCACCGGCGCCCGCCTTGGTCCCGACGGTGCCGGAGCTCGAATTCTATAACGGTCTCGGCGGCTTCGATGCGGAGGGCCGCGACTACGTGACGGTGCTCCGGCCGGGGCAGACCACACCGGCGCCCTGGTGCAATGTGATCGCCAATCCCACGTTCGGCTTCCAGGTGTCGGCCGGCGGAGGCGGTTATAGCTGGTCCCGAAACGGTCGCGAGAACCAGCTCACGCCCTGGTCGAACGACCCCGTAACGGACCGGCCCGGCGAGGTCTTCTATCTGCGGGACGAGGAGAGCGGGGAGACCTGGACGCCGACCGCGACGCCGATCCGCGAGCCGGGCGCGACCTATGTCGCGCGGCACGGGTATGGCTATAGCCGGCTGGAGCATATCGGGCACGAGATCCAGTCGGAGCTGCTGCTCTTGGTGCCGTTGACGGACCCGATAAAGATCTCCCGGCTTCGCTTTCGCAACGGCGCCAGCCGCCATCGGCGCATCGCCGTCACGGCCTATGCGGAGTGGGTGCTGGGCGCCTCGCGCGGCGCATCGGCGCCGTTCGTGACGACGGAGATCGATACCGAAACCGGCGCGCTCTTCGCGCGCAACCGCTGGAATCCGGCTTTCGGCTCGCGTGTCGCATTCTCGGACATGGCCGGCCGGCAGAGCGATTGGACCGGCGATCGGCGCGAGTTCATCGGCCGCAATGGAAGCCTGTCGAATCCGGCCGCGCTCGCCGAAGGACGCGCGCTCTCCAAAAGAGTGGGAGCGGGGCTCGATCCCTGCGCCGCGTTGCGCACCGTCATCGATCTGGCGCCGAACGAAACGGTCGAAATCGTCCATTTCCTGGGCGAGGCCGAGAGCGAGGCGGCGGCCCGGGCGCTTGTCGCCAAATATCGCGCGACCGACCTGGACGAGATCCGAACCGCGGTCGCGCGCCATTGGGACGATTTCCTCGGCATGATCGAAGTACGGACGCCCGACCGCGCGCTCGACATCATGCTGAACGGCTGGCTGCTCTATCAGACGCTCGTCTGCCGGCTCTGGAGCCGATCCGGCTTCTATCAGGCGAGCGGCGCCTACGGCTTCCGCGACCAGCTTCAGGATTGCATGTCGATCACCTTCGCGCGGCCGGCGATGACGCGCGAGCATCTCCTGCGGGCGGCCTCGCGCCAGTTCCTCGAGGGCGACGTGCAGCACTGGTGGCTGCCCCATTCCGGGCAGGGCGTTCGGACGCGGATCTCCGACGATCGCGCCTGGCTCGGCTATGCGGCCGCCCTCTATGTCGAGGCCACGGGCGACAGCGCAGTGCTCGACGAGCAGGTTCCGTTCCTCGAGGGGCAGCGGCTTGCGGCGGATGAGCATGACAGCTTCTTCCAGCCCAAGGTTTCCGACGAAACGGCGAGTCTTTTCGAGCATTGCGCGCGCGCCCTCGACCAGAGCCTCGCGGTGGGCCCGCATGGATTGCCGCTGATCGGCGGGGGCGACTGGAACGACGGGATGAACCGGGTGGGCGAGAAGGGGCGGGGCGAAAGCGTGTGGCTCGGCTGGCTGCTCTACGCAACGCTCATGAAATTTGCGCCGATCGCCGAGGTTCGTGGCGAAGCGTCTCGCACCGCCCGGTGGCGCGACCATGCGAAGGCGCTGCAGCGATCGATCGAGCGCGAGGCGTGGGACGGCGACTGGTACAAGCGGGCGTGGTACGACGACGGCACGCCGCTCGGCTCCGCCGCGAACGACGAATGCAGGATCGATTCGATCGCGCAATCCTGGGCCGTGCTCTCCGGCGCCGGCGACAACAAGCGCGCAATGGCGGCCATGCAGGCCGCCGAGCGCGAACTTGTGCGCCGCGAGGATGCGCTCGCCCTGCTCTTCGCGCCGCCCTTCGACAAGACCGCGCATGATCCCGGCTACATCCGGGGCTATCCGCCGGGCATTCGCGAGAATGGCGGGCAATATACCCATGCCGGCCTCTGGTCGGTGCTGGCCTGGGCGGCGCTGGGCGAGGGCGACAAGGCGGCGGGGCTCCTCGCGATGCTGAATCCCATCAACCATGCCCGCACGCCGGCCGATCTGCAGCGCTACAAGGTCGAGCCCTATGTCGTGGCCGCGGACATTTACGCCGCGCCGTCGCATGTCGGACGCGGCGGCTGGACCTGGTACACCGGGTCGGCGGGCTGGATGCACCGGGCGGGGATCGAAGGCGTGCTCGGTCTCCGCCTCAAGGGCGATCATTTCACGCTCGAGCCCGCGATTCCCGCATCGTGGCCGGGCTACGAGATGACGCTGCGCTTCCGTTCGGCGACATACGAAATTCTCGTCGAAAACCCCGGGAATACGGATTCTGGCGTTGCCGAGTTCGACGGCGAGGCGTTGCCTTCCGCCCCCTGGTCGGTACCGCTGCTCGACGATGGCGCCACCCATCGCTTGCGCGTGACGCTCGGCCGTCCGGCGCGCTCTTCCGCCACCGTCGAGAATGTCGCCGCCTCCTGAAGCGCGGCCCATTTCAAGGGCTGGCGGCCCGATCTCCCGGAAATCGCCCTCGGGGCAGGAACGCCCCGATCATGGGAAACATTGTCCCTCCGAAGCCTATCCGAATTCGGCGCTGCCAACTTGCTGGAAGCCTTTTAGGGAACCTTACAACCGCATGGCGTCCCAAGATTCCGCCCTCGTGGTTCTCGTGGTCGAGGACGAATGGCTGATCCGCGCCGAAATCGCGCGCGAATTCGAGTCCGCGGGCTGGAGGGTGCTGGAGGCCGCCGACGGCGTGTCGGCGCTCTCCATTCTCGAGCGGACCGGTCATATCGATGCGCTCGTCACCGACGTCAGGCTGCCCGGGTCCATGGACGGCTGGGATCTCGCAAAGCGCTTCCGGAGCATCGATCCCGCCTTGCCCGTCATGTTCGCCTCCGCGAATGTCGTGGATGAGGATCGCCGGGTCCCCAACAGCCACTTCTTCAGCAAGCCCTGCCGCCCCGCGGAGATCGTAAGCGCCTGCAAGAGGGGCATCTCGCCGACCGAAGCCTGAGAGCGCCGGGCGCGCCCGCGAAAATCTGGCGGAATTGCCTTAGGACACGGTGCAGGCTTGTGACTTTCGGCGCTTCGCGCTATGCGCATGGCCTATGCTGGGACATTTGAAAGCCAATAATCGGGCCTGGGCGGAGCGAATGGTCTCCGACGACGCCGATTTCTTCCGCCGCCTCGTGCGCCAGCAGGCGCCGGAATATCTCTGGATCGGCTGCTCCGACAGCCGCGTGCCGGCGAACGATATCGTCGGCCTCGATCCGGGCGAACTCTTCGTCCATCGGAACGTGGCCAATCTCGCGCCGCCGCAGGACGCCAACTATCTGTCGGTGCTGCAATTCGCCGTGGCTGTGCTGAAGGTGAAGCATATCCTGGTCGTCGGCCACTATGGCTGCGGCGGCGTGAAGGCGGCGGTGGACGGAAAGCGACGCGGGCTCGTCGATCACTGGCTCCATCCGATCCGCGAGGTCTGCAACGAGCATCATGCGGAGCTCGAGGCATTGCCGCAGGGAGGCCCGCGGCTCGACCGACTCTGCGAGCTCAACGTCATCCGGCAGGTGCGCAACGTCGCCTCGGACCTTTTCCTGCAGGACGCCTGGGGCCGCGGCCAGCCCGTCTCCGTGCATGGCTGGGTCTATTCTCTCGCCAACGGTCTGGTGAACGATCTGAATGTGACGGTCAGCTCGCTGGCGGAACTGAACGGGCGCGGTTGATCGAAACCATCGCGCGAGCGCCATCTCCCCTTTGACGGTTGTTGAAGTAATGCCGATCGGCATCGCCTGACGGTTTCGCCGACCGGAATCCGCCGGCTTTCACAGCGAGCGATTCATGCCCCATCTCTTCAGCGAGTTCCGGCTGCGCGACGTCACCTTCGCCAATCGCATCGGCGTTTCCCCGATGTGCCAGTATTCCTGCGCGGACGGTCTCGCGACCGACTGGCATTTCGTGCATCTGGGGACCCGCGCGGTCGGCGGGGCGGGGCTCGTCTTCACGGAGGCCGCGGCGGTGACGCCGGAAGGCAGGATTTCGCCGGAGGACCTCGGCGTGTGGAGCGAGGCGCATTTCGCGCCCTTCGAGCGGGTCACCCGCTTCATCGATGCGCAGGGCGCCGTCGCCGGCATCCAGCTCGCCCATGCCGGCCGGAAAGCGAGCACGTTCCGCCCCTGGTCGGGGGAGGGTGCCGTCCCCAGGGAAGCCGGCGGTTGGGAACCGGTTGCGCCGAGCGCCCTGCCTTTCAGCAGCGACTATCCGATACCGCGGGAGCTCGGCGCCGAGGAAAGCGCGGGCCTGCAGGAGGCCTTCGCGACGGCTGCAGCGCGCGCCTTCGAAACCGGCTTTCGGGTGATCGAGATTCATGCCGCGCATGGCTATCTCTTCCACGAGTTCCTCTCACCCCTCAGCAACCGGCGGACGGACGCCTATGGCGGCTCGTTCGACAATCGCATCCGCTTTCTCTGCGACAGCGTGGCGGCGGTGCGCAGAGCGGTGCCAGAGCGCTGCCCGGTCTTCGTGCGCATCTCGGCGACCGACTGGACGGAAGGCGGATGGGATCCGGATCAATCCGTCGAGCTGGCCCGTCGGCTGAAGGCGTTCGGCGTCGATCTCATCGATTGTTCGTCGGGCGGCAACCTGGAACGCGCCACCATCCCGGTCGGCCCCGGTTATCAAACGCCCTTTGCCGAGCGTATCCGCCGCGAAGCGGACATCGCGACGGCGGCGGTCGGCATGATCACCGCGGCAAGCCAGGCCGACCAGATCATCCGCAATGGGCAGGCCGACATCGTGCTCCTCGCCCGCGAGCTTTTGCGCGAACCCTACTGGCCGTTGCGGGCGGCTGCCGAGCTTCGCCACAGCATGGAGTGGCCGGCCCAGTATCTGCGCGCAGCACCGCATGGCGCGGCCGCGCGGATGCCGGCGCACGAGATCGACTGATGTCGGGTGGCCGCCGACCCGGTTGGCGGGGCTAGCGCAGAAACTCGATCTTGGTGATGAAGGACTTCGCCGTCGCGTTGCCCTTCGCGCCATCGGTATCGATCGCGATGGCGAAGCCGCTGACCGGCGGTGTCGTGCTCTTGCCGAAATATTCCTTGAACGCATCGGCGATGGGGAAGACGGACACCAGCGGCTTCCCGGCCGTAGTCTGGTTCACGCAGACATAGCGGCCGCCGGCCTTGAAGTAGCGACCGGTATAAGGATAGTCGGTGCGGCCGGACTCGCAGAGCATCAGCCCGATGAAGTAGGGGCTGTCCGGCACCAGCATCGAACCGCTCGACACTTTCTTGTCGCCGAAGAAGACATAGACCATGATCGCGTCGCTGCGGATGCCCTTCTCGTAGGAGGCGCCCGGCGGGAAGCTGTCCACGCCCCAATCGATGCGGATATGGGTTGCCGTGAAGAAATCGGTCTCGTCGATGAGCAGCCCCAGCGCACGCTGCTTCGCCTCGATCAGGAGGGTTTCGTCCCGGACGGTATAGACGATCTTGCTGGCGTTGGAGGCATCCTGCTTCGGCTGGAAACCCCGGCTGCCGAGCCATTTGAGGACCGAGCCGTTCGTGTAGCCGGAGAAATCCTCGCTGAAGATCACGGTGTCGGGCACGTCGTCGGCCCGGGCCTGCTGGCTCCAGCCGATGGCAAAGGTTGCGAGCAAGGCAAGGAAAGTCTTCCCAATCATCGCGACCCCCATCCCGATGTTCCGGCCCTGTCGGCCATCCGGGGCGCAGGCTAGCAGCCGGGGATATTTCCGGTCAATTCGCGGGCGGGACGCCGGGTCGAAGGGCAAGCGACATTCCTGCCTTGCCGCCCCATGCGCGATTGCCCGACGCCGGCGCACGCGCTTAACTCCCTTTCATTCGGGGGAAGGGCCAGACAGCCGCCGGCCGGGCGGGGAACGGGTTTCGGCCCTGGAGGGGGATCCATGCTTGTGGTGCGCCTGACGAAGGTCTTCATGACCGCCGCGCTTGCCGCCTTTGCCGTCATCGTCGCTTACGACAACGTCATCGATTACGGTTCGAACTACGCCTTCGTGCAGCATGTCCTCAGCATGGATACGACCTTTCCCGGCAACGCGCTGATGCACCGCGCGATCCTGGACGAGAACATGTGGCGGAACGGATATGCAGTCCTTATCGGCGGCGAGGCGCTGACCGCAGCCCTGTTCATCATCGGCGCCCTGCTGATGCTGTTTTCGCTCAATGCGCCCTCGCGCTTCTCCCGCGCCAAGGTATGGGTCGTGGCGGGAACCGGGGTCGGCTTCGCCATCTGGTTCTTCGGCTTCATGGTGGTCGGCGGCGAGTATTTCGCCATGTGGCAGTCGAAGGCCTGGAACGGCCAGGAAGCGGCCTTCCGTTTCTACATGACCATGATGGCGGTCGCGATCTTCGTCAGCATGGGCGAGGACGAGTTCACCGGGCGCTAGGAGAGCCCGCCTCTCGCGCTTCCCCTCCGCAGGAATTTTCCCTATCAAGAACCGCGATTGCGCGTAGGGACCGACGGCACGTTCGAGCGCCCCGTCGGACCTGCGCCGAGTTCAACCCATGGGCCGCCGGGCCCGTCAGCCGAGATGAGGTCAGCTCTATGACCAGCTTCGACCGCACGCGCCTTGCCGCGCTGCTCGATCGCGAGCGCGCCGCGTTCGCCGAACGTCACCCGAAGTCTCGCGCCACCTCGATCGCGGCGCGACCTCTGCTCGTCGGCGGCGTACCGATGCAGTGGATGGTGGAATGGCCGGGGGATTTTCCGATCTTCCTCGAACGGGGGGAGGGCGCGCGGCTCTGGGACATCGACGGGCATGAATATGTCGACATGTGCCTCGGCGACACCGGCGCCATGTTCGGCCATTCGCCGGCGCCGGTGGCGGAAGCGGTCGCCGACCAGGCGTCGCGCGGCCTGACTGCGATGCTGCCGCATCCCGACATCGTCTGGGTCGCCGGCGACCTGAAGCGCCGCTTCGGGCTTCCGGTGTGGCAGTTCGCCATGTCGGCGACCGACGCCAATCGCTTCGCGTTGCGCATCGCGCGCGAGTTCACGGGCCGACGCCGGATCGTCGTATTCCATGGCTGCTATCATGGCACGGTGGACGAGACGGTGGTCTCGCGACGCGACGGCAAGACCGTGTCGCGCAACGGCAATCTCGGGCCGGCCTTCGATCCGGCCGAAACCACGACGGCCGTGCAGTTCAACGATCTCGCGGAGCTCGACACCGTCCTGGCGAAGCGCGATGTCGCCTGCGTGCTGGCCGAGCCTGCGCTCACCAACCATACCGGGATCGTGCTTCCCGACCCGGGCTTCCATGACGCGCTTCGCGCGCTCACCCGGCGGCATGGCGCGCTCCTCTTGATCGACGAGACCCACACCTTCTCGAGCGGGCCGGGCGGCTACACCGCCGCCCACGGGCTCCAGCCCGACATGCTGGTGCTGGGCAAGCCGATCGGCGGCGGCGTACCCTCGGCCGCCTTCGGCATGAGCGAGGAGCTGGGGCGCCGCATGGAAGCCCGCATGGGCTCGCGCGGGACGGCCATTGCCGGCATCGGCGGCACGCTGATCGCCAATGCGCTCGCCGTGCGGGCCATGCGAGCGACGCTCGAGCAGGTGGCGACCGACGCTAACTATGCGTGGATGATCGCGCTTGCGACGCAGCTCGAGAAGGATATCCAGGCGCTGATCGGCCGGCACGGCCTGCCTTGGTATGTGACGCGCCTCGGCTGCCGGGTCGAGTATCGGTTTCAGCCGGTCCGCCCGCGGAACGGCGATGAGGCCGCCGGGGGCGCCGACGCGGCCCTCGACCGGCTCTTGCATCTCCGGTTTCTCAATCGCGGGCTGCTGATGACCCCGATGCACAATATGCTGCTGGTATGCCCGGCGACGAGCGAGGCCGATGTGGCGTTGCACGGCCGCTGCCTCGAGGAGCTGTTGTCGGACCTGCGCTGATCGGGGCCCAACGCTCTTGACGGAGGCGACCGGAAAATCGACTCTGCTGTCGAACTATCCGGCAACCACGGGGCAAGCACCATGATCGGCGAGAAGACCAGGGCGGTCGAGGATTTCTGGCAGCAATGCCGCAAGAAGCACGGCATCGCGACGAACGACTATCACGCCAAGACCTTCGCCGATCCGCGTTATTCCAATTACCACGACATGCTGCTGGATCTCGTGGGCGAGGGAAAGAAGCGCGCCACGGCCCATATGGCGCTCGATTTCGAGAAGAACAACGTGCCGCGGCGCAAGGTCGGCGACTATTGGGTCGTTGTCTCCACGAAGAACGAGCCGCGCTATCTGGTGCGGGTCACGGACGTCACCGTGACGCCCTTCAACCAGGTGAAGGTCGAGTTCGCCTCGCGCGAGGGCGAGGGCGACAGCAGCCTCCGCTACTGGGCCGAGGTGCATCGCGAGTATTTCGAAGCGCAATGCAAGGATCTCGGCATCCCGTTCCCCGACGACTGCCCGACCGTCTGCGAAGGTTTCGAGCTGATCGACACGGCGCGGAAGTAGGCGTGCCGCACGGGGGCGGTTGCCGGGGGAGGATTTCCCTCCGGCACCGCGCCGCCTGGGGCCGGCCGCCCAGTATCGAGCCCGCTTATCCACTGCATCGCCATTTTCGCGATATGACGGGGTATGCCGGGTCTTAAGATCGGGGAGATCAATCGTGACATCGGAGCGAGGATCGATGCAGGGGCTGGATTTCAGCGGCAGACAGATACTCGTCACCGGCGCCAGCAGCGGCATCGGCTATGCCGTCGCGGCGGGCTTCGCCAGGGCGAAGGGCGAGGTGGCCATATTGTCGCTCGATAGCGGCGTGCATGCGGCCGCCGAACGGCTCGGCGCGATCGCCGGACGTCCGGTGCGGGCATTTCAATGCGACATAGCCGACCGCGCGCAGGTCGAACGCGCCATCGGCAGCCTTTCGCGCATCGACGTGCTGGTGAACAATGCGGGTCTCGAGGCCGTCACGCCGATCGACGAGCCGGGGCGTGCCGTCGAGGACGCCTTCCGTCGGGTCTTCGATGTAAACGTCATGGGCTCCTACTTCGTGACGCGCGAGGCGCTGCCGCGTATGGCGGATGGCAGCCGGATCGTTTTCACGGCCTCGACCTGGGCGAAATACTCCATCCCGCGCATGAGCGCCTATTGCGCCTCGAAACATGCGGTGCTAGGGCTGGTCCGTTCGCTGGCGCACGAACTCGGCGGGCGGCGCATCACGGTCAATGCGATCTGCCCCGGCTGGGTACGCACCGACCAGAGCTTCCGATCGGTCAAGGTGATCACCGAAGTCTCCGGCCGGAGTATCGAGCAACTCACCGACGATCTGCTGCGCGTGCAGGCGATGCCTGGCCTCCTCGAGCCTGACAACGTCGTCGGCAGCTATCTGTTCCTCGCGTCCGACCTCGCGAAGGACATCACCGGACAATCGCTCCACGTCGATCGCGGCGAGTTCATGAGCTGATCTTCTGTCCGCTGCGACAGACGGCGCGCTGAAGGCGGCCGGAAAGCTTGCGCTTGGATCGTGTGGCAACGCGCCTCCTGAATCGGCAGGATGAGCGCCCGAATCGCATCACCCGCATAGAGGATTGCCATGTCGAAGATTCGCATCATGCCGAACGACCATTGGGACTGGAGCATGCCGGTCAAGTTTTCCCAGGGCTGGAAGGTGGGAAACCTGGTTTTCGTCGGCGGCCAGATTTCAGCCGATCGGCATGGCCGGACCATCGGCAAGGACGATATCGCCACCCAGACCCGGAACGTCTTCGAGCATATCCGCACCGTCCTGCGGGCGGCGGGCGCCGATCTCTCCGACATTGTGCGGCTCAACACCTACTATCATCACAGCGGCGACGGAGCGGAGGTCACGCGCTTCTGGGAAGAGATGACCCGGGTCCGCATGGAATACATCGCCGATCCGGGTCCGGCGGCGACGGCCGTGCGGGTTTCCGGTTTTGCCTTCGAGGGTCTGCTGATCGAAATCGAGGCGATCGCGGCGATCGGTCCCAAGACGCGGCTCATGCCCAAGAATCACTGGGACTGGAGCATGCCGGTCAAGTTTTCCCAGGGTTGGAAGGTGGAAAACCTGGTTTTCGTCGGCGGCCAGATTTCGGCCGACAATCGCGGCCGGACCATCGGCAAGGGCGATATCGCCACCCAGACCCGCAACGTCTTCGAATCGATCCGCCGTGTGCTTGCGGAAGGCGGTGCCCGGATGTCGGACATCGTGAAGCTCAACACCTACTACACGCCGCGCGCGAAGGGCGTCGAGCTCAAGAAATTCTGGGAAGAGATGACGAAGGTCCGGCTCGAATATGTGGCGGATCCGGGGCCGGCTGCGACGGCGGTACCGGTCGAGGGCTTTGCCTTCGAGGATCTGCTCATCGAGGTCGAGGCGATAGCCGCGATCGGCCCGAAGCAGCGGCTCATGCCGAAGAGCCACTGGGACTGGAGCATCCCGGTGCCGTTTTCGCAGGGCTGGAAGGTCGGTGATTTGATCTTCGTCGGCGGGCAGGTTTCCGCAGACGGTAGGGGCAACCCGGTGGACAAGGGCGATCTCGGTGCGCAGACGCGCAACGTCCTGCAGTTCGTGCAGAGCGTGCTCCATGAGGCCGGTGCCGACATGAAGGATCTGGTGAAACTCAACACCTACTACCAGGCCGAAGGGCAGGGCGCCGAAGTCACCAAAACCTGGGAAGCGATGACGGCGGTGCGCATGGCGCATCTCGCCGATCCCGGACCGGCAGGAACGGCGGTCCGCATTCCGGCGCTCGGCTATGACGGGCTGCTGATCGAAATCGAAGGCATCGCCGCGGTCTGACGTCGGACCCGGCCGCTCAACAAGGGGAGGACTTCATGATCTCGAATCCCGTGCCTTGGCCGAACGGTGCCAGGGTCGCCGTCTCTATCACCTTTGATATCGATAGCGACAGCGTGCTGCATCTCGCGCATCCGGACCGGGCGGACATGCTCGTGTCGGCCATGACCTGGCTAAAATACGACACCGTCGCGGTGCCGCGTATCCTCGAGATGTATCGCCGCTACGGCCTCAAGCAGACTTTCTTCTTCCCGGCCTGGTGCATGGAGCGCTATCCGTGGCTGGTGGACCCGATCCTGAAGGACGGCCACGAGATCGCGCATCACGGCTATCTGCACGAGCATCCGAACGAGCAGACCCGCGAGGGCGAGGCCTACTGGACGAGCCGTGCCATCGACACCATCAAGAAGATGACCGGCCAGAAACCGCGGGGCTATCGCGCGCCGCTCTATAATTTCTCGAAGAACTCGGCCGACATCCTCTGCCAGAACGACTTCCTCTACGACGCCTCGCTCATGGGCGACGACATTCCCTATGTGCTGAAGTCGAAGCATGGCAGCCTGATCGAGCTGCCGTCCCATTGGGCGATGGACGACTGGCCGCACTACACTCACAGCCCCGAGATGAACTATTTGATGCCCATCAAGTCGCCGAACGAGGCCATGTATGTCTACATGTCCGAGTTCGAGGAGATGTGGGAGCACAAGGGCCTCTGGGTCGCGGTCTGGCATCCCTTCGTCTCGGGCCGTCTCGCCCGTTGCGCCCGTGTCGGCAGGATGATCGAGGACATGCAGAAGAAGGGCGGCGTCTGGTTCGCCACCATGGAAGAGATCGCGCGCCACGTGAAGAAATGCATCGACGACGGCAGCTACAAGCCGCGCATCGACGAGCTGCCCTATTACGACGGGCGGGTTCCGGAGCTGCCGAAGGAATGGAAGGGGCATCCGCCCGGGCATAAGGGCTGCTGACAGCGAGGCCGGTGCGGGGGACGGCCCGTGCCGGCCCGATCGGCCTTGCGGAGCGAAGGAGGAAGCCGGCCATGGCGACGACGACGCTTATCAGGAACGCCGACTGGATCATCGCCTTCGATCCGGCGCGAAACGGGCATCGCTATCTGCGCAACCAGGATGTCGCCTTCGCCGGCGACAGCATCGCGTTCATCGGCCCCGACTATGCCGGCCAGGCCGATCGAACCATCGATGGTCGGCAGCTCATGGTCATGCCGGGTCTGCTCGACCTCCATCTGCACGCCTATATGGAGATGCACGGCAAGGGCTTTTTCGAAGATCTGGCGTCCAAGCATATGTGGATGACCCAGCTCTTCGAATATACCTGGGTGCTCCAGGAAGACGCCGAATCCGCCGTGGCCGCGACGCAGGCTTCGGTCTGCGACCTCCTGCGCAGCGGCTGCACCACGATGGCGGAACTCTATTGTTCCGGCCTGCCCTATGAGGGCTGGGTCGAAATGCTCGGCCGCACCGGTATCCGCACCTATGTCTGCCCGATGGTGCAGTCCGGCCACTGGGGCACCCCCAACGGCCGCGATCACGTCTACACCTGGCACGAGGCCAAGGGGATCCAGAATCTCGCTCGCTCGCTGGAGCTGATCGACGAGGCGATGCGCCATTCCTCGGGCCGGCTCCATGGCATGGTCGGCGCGGCGCAGGCCGACACCTGCACGCCGGAGCTCTTCGGGAAATGCAAGCAGGCCGCCGAGGATCGCGGCATCCCGCTGCAGACCCACGCGGCGCAGTCGGTGATGGAATTCCGCGAGATGATCCGGCGCCATCGCAAGACGCCGATCGAATGGCTGGCGGAGATCGGTGTGCTCGGCCCCCGCACCCTGCTCGGGCACGCGATCAACATCGACCAACACCCCTGGGTCAACCACCACGAGCGCAAGGACCTGGACCGTCTCGCCGAGACCGGTACCACCGTGGTGCATTGCCCGCGGGCCTTTGCGCAATGGGGCGACATGATGCGGAGCCTCGGCGGCTACCGCGCGGCCGGCGTCAACATGGCGCTCGGCACCGACTGCTATCCGCACGACATGGTGGAGGAGATGCGGATCGCCGGACTCATGTCGAAGGTCGCGAGCGGCCATGTCGATCTGCTGCGAACCGAGCATGTGTTCGAAATCGCGACCCTGGGCGCCGCGAAGGCGCTCGGGCGCGACGACCTCGGCCGCATATCGGTCGGCGCCAAGGCCGACATCGTGCTGGTCGATCTCGCGCATCCCTCGATGCGGCCGGTGCGCGACCCGCTGCGCTCGCTCGTCTATTCCGGCGTGTCGGGCGCGGTGCGCGACGTGTTCGTCAATGGCGAGCAGATGGTGAAGGACCGCAAGGTCCTGACCATGGATCAGGACGATGTGCTCGACCGGCTGGAAGCGGGACAGAAGCGCGCCCTCGACCGCGTGCCGACCATGGATTGGGCGAAGCGCACGGCGGACGAGATCTCGCCGCTCAGCCTGCCGCAATAACGGAAGGCGCTCCGGGAGGGGTCAGCGCGCTTCGGCCTCGAGCTCGGCCCATATTTCTTGCGCGAAACCCTTGATCGCGAGGGCCTCCTCCCAGCGGTCGGAGAGTTCGTAGCCGTCGGCGCCGGTGATCGCATAGTCGCGGGGACCGAGCTCGCAGAGGAAATTGAGACGATCCTCCGGGCCTGCGCGCTTGCGCCAGGAGGCGAAGCCGCGGCGCCACCAGCCCTGGAAGAGCGCCACCCATTTCGCGTGCTGCGGAAAGGCGATCGGCACCTGGATCTGCTCGCGGGTGCCGATGCGCCCCTGGAACGCGTCGGCGCGATCGAGAACCCTCTGGATCTGCGCATGGACTTCGTCCGCGATCGGCCAGGTGAACTCCCGTCCGACGACGAAGTGCGAGAGATCCGCGCAGATCCGCATCTCGGGCACCGCCTCCATGAGTTGCAGCGTGTAGAGCATGTCGGTGGTAACGCAGTCACGATGGGTCTCGATGGTGACCTTCAGCCCGGCCCGCTCGGCGGCCGAGAGCCACGCGCGGACATATCGGGCACCCTCCGCGACGGTATAGGGATAGACCTGCCCGATGATGTTGAGATGCCGCGCCTCGAGCGATAGCGCGAGATCGATCGCGGGCTGCAGGTCGTCCGCGCACTTCGGAAAGGCCGTTACTGTTACCGCGAGCCTCGCCTGCCGTAGCAGCGGGCCGATATCCGCCGCGATCGGATCGCTGGAGACGATGTCGACTCCGTCATAGCCGGCCTCGGCGATCATCGCGATCTTCTCCCCGAGCGCCCATTCGAGGCCGTCGGGGCGACGGCGTTCCATCGCCCACATCGACTGGAAGACTTCGAGGACCGGCATGGCGGGAAAGCCCTTATCGTGCTGGAAAAACGTGCCTATATACGACGAAACGGGTCGCGGCGAGAGCTCCGTCGGTATCGCAATACTCCGGTTGCCGCGACGGGACTGCTTGGTCTAAAAACCCGCGGCGATCGATGCCCGGGCGAGGTGCGGCGGCGCACGGATTGGCACGAGGACAGACATGGCTTCCGACCAGACATCCGGTTCGACGAACGCTCGCCTGAAGCTTCGGGTCGCTGAGGTGCGGGAGGAGGCGTCCGGCATCAGATCCTTCACGCTGGTGGATCCGGCCGGCGGGAGCGTGCCGCCCTTCACCGCAGGGGCGCATCTCCTGGTCGATCTGGAGAACGGGCTGCAGCGGCATTACTCGCTCTGCAACGATCCGGTCGAAACGCATCGCTATGTCATCGCCGTTTTGCGCGAGCCCAACGGTCGCGGCGGTTCGAGCTTCATGCATGACAAGGTCCGTGAGGGCGTGGAGCTGACGGTCAGCGAGCCCAGAAACAATTTTGCGCTGGTCGACGGCGCGAAGAGCTATCTCATGATCGCCGGCGGCATCGGCATCACGCCGATCCTCGCCATGTGCCGCGCCCTCAATCGCCGCGGCGCCGATTATCGGCTGCATTATTGCTCGCGCACCGTCGAGACCACCGCCTTTCGCGCGGAGCTCGGTGGCGAGCCCTTCGCGCCGCGCGTCGGTTTCCATCATGACGGGGGCGACCCGGCGAAGGGTATTGACCTGCGTGCGCTCCTCGAGACCGTGCCGCCGGGAACGCATCTCTATTGCTGCGGTCCCAACGGACTGATGAAGGCGGTGGAGCAGGCGGCGGCCCACTGGCCGACCGGGACCGTCCATTTCGAGTTCTTTTCCGGCACCGGCGAGCCGGCGCAGCCGCACCCGGGCGACCAGCCTTTCGAGCTGGTGGCGGCCAAGAGCGGCAAGGTCATGCAGGTGCCGGCGAATCGCACGATCCTCAGTGTGCTCGAGGAGAACGGCATCCATGTCGACAGCGTGTGCCAGGAAGGCATCTGCGCGACCTGCCTCACCGGCGTGATCGAGGGCGTGCCGGATCACCGCGACCTCGTGCTCGATGCACAGGAAAAAGCCCAGAACAAGCTGATCGCGGTTTGCTGCTCGCGCTCGAAGACGTCCCGACTCGTGCTGGATCTGTAGGGGCGGCCGCGCTCGCGGTGTCCAGCACCTCCTTGCCCCGCCGGCGACGCATCGGCCGATCGCGCCGCGGCAGCCGTGGCGGTATCGGTCGGCAACGGCGAAACGCCGAGCCCGGCAGGGTTCCTAGGGCGATTAGCCCGTCCGGATAGACCCGCGCGCCCGCTGCGGGCTGCTGCAGCCCCCGAGGGTTCATTGCCTGGCAGAGAGGGATGAGGCTATGCTTCCCGTTCGCGGACCAGGCAAGGGCGGAGAGCCTTTCGCTTTCCGCTGTGGGGGGATGCCGATGGGAATGATGTCTTGCGCGGGCCGTTATCGCCTCTTGATCTGCCTGTTGGCGATCATGGCGCTCGGTGTTTATGCCGGAACGTCCGCGCTCGGCGAGGATCTCAAGCAGTCCGGCACCGTGCGTATCGAGCAGGTGCAGATCGCCTTCATCGGCAGCGGCAATCTCGGCGGCGGCGAACTGAGCTATGGCGGCCGCAGCTACGACTTCTCGATCGGGGGGCTCGGGATCGGCGGCTTCGGCATCTCCAAGATGACCGCTGTCGGCGAGGTGTACAATCTGAGCCGCCTCGAAGATTTCGCGGGCGCCTATGTGCAGGCCCGTTACGGGCTCGCGGTCGGCACTGTCAGCACCGGCGAGCTCTGGCTTCAGAACAGCCAAGGCGTCGTGTTGCACCTTGACGCGAAACGCGAGGGGCTTGCCCTTTCGCTCGGCGGCGACGCCGTCTATATCGGCTTCGATTGAGCCGGAACCATGCAGGACAGTCAGCGATTGTCGGGACGGCGTCCCGGGAGGGGAAGATGAGATCTCGACATGCCGCGGCGTTTCTGGCTCGAGGCGGCCTTGTCGCCTTGCTGATGGCCGCATCCTTCTCCTCGCAAGCGGCCGAGGAAGCGGCCGTGACCGCCTTCTCCGTCTGGCAAGGCGGCGGGCAGCTCTATGACACAGGCCCGGATCAGGCGACGTTCGTCGGCGCGATCGGAGGCACGCTCTACATCGAAACCGAGAAGGGGCCGGTGGCGTCCGGCCGCCTGACCTGCCCTGCGATCGTCAAGATCAGCATGAAAGACGGCACTCAGACCGGGACCGGCCACTGCGTGGTGCTGGGCGAGAACGACGATCGGGTTTATGGCGACATCGCCTGCAGCGGCGTGTTTCTCGTCGGCTGCCATGGCGACTTCACCATTACCGGCGGCACCGGCCGCTTCGAGGGGATCACCGGCGGCGGCGCGGTCATCATCCGCAGCGATTTCGGCGGGCGCATGAAGGCGACCGACGGCAAGGCGCCGCAGGAAGCCTCGGGTATCGTCTATTGGCAGGAGCTCAAATACAAGATTCCATGATGGAAGCGGTCGGGACCGGAGTCGCCGCGAGCGCGGCTTCACGATCCTGCTACCGTGTGACCGCGGCCAGAATCGGCGCTGCCACCTTGATGATGCGATGCATCCTGCTGCTGGTGCTGCTGTTCGGATGGCAGGTGACGGACGCCGTCGCCCAGACCGTTGCTCCTGCGCCTGATGCCGCCGCCGAAACGCCGCCGCAGGTACGCGAGCTGCTCGACCTTCTGGCCGATCCGACGGTACGCGACTGGCTCGAGCGGCAACGTCCCGCGGCGTCGGTCACCGCGGCTCCCGCGACCGCAGCGGCCACGACGCCGGCGAACGGGCCCGCGGCCAAGACCGGCATGGCGGGCTACATGGCGAAGCGTCTCGTGGCGATCCGTACCCATATCGCCGAGTTGTCCGCGGCGTTGCCCGCGCTGCCAGTCGAGTTCGAGCGGCTCTGGATCATTCTCTCTCTCGAATTCGAGGAGCGCGGGCTGTTCCAGATCCTGTTGCTGATCGTCGGATTCGTCGCCATGGGGTTCGGTGTCGAATGGCTCTACGGCTTCGCGGCTGCCGGCGTGGAACGACGCATCGTCTCCTCGCCGCTCGTAACCGTCAGGCAGCGACTGCGCGCGGTCGTCGCACGACTTCTCTATGGCGCGGGGCTCGTCGGCAGCTTCGCGATCGGCAGCGTGGGATCGTTCCTTGCCTTCGACTGGCCGCCGCTCCTGCGAGAAATCGTGCTCGGTTACCTGATCGCCTTCCTCGCCTTGCGTCTCTCGCTCGTCGCCGGCCGATTCCTGCTGGCGCCGGGCGGCGACCGCTTCCGCATCATCCCGGTGGACACACCGGCGGCCTGGTTCTGGTATCGCCGGATCGGCCTCTTCGTCGGCTGGCTCGCCTTCGGCTGGGTAACGGTCAACCTGCTGGTCACTATCGGCTTCTCGGAACCGGCGCGCCATCTCCTGGCCTACTTCCTGGGGCTCGGTCTCCTGGCGATCGGCATCGAGATCGCCTGGCGCCGGCCGACTGCAGCCGCGGCTCCCGCCGAACCTCACCGCATCGGCAGGACCGCGACCGCAATCCTGCTGACTGCTTACTTCATTCTCCTCTGGCTGGTCTGGGTCATGAGCGCCATGCCGACCTTCTGGCTCATGGTCTATGTAGTGGGGCTGCCGGCGGCCATGCGTCTGATGCGCCGCGCCATCAATCACCTGCTGCGGCCTGTCGGCGCCAGCGAGACCGATCTCAAGACCCCCGACCTCCTTGTCGTCGCGTTGGAGCGCGGCGCGCGCGCGGCGCTCATCATCGGCGCGACCTTGCTGCTCGCCCGCGCATGGGACGTCGATCTGGTGGCTTTGACTGCCAGCGATACGCTCTCTACAAAGCTGGTGCGCGGTGCGTTGAATGCGGTGGTCATCCTGCTGGTAGCCGAGCTCATCTGGCAGATGGCGCGCTCCCTCATCGATCGCCGCCTCGCGAAGGTGCATATCGCGAGCGCCGCCGGCACGGAAGACGCAAGGCGCCAGGCGCGCTTGCGCACGCTGCTCCCGATCCTTCGCAATGTGCTGCTGGTCGTGCTGCTGGTCATGTCGGTGCTGATGGTGTTGTCGACCATGGGTGTCGAGATCGCGCCGCTCATCGCCGGCGCTGGCGTGGTTGGCGTCGCCATCGGCTTCGGCGCGCAGACGCTGGTCAAGGACATCATCAGCGGCGTGTTCTACCTGCTCGACGACGCCTTCCGCATCGGCGAATACATCCAGAGCGGCAGTTACAAGGGAACGGTCGAATCCTTCAGTCTGCGCTCGGTCAAGCTCAGGCATCATCGGGGGCCGCTCTTCACCGTTCCCTTCGGCGAGCTCGGCGCGGTACAGAACATGAGCCGCGACTGGGTAATCGACAAGCTCACCATCGGCATCACCTATGACAGCGATCTTGCCAAGGCCAGAAAGATCATCAAGGACATCGGCAAGCAGCTTGCGGAGAATCCCGAGTTCGCACCGCATATCCTCGAACCGCTCAAGATGCAGGGCGTCGAGCAGTTCGGGGATTTCGCGATCCAGATCCGGATGAAGATGATGACGCGGCCTGGCGAGCAGTTCGTGATCCGCCGCAAGGCCTATGCCATGATCAAGGATGCGTTCGACGCGAGCGGGATCAGATTCGCGTTTCCCACGGTCAAGGTGGCGGGCGGCGGCGACTCGGCGATCGAGGCGGCAGCTGCGCGACAATCGCTCGCCGGCGGTGCGCCCGCAGCCTGAGCCGTCATTCGCCGCCGCGGGACGGCGGTATCTCCGGTTGCAGCGCGAGCGTCTCGGTCGCCGACGACCGTTGCAACCCGAGCGGCCTCGCTCGGCGACGACAACGGAGAGGGCCGACGCGGACGCTTCGACTCGGGTGTTGCGCTTCGCGAGCGGTGGTTTCGTGCAACTCGACGGGAAAGGATTTCTGCCCTACTATTCGCCCGCTCCGCCATCTCGGAGGAATGTGGCTTTCAGGAGTTTGACCATGAAGTCAAAAGTCCTCATCCGAATGGCGTAGGCACGCAACCAACAACGACGACGGGACCATAAAGGAACCCGCGCGAACGGGAGGAAGTTGGAGCATGAGTACTACCCAAGGCGCTTCGGGCGAGCAGCGGATTTTCCTGCGCAAGGCGTCCGGCCTCATTCGGACGGCCGGCACCTTCGATACGTTCGTCTACAACACCGGTCTCGTGAGCGTGGGGCTCGGCCTCGTCACGATGCTCTACTACGGTCCCGCCTTCTACCCGGGCGGGAACATGATCCTCGGATCGATCCTCGCCGGCATCATGATGGCGGCGATCGCCTTCGGGATGATCTGCTGGTCGGTCACGCTCCCGCGCTCGGGCGGCGTCTATGTCTTCGGCACGCGCATCCTCCCGCCATGGCTCGCCCTCATGCTCAGCTTCGGCGACATCGTCCCGCCGCTGTTCTACGGCGCGATCGCAGCCTACTGGATCATCATCCTCGGCGTCGCGCCGGCACTGGCGATGATCGGCTTCATGTCGGGCTCGCAGGGCGTCCAGGATCTGGCGACGGCGATCAGCTCCGGCTGGCCGCTCTTCCTGATCGGCTCCGGTATTCTGATCCTCTCGGGGCTGCTTCAGGCCTCGGGCATGAAACGGTTCCTCGCGGTGCACAAGGCGGTGTTCGTCCTCGTGCTGCTGGGCTCCCTCATCCAGGTGCTGGTGCTGCTGTTCGGCTCGCATGACGAGTTCGTGACCAACTTCAACACGGTCATGGGCGCGCCGATGGGGCAGACGGACCCCTATAACGCGATCATCGCCTCGGCGGCGGCGAACGGCTGGACGACGGCGGGGGCCGACTGGACCACGACCCTCGGCGTCTCGAATTGGGCATTCCTGCCGCTAGTGGGCGCGGCCTATTCGATCGCCATCGCGGGCGAGATCAAGTCGGTCGAGCGGGCGCAGACCTATGGCATGCTCGGCGCGGTCATCACGGCGACCGTGCTCTGGGTGCTGACGATCTGGCTCGCCTATCGGGTGTTCGGCTACGACTTCCTGGGGTCGGTGGTCTACAACGTGTGGACCGACCCCGCCACGGCGGCGGCACCGGTCGTCGCCATGCCGACGGAACCCTCGATCAACCTGCTGTCGGGCATCATCAG
>CADEFF010000060.1:12623-24089 GCA_902826565.1 uncultured Rhodospirillaceae bacterium | reverse complement strand
CCCATCAGGCCAACGCCGACTGCCGCCGTTCCCAGAAGCACCGCCATGATCGGCCAGGGCAGATGTCTTCTCGCCATCGCGAGGTGGGTCGAATGCAGATCGATGACCTCGTTGATCGGCGGGAGAACGACCATCATCAGTGCCGCGTTGTTCTGCGTGCCCGCGATCGCCGATTGCCACATTCGTTCGTGCAGGCCGCCTACCTTGGCGAGCAAGGGCTCGATCTGATCGCGTCGCTCGCCGCTCAGCAACTGGACCCGATCGGCGGTGTATTCTCTCAGCACGGCCCTCAGTTCGCTGCGATGAGGTTCGGCGATCGCATCGGCTCTCAAGTAGGCAGTGCCGAGTGCATTCGCCTCTGTCACGATGATGTCCAGCCGGTCGATGAAGCGCGATGCTGCCCCGGAAAAGGCGAAACCGATCAGGAATGCAACCAGTGCAGCCGTGGATGTCCGAACCAGGCCCAGTTGTCGGCCGAAAGCGTCGTCGGCCGAACCGATCCGCGAACCCAGCCAGAAGCCAAGTTCGTGAGCAGCCAGAACGCCGCCGATCAGGCCCAAAACAAGGAGAATCTCGGTCATCCGCGCGGCACAGCCTCGCGCAGCGCTTTGCCCTCGAGACGCCGTTCGTCCGGCGATTCGTAAGGAATCGATTCGCCGGTCGAGTCCACGAGCCGCAATTTTCTCATGCTTGCCCGCCCTGGAGGCTCGGAATCTCCGACGGGCGCTGCCGCCATCCATGCCTCCAACCGAAAGGATAGCACACCCGCCGGAAGAATACGCGGCGGGGCTTCGACCTGGCTTATGACCGCTCTGGGTCATACCCGAGATACTACCCCCCCCCGCGCCTGGCCTTGGCAAGCGCCGGAGAAACCCGCAGCATCGCCCCGGGGCGGGTCTGCCGGCGGCGGGGAACCATTCGGGCCGCAGGGCAGCCGGGTCACGCGGGGGGAAGCCGATGGCGCGGATTCTGGTCATCGACGACGAGCCGATGATGCGCGAGACGCTGCACGCGATGCTGCAGTCCGGCGGCCATCGGGTCGTCGCGGCGGTCGACGGGCGCGACGGCCTCGCGAAGATGCGCGCCGAGCGCGCCGACCTCGTCATCACCGACATCATCATGCCGGAGATGGAAGGGGTGGAGGCGCTGCTCACCCTCCTCGAGGAGTTTCCGGGGCTGAAGGTGATTGCCATTTCCGGCGGCGGGCGCACCGGAACGCACGATTTCCTCGGCGTGGCCGCGAAGCTCGGCGCGGCCAGAACCCTGCAGAAGCCCTTCAGCCGCGCGGCGCTGCTCGAAGCCGTCGAGGCCTGCCTCAGCTAGCTGCCAGCAATCCCCGCGCGGACGCGCCGGCGTCAGGCGCGGGCGCTGCGCTTGCGCAGGAAGAGATTGATCGTGTCGAAGAGATAGACGCCGGTCGGGAACTCGACCTCCGGCGCCACCGCGGTGCCGGCGACGAGCTGAAAGCCGGCGCAGACGGCGGCCACCACGCTGCTCGTCTTGTCGAGGCCCGTCAGATAGCTCGCGAGCCGCGCCTCGTCGGCCGCGGCGGCGAAGCTCTCCATCTTCCGCATCGCGGCCGCTTCCGGGCCCGGATGGTCCCGCAGGTCGCTGCCCACGGTGCGAAACCCGGCCGCCCGGGGTCGCGCCATGTCCGTCTCGTCGAGGTCGAGGCGCAGCGCGGTCTCGCGCGACACGCGCCGGCACAGGGCGAGGAGCGCCGGCAGCACCGCCCAGTCCCCGGCATGGGCGTCCAGGATCTCGATCTGCAGCAGGCGCCGGACCTGCCGCGGCTGTTGCGACAGCAGCGTGAGGATGGCGTCGCGCTTCGTGCTCTGGTCGAGCACGGCCCGGTGGATGGGAACCGAGATGATGGCCTTGCTGCCGCGCGAGAGCATGGTCTGCAGGTCGGCCGCGGCCTTCCGCACGGCGAGGAGGTCGATCGAGGCGATGGCGTCCGGGCGCAGCATCTGGCGCTCGATCTCGGCGAGCGGCTTCAGCCGTCCGCCGGCCTCGACCTTCACCTGCAGGCCATAGGAGGTGACGACATGCCGGTCGCAATCCCAGACCGGCTGGTAGGCGAAGCGGATGGAATCGATCGGCGGGTCCTGCCCGCCGCGGATCGCGGCAACGGGCGCCGGCGCATCGCCCGAAAGCCGGGACTGCACCATGGCCTGCAGCGCAGCCATCCGGCGCGCGGCCGCGTTCTGTTCCTCGGCCGCCTTGACGGGATCGTAGAGCCGTCGTGCCGGCGCCGGCATCGGGTCGAAACCCGCCCCGATCTCCCGCTCGATCGATTTCACGACCGCATCGAGGGAACCGGCCGGCCCGCCGATGGGCAGGAAGGCCGGGTCCGATCGGTCGGCGGGGCGATGCTCGATCGGTTGCCAGGACTCCGCCGGCGGATCGGCCGCCGGCGAGTCGGGCGCCGCGATGTCGCCCGGCACGGGGACGGGCATATCGGATTCCGCGGCGATGCCCTTGCTCAGGGCGTCGATCACCGCCGCCGCGGCATCGACCGGCACGAAATCGATCGTGCCGTCCGCCTTGACGACGGCGCTCGTGACCTCGATCGCGCTGAGCTCGCGCTCCTCGCCGAAGAGCTTGTGACGGATCTCGCTCGCGATCAGGCCGCAGAGCATGCGCCCGTCGGCCGGGGTTGCCGAGTCCAGGATCAGCACATAGGACGTCTCGTTGAGCCGGTAATGCTGGTCGGCGATGCCGAGGCGCTGTCGCAGGATCCGTTCGATCGCCGCCGAGACGCGCGCCTGGATCATCGGCCAGCGTTCGCCGAGCTCGTCCCGGATCGTGCCGAGATTGAGAAGATGCAGCTTTCCGGCATCGATCGCGTCGCGATAGGAGGCGATGGCGAGCGCCTGCGCGCCGGCATGGAAGTCCGCGCCCGACCGCCGTCGGGCGGCACGGCCGCCGCCTGCGCCGGCGCCGTTTCTCCGCCGCGCCCTGCCGAAGAGGGACGCGATCCCTTGCCATAATTTCGGGGCCATCTCGCCGCCCGCCATAAAGCCTCGGCCGGTCGTCACCCGGCCGTTCCCCGAGTTTCACGCAGCGGAATGAGCATTTCGTTAAGGATTTGCCGCGAATCCCCGGCGCTAACTCCTAGATCCGCCGTCCTTCTCGCCCAGAAACGCCCGGGTCGCCGCCACCGCCTCGGCAAGCCCGACCCGATTGATCTCGACGCCGTCGGGGAAGGCGCCCTTGAGGCGCGACGGCATCATGGGGTCGAGCAGCACGAAGACGCCGTGATCGTCGGCCCGCCGCACCAGCCGCCCGAAGGCCTGCTTCAGCCGCAGCCGGGTCACGCGGTCGTCATAATGCCGGCCGTCGAAGGCCTTGCGGCGGGCGCGATGCAGGATGTTCGGGCGCGGCCAGGGAACGCGGTCGAACAGCACGAGACGCAGCGAGCGTCCCGGCACATCGACCCCGTCGCGGACCGCGTCGGTGCCGAGCAGCGACGCATCCTCCTCGGCGCGGAAGATATCGACGAGGGTCGAGGTATCCATCGCATCGACATGCTGTGCCAGCAGCATCAGCCCGTCGCGCTCCAGCGCCGGCGCGATGCGGCGATGCACATGGCGCAGCCGCTGGATCGCGGTGAAGATGCCGAGCGCGCCGCCGCCCGCCGCGCGGATGAGCTCGCGATAGGCGGCGGCCACCTGGTCGAGATCGTCCTTCCGCACGTCGGTCACGACGAAGACGCGCGTCTGGTTCGGATAGTCGAAGGGCGAGGGGACGCGGGCGCGGATCGCCGGGTTGGGGAGATGGGCGGCGCCGACACGCGCTTCCGAGGCGGCCCAGTCGACCTCCGCGTCGCCCGAGCCGTCCGTCAGCGTCGCCGAGGTCACCAGCAGCCCCTGCGCGGGCGCGGCGACCGTCGCGGCGAAGGGCAGGGTCGGATCGACCCAGTGGCGATACATGCCGACATCGATGTCGCGCCCGTCGTTCCGCTCGACGCCGAGCCAGTCGACGAAGGTCGCGGGCGGCGCTTCGCCCAGGGTCTTCAGCATGGCGCGCCAGCCATCGAGCTCCATCTCGACGCGCCGCCGGAGCCCGCGCTGCACCGCCTCGATGCGCAGCCGCGTCGCGCTGTCGAGATCGGCGGCTTCGAGGTCGAGCTTGGCGGCCAGCCGCCGCATCAGGAGCTGCAGCGGCTCGGCGAGCTCGCCGAGGGCTGCGGCCAGCGCGCGGCCGGCCTCCACCATCCCCTCGACCGGCGGCAGCAGGTCGGTCTCGAGCGAGTAGGGATTGTCGGCATCGGCGTCGCGCGCATAGACCTGCTGGCGCACATGGGCGAGGAACCGCTCCGCCGGCCCCAGCGCCTCGCCGCCCTGGAGGCGCGACTGCCAGGCCTCGCCGGGAAGCTGGCGCGCGGCGCCGAGCGCGCGCTTCAGCGCCGTCTCCGCCTGCTCGTCGCCCAGCACCAGATCCTCGACGCGCCGCTTGAGGCCGCGGGCGCGGCTTTGCCGCCGGCTGTCCTCGGATCCCAGGATCCAGCGCCGGAGCTCGATCATCTCCTGGCCCGTGAGGTGGCTCGCGAAGGTGTTGTCGGCCGCCTCGAAGAGATGATGGCCTTCGTCGAAGACGTAACGGCTCGGCTGGGTCTTCTCCTCGGCGCCGATCGCCGCCTGGATCATCACCAGCGCATGGTTCGCGATGACGATCTCCGCGCGCCGCGCCCGCCGGATCGATCGCTCGATGTAGCATTTGTGGTAGTGCGGGCAGGCGGAATAGACGCATTCGCCGCGCCGGTCCGCGAGCCCGAGGCTGCGGCCCCGGCCGATGAGGTCGGGCAGCCAGCCGGGGAAATCGCCGCCGGCGAGATCGCCGTCGCGCGTCGCCTGCGCGAACCGCGCCATCAGGCCGAGGGCGGTGGTGTCGCCCGGCCGGTTCGGCAGGGCGCGCACGGCTTCCTCCAGATTGAGCAGGCAGAGATAGTTCTCGCGACCCTTGCGCACCACCGCCTTCATCGCCTTCTCCACCGGATCGGGGTAGAGCCGGTCGAGCTCGCCGTCGATCTGATGCTGCAGATTGCGGGTGAAGGTGCTGATCCAGACGGCGGCCTCGTTCTTCTGCGCCCAGAGGCTCGCGGGCGCGATATAGCCGAGCGTCTTGCCGACGCCGGTGCCGGCTTCGGCGATCACGAAATTGGGCTCGCCCTCGCGCTCGCGCGGCGCGAAGGCGGCGGCGGCGGCCGAGGCGTAATCCGCCTGCTGCGGCCGCGGCTCGGCGCCCTCGCCCAGCAGCGCCGCCAGCCTCGCGCGCGCCTCTGCCGGATCGACCGGGATGTTGCCGGCCGGCGGCTCGGGCGCATGCTCGGACCATTCGGCGAGATCGTCCCAGACCGCGAGCGCCGTCTGCGGCTTCGCCTCGCTCTTCTCGCCGAGGGCGGCGAGCAGCGCCGGTCCCCAGGGCCAGCCGCCGGCCGCCATGGCGGCGGCGATGGCGACGAGCCGGCGTTGCGGCGGCAGGTCGCTCCGGAGCGCCTCGAGCAGCGCCGCCATTGCCTCGCGCAAGGTCGCGGTTTCCGCCTCGAGCCCCGCCGGCAGCTTCAGGCCGAGCTTGCGGGCGAGGCCGCGCGGCGTCGGCAGGCAGAACTCGGCCGGGCGCAGGAAGGCGAAGAGCTCGAGCAGGTCGAAGCAGGGGAACGGCTCCATGCCGAGCCGCCGCGCGACCGCCGGCCCGTGCACCAGCAGCATCGGGCGCCCGCGCACGCGCTCGCGCGCCGCCTTCAGCGGCAGCCGCATCGTCTCGCCGTCGGGCGAGAGGATGGCCGCCTCCGTCATGCCGACGGCGATCGTCGCGATGTCGGGAAGCTGAAGTGCCGGCCGCCGCGTGGTGAGTTCGATGGTCATGCTGCTTCCCGCAGTATATCGGCCGCACATCGTCGCTCCCAGCGACTGTGGGCGGGCGTTGACGCCCCGGGCCGGGCCCCCTAGTGTCCGGCCGGTTTTCGAACGATCGGCGGCGGATGATGGCGAGCGAGCGCATTTTGGCGATGCAGGCGAAGGCGTGGCCGTTCGAGGAGGCGCGGAAGCTCGTCGAGCGCTACAAGGATGCGCCGCCGTCGAAGGGCTATGTGCTGTTCGAGACCGGCTACGGCCCCTCCGGCCTGCCGCATATCGGCACCTTCGGCGAGGTGGTCCGCACCACCATGGTGCGCCAGGCCTTCCGCCGCCTCTCCGACCTGCCGACGCGGCTCTTCGCCTTCTCGGACGACATGGACGGGCTGCGCAAGGTGCCGGAGAACGTGCCGAACCGCGAGATGCTGCGCGAGCATCTCGGCAAGCCGCTCACGACCGTGCCCGATCCCTTCGGCAAGTTCGAAAGCTTCGGCCATCACAACAATGCGATGCTGCGCGGCTTCCTGGACGGCTTCGGCTTCGAGTACGAGTTCCAGAGCGCCTCCGAGTGGTACCGGAGCGGCCGCTTCGACGAGGCGCTGCTCGAGGTGCTGCGGAAATACGACGAGATCATGGCGGTGATGCTGCCCTCGCTTCGCGAGGAGCGGCAGCAGAGCTACAGCCCGTTCCTGCCGCTGAGCCCCTCCACCGGCCGCGTGCTGCAGGTGCCGATCCTCGCCCATGACGTGGCGGCCGGCACGATCACCTTCACGGACGAGGACGGCAAAACGATCGAGCAGCCGGTCACCGGCGGGCGCGCCAAGCTGCAATGGAAGCCCGACTGGGCGATGCGCTGGCATGCGCTCGGCGTCGATTACGAGATGGCCGGCAAGGACCTGATCCCCTCGGTGCAGCTCGCCGGGAAGATCTGCCGCATCCTCGGCGGCCCGCCGCCGGAAGGCTTCAACTACGAGCTCTTCCTCGACGAGAAGGGCGAGAAGATCTCGAAATCGAAAGGCAACGGGCTTTCGGTCGAGGAATGGCTGACCTACGCGCCGCCCGAAAGCCTGTCGCTCTTCATGTTCCAGAAGCCCCGCACGGCGAAGCGGCTCTATTTCGACGCGATCCCGCGCGCGGTCGACGACTACCTCGCCTTCCTCGAAAAATTCCCGCAGGAGAACGCGGCGCTCCGGCTCGAGAACCCGGTCTGGCACATCCATGACGGCAAGCCGCCGGCCGCGGGCTCGCCGCTCGGCTTCAACATCCTCCTCAACCTCGCCGGCGTCTGCAATTCGGAGGAGAAGGCGGTGCTCTGGGGCTTCATCTCGCGCTATGCGCCGGGCGCCACGCCGGAGAGCCAACCGCTGCTCGACCGTCTGGTCGGCCACGCCATCGCTTATTACCGCGACTTCGTGAAGCCGAAGAAGCGCTACCGGCCGGCGAACGAGATGGAGAAGCAGGCGCTGGCCGAGCTGCTGGCCGAGCTCGAGAAGCTGCCCGCCGACGCCGACGACGAAACGATCCAGTATCAGTTCTACGAGGTCGGCAAGCGCCACCCCTTCGCCGATCTCCGCGCCTGGTTCAAGGCGCTCTACGAGGTGCTGCTCGGACAGGAGCAGGGGCCGCGCTGGGGCACCTTCGCGAAGCTCTATGGCCTCGGCGAAATGAAAACGCTCATCCGCCGCGCGCTCGAGGGCGAGGATCTCGCGGCAGCCTGAGCGGTCTTCTCTCCTATGCGAGCCGCTTCTCCATCCGAAAATTGACGAGCGCGATCCCCTCGCGGACCACCGTCTGCCACCGCAGCAGGCGGAAACCCTGGCGCTCGAAGAAGCCTCGGCCGGGCCGGCTCGCCTCGACCGTGAGGAGCGGCATGCCGGCGCCCCGCGCCGCAGCCTCCACCGCCGCGTAGAGCTGCGTCCCGATTCCCTGGCGCTGCCGGTCCGGCCGGCAATAGAACATGTCGAGATGGCCGTCGGGCTCGAGCTCGGCGAAAGCCAGAACCTCGCCCTCCGCCTCGAGCACAAGCGTCCGGCGCTGCGTCATGCGCCGGTGCCAGCGCTCCGGGTCGGGCGGCACAGGCGCCCAGGCCGCGCGCTCGGCTGCGGAATAATGCGCGTCCTCGACCGCATGCACCGCGTCGTAGAAGAGCCGCACGATCGCCTCGGCATCGGCAGCGCGATAGGGCCGGACGATCAAGGGAGCCCTCGTTCGGACGCAGGAAGAGGTCTCGGTCGGCGCACAGGGCTGTTCGGCAGCGCGACAGGCCTCCTACTTCGCGTGCGCGAATTCCCAGTAGAGCTGGCGGGCGAGGGTGCAGATCGGTCCCGGCTGAAGATGGCGCTCCTCGATCCGGCTCGCCGGCATCACCTTGCCGTAATTGCCGGTGGAGAAGATCTCGTCGGCCTCGATCAGGTCGCGCGGCGTCAAAGTGCGCTCGAAGACCTCGATGCCGGCGGCGCGCAGCAGCTTGATGACGCGCTGCCGCGTGATGCCGCTGAGGAAGGTGCCGTTGGCCGCGGGCGTATGCGCGGCACCCTCCTTCGCGATCCAGAGATTGGCGCTGGAGAACTCCGCCACATTGCCGATCGGGTCCAGCATCACCGCCTCGTCGAACCCGCGCGCCCGCGCCTCGGCGCTGGCGCGGCCGGCCTGCGCATAGAGGCAGACCGCCTTCGCATCGGTCGGCGCCGTCTCCGGCGAGGGCCGCCGCCATTTCGAGACGCTGGCGCTGAAGCCCTTCGGCTCCGGCAGCGGCGATTCCACGACCGAGATCGCGATCCGGGTGCTGGCGGGATCGGGCGCCATGAAGCCGTCCTCCGACCAGAGGAAGGGTCGAAGATAGAGCGGCGTGCCGCGCGGGTAGCGGGCGATGCCGTCGCGCAGGATCTCCTCGATCTCCCCGGCGGTGAGCGGCGAGTGGAGCCCGAGCGCCTGGGCGGACCTGATGGTGCGCTGGCAATGCAGCTCGAGATCGGGCGTCACGCCCTCGAAGGCGCGGGCGCCGTCGAAGACGGCTGCGCCCATCCAGGTCGCATGCGACCAGGCGCCGAGCAGCAGCGGATTGCCGTCGACCCATTTGCCGTCGATGAAATGGAGCGCACGGGATTGCTGCGCGTCGCCGAGCTCGGAGGTCTTGCCTGATTGTTTTCCCATGACGGGGAAAGCATAACGCCTGGGATCGCCGGGCAACAGGGGCGGCAGCGTCGTTCCCCGGCGCCCGCCGTCGCCCCGGCCTGACGCCGGGCGATAACGGTCGGAAGGGAAAGAGGAATCGCCGGCGCGGTCGCGTCAGCCGGCGGAATGCGCCTGGCGAAGGGCGATCGCCGCCGCGCGGATGTCGCGAAGCGCCGACGCGGGACGAAGTGTCGCGGCGGGAGTCTGCCCGCGGTCGCGCGCGCGACAGGCTGCCGCGCGGCAGCCCGCCGCCCGACGGTCGAGGGCGCGGCTCTCGGCGAGGGCGAGAACCTGCTGCAGCATCGCGGATCCGCCATTGCGCGCGGCTTCGCGCAGCGCCGCCGGGACCGGGCCGTCATAGCGGCGATGCAGCGAACTCAGGACGGCCGCGTCCATGCTCCGCATGTCGTCACGTCGATCGATGGGGGATTTTGCTATTTCTAGCAGAAGTTGTTCGGAAAGTCAAGGTTCGCGTGCGGGTTTCGCGATCCTACTGGCTCGCCCACAGGATGCGCGCCATCCACCGGATGTCGTCCGGCGCGACGGCGCGGTCGCTGCCGGAAGGGTTGAGCGAGCGCAGCTCGACGCGCCGCGCGGTGCGCCGAAGCAGCTCCTTGAGGATCACCTCGCCCTTGCGCGTGCGCAGCAGGATGCGGTCGCCGCGACGGATCGGCGCGGCCGGCGACATGATCAGGATATCGCCCTGCCGATAGGTGGGCTCCAGGCTGTTGCCCGTCACGCGCAGCGCATACATCGCCGGGTCCGGCGCGCCCGGAAACTCGATCTCGTCCCAGCCGCGCCCGCTCGGATAGCCGGCTTCGTCGAAATGATTGCCGCGCGCCGCCTCGACGAAGGAGATCGCGGGCACGCGGCGCTTCTCGCCGTTCGCGGCCGAATTGCCCATCAGCCCCACGAAGACGTTCACCGACTCGCCGGTCGCCTCGAGGACGCGCGCGATGGAATCCGTGTTGGGCCAGCGCAGCTTGCCCTCGCGGCTCTTCCGCTTGCTCTTGTTGAAGGTCGTCGCATCGAGCCCGGCCGCGCGCGCGAGCCCGGACGCCGTCATGCCGTGCTTCGCCGCCAGCCGGTCGATCGCTCGCCAAACATCCGCATGCCGCAACATCGTCAGCGCCGCCCTGCGCGAAAGGAGGCAATGCAACCTCGACGCGCCGCCGGGATTCCCGGCGAAACTCGCGCGTTCCGGTTGTAGAGTGAGGGTTTCATTTCCTACTGGTCAGGGTTCTAGAACCTTGCCGGGGCGCAATCAAGCCATTCGCTGTTCTACAGGGCGGAACCGCTATTCCCGCCGGCCGCGGTTTTGCTAAGCTCCGGCGCGGGCCGGACACGCCCTCATCTGCCTCATTCAGCCGGTCGTCCCGTTTCATGCCCGATTTTCTTTCCCTTCTGCTGCCGGCCTTGCGGCTGCTGCCGCCCGAGCTTGCGCATCGCGCGGCGGTGCGCGCGCTGCAAAGCGGTCTCATGGGCAATGCAGGATCCGACGACCCCGTTCTTGAAACGGAACTGTGGGGCTGCCGGTTCCCGAACCCGGTCGGGCTCGCGGCGGGCTTCGACAAGAGCGCCGAGGCCTATCGGGGCGCGCATCGGCTCGGATTCGGCTTCGTCGAGATCGGCAGCGTGACGCCGCGGCCGCAGGCCGGCAATCCGCGACCGCGCCTCTTCCGCCTCGCCGCGGACTGCGCCGTCATCAACCGGATGGGCTTCAACAACGACGGCGTGCGACGCGTCGCGGAGCGCCTTGCCCGGCAGGAAACCCGCGGCATCCTCGGCATCAACCTCGGCAAGAACAAGGAAACGGCCGATGCGGCGACGGATTATGCCGAGGGCGCGCGGCACCTGGCGCGCTTCGCCGACTATCTCGTGCTCAATGTCTCCTCGCCCAACACGCCGGGCTTGCGCGCGCTCCAGGATCCGGCGGCGCTCGTCCGGCTGATCGAGGCGGTGCGCGCGGCGGCTGCGCACGAAACGCCGCTCCTGGTGAAGATCGCGCCCGATCTCGCGCCCGAGGACGAGCGGGACATCGCGCGGGTCGCCCTCGACCATTCGCTGGCCGGGCTCATCCTGACCAACACGACGACCGCGCGGCCGGCCTCGCTGCGCGCCCGGCACCGCGACGAGGCGGGGGGGCTCAGCGGCGCGCCGCTGCGGGCCCCGGCGACGGCGATGCTGGGGCGTCTCTATCGCCTGACCGAAGGCCGCCTGCCGCTGATCGGCGTCGGCGGGATCGCGACCGGCGCCGACGCCTATGCCCGGATTCGCGCCGGCGCGTCGCTGCTGCAGCTCTATACGGCGCTCGTCTATGCGGGGCCGGGCCTGGTGGCGCGAATCAAGCGCGAGCTCGCCGACCGGCTGCGCGCCGACGGGTTTTCGACGGTTTCCGCGGCGGTCGGGGCCGATCACCGCTGAGCGCCCGCGG
>CADEFF010000060.1:0-12523 GCA_902826565.1 uncultured Rhodospirillaceae bacterium | reverse complement strand
GCGGCCGTCGCCTTCCTGCTCGCCGCCCACCTGCCGGCCGCGTTCGTCGGCAGCCCGGCGGTCCTGGCGGCGCTCGGCGTGCTGCTTGCGGGTTTCGCGCTGCATGAGAGCATTGCGCGCCGCGCCGCGGACAGCGCGCTCGACGGCGAGCTCGCGACCCTGCGCATGGGCTGGGCCGATGCCAATCGCGACCTGCTGCGGCTGCGCGACGAGGCCGACATGATCCGGAGCCGCCTCGCGCGGAACGAGTCCGGGCCGGAGGTCGGCAGCGTCGTGACCGAGGTCAAGCTGCTGCAGAGCCTGATCGAGCGTCTCTACGAGACCCGCACCGGCCTCGCGGCGCCGGCCCCCGAGCCCAAGCCGGAACCGGTATCGACCCCGCCGATCGCGCCGCCGCCTGCGCCGCGTCCTTCGCCCGTCGCCGATGTCGACCCGGCGACGCCGGGCGCCACCCGCGAGATCGAGCGTCCCGGCCCGCTGGTGCGCCGCGACCTCTCCGACACGCAGATCCTGGACGTGCTGCAGGCGGGCTTGCGCGACGATCGCGTCGAGCTCTGGCTGCAGCCGGTCGTCAGCCTGCCGCAGCGCAAGCGCCGCTTCTACGAATGCTATACGCGCTTCCCGGTGGGCGAGAACGCGATGGTGCTGCCGGAGCAATATATCGCGCTCGCCGAGCGCACCGGCCTCATCACGCCGATCGACAACATCCTGCTCTTCCGCTGCGTGCAGCTCGTGCGGAAGCTGCGCCGCAAGCATCTCTCGGTCGGGTTCTTCTGCAACATCTCGCCGCGCACGCTCGCCGACCGCGATTTCTTCCGCGATTTCGTCGCCATGCTGGCCGAGAACGCCGACAACGCCGCCTCCATCATGCTCGAGTTCCCGCAATCGGCGATCGATGCGATGGATGGCGAGCTGGAGCGCGACCTGCAGCGGCTTGCCGGCCTCGGCTTCCGCTTCTCGATGGACCGGATCACCCATCTCGATTTCGATCCCTATGCGCTCGGACAGCGGAACTTCCGCTATCTCAAGATCGACGCGCATCGCCTGCTCTCGCCGACGGAAGCCGGCCGCGGCGCCGGCCTCGCGCCGCTCAAGCGGCGCTTCGACCGCGCCGGGCTCGATCTCATCGTCGAGAAGATCGAGAGCGAGCCGATGCTGCTGGAGCTGCTCGATCTCGGCATCGATTTCGGCCAGGGCTATCTCTTCGGCGAGCCGCGCCTCTCCCGCCCCGAGCTCTGAACCGCCCGAGCTCTGAACCGCCCGAGCCCTGAACCGCCCGAGCGCCGAACCAATGGTCAGCCCGCGCGACCGCCCGATAGAATGAGGCGCGCCGTCCGGTTGGCGGCGGTTGCGTCACTCATCGGGGCCGCGTGCAGCGCTTTCCACCCACGATCCGCGACCCGGCGATCCTCGCTTTGCTCGGCGACTGCCTCGCGACGGCGCCGGTGCCGGGCGGGCCCGCGCGCTTGCGCGCCCGTCTCTTCTCGGCGCCGGCCCCCTGGCAGGACCTGATCGATCTGGCCGACAGCCACGGTCTCCTGCCGGCGCTCGCCGCGGCGCTCGGCGGGCAGGGGCTGGTTCCGCCGGTGCCGCGCGGCACGCCGGGGGCGGGCGACCGGATTCCGGTCGCCGAGCGGTTGCGACGGGCGGAGGCCGCCCACCGGAACCGCACGGCGGGGCTGAAATATCAGCTCGACCGGGCGGTCGCCGCGCTGAACGGCGCGAACATCGTGCCGCTGCTGCTGAAGGGCGCGGCCGCGCTCTGGGACGGCGCGCCGGCATGGCGCGTGATGCGCGATATCGACCTTCTGGTCGAGCCTGCGGAGATCGAACGGGCGACGGCGGCGCTCCGGGCGATCGGGTTTCGCGCCGACCCGGCGCCCGGTCTGGCCGAGCATCATGCGCCGCCGCTCCGCGCCGCCGATGCGCCGGGCGCCGTCGAGCTCCATCACCAGGCGCTCGCCGCGGCCGGCGAGGCGGTGCTGCCGACCTCGGCGCTTCGGCGCGACGCGCCGACGCTCGAGCGCGACGGGCTTCGCGCGATGCGCCTTCGGCCGGTGCGCCATCTCCTGCATGGCGTCGCCAATCACCAGATCTCCGACCGCGGTCTTGCGCGCCGACTGCTCGACCTCAAGGGGCTCTACGAGTTCGCTGCCGCGGCCGCCGCGCTCGATCCGCCGGCATGGACGGAACTCCGGCGCGAGGCGGCCGCGCATCCCTTGCTGCGGCGGGCGGTCGAGGCCTGGCTTGCCGGCGCCGCCGATCTCTTTCGCCTGGCGCCGCCGGACGACTGGCCATTGCCCGCGCCGGCGATCGCCGATCATCGGGCGGCGATGGCTATGGCGCGGCGTTCCTATGGCTATCGGCGCGCCCGCTTCCTGGTCGACGAGCTTGCCGTCGCCTATTCCCGCGAGAAGATCGCGGCCCGCTACGGCGCGGAACGCGGCTCCGCCCTCTGGGCGGCGAGGGTTCGCCACACGCTGCGGCTCCTGCGGAAATATCGCGCCGGCCTTCCCGATCGCCTGCGCGGCTGAAGCATTTTCCCGCGACGTGGGCACCGGCTCGCGGCGGAAAATGCGACCGGACCAAGGAATCCGGAGCGCGTTCCGATTCAACCTCGAGGAAACGCGCTTTAGGCGCCCCGAAAGGCGGCGGCGGGTGCGCGTGACGCATGGCGGGCGGCGGCGAGCTGCTGCTTCACCGGATAGGACGGATCCTCCGGCGCGAACCGGGCGGCGGCGGCGAAGGCTTCGGCCGCCAGATCATGGGCGCCGAGCCGCATATGGCAGACGCCGAGCGAGGCTTGCGCGAACTCGCCGAAAAGCCGCTTGTCGTAGGCGATGAGCGGATCGTAGAAGCGCTCGCCATCCTCGGCCGCGAGCGCCCGCAGGAGCGGCAGGGCGGCCGCCGGCCGGCCGTTCGCCATCTCGTGCCGCGCGGCGATCCAGCGCAGCAGGCGATTCTCCGGGAACAGCGCGCGGGCTTCGCCGAGCAGGGGCCCGACCGGGTTGCCGCGATCGAGCTCGAGCCGGAGCAGCCCCGCGAAGGGCAGGCTGTCCTCGGCGAGCGGCGCCCGCTCGCCGCGACGGCGGACGAGCGCGATGCCCTCGGCGAAGGCCGCGGCGGCTTCCTCGGGCCGGCCGAGCTCGGCGAGAATCTCGCCCATATGCCACCAGCAGAAGACGCGCTCGGGATCGGTCTCGAGATAGCGGCGCAGCATCGGCAGGTTGCGTTCGTGCTTGCGGCGCTGGTCGCCCTCATAGCCGACATGCTCGAGCGCCAGGTCGCAATGGCCGATCGCATCGGCGCGCCCGGCCGAAAGACGGAGGATATCCGGCAGGACGCGCTCGTGGATCACGCCCCGGTAGCGGATCTCCGGGCGGTTCCGGAAGATCCTGACCTCGGCATAGGCGGTGTAGTTGGTTTTCGGCTGCAGCCGGAGCCGCCAGGCGAGCTTTTCCCGGTCTTCGAGCAAGGGCGCGAGCGCCGTGCCCGGCGGGAGGCGCAGCCGCTCGTCGGCGTCGATATAGAGGATCCAGTCGCCTTGTGCCGCCGCCAGCGCCAGGTTGCGGGGCGCGGCGAAATCTTCCTGCCAGGGCTGCTGCAGCAATCGCGCATCGTAGCGGCGCGCGATCCCGGGCGAGGCGTCGGTCGAGCCGGTATCGACGATGACGATCTCGTCGACATGCGGACGGATGGATCGCAGACAGGCGTCGAGATGCCGCGCCTCGTTCCGCATGATCATCGCAGCGGACAGGCGCATGGCGCTCTCCGCGAGAAGCGGGCCGTTGATCGGGGCGCCGCCTTCGGCGGCGGAAACCTAGCTGGCGTTCGGAACGATGGCGTGCGCCGATTTGACGGTGAGCCCGTCCATCGAGAAGGACGCCACGGTGGGCACGACGAAGGCGGTGCCGACGATCAGCTTCCGGAGGGCGCTGCGGCGAGGCTCGTCCACCTCTTCCACGACCTTATCGATGACTTTGTCCGACATGACGGGCACCCTCAATTCCAGCGATACCGTTATTTAGCATCCGCGCCGATGCGGCGCAAGTGACGGATCGCGTTGGGTAAATCGCCGAGCGCAAGGCGGTGGAGATGAGCGCCGCGCGCAACCGCCGCGATCGCGCCGAGCGACCGTCCGCCGCCGCCGTCGCCGAAGGTCGCATGGGGCAGCAAGGCCGCGACCGCCGCGCTCTCCGCGAGCGGGCTTACGACCGAGCGGCCGCCGTGATTGGGCTCGATCAGCACCAGATGATGGATCGGGCCCCGATCGATGCGCCAGGCAAGCCCCGCGGCCCGGGGGTCGAAGGCGAAGATCTTCCGGTCGAGCCAGTCGAGATAGTAGGGGAGCCGATCGAGATAGGGCGCCAGTTGCGGCAGGAGCCGCAGCCCCGCCTGCTTGATGCGCATGCTGCGCGGCCGTGCGATGGCGCCGGCGGGCGTCAGATAGATCGCCTCGTCGCCTTCGAGCGCGAAGCCGTCGAAGACGAGCGCGGCGGCGAGCGTCGTCTTGCCGCTGCCCCGGTCGCCCACCAGCACCAGCCGGTGCCCGTCGAGTCGCAAGGTCGCGGCATGGAGGGAAACGAAAGGCGCCTGTTCCGCGCTTTCGATGGTGTGAATGCGGCGATAGAGAAGATCGCGCGCATGGGGCGGGGTCAGGGCGTGCCGGACGCACCCGTCCGGCAGGCGCAGGTCCCACCCGTCGCCGGACGCCGCGAGCGCCGCGGTTTCTCCCGCGGCCTCGTGCGGCATGTCGGGATCGCAGGCGAGGAACCGGATCGCCTGCAGGGCCTCGGGCGCGCCGGTGACCGTGACCGTGCGGTCGAGCGTGCGTATCGTGACGCTATCGCCTATGCGACGAGTCCTTCCTGGCGGAGATTGTCGAGGCAGGCCGCGACTTCGGCGGTCGGCGCCGCCTCCAGCTCGTAGGCCTGCTGCACCATCGCGGCGATCTCGTCGGCGGTGTGCTTGCCGGTGCAGAGCTCATAGACGACGACCGCCGTCGCGTTGAGGAAATGCACTCGGTCCCGCGACGGCTGATAGAGCACATAGCCGTCGGCCACGGGATTGATCTCGACCTCGGACAGGTGGCGCGGGCGTTCGTTCATGGGGCCTCGGGAAACCTTTCGCGGGCTTCTTTTAGCCTGCCTCGGCCGAGCTTGTCAGCCCGGGAGGAGCCGCGCGAAGCCGGCGGCGAGGGCTGCACCTACCCGGCCGCGCGCGTAGCGGGCCTTGACCTCGCGCCGGGCTGCCGCGCCGCGCCGCGCGGCCTCCGCCGGGTCCTCGAGCGCCTCGATGCAGGCCGCGAGAAACCGGTCCGCGCTGTCGGCGAGCCAGAGATGGCGGGGGCTGCGGAGAGACAGCCCCTCCGCGCCGATGCGCGTCGAGACCAGCGGCAGGGCGAAGGCGCCCGCTTCCAGGATCTTGAGGCGCGTGCCGCCGCCGCCGCGGATCGGGGCGATGGCGAAGGCGGCGCGGCGATAGAAGGGCGCGAGGCTCCCGCGCGGCTCGGTGAGGCGGATGCCGTCGCGCCCGTCATGGCGGCGCAGGCTTTCGGCCGGGTTGCTGCCGACGATGTCGAGGGTTGGTCGAAGGTCATGCGCCCGCAGCCGCGGCCAGACCGCCGAAAGGAACCAGCGCATGGCGTCGTCGTTCGGGAGATAGCCCATCGAGCCCACGAAGAGGAGGCGCGGCGCGCCGGCTGCTTTCCGGCGTTGCCGTTGCGCCGCGGCCGGCAGCGCGATCGCGTTGGGGGCGACACGGCTCGGCGCCGGGATGCGCGCCGAAAGCCGCTTTCCTTCCAGGGAGCTCGACATCCAGAGCCGGTCGAATTGCGGCAGATACTGCGCTTCGAGCCGGCGATAGGCCCGGGCTTCCGCCAGCTCCCAGTCGGCGGCCTCGGAGGCGCCGCGATCACGATGCAGCCTCGCGAGGCTTTCCCGCGTGCTGACCTCGTCCTCGTCGAGATCGAGCGAGAAGAGCGGGCGGCGGGACCGCGCAGCGTCCCAGAGCTGAATGAGGGGCGCCAGATAGAGCCGCATGAGATGAACGGCGTCATAGGCCTCGCCCGCAAGACGGTCGCGGAGCTCGCCGAGGACCGGCGCGGTCAGGAACCGCGTCAGGGAGGGGCGGCCATAGTCGCGAAAGGCCTCGAGCCGGGCGGCGGGATCGGCGAGGCGCTGCAGGAGCGCGAAATGCGTATCCGTCCGGTCGTGGAGGTTCGCCACCTGCGCGGTCCAGGCGAGCCGTCGCACGAACGCCGACGGCTTCCCGGGGCCGCCGGCGGCGGGGAGCACGACCAGATCGACCTTGCCGCAACGCGCGAGCGCCTCGAGGAACAGGCCCGCCCGCATGGCGAGGCCGTTGCCGCCTTCGGCCGGCATCACCGGGCTGATGAAGAGGAGGCGCGGTTTCATGCCGCCTGCGGGCCGCGCCCGCTCAATCGCCCGGCTGATAGTGGGTCGAGAGGATGCGCCATTGCTGGCGGCCGGCGGCGTCGGTGGCGCGTCGTGGCGCCGATCGCTTGGCGTCGGCGGCAAGCCGTCGCAACGACGCCCGTTCGCGGGAGCGGTCCGGAAAGCGCGCGGCCTCGCGGTCGAGCTGCGCCGCGAGCTGCGGATAGGCCGCGAGGAGCAGCGGCAGCGCGTCCGCGAGCATGGTTTCGTCGAACGGCGCCGCGCCCGCGCCATAACCCGCGGCGAGGAGCAGGCTTTCGAGCATCCCGCCCGGCGCGGCGGGCCGCGCCAAACCATCGGGGGCCGCGGCGGGCCGCGCCAAACCATCGGGGGCCGCGGCGGGTTGCACCCAACCATCGAGGGCCGCGTCTGTACCGGCCGCCGGATGAAGCGTCGCTTCCGCACCGTCGAGCAGAAGCTGGCGTCCCTGCCAGCGCCCGCCCTGCGCCGGTGCGAAGCGGTGGGTCGGCCGCTGATCGTCGAAGATCGTCAGGACCGGCGCGTCCGCCACCTCGGTCACGCACCAGGTCTGGCAGAGGATGTCACGACCCGCGCCGATCTGATTGCCGGGCAGCAGCTCGATCCTCCGGTCGCCCTCGCCCGCGACCTGCCACAGGAAATTGCGGGTCTCGATCAGGCGTGCCTCCAGGGCGAGCGCGGCCGGCGATTGCGGGGGCGGCCAGAACATCCGCCCGTTCCAGCGCTGCTTCAGCGCCTCGAGCGCGGCCAGGCACGCCTCCTCATGCCGGAAACCTTCGATGCGGAACTGCCTCGCGGAGAGCAGCCATTTCGCGCCGTTGCGATGCTGCAGGATCGGCTCGCCGGCGAAATCGCGCTGGATCAGCGCGCGCATCAGCGGGAAGGGCCGGTGCGGAACGAGGCTGTAGCGGCTCGCGGTCAGCTTCCAGCCGATGAGGAAGGTGTCCTTGTCGCCATAGACGAGCCGGTAGTAATGCTCGGCCTCCTCGTTCAGATGCAGCGTCGCCTGCAGCGCGCGCCAGTGCCGGGTCTTGTCGATCAGGAGCTGCCCGCTTTCGAAGGAGACGGCTCGCTCCGGCGGCAGGCTGCAGGCGTCCCAGATCGGATTGTCGGCGCGGAGATCGAAGATGTCCGGCCAGAACACGGCGCCGGTCTCGCGGAATTCGGGCCAGTCGAACAGCGGGGCCGGATCCGCAATCGGTACCTGGTCGGCGTCGAGCAGCAGCACCTCGGCGAAGCGGCTATGCATGAGCGCGAAGGGCTTGAGCTGCCAGCCATCCTCGATGCGCGCGGGATTGCGCGCCTTCACCGCCTCGGCATCGACCAGCTCGACATCGAACGCCGTCAGCAGCCGCCGCATTGCCGGCGACAGCTCCGCCGCGCCCAGATGCCAGAGCTGGATCGGGAGACGGCAGCCGAGTTCGCTTCGGAGCATCCAGAGCAGGACCCAGGCGCAGGTGAACATCCGCACCCCGCCCGCGCAGATGACGATGCCGCGCCCGTCGAAGCGATCGGTGGGGAAGGCGGCCGGCTGCGCGAGGCACGCGGCGAGAAGGGCCTTGTGATCCGGCGTTGGATCGACTGTCATCCGGTGCGATTCGGCTGAGGCAGCCCCGGCGGGCGGGGCGGGACGGGCCACAGTAGGGGCCGGCGCAAGGCCTGTAAACGAGGGGCGGGAAGGACGCGGGACGATGGAGGCATCACCGAACATCCTGGTGCTTACGCCGCTGAAAGACGCGCGACCCTTCCTCGGGAGTTACCTGTCCGGCCTCGAGAAGCTCACCTATCCGGCCGCGCGGATCTCGCTCGGTTTTCTGGAAAGCGACAGCCGCGACGGGAGCCATGACGCGATCAGGGCGCTGGCGCCGCGGCTTGCCGCGCGCTTCCGTCGCGTGGGCGTGTGGAAGCGCGACTATGGCTTCCATATGCCGGAGGGCGTGCCGCGCTATGCGCCCGCCTATCAGCGTCAGCGCCGCATGATCCTCGCCCGCGCGCGAAACCAGCTCCTGTTCCGCGCCCTCGACGACGAGGACTGGGTGCTGTGGCTCGATGTCGACGTGATCGACTATCCCGCCGATATCCTGGAGCGGCTGCTGGCGACGGGCCGCGACATCCTGCAGCCGCATTGCGTCACCGAGCCGGGCGGAGAGAGCTTCGACCGCAATGCGTGGCGCGACCATGGCACGCGGCTTCTCCAGGATCTGCGCGGACGCGAGGCGACGCGGCTCGATGCGGTCGGCGGCACCATGCTGCTGGTCCGCGCGGACCTGCATCGCGACGGGCTCATTTTCCCGCCTTTTCCCTACGGTCTGCGGAGCCGCTGGATTCGCCCCGTGCATCCCGTCTGGGGCGAGGGGGAGATCGAAACCGAAGGGCTCGGCATGATGGCGAAGGATATGGGCCTGCAATGCTGGGGCCTGCCCGATCTGGAGATTCTGCATGCGAAGGTCTGAACGCGCGACGGGCCGCCGGCGATGACGGAACCGGCATCGACGGCATCCGCGCCGCGCTCCCTCGCCGGGCTCCGCGAGATCGCGGCCGGCTATGACGGCTATCTGATCGATCTCTGGGGCGTGATCCATGACGGGGTGGCGCCCTATGCGGGCGCGATCGACTGCCTCGCCGCGCTCCGCCGCGCCGGCAAGCGCGTCGTCATCCTGTCGAACGCGCCGCGCCGCGCCGCCGAGGTCCGGGAACGGACCGCGGCGCTCGGCGTCGACGCGACGCTCTATGAGGATCTGGTCTCGTCGGGCGAGGAAACCTGGCGCGACCTCGCGGCCTGGCGCGATCCCTTCTATGCGACCCTCGGCCGCCGCTTCTACCCGATCATGGCGCGGCGCGATCTCGGCATGCTGGAGGGGCTGGCGATCGAGCCGGTCGAGGATATCGACAGGGCCTCCTTCATCCTCAATACCGGCGTCGCCGGGCCGAACGACCGGCTCCCGGCCTTCGAGCCGCTCCTCGATCGCGCGCGCGCCCGCGACCTCCCGATGATCTGCGCCAATCCCGATCTCGTCGTCATCCGCGGCGGGGTCCGGGAGATCTGCGCCGGCTCGATCGCCGAGGCCTATGAGCGGCGCGGCGGCCGGGTGCGCTATCACGGCAAGCCCCATCCGGGCGTCTATGCGCGCTGCCTCGAACGGCTTGCCCCGATCCCCGCCGCGCGAATCCTCGCGATCGGCGATTCGCTGCGCACCGACATTGCGGGCGCGGGCGGCGCCGGCCTCGATTCGCTCTTCATCCTCGACGGCATCCATGCGGAGGAGCTGGGCGGCACCGGGACCGGAAATCCGCGGCTCGGCACGCTGTTCGAGGGCTGGCCGCACCGCCCGACGGCGCTCGCGACCCGCTTCGTCTGGTAGGCGACGACCATCTCAGACCGCTGATCCATAAGGGTTTTAGAACATCCGTGCGGCGGGCGGTCTTTACGCAACGTTCACCGGTGACGGTTACGGTACCAATTGGCCCAAATTCCGGGCATCAAGGGGACTGGCCGCAGCACGTCATGAAGACCTCGGCTGACGCACAAGGCATGCGCGATCTGCGGCACCTCAAGGTGCTGCTGATCGACGACAACCGTCACATGCTCCATCTCATGCATCGCATCCTGGCGAGCATGCGGATCAGATATATCCAGGAGAAGAGCAACGCCGCCGACGCCTTCAAGGAGCTCAAGTTCCTGGCGCCGGACGTCATCTTCGTGGACTGGGTGATGGAGCCGGTGGATGGCTGCGAGTTCGTGAAGATGGTGCGGGGCGCGACCGAGTCCGCGTTCCAGAACGTGCCGATCGTCATGGTCACGGCCCATACCGAGGAATATCGCATCCGGGCGGCGATCGCGGCCGGGGTGAACGGGTTCCTCGCGAAGCCGATCTCGCCGCAGATGGTCTATCAGCGCATCTGCGCCGTACTCGACGATCCGCGGCCGATGAACCAGCGCCAGCAGAAGCCGGCCGAAGCGGCGCTGCCGCCGGCAGAAGCCGCGCGCGGCTGACCCGGAACGCGCCCGAATTCGTCGATCCGGGCGCATTTTCCGACACGAAACGGTGCCTATTGCGCGGGAAAATGCGCCGGATTCGTTGATCTGGTCGCATTTTCTGTCGCGAAACGGTGCCCATTTCGCGGGAAAATGCGCTATCGCGCGAGCGCGGCCGCCAGCTTCTCGTAGTCGGAAAGCTCGTTGTAGATCTGCGCCGAGACGCGGACCCAGAGCGCATTCGCGAAGGGGATGATCGGCACCTCGATGCCATGCTCGCGCCAGAGCCGGTCGTTGAGCGCGAGGCCCGCCGCGCGGTCCCGGCCCTCGGTGCCCGGCAGGCGCACCGTCGCGAGCGCGCCGCGGCACTCGGGCGATTGCCCCTGCCGGCTCTTCAGCGCGTCGGCCAGCAAGTCCGCGGCGCGGTTCGCGAGCGCGCGGTTATGCGCGCGGATCGCGCCATCGCCCTGCTCGCGATAGAAATCGAGCGCGGCGCCGATCGAGAGCCAGCCGCTCGGATCGCGCGTGCCGACCCAGTCGAACTCGGCGTGGAATCCCTGCTCGAAGCCATGCGAGACGACGGTCGGATGCAGGCCCCGTTGCGCGCCGCGCGCCGCCCAGAGGAACGCCGTGCCTTTCGGGGCGAAGAGCCATTTATGCGCGTTGCCGGTGACCCAGTCGGCCTCGAGCGCCGTCACGTCGAGATCGACCATGCCCGGCGCATGGGCGGCATCCACCAGCACCTTGGCGCCCTTCGCCCGGGCCGCCTTCGCCATTTCGGCGACCGGAAGCAGCAGGGCGGTCGGCGAGGTGACGAGATCGATCACGACGAGCCGCGTCCGGCTCGTGAGGTGCCCGGCGAAGACGCGCGTCGCCGCCTCCGGGTCGGTCAGCGGATAGGGCACCGGCGCTTCGACGATGCGGGCCCCCGCCCGCGCCGCCACCAGCCGCATCGCATTGCGCACCGCCGGGTAGACATGGGTGGTGGTGAGCAGCTCGTCGCCGGCGGCGAAATCGAGCGAGCGAAGCACCGCATTGACGCCGCCGGTCGCGTTCTCGACGAAAACGAGATCCTCCGCGTCGGCCCCCAGAAACCGCGCGAGCGCCGCCGACGCCGAGGTCACCGCCGGCAGATAGTCGCGCTGCATGAAGCGCGTCGGCTCGGCCTCGAGCTGCGCCCGCCAGCGGTCCTGCGCCGCGAGCACGCTCCGCGGCGTCGCGCCATAGCCGCCGTGATTGAGATAGGTGATGGCGGGATCGAGCGCCCAGAGCGGCTTGAGCGCATGGCCGTAGCGGTTCGGTCGATCGGCGGCGGCGGGGCGGGACATGGGTCCTGGCGAGAAAGGGCGCTGGGCGGGAAAGGGCGCGGGAGCGGGGCCACTATGGGCAAGCGCCGGAAGGGCGGCAATGGCCGGTGCAGCCGCCCTGCCGGTCGATGGACGCGGCAAAGCCGGGTCCGTTATATAGTGGTCCCGCGATTGGCAGGCGGAGGCTGGATTGGCGGATTTCCCGAAGAAAACCCTGGCGGACTGGGCGAAGCTCGCGGCGGAGGAGCTGGGCGGCCGGCCGGCCGACTCCCTCGTCTGGGCGACACCGGAAGGCATCCGGGTGAAGCCGCTCTATACAGCCGCCGACCTCGAGGGGCTCGAGGCGGTCGAGGCCATGCCGGGATTCCCGCCCTACTTACGCGGGCCGCGGGCCACGATGTATGCCAACCGGCCCTGGACCGTCCGGCAATATTCCGGCTTCTCGACCGCCGAGGATTCGAACCGCTTCTACCGGCAGAACCTCGCCGCGGGCCAGATGGGCCTCTCGGTCGCCTTCGATCTCGCGACCCATCGCGGCTATGACAGCGACCATCCGCGGGTGGTGGGCGATGTCGGCAAGGCCGGCGTCGCGATCGATTCCGTCGAGGACATGAAGATCCTGTTCGACGGCATCCCGCTCGACAAGATGAGCGTGTCGATGACCATGAACGGCGCGGTGCTGCCGGTGCTGGCTGGCTTCATCGTCGCCGCCGAGGAGCAGGGCGTCGCGCAGGAGAAGCTCTCCGGCACGATCCAGAACGACATCCTCAAGGAGTTCATGGTCCGCAACACGTACATCTATCCGC
>CADEFF010000059.1 GCA_902826565.1 uncultured Rhodospirillaceae bacterium | reverse complement strand
GGCCTCCTCAACGCGCTCGACCTGACGGGCCGCGACCTCAAGACCGCGCGGATGGTGGTGAACGGCGCGGGCGCCGCGGCCATCGCCTGCGTCGAGCTCATCAAGTCGATGGGCATGCCGCACGACAACGTCATCCTCTGCGACACCGCCGGCGTCATCTATCGCGGCCGCGAGAAGGGCCTCAACCAGTGGAAATCGGCGCACGCGATCGACACCAAGGCGCGCGACCTGCGCGAGGCGATCGCCGGCGCCGACATCTTCTTCGGGCTTTCCGCCAAGGGCGCCGTCGATGCCGAGATGGTGCGCTCCATGGCGAAGCGGCCGATCATCTTCGCCATGGCCAACCCCGATCCCGAAGTGACGCCGGAAGAGGTGCGGACGGTGCGCACCGACGCGATCATCGCGACCGGCCGCTCCGACTATCCGAACCAGGTCAACAACGTCCTCGGATTCCCCTACATCTTTCGCGGCGCGCTCGATGTGCGCGCCTCGACGATCAACGAGCAGATGAAGATCGCGGCGGCCGAGGCGCTGGCGGCGCTCGCCCGCGAGGACGTGCCGGACGAGGTGGATGCCGCCTATGCCGGGCGGCGCCTGCGCTACGGGCCGGAATACATCATTCCCGTCCCGTTCGACCCGCGCCTCATCTCGGCCGTGCCGACCGCGGTCGCCAAGGCCGCCATGGAGACCGGCGTCGCGCGGAAGCCGATCATCGACATCGAAGGCTATCGCGCCGAGCTCTCGGCGCGGCTCGACCCGACGGCGGCCAGCCTGCATTTCGTGTTCGAGCGGCTGCACAACAATCCGCGCCGCATCGTCTTCGCCGAGGGCGAGGAGGAAAAAGTCATCCGCGCGGCGCTCGCCTTCCGCAATTCCGGCTACGGCACGCCGGTGCTGATCGGCCGCGAGGAGCGGATCCACGAGACCATGAAGGGCGCCGGGCTCGGCGACGCGGACGGCCTCGAGATCCACAACGCGCGCATCAGCCGCAACAATGCGCGCTATGCCGAGCTGCTCTATCGGCGCATGCAGCGCAACGGCCTGCTCTATCGCGACTGCCTGCGGCTGGTGAACCAGGACCGCAACGTGTTCGCCGCCTGCATGGTCCAGGAGGGCGACGCCGAGGCCATGGTGACCGGGCTCACCCGCACCTTCTTCAACTCGCTCGAAGATGTGCGCCGGGTCATCGACCCGACGCCGGACTCGCGGGTCTTCGCCTTCTCGATCGTGGTCGCGCGCGGCCGCACGGTGTTCATCGCCGACACCTCGGTGCACGAGCTGCCGAGCCCGGAAGAGCTCGCCGACATCGCGACCCAGATGGCGGCGAAGGCGCGCCAGCTCGGCCACGAGCCGCGGGTGGCGCTGCTCTCCTTCTCGAATTTCGGCAATCCGCCGCGCGAGAAGGCGGAGCGCATCCGGGAAGCGGTCGAGGTGCTGAACGACCGTCGCATCGATTTCGAGTATGAAGGCGAGATGCAGGCGAACGTGGCGCTCGATTTCGAGCTGATGCGCCAGGTCTATCCCTTCTCGCGGCTCAAGGGGCCCGCCAACATCCTGATCATGCCGGCGCTCCACAGCGCCAACATCTCGGCCAAGCTCCTGCAGCAGCTCGGCGGCGGCACGGTGATCGGGCCGATCCTGACCGGCCTCACCAAGCCGGTGCAGATCGTACAGGTCGGCGCCACGGTCTCCGACCTGCTGACCGCCGCCGGCTTCGCCGGCATCGACGCGATCCGCTAGATCAGGGGCTTCGCCCGCCTCGGGGCATGCCCGTGCGAGCGCCAGCCCGACCCGGTCGTGGCCGAACGGCGGCGCTCGGCCTCAGCCGTTGGCGGCGGCCGCGGTCGCCGAAAAGCGTCGCCGATACTGCGAGGGGGTGATCTGCAGGCTGCGCAGGAAGGCGCGGCGCATCCGCTCGATGTCGCGGAAGCCGCAGCGATCGGCGATCTCGGCGAGCGACGCCTCCTCGAGCTCGAGCAGCCGCCGGGCGCCGTCGACGCGAAGCTGCTCGACCGCCTTCGCCGGCGTGGTGCCCATGCGCGCGGCATAGATGCGCGCGAAGCTGCGCGGGCTCATGGCGGTGCGCTCGGCGAGCCGTTCGACCCGGAGGTCGGAAGCGAGATTGCCGGCGACCCAGCCATGGAGCGCGTCGAAGAGGCCGTCCTTGTCGGCGATCTGCGCCTTGAGCGATGCGCTGAACTGCGACTGGCCGCCCGGCCGCTTCAGGAACACCACGAGGTTCTGCGCCACCTTGAGGGCGAGGTCGAAGCCGTGATCCTCCTCCACCATGGCGAGCGCCATGTCGATCCCGGCGGTGACGCCGCCGGCCGACCAGAGACCGTGGTCCTTGAGGAAGATCGGATCGTCCACCACCTCGGCATCGGGGTGGCGCGCGCGGAGGCGCTCGCACCATTGCCAGTGGGTGGTGACGCGATGGCGGCCGAGCAGCCCGGCGGCCCCGACGAGGAAGGCGCCGGTGCAGGTGGAGCCGCGCCGCCGCGCGGCCGGCGCCTGGCGCGCGATCCAGCGGGTCAGCGCCGCGTCCTCGCAGGCCCGGAGCACGTCGTTGCCGCCGGCGATGATGAGGGTGTCGATCGGCCGCGAGGCCACCTGCTTCAGCGAGACGGCGGCGAGTGCTATTCCGGTATCGGTCATGACCGACGGGCCAGCGTTCGAGGCGAGCAGGATCTCGTAGGGCGCCGCGGCCCCGCCGATCTCGCGCGCGGTGGAGAAGACCTGCGCCGGCCCGGTCGCGTCCAGCAGGGTCACGCCCGGATAGATCACGATCGCGACGCGCCGCGCGGCGCCCCGGCCGCGCAGCGATCTACCGGCAGGCGTCGCGGAGGCGGGCGCGTGGCCGTTCGTCCGGGTGCCGGGGGCGGGTTTGGCAGAAATCGATGTCATATTGTCATTTATGCCAGTTTCGGCATCGCTAGGCTAGCGGCCTCGGCATCTGGCCAGCCGCGCCGGGGGCGGGTTCCCGCTTCGCGCGTTTCCCTTGGATCGAAAGCCGGCGTTTCGCATAAGGTCTGGCCCGCCATTCGCATGACATCGGCAATTGCATGAAGGAGAGGGAGGCGATGGGCAGCAAGTATGTCGTCGCGCTGAGCTCGAGTCCGCGGCGCAAGGGAAATTCGCGCATCCTGGCGGAGGCGGTGCTGGAGGGCGCGGCCGAGGCCGGCCACCGCACCGAGCTCGTGCATCTGGCGGACCACGTCACCGGGCTGCTTCGCAACTGCCGCGAATGCCGCAAGCCGGACGGCACCTGCTCGATCGGCGACGGCTTCGACGACGTCTTCTTCAACAAGATGCTGAAGGCCGACGGGCTCGTCGTCGCCACGCCGATCTGGTGGTACGGCATGTCGGCCCATCTCAAGAACTTCTTCGACCGCATGTTCTGCTACTTCGCCGCCTCCTATCCGCAGAGCGCCGAGGTCGTGCATGCGCAGATCTATCGCAAGCACCTGGCGATCGTGCTGAGCGCGGAGGAGAACAACCTCTCCGCCCGGCTCGGCGCCCTCACCTCGCTGCTCGAGCTTTCGCGCTATCTTCACTGGACCATGACCGGCGTCGTCACCGGCATCGGCAACACCACCGGCGAGGCGAGCAACGATCCCCTGAACCCGCTCGCCGAAGCGCGCGCGCTCGGACGGCGCATGTTCGACGTGGTCGAGACCGACTACAAAGGCGACACGCCGCGCAGCCCGCGCGTCTGGGCCGACGACAACCGGAGCCTGCCCACGAGCTGGCGCTGACCCCGTCGATGCCGGGGGGCGCCATCCATGCGGTTTTTGCGTCGCTGTCAGGCGGCCCGATGACGGGTTTGGCGTTGCCAGCGCCGGGCCAACCGTTAGGGTAGCCGCACGCTCCGCAGCGTGGCTGCGACCCGAAGGAACCATCGCCACCATGTCCACCGCCGCCGCGGCGCGCCCCCTCCAGCCCGTCCTCATCATCTCCTTCGGCTTCACCGCGCTCGCCATCGTCTGCGCGGCGCGGGCGGCGGTCGGGCTGATGATGCCGGTCTGGGAGGCCGATCTCGGCTGGTCGCGGAGCTTCATCTCCGGCGGCATCGCGATCGCGCTCATCATGATGGCGCTGCTCGCACCCTTCGCCGGCCGGCTCGTCGACCGGCAGGGTTCGCGCAACGTCCTGGTGGCGGGGTTGCTGATCCTCGCGGCCGGCTGCGCCCTGCTCGCCGTCACCAATAGCGCCTGGGTCTTCGTTATCGCGCTTTGCGGCCTCTCGGGCATCGGCTTCGGCCTGGTGGCCACGCATGTCGTCTCGACCGCGGTCGAGCAGCAGATGGACCGCAACCAGGGGCTCGGCATCGGCATCGCCACCTCGGGCGCGACGGCGGGCCAGTTCCTGATCCTGCCGCTCGTCGCCGTGATGATGACCACCCTCTCCTGGCGCTGGTCCTATGTGGCGCTGGCGCTGCTCAGCGTCGCGCTCGCGGCGGCGATCTTCTGGCTGCTGCCGCGCGCGACGCCGAAGACGGTGGCGCAGGCGGCCGTCCGCAAGATCGATATCCGCGCCGACCTCGGCCTCGTGCTGCGCAAGCCCGTCTTCCACATCCTCTTCTGGAGCTATTTCATCTGCGGCTACACCACGAGCGGCGTGATCGAGGTGCATTTCATTCCCTATGCCTCCTTCTGCGGCTTCACCCCGGTGGCCTCGGCGACCGCCTTCGGCATTCTCTCGGGCGCGAGCGGCCTCGGCATGATCTTCGCCGGCTGGCTCACCGACCGGATGAACCGCCCGCTGCTGCTCGGCATGATCTATCTCTTGCGCGCCGTCACCTTCGTCCTCCTGGTCTATGTCGGCGCCGACTACCAGGCGCTGCTGCTTTTCTCGGTGCTGTTCGGGATCGTCGACTATTCGACCGTGCCGGTGACGGCGAGCCTGGTGGCGAGCCATATCGGGCTCCGCGTCATGGGCCTCGCCTTCGGGCTGATCTCGGCCGGCCATCAGATCGGCGGCGCCCTCGGCGCCTATATGGGCGGCTATCTCTTCGACCTCTATGCGCAATATGCCTGGGTCTGGTGGTCGTCGCTGGCACTCGCCGTGCTGGCCGGCCTGATGTGCTTCATGATCCGGGAGCGTCAGACCGCCGATCTCGCCACGGCGCCGGCCTGAGCATTCATTGCTCCCCGTAGAGGCGCCCCCCGCACAGACGCCCCCGACAGACGAAGGGCGGCCCCGCCGGGGCCGCCCTTGCCGTTGCTCCGCCGGGGGAGAGCCCGCGCTACTTGCTGCCTTCGACCGTGATCGTCTTGAAGATGTAGCGGCCGCCGCTGTTGATGAAGAGGAGGCCGTTGAAGGGCTGCTTGATCGAATTGTCGGTGGCCTGGATCAGCGCCTTGCCGTCGACCGACACGGTCATCGCACCACCCGGCAGACGGGTGAATTCGATCACATGCCGCTTGCCGTCCTCGAGCGGGAGCGCCTGCTTGTAGCTGCCGAGCGTCGCGGTGCCCTGCGAGGTGACGCGCAGCAGGGCGAGGCCCGTCGCCGCGTTCGGCATGTAGGTCACGCGATAGGCGACGTTGCCCGAGGAACCCTGATAGGGGCCGAAATCGAGCCGGCCGAACCGCTCGAGCGACGCGAGCTCGACCTTCATGCGGAAGGCGTTGCTGATCGCGGCCGGGGTGTAGATCGAGGCATATTGCGCGCTGGTCTGCTGGCCGGGCAGCAGGATCGCGCCGAGGATGTCGCTGATCTTGACGTTGCTGCCGCTGCCGGGCGTGGCGCCCGGCGGGATGATCGTGCTGGTGAGGCCCGTGTTGGCGCCCTTGCGATCGACGCTCCACTGCCCCGCCGAGACGGTCCAGACCGGGTTCTGGGTATAGTTGCCGTCGGCGAAATTGTCGGAGAAAAGCACCGCGTTGATCGGGTTCTGATAGCTTGCGACGAGCGCCCGCAGGTCCTGGATGAAGAGCGGATCGGCGGCTTTCGCGGCGGCCGCCTCGTCGATCATCGCGTTCAACTGCTGGAGGAACCCCTGAATATCGCCGGTGGCGGGTTGCGCCCCCGTCCATTCGGTGTAACGAGTCTCCGCGATGGCCCGCCCGCCCGCGATCGCGAGGAGAACGAGGCCGATGGCAACTGCCCTGCGCACGGCTTTCATGGCATGAATTATAGCTTTGCGCCGGGAAAGTGCTGTCCGAATCGGAACCTCGGTTTCGCGTCCGGCCCGGCCCGGCCGGAGCTCTGCCCCGACCCTGTCCCCAGATCCTGTCCTGCCCGAAGCCCGATTTCCGATGCTCCATGATTTGAATCCTCTTGCCGGAAAGCGGTTCCTCGCCGCGGCCGCCCTTGCCGGGATTGCCTTCCTGGGGCTGGCGCTGGGCGGCTGGATCGCCCCGATCCCGGCCCTGGTGGCGGGCCTCGGGCTGGTCGCGGGGCTGGGGCTCCTCGCGCGCCTCGGCCGTCCTGCCGGGCGGAGCGAGGACGGCGGCGTCTCCGAAAGTCAGGCGAGCCCGCAGGCGGCGCGGCTCGAGGCGCTGGAAGCCATCCTCGCCGGCCTGCCCCTCCCGGTGCTGCAGGTCGATCAGGGGCGGCGGGTCACCCTCGCCAATCCCGCCGCCGACGCGCTTTTCGGCCGGGTGCAGATCGAGCGCGACCTGGTCGCGACGGTGCGCCATCCGCTGCTGAACGAGGCGGTGGATCGCGTGCTCGCGGGCGAGACCGGGCAGGAAACGGAGTTCGTGCTGGCCGGCGCCAGCGAGCGCGTGCTGGCCGCGCGGATCGAGCCGGCGCCGGTGTCCGGCAACGGGCGCCCCGGCGCCGTCGTCGCCTTCTACGACATGACGCGCGTCAAGCAGGCCGACCGCATGCGGGCCGATTTCGTCGCCAATGCGAGCCACGAGCTGCGCACGCCGCTCGCAAGCCTGATCGGCTTCATCGAGACGCTGCAGGGCCCGGCCCGCGACGACCCGGACGCGCGCGAACGCTTTCTCGGCATCATGCAGGAGCAGGCGCAGCGCATGGCGCGGCTCATCGCCGACCTGCTCTCGCTCTCGCGCATCGAGCTCAACGAGCACCGGCCGCCGACCGGCGCGGTCGACCTCGGCGCGGTGCTGAAAGGGCTCGCCGCCGCACTCGCCTTCCGCGCGACGGAACGGCAGATGACGATCGAGCTCGGCGTGCCCTCGCCGCTTCCCGGCATGGGCGGGATCGCCGCGATGAACGAGCTGCCGCCGGTGCAGGGCGATCGCGACGAGCTCACCCAGCTCTTCCAGAACCTGATCGAGAACGCGATCAAATATGGCCGGCCCGGCACGCCGGTGTCGGTCGCCTGCTGGTGCGTGCCGCAGACCCGGCTGCAGCGCAGCATGCTGGCGATCGCCGTGATCGACCGCGGGGACGGCATCCCGCGCGAGCATCTGCCACGGCTCACCGAGCGTTTCTATCGCGTGGACAAGGCCCGCTCGCGCGACCTCGGCGGCACCGGCCTCGGCCTCGCCATCGTGAAGCACATCCTCAACCGGCATCGCGGGCGCCTCGCCATCGACAGCACGCCCGGCGAGGGAAGCCGCTTCATCGTCTATCTCCCGCTCGCCGCGGAACTGTCATAATTCCACCGCGGATTACAATTTATGTATAAATATCATATAGTTATATTGTAATAAAACTGTCTCTTCGACGTATTATCCTGGTCTTATGGGACCTATAGCTTCGCTCGCGATGATCGCGGCCCCGGGCGCCGACCGGGCGCTCCGGGCGGGTCATCCCCGACCTCTCTCGCAATGGAGCGAAGACCCCATGAAGAAACATCATCCTTTCGCGGCGGCCCTGGCGCTTGCGCTGCTCGGCTTCGCCTGCACCGCCGAAGCCCGCGACGAGATCCGCATCGTCGGATCCAGCACCGTGTTTCCCTTCTCGACCGCGGTCGCCGAGCAGTTCGGCAAGACCGGCGGCTTCAAGACCCCGGTCGTGGAATCGACCGGCACGGGCGGCGGCTTCAAGCTGTTCTGCGCCGGCGCCGGCGAGGACACGCCCGACATCTCCAACGCCTCGCGCGCGATCAAGGCGAGCGAGGTCGAGGCCTGCGCGCAGAACGGCGTCACCGAGATCACCGAGGTGAAGATCGGCTATGACGGCATCGTGCTCGCCAACTCCAAGAAGCACGGCCAGTTCGCGTTGACCGTGAAGCAGATCTGGCTGGCGCTCGCCAAGACGGTACCGGTCGACGGCAAGCTGGTGCCGAATCCCTATCAGACCTGGGCGGGCATCGACCCGTCGCTCCCGGCCGAGAAGATCGAGGTGCTCGGGCCGCCGCCGACCTCCGGCACGCGCGACGCCTTCGTCGAGCTCGTGATGGACAAGGGCTGCGAAGAGTTCCCGGAAGTGGCGGCGCTCGAGGGCGATGCCAAGAAGGAAACCTGCCAGGCCATCCGCGAGGACGGCGCCTTTATCGAGGCCGGCGAGAACGACAACCTGATCGTTCAGAAGCTCGAAGCCAACCCGAAGGCGCTCGGCATCTTCGGCTACAGCTTCCTCGAGCAGAACGCCGACAAGCTGCAGGGCAGCCAGATGGACGGCGTCGCGCCCACCTTCGAGACCATCGCCGACGGCTCCTACGAGGTGTCGCGACCGCTCTTCTTCTACGTGAAGAACGCCCATGTCGGCGTCGTGCCGGGCGTCAAGGAGTTCGTCGCAGAGTTCATGAGCGAGAAGGCGATCGGCGAGGAAGGCTACCTCGCGGACAAGGGCCTCATCCCGATGCCCGACTCCGAGCGCGACGAGATGATCTCGTCGGCCGTGGCGTTGACCCCGCTCAGCATGTAGTTGCGGATGCGACCCGGCGGCCGAACCCGACAGCCGCCGGGCGCCCTCTACCAAAAGATCCAACGCTCGGGGCGGACCGGGGACGATCGATGCCGAACGTAACCTTCCTTGTCGCGACGCTGCTGCTGGCGACCGTGGCCTTCGTGATCGGCCGCCGACGCGCTGTCGAGGTGGGAGGCCCGCGGCGACGCGATCTCCACTCCCTGCCCAGCTATTACGGCCTCTATGTCGCGCTCTGGTGCGGGATCCCCGCCCTTGCGGTCGGCGCGCTCTGGATGATGTTCGAGCCCGGCATCGTCGATTCGCTGGTCCTCGACGCCTTGCCGGCGGGCATGGTCCCGGCCGATCCGCATCAGGTGAGCTTCCTGCAGACGGCGATCCGCCGACTCGCGAACGCGGCCGTCATCCCTTCCGACGCCGACCCCGCCCTGATCGCGGCCGCCGCCCACTACAACAGCCTGCAGCAGACCGCGTCGCTGGCGCTGGCCGCGGTGCTGCTCGCCGTCGGCATCGTCGGCCTCGTCTGGGCCCGCAGCCATATTAGTCCCGCGATGCGCGCGCGCAACCGGGTCGAGAAGCTGATCATGATCGCGCTCTTCGTCTGCTCCTGCCTTTCGGTGCTGACCACGATCGCGATCGTGCTGTCGCTGATCTTCGAATCGATCCGTTTCTTCCAGGCGGTGCCGATCACCGACTTCCTGTTCGGCCTCGAATGGAGCCCGCAGACGGCGATGCGCGCCGACCAGGTCGGCAGCTCCGGCGCCTTCGGCGCCGTGCCGCTCTTCCTCGGCACCGCCCTCATCACCGCGATCTCGATCGTGGTCGCCGTGCCGATCGGCCTCTTCGTCGCGATCTACCTTGCCGACTATGCGAGCCCGCGCGCGCGCGCCGTGGTGAAGCCGCTGCTCGAGATCCTCGCCGGCATCCCGACCGTGGTGTTCGGCTTCTTCGCGGCCCTGACGGTCGCGCCCTTCCTGCGCGGCCTCGGCGGATCGATCGGGCTCGACGTCGCCTCGGAAAGCGCGCTCGCCGCCGGCGTCGTGATGGGCATCATGATCGTGCCCTTCGTCTCCTCCCTCTCCGACGACGTGATGAACGCGGTGCCGCAATCGCTCCGCGACGGCTCCGCCGCGCTCGGCGCCACGAAATCCGAGACGATCCGGCAGGTGGTCGTGCCGGCCGCCCTTCCCGGCATCGTCGGCGGCGTGCTGCTCGCCGTCTCGCGCGCGATCGGCGAAACCATGATCGTGGTGATGGCCGCCGGCCTCGCCGCCAACCTGACGGTCAATCCGCTCGAGGCGGTGACCACCGTCACCGTGCAGATCGCGACCCTGCTCGTCGGCGACCAGGAGTTCGACAGCCCGAAGACGCTCGCCGCCTTCGCGCTCGGCCTCCTCCTCTTCTGCGTGACGCTGGTGCTCAATCTCGTGGCGCTCCATGTCGTCCGGAAATATCGGGAAAAATATGACTGATCTCGCGGTCCGACCCATGGCCCTGCGCCGCCCCGACCTTTCCGCCACGCGGCTCCGCCGCCGCTATGCGGCCGAGCGCCGGTTCCGCTTCTACGGCATCCTCGCCGTCGCGGTCGCGGCCGGCATGCTCGGGCTGCTGCTCGGCTCGATCCTCTACAAGGGCTACAGCGCCTTCTACCGGACCGAGATCGCGCTCCCGGTGAATTTCGACCCGGCCGTCATCGATCCGGCGGGCACGCGCGATCCGGCCGTGATCGCCGCCGCCGACTACGCGAAGATCGCGCGCGACTCGCTGAACGCGCGCTTCCCGGACGTCAGCAGCCGGGCGGACCGCCGCGCGCTCTCGCAGCTTCTCGCGGCCGGCACCGATCTTCGTCTTCGCGCGATCGCGATGAAGAACCCCGCCATCATCGGCACCACCGCCACGGTCGAGCTCGCCGCCTCGGACGATGTCGACATGCTGATGAAGGGCCGCATCTCGCGCGCCGTCGGCGAGGCGGACCGGACCCTGACCGACAAGCAGCTCGCCTGGATGGACGAGCTCGAGGCGGACGGGCTCGTCGCCTATTCGCTCAACACCACCTTCTTCACCGCCGGCGACAGCCGCGAGCCCGAGGAAGCGGGCGTGCTCGGCGCCTTCATCGGCTCGATCCTGACCATGCTCGTGACCCTCGCGCTCGCCTTCCCGCTCGCCGTCGCGACCGCGGTCTATCTCGAAGAGTTCGCGCCGAAGAACCGCTGGACCGACCTCATCGAGGTCAACATCAACAACCTCGCGGCGGTGCCCTCGATCGTCTTCGGCCTGCTCGGCCTCGCCATCTTCCTCGGATTCTTCGGGTTGCCCCGCTCGGCGCCCGTGGTCGGCGGGCTCGTGCTGGCGCTGATGACGCTGCCCACCATCATCATCGCGACCCGCGCGTCGCTGAAGGCGGTGCCGCCGTCGATCCGCGAGGCCGCCTACGGCGTCGGCGCCTCCTCGCTCCAGGTCGTCACCCATCACGTGGTGCCGCTCGCCCTCCCCGGCATCCTGACCGGCACGATCATCGGCATGGCGCGCGCGCTGGGCGAGACGGCGCCGCTGCTGATGATCGGCATGGTCGCCTTCATCGTCGACGTGCCGAAGGGCTTCACCGACGCCGCGACGGTGCTGCCGGTGCAGGTCTATCTCTGGGCGGACAGCCCCGAACGCGGCTTCGTCGAGAAGACCAGCGGCGCGATCATCGTGCTCCTGGTCACGCTCATCCTGATGAACGGCATCGCGGTCTTCCTCCGCCGCCGTTTCGAACGCCGCTGGTAGAAGGAGAAACCATGGCTGCCATCGAAACCCTCGTGCCGCCGGCCAAGGTCGCCGCCGCGGGCGCCGGCTCCCCGGTGACGGTCGAGGCGCGCGACGTCAACGTCTATTACGGCGAGAAGCAGGCCCTGAAACAGGTCGACCTCGACGTCCGCCGGCACGAGGTCACCGCGCTCATCGGTCCCTCCGGCTGCGGAAAATCGACTTTCCTGCGCTGCATCAACCGGATGAACGACGTGATCGAGGGCTGCCGCGTGACCGGCCGCATCTCGCTCGACGGCGAGGACATCTATGACAGCGACCTCGACGTGGTGGCGCTGCGCGCGCGCGTCGGCATGGTGTTCCAGAAGCCGAACCCGTTCCCGAAGTCGGTCTACGACAATGTCGCCTATGGGCCGCGCATCCACGGCATGGCGGCGAACCGGGGCGAGCTCGACGAGATCGTGGCGAACAGCCTGGAGCGCGCCGGCCTCCTCAAGGAAGTCAGGGACCGGCTCAACGATCCCGGCACCGGCCTTTCCGGCGGCCAGCAGCAGCGGCTCTGCATCGCCCGCGCGATCGCGGTCAACCCGGAGGTCATCCTGATGGACGAGCCCTGCTCGGCGCTCGATCCGATCGCGACCGCCCGCATCGAGGAGCTGATCGACGAGATTCGCGCGAACTACACCATCGTGATCGTGACCCACTCGATGCAGCAGGCCGCGCGCGTCAGCCAGCGCACCGCCTTCTTCCATCTCGGCGAGCTGGTCGAGGCCGGCGACACGCCCGAGATCTTCACCAGCCCGCGCGACCGTCGTACCCATGGCTATATCACCGGCCGGTTCGGCTGAGGGGCATCATGGCACAGGACCATATCGTCAAATCCTTCGACGACGAGCTCGCAAAACTCACCCAGGCGATCGCGCAGATGGGCGGGCTCGCCGAAGCGCAGCTCGAAGCCTCGATCCAGGCGCTCACCCGCCACGATCCGGAATATGCCGCCAGCATCGTGAAGGCGGACAAGCGGATCGACGAGCTCGAGTACCAGGTCGGCAATCTCGCGGTGCGGATGCTGGCCTTGCGCCAGCCCATGGCCTCCGACCTGCGCGAGGTGGTGGCCGCCCTCAAGATCTCCTCCGATCTCGAGCGCATCGGCGACTATGCGACCAACATCGCCAAGCGCGCCATCGCGCTGGTCGAGGCGCCGACCATCAGCACGCTCTACGTCATCCCGCGCATGGCACAGCTCGTGCAGACCCTCATCAAGGACGTGCTGGACGCCTATGTCGCGCATGACGCGGACCGCGCCATGGCCGCCTGGCAGCGCGACGAGGAGGTGGACGCGATGTACACCAGCCTCTTCCGCGAGCTTCTGACCTACATGATGGAGGATCCGCGCAACATCGGCCCCTGCACCCACCTCATGTTCATCGCCAAGAACATCGAGCGCATGGGCGACCACGCCACGAACGTCGCCGAGCTGGTCTATTTCCTGGTGCATGGTCACGCGCTCGACCAGACGCGGCCGAAGGGCGACACCACCAACGTCGTGGTGGCGCCGCGCGCGCAGACCTCGGCCCATGAATAGATCGGCCCTCCCGCAGACCGTGACGCGGCCGATGGTCCTCGTCATCGAGGACGAGGCGGCGCTGGTGACGCTGCTGCGCTACAACCTCGAGCGCGAGGGCTTCGCCGTCACCGAGGCGCGCGACGGCGAGGAGGCGCTGCTGCTCGCCCGCGAGCACAAGCCCGATCTGGTGCTGCTCGACTGGATGCTGCCGCACGTCTCGGGCATCGAGGTCTGCCGGCAGCTCCGGCGCCTGCCCGACACCCGCAGCGTGCCCATCATCATGCTGACGGCGCGCGGCGAGGATGCCGACAAGGTGCGCGGGCTGGACAGCGGCGCCGACGACTACATGACCAAGCCCTTCAGCCCGAGCGAGCTCGTCGCGCGGCTGCGCGCCCATCTTCGCCGCGCGCGACCGGAATTCACCGCCGAGCAGCTCGCCTATGACGATCTCGAGATGGATCTGGTCGCGCACCGGGTGCGGCGCGCCGGGCGCGACGTGCATCTGGGCCCGACCGAGTTCCGGCTGCTGCGCTATCTGATGGAGCACCCGGCCCGCGTCTTCAGCCGCGAGCAGCTTCTCGACGCCGTCTGGGGCCGCGATATCTATATCGAGCCGCGCACCGTGGACGTGCATATCCGCCGCCTGCGCAAGGCAATCAACAACGGCGCCAAGGGCGACCTCATCCGCACCGTGCGCGCCGCCGGCTATTCGCTCGACCGCGAAGGCTGAGCGCCGCCGTCAGCCTTGCGCCAGCGCCGCGCGGCAGGCCGCGGCGGCCTCCGACCCGAAACAGGCGAAGACCACGCGACGGAGGCCCGGGCACCGCGCGGCCTCGGCCCTGACGGTGGCGACGGCGATGCCGGCTGCCGCCGCGAGCGGATAGCCATAGATGCCGGTCGAGATCGCCGGAACGGCGAGCGACGCCACCCCGTTGTCCGCGGCCAGCGCGATCGAGGCCCGGTAGCAGCCGGCCAGCAGCGCGGGCTCGCCCTGGCCGCCGCCCCGCCAGACCGGGCCGACCGCGTGAATGACGTAGCGCGCCTTCAGGCGGAAGCCGGGCGTGATGCGGGCCTCGCCCGTAGGGCAGCGGCCGATCGCGCGGCAGGCGGCGGCGAGCTCGGAGCCGGCCGCGCGGTGGATCGCGCCGCAGACGCCGCCGCCCGGCGCCAGCGCCTCGTTCGCCGCATTCACGATCGCATCGACCTCGAGCGTCGTGATGTCGCCTTCGAAGAGTTCGAGGCGGGCGGCCATTCAGGAGGCGGCGGGAGACGGCCCCGCCGGCGCCGGATAGAGGCGCGCGAGCCAGAAGAGCAGCAGCAGCCCCGGCACCGCGAGGAAGGTGGTCGCGATGAAGAAGGCGGGCCAGCCCAGCACCGTGGCGAGCCAGCCGGCGCCCGAGGATAGCGCGGTGCGGCCGATCGCCATGAAAGAGGTCAGCAGCGCATATTGCGTGCCGGTGAAGGCGACGTTGCAGAGGCTCGAAAGATAGGCGACGAAGGCGGCCGAGCCGATGCCGCCCGCGAAATTGTCGGCGCCGATGACGATGCCGAGCCAGAGGATGTCGTGGCCGATGCCGGCAAGCACGGCATAGAGCAGGTTCGCGGCCGCCTGCAGGATCCCGCCCGCGAGCAGCGTCGGGAAGAGCCCGTAGCGCGCCACCATGAGCCCGCCGGCGGCGACCCCCAGCAAGGTCATGATCACGCCGAAGACCTTGGAGACGCTCGCGATCTCGACCCCGGTGAAGCCGAGCTCGATATAGAAGGGGTTCGCCATCACCCCGCCGACGGCGTCGCCGAACTTGTAGAAGAAGACGAAGGCGAGGATCACGAGCCAGCCGCGCCGGCGCATGAAATCGAGGAAGGGATCGATCACCGCCTGGCGCAGCCGGACCATGAAGGGCGTGCGTTCGCCGGCGACCCAGTCGGCCGGCGGCGCCGGCTCCGGCGCGATCAGCACCGCGATCATCCCGATGCCGACGGCGCCGGCGAGCAGCGCGAAGATCGCCGGCCAGCCGATGAAGTCGGAGAGCGCGATGGCGCCGGCGCCGGCGAGAATGAGACCGAGCCTGTAGCCCACCTGCGTCGCCGCCGCGCCCGCCCCTTGCTCCGCCTCGCTCAGGACCTCGATGCGATAGGCGTCGATGGCGATGTCCTGCGTCGCCGAGAAGAAGGCGATGACGAGCGCCGCCAGCGCCGTCCACCAGGGGTCGGCCGCCGGGTCCGTCATCCCCATGGCGAGGATGGCGAGGATGAGCGCGCCTTGCGCCGCCAGCGCCCAGGAGCGGCGGCGGCCGAGGCGCTTCGTCAGGATCGGAATGCGCAGATGATCGAGGACCGGCGCCCAGACGAACTTGAAGCTGTAGGGGATGCCCACGAGGGCGAAGAGCCCGATCGCGGTCTTGTCCACGCCGACCTTGGCGAGCCAGTAGGAAAGGGTCGAAAGCGTGAGCAGCAGCGGCAGGCCGCTCGAGAAGCCCATCAGCAGGATGACCAGCATCCGCCGGTCGAGATAGACCGCGAGCGTCTCGCGCCAGCCTCGACGTGCCGGAATCCTGCCGCTGGTGGTCTCGCCGGCCATCGACCTGGCTCCCCGATTCGCGCCCGCGCCTTTATAGCGCGCGGGCGGGGCCGGCCGAGACCGGGAAATTCAGCGCCACCGCATCAGGCCCCGGCAGCGCTCCGGGGCGGCCGCCGTCATCGCGCCTCCCGCGCCCGGCTCCGGTCCCGGTCGGCGTCTCCCGTCAGTGTTTCGTGGCGCTCGCGATATGGGCCGGGATCGCGAAGGCGACCGTGCCATCCGCCTTGCGGTAGATCGCGAGTTCCTGCTCCGCGGCCTTGAGCAGCGTCCGGTATTGCGTCTCGTCGAGGCGGTCGGCGAGGGTCCAGCCCTTGACGTCCGTATGGACCCAGGCCTCGATCGAAGGAAAGCGGGCGGTGCCAGGCAACGTCCGGACGGTCACGCCGGCAATTCCAGCCCCGGCGAAGAGCGCGCGAAAGCCGTCGGGGTCGCCGAGCGCGAAGGGCGCGCGCAGCTCGTTCGCGATGCTCGCCCCGAAAAGCCGCGTCAAGAGCGCGATCATGGCGGCATAGCCGGGCGAATGCTCGGCGGCGTCGAACACCGCGACGGCGAGCCGGCCGCCCGGCCGCAGGACGCGCCACATTTCTCCGAGCGCCGCCACGCGGTCCTCGAAGAACATCAGCCCGAACTGGCTCACCACGGCGTCGAATGCCCGTTCGCCATAGGGCAGCGCTTCCGCCTGTCCGACCCGCCAATCGATCCCGGGTGCCTTGCGCCGGGCGACCGCGAGCATGCCCTCGTTGCGGTCGAGGCCGCTCACCGCGCCTGCAGGACCGACCCGCCGCGCCGCCTCGAGGGCGAGGACGCCGGTGCCGCAGGCCACGTCGAGCACCTTCTGGCCCGGGGCGAGCCCGGCCGCTTCCGCCACCCGGGGCGGCCATTCGAGAAAGAGGGCCGGCAGGAAGAACTCGTCATAGATCTCGGCCGCATTCCGCGTGACTTGACCGCTGCTGATGTCGTCCATCGGGATCTCTCCTCTGGCGGCCTCATGCATGTCAGCCGCCGGCTGGTTGCGACTAGACCGATAATCATAATATACAGACCGTTCGTCATAATCTTGTCAAGACTGGTAGAAACGAGGGATGGCCAAGGAAACCCGCGCCCGCATGATCGAGACCACCGCCCGGCTGCTGCAGCATCGCGGCTATTACGGCACGGCCTTGAGCGACATCCTCGAGGCGAGCGGCGCGCCGCGGGGCTCGCTCTATTTCCATTTCCCGGGCGGCAAGGACCAGCTTGTGCTCGAGGCGACGCGGGCGGCGGCCGAGATCGCGACGCGGGAGCTCGGCGAAACCATGGTGACGGCGAAATCGCCGGGGCGGGGCGTGCGCGCTTATGCCGAGGCGGCGGCGCGGATCATGCAGGAGACCGACTACACCTTCGGCTGCCCGGTCGCGCCGGTGATCCTGGATGCGACCGGCGGGCTGGAAGAGCTCGCCAAAATCTGTCGCGAAACCTTCGAGAGCTGGAGCGCGATCCTGCGGGCGTCGTTCCGCGAGGCCGGCATTCCGGAGAAGCGCGCGGCGTCGCTTGCGATCCTGGTCATCAGCGCGATCGAGGGGGCGCTCGTGATGGCGCGCGCCTATCGCGATTGCGCGGCGCTGCTCGCGGTCGGCGCCGATCTCGAAACGGTCGTGGATGCGGCGCTGCCGCGCCGGCGGCGCTGAAACGGATGGCTTCGGGAGAGCCGCCGGGCCGGCTCAGCCGGCTTCGGCCTCGGCCGCGCGGTCGGCGCGCTTGCGGGCGTTCGGATCGAGCAGCTTCTTGCGGAGCCGGATCGATTTCGGCGTCACCTCGACCAGCTCGTCCTCCTGGATGTAGGAGATCGCCGCCTCGAGCGTCATGCGGCGCGGCGGGGTCAGGCGGATCGCCTCGTCCTTCGAGGTGGTGCGGATATTGGTGAGCTGCTTCGCGCGGAGCGGGTTCACCTCGAGGTCGTTGCCGCGGGTATGCTCGCCGATGATCATGCCGGCATAGACCTCGTCGCCCGGATTGATGAACATCGGACCGCGATCCTCAAGATACCAGAGCGCATAAGCGACGGCGGCGCCGCTGCCGTTCGAGATCAGCACGCCGTTCCGCCGCCCCTCGATCACGCCCTTGAAGGGCAGATAGCCGTGGAAGAGCCGGCTCATCACGCCGGTGCCGCGGGTGTCGGTCATGAAGTCGCCGTGATAGCCGATGAGGCCGCGCGCCGGCACGAGGAAGCTGACGCGCGTCTTGCCGCCGCCCGAAGGCCGCATGTCGGTCATCTCGCCGCGGCGCTGGCCGAGCTTCTCGACCACGACGCCCACATATTCCTCGTCCACATCGACGAGCACCTCCTCGACCGGCTCCAGCCGCTCGCCCGTCGCCGGGTCGCTGCGATAGAGCACGCGCGGCCGGCTGATCGAGAGCTCGTAGCCCTCGCGGCGCATGGTCTCGATCAGCACGCCGAGCTGCAGCTCGCCGCGGCCGGCGACCTCGTAAGCATCCTTGTCGTCGGATTCGCGCACCCGGATCGCGACATTGCCCTCGCCCTCGCGCAGCAGCCGCGCGCGGATCATCCGGCTCGTCACCTTGTCGCCGTCGCGGCCGGCGAGCGGCGAATCGTTGACCGTGACGGTCATGGCGAGCGTCGGCGGATCGATCGCCTGGGCCGCGATCGGCGTGCCGAGATAGGGGTCGCAGAGCGTGTCGGCCACGGTCGTCTCGCTGAGGCCGGCGATGGCGACGATGTCGCCCGCCACCGCCTCCTCGATCGGCACCCGCTCGATGCCGCGAAAGGCCAGCAGCTTCGTCAGGCGGGACTGCTCGATGGTCCGGCCGTCCTGGTTCAGGCCCTTGATCGGCATGTTGACCTTGGCGATGCCGGTATGGATGCGCCCGGTCAGCACCCGGCCGAGGAAATTGTCGTATTCGAGCGTCGTCACCAGCATGGCGAACGGCGCCTCGGCATCGCCGATCGCCGGCGGCACGTGGCGGACGATGAGGTCGAAGAGCGGCGCCATGTCGGTGCGCTCGGATTCGAGATCGACCGCCGCCCAGCCGAGCTTGCCCGAGGCGAAGAGCGTCGGGAAATCGAGCTGCGCGTCGTTCGCGTCGAGCGCGGCGAAGAGGTCGAACACCTCGTCATGCACCTGGTGCGGCCGCGCATCGGGCCGGTCGGCCTTGTTGACGACGACGATCGGCCGGAGGCCCTTGGCGAGCGCCTTCGCGGTCACGAACTTGGTCTGCGGCATCGGCCCTTCGGCCGCGTCCACCAGCACCACCACGCCATCGACCATGCTGAGGATGCGCTCGACCTCGCCGCCGAAATCGGCGTGGCCGGGCGTATCCACGATGTTGAGCCGCACGCCTTTCCAGACCACCGAGGTGCATTTCGCGAGGATGGTGATGCCGCGTTCGCGCTCGAGCTCGTTCGAATCCATCACCCGCTCCGCCACCTGCTGGTTGGCGCGGAAGGTGCCGGACTGGCGGAGGAGCTGATCGACCAGCGTGGTCTTGCCGTGATCGACATGGGCGATGATGGCAAGGTTGCGGATCGGCATCGGGCTGGCGGTCATGGGTCCTCGCGGGGCTGCCCGGAAGCCGGGCCTCGTCGTCTCGGGCGAACTGGGTCTCAGGCGAACCGGGTCTCGGGCGAACGGGGTCTCAGGCGAACTGGGCAAGCACGCGCTCGGCGAGCGGCACCTGCGGCCGGGCGCCGATATGGCCGATCACCTCGGCCGCGGCATGGGAGCCGATCCGGCCGCAGCTCTGCGGCGACCGGCCGGTGACATAGCCATAGAGGAACCCGGCGGCATACTGGTCGCCGGCGCCGGTAGTATCGACCACCCGCTCGACCGGGGCCGCCTCGATAACATGGGCGTGCCGGTCGGCCAGCACCACCGAGCCCTTCTCGCTCCGGGTGAGCGCGGCGATCCGGCATTTGCCGCGCGTCGCGGCGAGCGCGCTGTCGAAATCCCCGACCTGCCAGAGCGCGCAGATCTCCGCCTCGTTGGCGAAGAGGATGTCGACATGATTCTCGACGAGCTGCACCAGCTCCTCGCGATGGCGCTCGACGCAGAAGGGATCGGAAAGGCTGAGCGCCACCTCGCGGCCGGCCCGATGGGCGGTCTCGGCCGCCTTCAGGAAGGCGAGCTTCGCCTGCGGCGGATCCCAGAGATAGCCTTCGAGATAGGTGACCTTGGCGGCGGCGACCAGGGGCTCGTCGATATCCGCCTCGCCGAGCTCGAGGCAGGCGCCGAGATAGGTCATCATGGTGCGCTGCGCATCGGGGGTGACGAAGACGAGGCAGCGCGCGGTCGGCGCGCCGCTGAGCGCGGCGGGCGTATCGAACCTCACCCGCGCCGCGCGGATGTCGTGGCGGAAGATGCCGCCGAACTGGTCGTTCGACACCTTGCCGATGAAGCCCGCGCGGCCGCCGAGCGCGGCGAGGCCGGTCACGGTATTGGCGGCGGAGCCGCCGGAGGCCTCGACCGCCGGGCCGGCCGCGCGATAGAGCGCGTCGGCGGTCGCCGCGTCGATCAGCCGCATCGAGCCCTTGACCATCTCGTTCTTTGCGAGGAACGCGTCGTCCGCGTAGCTCAGCACGTCGACGATGGCGTTGCCGATGCCGACCAGATCGAAGGTGGCGGGATTGGCCATGGCGAAAGAGCGGTCCTGGTTCGGGCGGGGGAAAGGCGCGCGAGTATAGCGACCGGCGGCGACAGCACAAGCCAAGGCCGCTCGACCGCGCGGACCGCTTGATCGGGCGGGGCCGGACCCGCTAAATAGCCGTGGCGCCTTGCCATTTTGGCCCGTCGCCCGCTTCCGGACCCGCCATGATCAAGGCCCTTCTCGCCGCCTTCGCCGACCTCCAGCTCCCCGGGGTGCGCCGGGTGCTGGGATTCGGCCTCGCGATCGCGATCGCGACGCTCCTGGCGACGGGGGTCGGGGTCTGGTTCCTCGTGGTCTGGCTCGCCGATCTCGATATCGGCTGGCTCGACGGCATCGTCGAGTTCGCCGCCGGGCTCGGCGTGATCGTGCTCGCCTGGCTGCTCTTCCCGATCGCCGTCTCGAGCACGGTCGGCATCTTTCTCGACGAGGTCTGCGACAGCGTCGAGGCTGCGCATTATCCGGCGCTCCCGCCGGCACGCGATCAACCGCTGATGGAATCGATCTTCAGCGGACTCGCTTTCGCGGGCGTGGCGCTTGCCCTGAATTTGCTACTGCTGCCCGTCTATCTCTTCCTTTTCTTCTTTCCGCCGCTCTATGCTCTTATCTTCTATGGCGTGAACGGCTATCTGCTCGGCCGCGAATATTTCGAGCAGGTGGCGCTGAGACGCCTCGATCGCCGTGCCGCCGGAACGCTGCGGAGGACGCAGCAGGGTCGCATCCTCGCCGCCGGTGTCGTCATCGCCTTCCTCTTGACGGTGCCCGTGGTGAACCTGATCGCCCCGGTGGTGGCGACGGCGTTCATGCTGCATCTCGTGACGGGAGCCGCCGTGCGCGGCGGCCCGGCGAAGGGAGGATAAGCGATGCTAGGCAAACGGATGGCGGTCGAGAACAACCGCGGCGACACGCGCAACGGCACGCCGCACGCGAACGAGACGAATTCGACGGAGCCCGCCCGCAGCGAGCCGCGCGGCGTGCCCGGCACCACGCGGAGCTATGGCGGTCGGCCCGAGACGATGCCCGCGGCCGCGCCCTCCCCGGCGGCGCCGGTGATGCGCGAGCCCGGCCGGGTGCCGGGCGGCTTCCCGCAGTTCCGGCCGGCCCAGGGCGAGGTGCCGCCGGCGGCGGCCGAAGGCGAAGGCAAGCGCCTCATGGTCGGGCGCCACATCGTGCTTTCCGGCGAGATCCGCACCTGCGACCGGCTGGTGGTCGAGGGCTGCGTCGAGGCCTCGCTGTTCGATACCCGGGTGGTCGAGATCGCGCCGGGCGGCGTGTTTCGCGGCTCGGCCTCCATCGAATCGGCCGAGATCGGCGGGTTGTTCGAGGGCGATCTGGTGGTGCGCGAACGGCTGCTGCTCAAGGGCACCGGCCGGATCGTCGGCAATGTGCAATATGGCGAGCTCGAGATCGAGCGCGGCGGCGTGGTGAGCGGGCGGCTCGATGCCCTGGCGCCCGATGCCGACCGCGCCCAACCGGCGGCGGCCCCGGCGCCGCGGCCGGCAGAAGAAAAGGCCCGCTTGAGCGAGCGCGGGCCGGCCGAGCGTGGGCCAGGCGAGCGTGGGAATGGGGCTGCGACACATGCGAGAGAGGCCGGCTGAGCGGCAAACGCTCGGCGGGAAACCGACGACGGCAGTTCGAGGAATCGGCGCAGGCGGGGTGATGCTGGCGGCGGCGCTGCTGCTGGCTGCCTGCGCGGCGCGGCCACCCGCCGCGACGCTCGCCGCCAGGCCCGTCGTGCCGCGCGAGCAGGTTCCGCCCAACGCCGCGAAGCCGCCGGCGTCCGCACCGGAGAAGCCCGCCGCTCTGGCGCCTGCCCGCTCGGCCGACATCATCGGTCTCGGCACGGAGGCGGTCGAGAAGCTGCTCGGCGCGCCGGAGATGGTGCGGCGGGATGCGCCTGCCGAGGTCTGGCAATATCGCAGCGAGGCCTGCGTCGTGGATCTCTATCTCTATCCGGCGCAGGCCGCCTATCGCGTCGCCTATATCGAGGCGCGCGACCCCTCCGCCGCGAGCGTCGCCGCCGACAACTGCTTCGCGAGCCTCGCGCCCCGGCGACCGGCGATCTGATGCACATTCATCGGCATCCCGGCGCTGGGCGGGCCCGGGACTGCCGATATGTTCCCACACATTGTCATGCTCGGGCTTGACCCGAGCATCCATGGTCATGCCGCCGAAGCGCAGCCGGACAGTCGCCGAGCCCGCGGCGGCATGGACCCTCGGGTCAAGCCCGAGGGTGACGGAAGGAAGCGATCGGCATCGTCCACGCTCCGCGGGCGCATCCTTCGGCAGGCGGGCCCGGGACTGCCGATATGTTCCCACACATTGTCATGCTCGGGCTTGACCCGAGCATCCATGGTCATGCCGCCGAAGCGCAGCCGGACAGTCGCCGAGCCCGCGGCGGCATGGACCCTCGGGTCAAGCCCGAGGGTGACGGAAGGAAGCGAGAGCGGAAGGAAGCGAGAACGGAAGGAAGCGCGGGCGGCCTCAGGCGGGGAGGGCCGGGGCCGGGGCCGTCTTTCCCTTGAAGCCGCAGAGCGAATAGATCGCGCAGACGCCGCAATCCGGCTTCCGCGCCTTGCAGACATAGCGCCCATGCAGGATGAGCCAGTGATGGGCGTGGAGCTTGTATTGCCCCGGCACCACCTTCTCGAGCCTGGCCTCGACCGCGTCCGGGTCCTTGCCGGGGGCGAGGCCGGTGCGGTTGCAGACGCGGAAGATATGGGTATCGACGGCGATGGTGGGCTCGCCGAAGGCGACGTTCAGCACCACGTTCGCCGTCTTGCGCCCGGCGCCGGGCAGCGCCATCAGCGCCGCGCGGTCGCGCGGCACCTCGCCGCCATGGCGCTCGATCAGCAGCGCCGAGAGCCGGATGATGTTCCGGGCCTTGGTGTTGTAGAGGCCGATGGTCCGGATATAGCGCTTCAGCCGCGCTTCGCCGAGCTTCAGCATCCGGGCGGGCGTGTCGGCGATCGCGAAGAGCGGCTCGGTCGCCTTGTTCACGCTCGCATCGGTCGCCTGGGCCGAGAGCACGACCGCGACCAGCAACGTATAGGGATTGATGAATTCGAGCTCGCTCTGCGGGATCGGCCGCGTCGCGGCGAGCCGGCGGAAGAGCTCTTCGACCTTGGCGGGCGTCATGGGACGCGACTTTAGCAGCCCGCCGCCGTCAGGAAAGCGGGCGTGCGGCAAGGGCTTGCCGTCCCGGCGCGGCCCGATCCCCCTGCGGGCGGCAGCCATGTTCCGGCCACGGGTTGCGGTCGGCCGGACGGCGCCTAAGATCGAGGCTATGACCCTGCCGATGCCAGTCGAGCCCGCCGAACGGGGCGGCGCCGGCCCCGCCGACACCGCCGAGCCGCCGCTTTTCGACGCGCTCCTGCAGCCCTATCGCAGCCTGCCGCCGACGGGCTTTGCGATCCTGATGGCGGCGATCGGGCTCGTGGGTTTCCTCGGCGGGGTGGCGTTCCTGATGATGGGTGCCTGGCCGGTGACCGGCTTCGGCATCCTCGAGATCGGGCTTTTCTATCTGATGTTCCGGCTGAACTATCGCAGCGCCCGGATCGCCGAGCGGGTGGTGCTGACGGCCTCCGCCCTCACCATCGAGCGTTTCGACCGCAAGGGCATGACGGGGCGCTGGTCGCTGCCGACCCCCTGGCTCCAGGTGGAGCTCGCCGAGCCGACCGAGCCCGACACACCGCTGACCTTGCGCTCGCACGGGCGCTCGCTCGTGATCGGCCGGTTCCTGCCGCCCTCCGAACGGCTCGATTTCGCCAACGCGCTCCGCACCGCCCTCGCCGCGGCGAAGGGCTGACGACCTTCTCGCTTCCTTCCGTCACCCTCGGGCTTGACCTGAGGGTGCATGCCGCCGCGGGCTCGGCGATCGCCCGGCAGCGCTTCGGCGGCATGGCCATGGATGCTCGGGTCAAGCCCGAGCATGACAATGCGTGGGAACATGTCCGCATCCCGCGCCCGACCGCGGACTCATGGTTCGACAGGCTCGCCATGAGGAAGAAGCCAAAACCCTCATCCGAAACAACAGTCTCATCCTGAGCCTGTCGAAGGATGAGGACATTTCTCAGAGCCCCAGCACGTCCTTCATGCCATAGAGGCCCGGCGGCTTGCCGCGCGCCCAGAGCGCCGCGCGCACCGCGCCGCGGGCATAGATCGCGCGGTTGGTGGCGACATGGGCGATCTCGATGCGCTCGCCCTCGCCGGCGAAGATCACGCGGTGATCGCCCACCACATCGCCGCCGCGCAGCGTGGCGAAGCCGATATCGCCGGGCTTGCGCGGGCCGGTGACGCCGTCGCGCACGCGCTGGCTCGCCTGCTCGAGCGCGACGCCGCGGCCCTTGGCGGCGGCGCGGCCGAGGCCGAGCGCGGTGCCGGAGGGCGCATCCACCTTGTG
>CADEFF010000058.1 GCA_902826565.1 uncultured Rhodospirillaceae bacterium | reverse complement strand
GTGGGCAGGTTCTTCGACGAGGCGCTCGCCGGGCGGGCCTGAGGGCTTGCCGAAATCCGACGGCTCGTGATGAAATTCGACAGGACCGGCTCGCGGTCCCGGTGAATTCCTCGCTGTGGGATCGACAGAACGCGTGACGGAATCGTCCACATCCCCCGATCATCCCGAGACGCTCGGCTTCCTGCTGCTGCCGCGTTTCTCGATGATGGCCTTCGTCAACGCCGTGGAGCCGTTGCGTGCGGCGAACCGGCTCGCCGGTCGCGAGCTCTATCGCTGGGAGATCCTGTCGCGCGACGGCGGCCCGCTCACCGCCAGCAACGACATGACGCTGGTCGCCGACCGCAGCCTCGTCGAAGCGCCGGCCTATTCGATGGTCGTGGTCTGCGCCAGCTTCGATCCCGAGCGCTATTACGACCGGCGGATGCGCGACTGGCTGCGCCGCGTGGCCCGGACCGGCGCCGATCTCGGCGGCGTCGACGGCGGCAGCTTCATCCTCGCGCTGACCGGCCTGCTCGACGGCTATCGCGCCACGACTCATTGGGAGAGCCTCGACAGTTTCCGCGAGCAGTTCCCGCGGGTCGAGGTGGAGGCCGGGCTCTTCGTGTTCGACCGCAACCGCATCACCTGCGCGGGCGGCACGGCGGGACTGGACATGATGCTGCATTTCATCGCGCGCCGGCATGGCCAGCGCCTCGCGGCCGCCATCTCGGAGCAGTTCATCCATGCCGAGATCCGCGGGCCGCAGGATCGCCAGCGCATGGCGCCCGCCCAGCGCCAGGGCGTCGCGCGCTCCGGCCTCGGGCCGGTGATCGCCCGCATGGAAGCCAATCTTGAGGAGCCCCTCTCGGCCGAGACCCTCGCCACGGCGGCCGGGCTCTCGCTGCGGCAGCTCGAGCGCAGCTTCCGGCGCCACCTCGGCAGCACGCCCAATCGCTATTACCTCGATCTGCGCTTGCAGCGGGCGCGGTCCCTCCTGCAATACAGCAACCTCTCCGTCCTGGAGATCGGCGTCGCCTGCGGCTTCGGGTCGGCGGCGCATTTTTCGCGCAGTTACCGCGCCTGGTCGGGCAAGCCGCCGCGCGCCGAGCGCAGCGGCCGGCCGGCCGGCATCGTTCCGGCGCTGCGATAGGGAGACCTGACGAAATTCCTCAATGCGCCGTCGAAATCCTGCAATAATGCGGCAGGCGCTCAGCGAATCTGTCGCCACCGAACAAGCCCACCGGGCTCAAGGGAGAATCGTTCATGAACCACGAGGTTATCCTCACCTGTGCCGTGACCGGCGCCGGCGACACCGTCGGCAAGCATCCGGCCATTCCGGTCACGCCGAAGCAGATCGCCGATGCGGCGATCGAGGCGGCGAAGGAGGGCGCGACGGTCGCGCATTGCCATGTCCGCGAGCCGAAGACCGGCCGCGGCTCGCGCAAGGTCGAGTACTACAAGGAAGTCGTCGATCGCATTCGCTCGAGCGGCACCGACGTCATCATCAATCTGACCGGCGGCATGGGCGGCGATCTCGATGTCGACGAGTCCGACCTCAGCAAGCCCGGCCCGAACAGCGACCTGGTGACCGCGATCGAGCGTCTTGCCCATGTCGAGGCGCTGCTGCCCGAGATCTGCAGCCTCGATTGCGGCTCGCTCAATTTCGGCGACGGCCAGTCGGTCTTCATCAGCACGCCGAAGCAGCTCCGCGCCGGCGCCAAGCGCATCCAGGAGCTGGGCGTGAAGCCGGAGCTCGAGGTGTTCGAGCTCGGCCATCTCTGGTTCTCCAAGCAGATGCTGAAGGAAGGCCTGCTCGACAATCCGCCGCTCTTCCAGATCTGCCTCGGCATTCCGTGGGGCGCGCCGGCCGATACGGGCACGATGAAGACCTTCGTCGAGCAGATGCCCGAGGGCGCCAACTGGGCGGGCTTCGGCATCGGCCGCATGCAGATGCCGATGGTCGCGCAGGCCGCGATCCTCGGCGGCAATTGCCGCGTCGGGCTCGAGGACAACATCTGGCTCGACAAGGGCGTCCATGCCTCGAACGGCAGCCTCGTGCATCGCGCGACCGAGATCCTCAACCGGCTCGGCGCGCGCGTGCTGACGCCGGAAGAGGGCCGCAAGAAGCTCGGCCTCAAGAAGCGTCACTGAGCCTTCGGCGATCGGCGGGCGGCGGGTCTTTCCGCCGCCCCGGTCGACGTCGCGGTGCGTCCGTGCCGCATCACTTGCAATAGTCCCGTGCCGGGCGACGTAAAACCGTCATACCGGATCCCGGCCCGCCGTCGCGGGCCTTTTCGGCAGGGTTGAAGGAGATACTCGATGGCGGAACAGATCCGGCGCGTTGCCTGCATCGGTGTCGGGCTCATCGGCAGCGGCTGGGCGGCGCGCTGCCTTGCGCACGGGCTCGATGTGGTGGGCTGGGATCCCTCGCCCAACGGCGAGGCCGTCATGCGCGGCCATGTGGAGAACGCCTGGCCGGCGCTGACCCGCATCGGGCTCAAGCCGGGCGCCGACCACAAGGGGCGCCTCAGGTTCGTGAAGACCGTCGCCGAAGCGGTGCGCGACGCCGATTTCGTCCAGGAGAGCGCGCCCGAGAATATCGAGGTGAAGCGCAAGCTCCATACCGAGATCGATGCCCATGCGCGTCCGGACGTGATCGTCGCTTCCAGCTCCTCCGGCCTGCTGCCTTCCGAGATGCAGGAACATTGCAAGCACCCCGAGCGGGTGCTGATCGGCCACCCCTTCAATCCTGTCTATCTCTTGCCGCTGGTGGAAGTTCTCGGCGGCAAGAAGACCGATCCGAAATATTGCGAGCGGGCGGCCCGCTTCTACGAGACCATCGGCATGCGGCCGCTGATGGTGAAGAAGGAGATCGAAGGTTACGTTGCCGACCGCCTGCAGGAGGCGATGTGGCGAGAGGCGCTCCATCTGGTGAATGACGGCGTCGCGACGACGGCCGACATCGACGACGCCATTCGCTTCGGCCCCGGGCTGCGCTGGTCCTTCATGGGCTCGATGCTGATCTATCACATTGCCGGCGGCGATGCGGGCATGCACCATTTCATGAAGCAGTTCGGCCCCGCCCTGAAGCTGCCCTGGACCAAGCTGGAGGCGCCGGAGCTGACGCAGGCGCTGATCGACCGCGTGGCCGACGGCACGACGGCGCAGTCGGGCGGCCGCAGCGTCAAGGAGCTGGAACGCTTCCGCAACGATTGCCTGATCGAGGTCGCCGAGGCGATCGCCCGGGTGAAGGCGAAACACGGCATGGAGCCGGGAGCCTGAGCCGATGACCGGTGCGCCCCTCCTGATTCATCGCGCGACCGTGTTGCCGGCCTGGCTCGACTATAACGGCCACATGAACGACGCGAACTACCTGATGGTGTTCGGCTACGGGCTCGATCTCTTCATGGATCGGGTCGGCATCGGCGAGGAGGATCGCAAGACGCACGAGATCTCGCTTTATACGATGCAGGCGCATCTGAGCTATGTGAGCGAGCTTCATGCGAACGAGCCGATCCGCGTCGAGACGCGCGTGCTCGATTTCGACCAGAAGCGCGTGGTGCTCTATTACGAGATGTTCCGCGAGGAGGCGTTGGCGGCGGGGCCGGTCGCGGCCTGCGAGAGCATGAACCTCCACGTCTCCACCGCGCCGGTGGTGAAGTCCGCGGCCTTCCGGCCGGAAAGCTTCGCCGCGATCTCGGCCTTGGCGGACGCCGCGAAAGCATTGCCGCCGGCGAAATATGCGGGCCGGCCGATCGCCATTCCGCGCAAGGCCGCGGCCTCGTGAAATTCGGCCTCACCACCGAGCAGCAGCTCCTGGTCGAGGCGATCCGCGGCTTCGTCGAAACGGAGCTGATGCCCTACGAGGAGGAGGTCGAGCGGACCGACAAGGTCCGGCCCGAGCTCATCGCCCAGATCAAGGAACGGGCGATCCGGGCGGGCTTCTATGCCGCCAACATGCCGGAGGAGCTCGGCGGGGGCGGGCTCGACCATGTAAGCCTGACCTTGATGGAGCGCGAACTCGGCCGGACTTCCTTCGCGCTTCACTACGTGGTCGCAAGGCCCAGCAACATCCTGCGGGCCTGCAAGGGCGACCAGATCGAGCGTTATCTCCTGCCGGCGATCCGGGGCGAGCGTGTCGAATGTCTCGCCATGACCGAGCCCGGCGCCGGCTCCGATCTGCGGTCGATGAAGACGCGCGCGGTGCGGCAGGGCGACCAGTACGTCATCAACGGCACCAAGCATTTCATTTCCTATGCCGACGTCGCGGACTTCATCGTGCTGTTCGCGGCGAGCGGCGAGGAGAGCACCGCGAAGGGAAGCAGGAAGATGATCACCTCCTTCCTGGTGGACAAGGGCATCCCGGGCCTCGAGGTGCGGATGGGGCCGAAGTCGGTGTCCCATCGCGGCTATCACCATTGCGAGCTGGTCTTCGCCGATTGCCGCCTGCCGGCGTCGCAGATTCTGGGCGAGGAGCACCGCGGTTTCGACGTGGCCAACACCTGGCTCGGCGCGACCCGCCTCACCGTCGCGACGCAATGCGTCGGCCGTGCCCAGCGCGCCCTCGAAATGGCGACGAAATGGGCGGCAACGCGCCAGCAGTTCGGCCAGACCATCGGCAAGTTCCAGGGCACCTCCTTCAAGCTCGCCGACATGGCGACGGAGATCGCCGCGGCCGAGCTCCTGGTGCTGAACGCCGCCTGGAAGACCGACCAGGGCACGGCCATGGACCAGGATTACGCGATGGCGAAGCTCTACGCGACCGAGATGCTGGCGCGCGTGACCGACAACGCCGTGCAGATCTTCGGCGGCATGGGGCTGATGGCGGAGGTCGGGGTGGAGCGGCTCTGGCGCGATGCGCGGGTCGAGCGGATCTGGGACGGGACCTCGGAAATCCAGCGCCACATCATCAGCCGCGCCCTCCTGCGGCCGCAGGAAGACTGACGGTCGCGGGTCAGCGAAGCCGCTTCGGCGCCGCCGCGGCGCCGCGCAGCAACGATCTTCCGCCGCGATAGGCCTTCTTCAGCAGCGCCATGGCCTGGGCGCGACGCCCCATCAGGCCGGATTCCTGCAGATGGCGCGCGCCTGCGATCATGACGGCCCCGCGACCGAGCTTGCCCTCGACGGCACTGAGCTGGTTCACGGCATGGGCCGGTTCATAGATCGTGCGAGCGCCTTCGACGAGAGCGTTCAGGGACTTGATGGAGACGCCGTGGCGCATGAGGAAGGCGGAGATCCAGATATCGTCCATGAGCCGCAGCGCCTGGCATCGCAATGCCCGCTCGGCGAAGGGCCGGATGCCGGCGAGGTTGGGGCTGTGGAAGCTGAAGCCGTCGGCCCCTTGCCCGATCGTGAAGGGCCCGTAGCGATAGGTCCAATAGCTGAAGCTCGATCGCGGGTCCGCGCATTGATGCCGGTAAAGACCCTCGAGGAATTCGGGCCGGTAACGCATGTCGTCGTCCGCAATGACAAGGCAGGTCGGCACCGTCAACCGGTCGAGGCAGCCGAGCAGTTTGGTGCTCGGGCCCCAGTCCTCGATACAATCCACGACCTCGAGCAGCGGTTCGTACTCGCCGAGCCACGCCGGTCGATCATAGGCGCGGCCCTCGCGGAAGGAGCGTCGCGGCAGGCTGAGGAAGATCTTGTCGGGACGCCGCGTCTGCGCCTTCAGGGAATCGAGCGTCGGCCGCAAGCGGTCGATACGGCTCGGAAGCGTGGTGATCCCGATCGCCAGCGGCAGCGCTTCATCGGGGTTGGGGCTCGCCATGACGTCCGCCGACCGGTCCCTGCGACGCTGCCCTGGCGCCGGGACAAGAACAAGGTTCGAGGCCGCCATCCCGCGCCCGGCAACAGTCCCATGAAGCCCGTAGCCTGTCCATGCCGGCGGCCCTTCCGCGATCGCTCTCGTGACGGCGCTCGGGAATCCGTGCCCTCATGTCTTCGATTGACAGCCGGCCATGCGATTGCCTCGAATGTCGGAAAGTCGCCGGGGCAACGACCACCCATGACCGATCCGAGCTTCGTCTCTCGCCTGGCATCCTTCCCGCGCGAGTGGGACGGAAAGGTTGCCTACAGCTCGAGCCTCGGCCGCCTCAGCTTCGCCGCCCTCCGTGACGATCTCCGTCGCCTCGCGACATGGCTTCGCACGGAAACCGGGCTCGGTGCCGATGACCGCGTCGCCGTTTGCCTGCCAAAGTCGCTGGAGGCGATCACCGCCCATTTCGCGGTGCTCTATGCCGGCGGTGTCTTTGTGCCGCTCCAGCATCTGGGCCCCGCGCCGCGCCTTGCCGCCCTGCTGGGCGCGATCGCGCCGCGGCTCCTCATCACCGATCGCGCGACGGCGGCACAGCTCCGGCAGGAACCGGATGCCATCGGCCTTCCGCCGACGGTCGAGATCGAAGCCGCGCCCGATGGCCGGGGGTTCGAGGCACTGCTCGCCGCCATCGCGCCGGCGCGAGAACCGGCGGCGGCCCGGCCGGAGGCGCTTGCCTCGATCGTCTTCACCTCGGGATCGAGCGGCACGCCGAAGGGCGTGATGCTCTCGCACCGGAACATCGAGATCAATGTCGACTGGATGGCGCGCGCCGACGAGATCGTCCCGAGCGACGCCCGTTTCAGCCAGATGCCGCTGCAATATCGGCAATCCTTCCTCTATCACCCGGTCACCACCGGCTCGCGCATCCATCTGCTGACCGATCGCGAAACGATGTTTCCGGCGCTGATCGCCGAGCTCATGGCGCGCGAGGGCATCACCGTCTGGGCCTCGACGCCGACGGCGCTGCGGCTGCTGATCGAGAGCGGCGAGCTCGGACGGCACGATCTCTCGCGCATAAGGCTCGTGAAGTCGCACGGCGAATCCCCATCGGTGGTCGCGCTGCGGGTCGCCATGGATTTCTTCCCGAAGGCGCGTTTCACCACCAGCTATGGGTCGACCGAAGCCTTGAGCATCACCCACCTCGAGGTGCCGCGCCCCTTGCCGGAGGGGCTGGAGGCGCTGCCGCTCGGCCGGATCTGCCGGGAATTCCGGATGCTGCTCTGCGACGAGGCGGGGCGGGAGGTGGCGGCGGGCGAGGTCGGGGAGATCTGTGCGATCGGCGAAGGCGTCACGCTCGGCTACTGGAAGGATCCCGAGCTTACTGCTTCGAAGCGCCTCGACAGCCGGCCGGATTCCTTCCGCACGGGCGATCTGGCGCTGCGCGGGGCCGACGGCGAGTTTCATTTCATGGGACGCAAGGACCGCGTGGTGAAGCTGCGCGGCCATCGTCTCGATCTCGGCGAGGTGGAAGCGGTCCTCAAGCGCCATGCGGCCGTGCGCGAGGCCGTGGTCTTCGCGGTGCCGGGCGAAGGCGAGGACATGGATGTCGCTGCCGCCGTCCTGGCGCCGCCGCAGCCCGCCATCGAGGCCGAGCTCAAGCGGCTCTGCGCCGCGCATCTGCCGCGCCTCGCCTGGCCCGCCCGGATCCTCGTGCTTGCCGATTTTCCGCTGCTGGCCGGCCGGAAGATCGACCGCCAGAAGCTTCGCCGCATGCTCGAAAGCGAAGGAGAGCCGGCTGCCGCGGGCTGATGTCTCCGGTATGGCGGGGCCGGACGGATCCCGTCGTGACGCGAGCGGCTATTTCGGGGCGTGTTCCGCGACATAGGCGGCGGCGAGGGGACCCATCCTCGCCTGCAGCCACTCCGTGACATCGCGATCGTCGTTCGACCAGACGCGCGCATGGTCGAACACGCAAGGTTCCAGAATGCCGTAGCACTTGCCCCCGTCGAAGAGCGGCGCATGAATCAGCGCGCGGTGGCCGAACTCGTTCCGCTCATACTCGACATTGACCAGGTCGTCGCCCGCGGTCTCGATATCGTCGATGTAAAGCGCGGTCGGATTGACGATCGCCTCGGCGAACATCGGATCCTTCATGGCGAGCTCTTCCGACTGCTTCCGCCAGCCGCGATCGCGGCTGAAGGCATGGTGGGGTTTGTCCCACCAGCCATGGGTGCAGGCGGATTGCCAGCTCACCGGATCGCGCAGAAAGAGCAGCGTCCGGTGGCAGGAGAGCGCCCGGCCGATCGCCGGCATCGCCGCTTCGAAGAGGCGCGGCGTGTGCTGTATCTCGTCGAACAGCGATTGAAGCGCCCGCAGATCCGATGTGCCGCTCATGCCCACCCCCGTTCGTTCCCGTTGCCCCGGACCTCCGGGGCCGCCCCGATCGCAAGTCTAGGGGCTCGCGGCTTCCGGCGCCACGCGACTCCGAGGATGCGCCATCCGGCGCATCGAACCCATGACAGGACGGTTACCGGGACTAACGGCTGGCAACGATGAACAGGCGGCGGAAGGGGAAAAAGGTCGCGCCGTCGGGCTCCTTCGGATAGGCGACGGCGATGCGGCGGCCATATTCCGCGAGGAATTCGGCGCGATCGGGCTCCGGCAGCGCATCGAGATAGGGGCGCAGACCCGTCCCCCGGGTCCATTCCACGACCGGATTCTCCCCCTCGAGACGGAGGAGATAGGTCGTTTCCCAAACCTCGCACCGGTGCGCGAGAGGTGCGAGCAGCCTTGCGTACTGCGCCGGCCCGCCCACCGGGTTCCTGCGGCTGGCGGCGACCCCGGCAAGGCGGTCCCGCCAGCGTCCCGCGGCCGCCGTTTCGGCCATCAGACGGTGCGAAGGCGCATCGAAATTGCGCGGCATCTGGACCGCAAGCACCCCGCCGGGCGCGACAATCGTCATGAGGCGGGGGAAGAGGACCTCATGGGCGCCGAGCCATTGCAGGGCGGCATTGCTGAAAACGAGGTCGAAAGCCCGGTCGGCCTGCCAGGATCCGATCTCGGCTTCCACGAACTCGGCCCCCGTAACGGTTTCGCGTGCCGTGGCGAGCATTGCCGGCGAGCTGTCGAGGCCGAGAATGCCTGCCTCGGGCCAGTGCCGCCGGAGCAGAGCCGTCGAGGCGCCGGCGCCGCAGCCGAGATCGACGATGCGCCCCGGGCTCTCGAGGGGAATACGGGCGAGGAGATCGTCGATCGGCCGTTCGCGCTCGCTGCCGAACTGCCGGTAGAGGGTCGGGTTCCAGTCGCCCATGGAGCGGCCGCGGCCGGTTCAGGTCTCGGCCCACATGCGGATCAGGTTGGAGTGGCATTTGTTGATGAGGTCGGTCTCCGTCGTGTCCGGGAGGGCCGTGCCCATCTTGCGGCGCACCTGATCGAGCTCGTAGAGCAGTTCCCGGCGGGCCGGGTCGCGGATCATGCTTTCGATCCAGGTCACGGCGCAGATGCGCTCGCCGCGGGTCAGCGGCACCACCTGATGCAGGCTCGAAGCCGGATAGAGAACCAGCCATCCCGCCGGCAGCTTCACCTCCTGCGGGCCGAAGGTGCTGTGGATGACGAGTTCGCCACCGTCATAGTCGGTCGGGTCGCTGAGGAAGACCGTGCAGGCGATATCGCTCCGGGTCCGCGTTTCGACCCCCATGAGGGCGTTGTCGACATGGGCGCCATATTCCATGCCCGGCTTGTAGCGGCTGATGAGGCACGGGCGGATCGCCTTCGGCAGGGTGGCGCGGACGAACTGCGGATGCTTCCCGAGGATGTCCCGGATGCGGCCCTGGATCTCCGTCTTGTGCTTCGAGTCCGGGCCTAGCTGCTCGTTGTTCTTCACCCGTTTCGCGCGGGAGCCGGCGCTGATGCCGCCATCCACGAACCCGCTCTGCCGGATGAGATCGAGGATGGACTTGCGATACTCCGGTTTGATGGCGTCTTCGATACAGAGAATCATACCGGCTTCCGCGCTCCATGCCCCGTGGCTTTGCCGGAGGGCTTATGCCGGGTCGCCCGGCAGGTCAAGCGGCCCCGCAATCGCGGTTGGGCCGCCCGTGGGGAGGCTTCTCGGATCCGGCGCCGTGGTCGCCGCCGCCCGAGGGTCGTGATAGCCTGCGGCGCCTTTGCCCCCTTGTGAGCCATGTCGACTGCCGCCCTGACGCCCAATCCCAACATCAACGCCATCGCCACGCTCGGCGGGGTCTTCTCGCGGGAGGAGTGCGAGCGGATCGTCACTTCCGGCACCCGCCTCGCGGGGAAGGTGGGCGGCGTGGGCGGCGTTGCGCCGGCGCGGGAGGGGGCTGCCGACGGTGTCCGGAAGACGGCGGTGAGCTGGCTCGATCCGGCCGCCAGCGAACCCGTCTACCGCAAAATCCGTCAAATCGCGCTCGATATGAACGAGAAGCTCTACAAGTTTGATTTGACTGGATTTGGCGACCCCATTCAGTTCACCCGCTATGAGAGGATTGGCGACTACTACACATGGCACCAGGATCTGGCGTCGGGGGCTTCCAGCCTCCGCAAGCTCTCGGTCGTCGTGCAGCTTTCCGACCCCGCCGCCTATCGGGGCTGCGATCTCGAACTCTACAGCGAGGGGAAGCCGGTGCCGCAGGCGTGCACGCAGGGCACGGTTCTGGTCTTTCCCGCCTGGCAGCTACACCGGGTGACGGCGCTCGAGGCGGGCGTGCGCTACAGCCTGGTGGCGTGGTTCGCCGGCCAGCCCTTTCGCTGACGGCTTGCCCGGGCGCGCCGCTGGATCGGGACGCTTGAGGCGGGGATGCTCGGGGCGGGGACGCTCGAGCCGGGGCGGTGGGCCGCTTGACCCCATTCGTCGCAGGTTCTTCAATGTCGTCGGCTTGCCGCGATGGGCGCGGCCGCCTTCCGGCCGTTCGAGGCCGAAGATTTCTCGGAGGAATGAGGCATGATTTCTCGCAGGGCGGCGCTCGGCGCCGCCGCCGCATTGACGTTCGGCGCGCTGCTTTCCGCGACCCCGGCTTCGGCCGAGGGCGAGCTGCATGTGCTGAACTGGCAAGGCTACGGGACCGATGAGGCCTGGGCCCTCGAAAAGTTCGAGGCGGCGACCGGCATCAAGGTCGTGCATGACTATTTCACCTCCGAGCAGGAGATGCTGACGAAGCTCCGGACCAGCCCCGGCGCCTACGACGTTGTGCTGATCAACAGCACCTACACGCAGCAGGCCATCGCCGAGGGGTTGATCCAGCCGATCGATACCGCTGCCGTCAGCCATTTCGGCGATCTCATTCCGGCGATGCGGGATTCCGAATATCTCAATGCCGACGGCAAGACCTACGGCGTCGCCTGGGTCTGGGGCATGACCGGCATCGCTTATAACCGCGATGCGGTTACGCCGGCGCCGGATTCGGTCGAGGCGCTCTGGGATCCGGCCTATGCGGGAAAGGTCAGCCTGCGCGACGATGCGGTCGAGGTGGTGAGCTTCGCCGCCATCGCGACCGGCCAGGACATGAACCATCCGAAGGACCTGGCGGCGATCCGCACCAAGCTCCTCGCGCTCAAGCCGCAGGTCAAGACGTTCTGGGCCTCCGAGGACGAGTGGAACAAGTATTTCGCGGCGAACCAGTTCGTGCTCGCCGCCTATTGGAGCGGCTCGGCGGCGCGCAGCGCGACCAATTCCGGTCTGCCGGTCGGGTTCTATATCCCGAAGGAAGGCGGTATCGGCTGGTTCGACGGTCTCTCCGTCGCCGCCGGCGCCCCCAATCCCGATGGCGCCGCGAAATTCATCGATTTCATGATCGATCCGGATTTCTACGTGGAATGGGCGACCAAGGTCGGCGCGCCGGCCTCTGCGAACCTCAAGGCCAATGCGCTGCTACCCGAGGGCGACATGGGCAAGGCCATTCACACCGACGAGGCGGCGATCGCGCGGCTCACCTACATGGCGCCGCTCACCGACGAGGAGCGGCAGAGCTATCAGGACCTCTGGGCCGAAGTGAAGACCGAGCTCGCGCAATAGGCCCGGCGAAAGGGGCGGGCGCGGGGTGTCGCGCCCGTCCGCGACCGGGCGCGGGGCCGGGAAGGGGACGGTAGGGTGAAGGCAGCGGCGCGGCGGCGGTTGGCCCTCGGCTTTCTCCTCGGTCCCGCGTACGGATGGCTCGCCCTCACGGTGCTGCTGCCGCTCGCGGCGATGTTCTATTTCAGCTTCCTCACCGTGGCGCCGGTCGGCGGCCGGATCGCCGAGCCGACCCTGCGCCACTACGCCGCCTTCTTCGACAAGGGCTTCTACCAGACGCTGACCTGGCGCTCGCTCAAGCTCGGCTTCGATGTCACGGTGCTTTGCATCCTGCTGGGGTTCCCGGCGGCGCTCGCGCTCGCCAAATATGTGTCGGGCCGCTGGCGCGAGGCGCTGTTCCTGCTGGTCGTGCTGCCGTTCTGGAGCAACGCGCTCGTCCGCACCTTCTCCTGGACGACGGTGCTGCGCGACGACGGGTTCCTCGACCGCGCCATCCGCGTGCTATGGCCGGACGCCGAGCCGCTCGGGCTGCTTTTCAGCTATCCGGCGATCGTGATCGGGCTCGTCCATGCGTATCTGCCCTACATGATCCTCACCTGCTACATCTCGCTGCAGGCGATCGACGACAGCCTGATCGAGGCGGCCCGGAGCCTCGGCGCCTCGAGCCTCCAGCTCTTCCTGCGCGTGGTGGTGCCCCTGAGCCTGCCGGGCATCCTCGGCGGCGTGCTGCTGATCTTCGTGCCGGTGATCGGCTCCTTCATGGAGCCGCGCATCCTCGGCGGCCGCACCGGCATCATGCTCGGCACGGTGATCGAGGATCAGTTCACCGCCGTCTTCAACTGGCCGCTGGGGGCGGCGCTTTCCTTCATCATGCTCGGCATCGTGCTCGTCATCTTCGCGCTGGCGACGCCGCTGCTGCGCCGGCGGCTGAGCGGGATCTGAGGTCCGCATGACGGGCGGCAGCGCATGGGGAAAATGGACAGTGCGCGGCTATCTCCTGCTCACGCTGCTGTTCCTCTATCTGCCGATCGTCGTCATGACGCTGATGGCCTTCAATCGCTCGCCGCTCTACCAGCTTCCCTTCGAGTTCGATTTCGTCTGGTTCCGGGCGCTGGCCGGAAACGACCGGCTGATCCAGGCGGGGCTCAACAGCGTCGGGCTCGCCGCCGCGAACATGGTCGTCGCCACCGGCATCGGCACGCTTGCGGCCATCGCGCTCGACCGCTACCGGATCCGCGGCAAGGCGCTGCTGCAGATCCTGCTCTTTCCGCCGATCACCATTCCCTGGCTCATCATCGGGACGTCGATGCTGATCTTCTTCTTCTGGATCGGCATCGGGCGCGGGCTGCACGCCATGCTGCTCGGCCATGTGGCGCTGTCGCTGCCCTATGTGATCGTGGTGGTCGGCGCGCGATTGAAGGGCGGGAGCCATCAGCTCGAGGAAGCGGCGGCGACGCTGGGCGCAACGCCTTGGCAGGCCTTCTGGCGCGTTTCGCTCCCCGTCATGGCGCCGGGCGTGGTCGCCGCCGGCCTCTTCGCCTTCGCCGTGAGCTTCGACCAGTTCGTGATCTCCTACTTCCTGGCGCCGCCCGGCGTCTCGACGCTCCCCGTGGAGATCTACGCGGCGATCCGCAAGGGCTTCACGCCCGAGATCAATGCGATCTCCGCCCTCATCATCCTCGTCTCGATGGGGCTGATGCTGGTTTTCGCGAGGCTCTATCGTTTCGGCGGAGAACGGTGAGCCGATGAGCGCGGTCGAGGTCAGCCATGCGGTAAAGCGCTTCGGCGCGGTCGCCGCCCTGCACGATGTCAGCGTCGATTTCGCCGACGGCGAGTTCTTCGGCCTGCTCGGGCCGAGCGGCAGCGGCAAGACGACGCTGCTGCGTGCCATCGCCGGCTTCTTCGAGCTCGATGCCGGCGATATCCGCATCGGCGGCGTGCCGGTGGGCGACCGGCCGGTCCATCGGCGCGAGATCGGCATGGTGTTCCAGAACTACGCGCTCTTCCCGCATCTGACGGTGCGCGACAATATCGGCTTCGGCCTCGCGGTGCGCGGCCGGCCGCGGTCGGAAATCGACGCCGAGGTCAAGCGCATGCTGGCGCTGGTGCAGCTCTCCGGTCTCGAAGCCCGCAAGCCGCGACAGCTCTCCGGCGGACAGCAGCAGCGCGTGGCGCTCGCACGCGCGCTGGTGACACGGCCGCGCGTCCTGCTGCTCGACGAGCCGCTGGGCGCTCTCGACAAGCGGCTCCGCCAGGAGATGCAGGTCGAGCTGAAGCAGATTCAGCGCCGGATCGGCATCACCACGATCTTCGTGACGCACGACCAGGAGGAGGCGCTCACGCTTTCGGATCGCATCGCCATCCTGAACGAGGGGCGGATCCTGCAGATCGGCAGGCCGGCCGAGGTCTATGAACGCCCGGAGACCGCGTTCGCGGCGAGCTTTCTCGGCGATGCGAATTTCCTCGATGGCCGCGTGCTCGATCGCGGCAGCGTGGCGGTGGAGGGCCTGGGCCGGATCCCGGTGGCCGGCGCGCTTCCCGAGGCGGGCGCGACCGTGCGGCTCGCCGTTCGGCCGGAAAAGTTCGCGATCGAACCCGCAGGGGCGGGGAATGCGAACGATGCCAACCGCATCGCGGGGGTGGTGCGCGGCGCCATCTACTCGGGCACCAGCATCACCTACCGCGTCGAGCTGCGCGCGCCCGCGGCCGGCGGCGAGGCCCGCACGCTCACCGTCTTCCGGCAGAACCTCGCGGCCGAGCCGCTTGCCATCGGCACCGCCGTCGAGCTTAGCTGGTCTTCCGCCAACACCATCCTGCTCAGGTCATGACAACGCCGAAACTGCAATTGCTCGGACCGAAGACGCTGCATCTCTGCATCGACATGCAACGACTGTTCGCGGAGAAGACCGTCTGGCACACGGCCTGTCTGCCGGCTCTCATCGATCCGATCCGGCGTATCGCCCTCGCGCGGCCGGGCCGCAGCGTGTTCACGCGCTTCGTCACGCCGCCGACGGCGGCGGATGCGACCGGCACCTGGGCGCGCTACTACAGCCACTGGTCCAGCGTGACGCTCGACCGCATGGCGCCGGAGATGCTGGACCTCGTGCCGGAGCTTGCGGCCCTGGTGCCGCCGGACCGCATCGTGGACAAGACGACACATTCCGCCTTCTGCACCGGCGAGCTTGCCGGGCTGGTCGCCGAGGAACGGCCGGACGCGCTCGTCGTCACCGGCGTCGAGACGGACGTCTGCGTGCTCTCGACCGTGCTCGACGCGATCGATCGCGGCATCCACGTCGTGGTGGTCTCCGATGCGGTCGGCGGGTCGGTCGAGGAGTCGCACCGCGTCACGCTCGATCACGTCTATCCGCGCTACAACCAGCATCTTGAGATCATGACGTCCGACGAGGTGATCGCGGCATGGCACTAGGCGCGACCGGGCTGCCCGAGGCGCAGGTTCCGCGCCGGCGCGCCTGGAACAGCTGGGACAGCGTCTACCCTGCCGAGTTCGTCCATCTGCCATCGGGCGTCAAGCTCGGCATCGCGGCCTATTCCGCGAAGCACAATGCCTTCACGCGGTTTCCGCCGGGGTCCGCGGTAAGGCTCGGCCCCCGGGACGTCGATCTCGAGGGGGCGAGCCTTACCCTCAGCCACGCCGGCACGGAGATTGTGCTCACGCTCTCGCTGGATGGTGACGAACGGCTGGCGGGCGAGTGGCGCACGATCTCGTTCGGGGAATGGGGCCTGCGTTTCTGGCTTCTGCTCGTTCTGCGCTGGGATCCGCCGGGCGGCGAACCCGCCGCGGCATGGCGCTTCGATCCGGAGAGCGGCGGGCTCGCGGCGGCACGCGAGGACGAGACGGCCGTCTGCTGGACCGTTCCGGCGCCCCTGATGGCGACCTTCCACAAGGGATGGGACGGGCTGCAGCAGGAGCTGGAGCGCGACGGCTACTTTTTCCTCGAATCGCGCGGCATCGAGGGCGAGCTCGCGGTGCTGCGCTTCAATCTGGAGGAATGCGCCGAGGGCCGGTTCTCGATCGCGCTCGGCCGGCAGGGCGCGCCGGCGACGGCCGTCGAGCGCCCGCGGCCGCCGCCCCCGACGGCGCCGCGCGAGGCGTCGCAAGCGGCGCTTGCGGCGGTGCGCGACGTGATCGCCTGGAACACCGTCTGGGATCCCGTGAACCGGCGGCCCTACACCTCGCTCAGCCGGCATTGGGTGGCGCAGAAGTTCGGCGGCTGGGGCGTCTGGCTCGACGACATCTTCTATCACGCGCTGATGGCGTCGCCTTTCGACCTCGATGTCGCGCGGGAAAATCTCCGGGCGGTGCTGGCCGGACAGACGCCGGCCGGCAATCTGCCCTGCCTCCTGACCGGCAACGATGCGTGGGTCGATCGTTCGCAGCCGCCGATCTGCAGCTTCGTGCTCTGGCTGATCTATCAGCGCAGCGGCGCCATCGACATCCTCGAGCTTGGCTATCGCGCGCTCCTCGCCAACCATGACTGGTGGTGGCGGATGCGCGACGGCAATGGCGACGGCCTGCTCGAGTACGGCACCTCGCCGGGGGTGGGCGAGGGGCTCTATCGCGGCACGAAGCTCGCGGCGAAGGACGAGTCCAGCATGGACAATTCGCCGACCCACGACGAAGCCGTGCTCGATCCGCGGCGCGGCACGCTCGATTGCGCCGATGTCGGACTGAACAGCCTGATCGCGCTCGACGGCGAGATGCTGGCGAAGATCGCGCGACGGCTGGGCGACGGGGCGACGGCCGGCCGCCTGGAGGCGCGAGTCGCCGAACTGCGCGCCCGCATCGCGGACCGGCTTTGGGATCCGGAGCGGCAGGTCTTCGCCAATCGGCTCTGGTCCGGCCGCTTCGTGCGCAGCCTCGCGCCGACGAGCTTCTATCCGCTGCTGGCGGGGGCGGCGCGTCCCGATCAGGCGGCGGCGATGCTTCGCCTGCTGGCCGATCCCAGAAAGTTCGGCGGGCACTGGATGCTGCCGTCCGTCGCGCGCGACGACCCCGCCTTTCCGGAGAATGTCTATTGGCGGGGCCGCATCTGGCCGCCGCTCAACTTCCTTGTCTGGCACGGCCTCCGGCGCGCCGGGTTCGAGCGCGAGGCGGCGGCGCTCGCGGACAACGGCTATCGCCTCTTCATGGGCGAATGGCGGCGCTTCCGCCGCTGCCCGGAGAATTTCAACGCGGTCACCGGGGCCGCGATGGATCAGCCCGATACCGATCCCTTCTACGGGTGGGGCGCGCTGATGCCTTACATCGCGGTCGCCGATTGCTGCGACTGCAACCCGTGGGGCGGGTGGGAAATCCGGCATGACGGAACGCCGCTGCATCTGGGGCCGATGCTGACGCCGGCGGGATCGACGGTGATCGAGAGCATCGACGGCATGCTCGGCCTTCGCGTCGCCGGCGAGACCTGCCTCGAAACGAACCTCGTCGGACGCCTTGCGGAAATCGAGATCGAACCGGACCGCGTCGCCCTGACCCTGCCGCCGGTCGCGGCCGAGGGCCGATGGATCGGTTTCGGCGGCCGCCTGCCGAAGGGTCTTCTGCTGAGCGGCCAGGTGCGAAGCCTGAGCGGCGACCGGCTGCTGCTCTATCCGACGCCCGAACCGAGGCGGCTCGAAGCGCGCTTCGCATGATCACCGTCTTCGGCTCGCTGAACGTCGATCTGATCCTGCCTGTCGAGCGTCTGCCGGTGGCCGGCGAGACCGTGATCGGCGGCGGCTACAGCATGGCGGCGGGCGGAAAGGGCGCGAACCAGGCGCTCGCCGCGCGGCGAGCCGGCGCGGAGGTTCGAATGGTGGGGGCCGTCGGTCGCGACGGCTTTGCCGAAATCGCGCTCGCCGAGCTCGAAACCGACGGGGTGGATGTGTCGCGCGTGGCCAGGGTCGATGTCACCACCGGTGCCGCCTTCATCGCGGTCGATGGCCGCGGGCAGAACCAGATCCTCGTCGCGGCCGGCGCCAATCTCGAGGCGCGGGCGGCGCAGCTCGAGGATACGGCCCTGCGCGCGGGCGATACCCTCCTGCTTCAGATGGAAGTGCCGGCGGCGGAGAATGGCCGGCTGCTCGCGCGCGCGAAGAGCCGCGGGCTCCGCACCGTTCTCAACCTCGCACCTGCGCTGGCGGTGGACCGCACGACGCTCGCGCGCCTCGACTGGCTCGTGGTCAACGAGATCGAAGTCGCAACGGCAGCCGCGATCGTCGGCTGCCCGGCCGATGCGCCGGAGGCGGCCGCGCGTCATCTGGCGTTGAATGGTATTGCGACGGTCGTTACCTGCGGCGCGAAGGGGGCGCTCGCGATCGGCCCTGACGAGGCATGGCGAATCGACGCATTGGCGATCGATCCGATCGACAGCACCGGCGCGGGCGATGCCTTCACCGGCGCCTTCGCGACCAGTCTCGACCGCGGCGACGGGGTCGCCGAAGCGTTGCGCCGGGCGAGCGTCGCCGGCGGCCTCGCCTGTCTGGGGCACGGCGCTCAGCCAAGCCTGCCGTGGCGTTCGGCGATCGAAGCGCGGCTTGCAACGCTGCCAGCCGCCCGGCGGGTCTAGGGCTTGCCACGCTTATCTGCCGGAAAACCGTCGCCCGCGGTCATTTCTGGCGATATAACGGGACTTTGCTGCCCCGGGGGCAGCTCCCACGCCAGAGTGTCCGAACTTGCTTGAACGCCCCTTGGCCGCACGCCCGGCCCCTGCCATCCGCTTCGTCGATCTGCAAGCACAGCGCGCGCGCCTCGCGGGGCGGATCGATGCTGCGATCCAGCGCGTACTCGGCCACGGCAACTTCGTCCTCGGCCCCGAGGTCGCCGAGCTCGAACAGAAGCTCGCCGGCTGGTGCGGCGTTCCGCATGTGGTCACTTGCGCCAACGGCACCGATGCGCTGAACCTCGCTTTGCGCGCCCGCGACATCGGTCAGGGCGATGCCGTGATCGTGCCGGCCTTCACCTTCGTCGCGGCCGCCGAGGCGGTCGTGCTGGCAGGTGCGACGCCGGTCTTCGCGGACGTTCGCGAAAGCGATTTCACGCTCGATCCGGCCAGCCTCGAAGCGGCGATCGCCGAGGCGCGACGCCAGGGGCTGCGGCCAGCCGCGGCCGTGGCGGTCGACCTCTTCGGCCAGCCGGCGGACTATCCGGCGCTCGAGCCGATCGCCCGGCGCCATAACCTCTATCTGGTCGCCGATGCGGCGCAGAGTTTCGGCGCAAGCCTGAACGATCGGCCGGTCGGCGGCTGGGGCGACGTCACCTGCACCAGCTTCTTTCCCTCGAAACCGCTCGGCTGCTATGGCGACGGCGGTGCCCTGATGACGACCGACAGTGCGGTTGCCGGCCTCTATCGCTCCTTGCGCATGCATGGGCAGGGCGAGGACCGGTACGATCACCACCGGATCGGCGTGAACAGCCGTCTCGACAGCCTCCAGGCGGCCGTGCTGCTCGCGAAGCTCGAGATCTTCCAGGACGAGATCGAGAAGCGGCAGATCGTCGCGGAGCGCTACGGCGCGATGCTCGGCGAGCGGGTCACGCTCCCGCATATCCGGCCGGGTGCGCGCTCGGTCTGGGCGCAATACACGATCCGCGTGCGCAACCGCGATACGGTTGCGCAGCGTCTGCGCGAACGCGGCGTGCCGACGGCGATCCACTATCCGCGATCGCTATCCGCGCAGCCGGCCTATGCCGCCTTCCCCTGCGTCGGGATTCCGGTGACGGAGCGACTGGCGCGCGAGGTGCTGAGCCTGCCCATGCATGCCTATCTCGACATGGAGCAGCAGGACGAGATCGTGGCGCGGCTGATCGAAGCGGTATCGTGAGCCTGCGGCGCGGCGCCCGGGAACGCGGCGCCGGGTTTCCCGCCCGGTTCAGAGCGGGCCGCCATCCTCTTCGGAGCCGATGACCTCGGCGAAAGAAGCAAGGCTGCTGCGCAGCTTCTTCCGGCGCAGCAGCTTTTCCTGCGCGGCCGGCGGGAAGTCGGTCAGGTTGATGATGCGCTTGGTCAACAGCAGGTCGATCAGATCCTCGTAGACGCGGATCATATCGAGATCGGACCGCATGAACTCGACGGCTTCGTTGCCCGGCGCGGTCTTGGCCTTCGACAAATCGGCCTCTTTCATGATGACTTTCCTGGACGGCTGCGCCATTCAGCCTTGCGGATAGTTAACAATTCTTAAAAGCCTTTGGAGTCGAACCCTTTAGGACCAGACCCTGGCGGGCGACGCTGGCAATTTTCCGGATGCTCACACTACAATGCGTAGATGCGCCACCGGATCGTCCAGCATCGCGGCCGCCGCTTCTCGATCAAGCTCGATCCCGTCGTATGGGACCGGCTCGAGGGGCTGGCACAGGAGCGGGGTCTCCGGCTCAATCAGCTCGTCGGAGAAATCGCCGTCGGCGTGCCGCCAACGGCCAATCTGACCAATGCATTGCGCAACTTCTGCATGACCGCGACCCTGGACCGGCTGCAGGAGACCGAACGGGAGCTCGACGAGCGCAGCCTCACGAGCCAGGGCGTGCCGATCGGCGTGATCGTGGATGCCTGCCCGTCGCCGGTCATTGCGGTTTCGCGGGCCCAGCTCATCCAGCGTACCAACGCTGCGGCGCAGCACTGGATGGGCACGGACGAAGCGGCGTTGGTGGGCAAGCCGCTCACCAACTACATTCAGGTCCGCTGTCAGCTGCCGCTCGATAAGATATTGGAAGAATTCGATAATGGTTCCCATCGAATCTTCCAGGGGCGAATCCTCTATCTGCGGCCGGGTCGGGTCGTGACGGCCCGGGTCAATCTCTGCCCGGGCGGCTTCGATCGGGGCGGCGGCAACTCGTTCCTGATCATGGTCGACCGGGGCCCCGGCGGGTAAATCTGGAATGGTTAAGAGCCGACCCCGGCAGCCATTGATAAAGTTCGCATTTAGCGATAATGTTCTCAAATAGAAGCCGTGCGGGCACCGAAGATTTGACGACGTGACTGCCGGCTTCGAAGCGGGATCGCCAGCCCTGCGTCGATGCGGGCCCAAGGTGTGAAACGATGAGCGCGCTTGAGAACGGCGATGATGCGATCGACACCGCCACCGGCGGTGAAGAAGGCGTCGTTCCGGCGGATGCCAACGCCGATCACATCGTGTTGTCGTTGCAGGACCTGCTGCCCGACGCCAATGGCGAGATCGTGGTGCAGGCTCAGCAGGGCCATCTGCATCTCAGCCTCATGACCGACCAGCGCATCGCCGAGATCGGCGTCGCGGTGAGCCACATGACCGCCGACGGCTTCAATGTGGACGGCCTCTCCTTCTACGCGTTCGAAGGCGGGATGAAGCTTTATTACACGTCCGACGTCGAGATCACGATCGCGTCCCTGCCGGGCTGAACGGCCCGTCACCCACTCTTCCGCGGCATTCCTCGCGCCGGCGCCCCCGCGTCGGCGGAAGATTCTTTGCGCGCCTGATGTGCCGCCTGGGCCGCTCTTTGGAGCGATTGTGATCCGGTTCCTTGCAAGCGGGGCGGCAGCTTCCCACTCTATCCCGCAACCGTCGCCGCCGGGACCTTCCTTGAAGGGTTCGCGAGGCGGGGTTTAGGGGACTCCGTTCCTTCGATAGCAAGTTCGCCATCGCAACGCATTGCCGACCGGAAATGAGATGAAATCTCATCTGTCCGCTTTTAACTGCATGGCGGAATCGGCTATAAAAGCCAGCGCGTCGGCGGGGATGCCGACGAGCCTATGCAAGAAATTAACCAGACTCTAAGGCTGCGACGACAGATTGGGTCGCCACCAGCAAAGGACATGTCATGGATACCGCTGTTCAGAAGGCCCAGCCCTCGGCTGTACCGGTCGAGTATTCCGGGCCTGCAGAACGCGAGGATCCGCTCCTTCAGACACTGGTCATCCTGTCCCGGCTCTATGGCGCGCCGCGCTCGCCGTCGGCGCTGTCGAGCGGCCTGCCGGTCAAGGAAGAGGGGCTGACGCCCGATCTCTTCCTGCGCGCCGCCGAGCGCATCGGCCTCGCCGCCAACATCTCGAAGCGCAAGCTCGAATCGATTCCCGACCTGGCGCTGCCCTGCGTCCTCATCCTCAAGGACAAGCAGGCCTGCGTGCTGCTGCGGCGGGAAGGCGACTTCGCGGAGATCGCGACGCCGGAGAACATCGAAGGCAGCCAGCGCATCTCGATCACGTCGCTCGATGACCGCTATCAGGGCACCTGCATCATCGCGCGGCCGAAGATCCGGCTCGATTCCCGTTCGGGCGAGCTCGCGGTCGATCAGCAGAATTCCTGGTTCTGGGGCGCGGTCAAGCAGTTCTCGCCGATCTACATGGAGGTGATCATCGCCTCGCTGGTGCTGAACATCTTCGCGGTCATCTCGCCGGTATTCGTGATGTCGGTCTATAACCGCGTCGTTCCGAACCGCGCGTTCGACACGCTCTGGGTGCTCGCGATCGGCGTCTCGGTCGCCTATGGCTTCGAATTCGGCATGCGCCAGCTACGCGGTTATTTCCTCGACCGCAGCGGCACCTCGCTCGATCGCAAGATTTCGGCGCGCATCTTCCAGCATGTGCTCGGCATCCGCATGGATTCGGCGCCGCAATCCTCCGGCGCCTTCGCCAACTACGTGTCGCAGTTCGAGCCCCTGCGCGATTTCTTCACCTCGGCGTCGCTTGCCGCGATCGTCGACCTGCCGTTCCTGTTCCTCTTCATTTTCGTGATCTCGCTGATTGCGGGGCCGATTGCGGTCGTGCCGCTGATCATGATCCCGGTGGTCATCATCGTGAGCCTTCTGGTGCAGGTGCCGATGCGCAAGGCGTCGGAAGCCTCCTACCGGCAGGGCGCGCAGAAGCACGCGGTGCTCGTCGAAAGCATCGCCGGACTCGATTCCGTGAAGGTGGCGGGCGCCGAGGGACGCCGGCAGCGCGACTGGGACGGCTATGTCGAGGCGCTGGTCAACACCACGACCAAGGCGCGCTTCTGGAGCATGTTCTCGGTCAATTTCGTCTCCTTCGCGCTCAGCTTCACCACGCTCGCGACGATCATCTGGGGCGTCTACCGCACCGCGGAGGGCCTGATGACGATGGGCGCGATGGTGGCGACCTCGATGCTGGTCGGCCGCGCCATGGCGCCGCTCGGCCAGATCGCCAGCATGCTGGTTCGCCTCAACCAGTCCTGGAGCTCGCTCAAGGGCCTCAACAAGCTGATGAACCTCCCGGACGAACGCCCGGTCGGGAAGGACTTCCTGCGCCGGCCGAATATGGAAGGCTCGATCGAGTTCCGCAACGTAGTGTTCCGCTATCCGGGCCAGGAAGGGGCGGCGCTCGACGGCGTCTCCTTCAACATCGCGGCAGGAGAGCGCGTCGCGATCGTGGGCCGCATCGGCTCGGGCAAGACCACGATGGAGCGGCTGATCCTCAATCTCTACGAGCCCGAGAGCGGCGCGGTGCTGATGGACCACACCGACATCCGCCAGCTCGACCCGTCGGACCTGCGCCGCAACATCGGCTGCGTGCTGCAGGACGCCCATCTCTTCTTCGGCTCGGTCAAGGACAACATCACGATCGGCGCGCCCTATGTGGACGAGGCCTCGGTGATCCGCGCGGCGACCGTCGCCGGCGTCGATTCGTTCGTACGCACCCATCCGCACGGCTACGACATGCAGGTCGGCGAGAACGGGCGCTATCTCTCCGGCGGCCAGCGCCAGGCCGTCGCGATCGCGCGCGCCTTGCTGATGAACCCGCCGGTGCTCGTGCTAGACGAGCCGACCAGCCACATGGACAACAGCACCGAGAACACCTTCAAGATGCGGCTCGCCCAGTACATGCCCGGCAAGACGCTGGTGCTGGTGACGCATCGCAATTCGATGCTGTCGCTGGTCGATCGGCTGATTGTCATGGATGGCGGCAAGGTCGTCGCCGACGGTCCGAAGGCGACGGTGCTGGACGCGCTGATGAAGGGTCGCGTCCGCGCGGCCGAAGCTTAAAACACCACCCGAGGTCCCCATCATGCGGCTGCTGCCATCGGCGCAAACCTACGACGACTGGGTCGATCCCACCGATATCGACCGGCGCGTCATCCGCCGCTTCGCTCACATCCTGCTGGCGGTGGTCGCGCTTGCGGTGTTGGCCTTCCTGGTCTGGTCGAACTGGGCGGTGCTGGACGAGGTCACGCGCGGCGACGGACGCGTCATTCCTTCGAGCCAGATCCAGGTGATCCAGAATCTCGAGGGCGGCATCCTCGCCGAGGTGCTTACCTCGGAAGGCTCTATCGTCGAGAAGGGCCAGGTCCTGATGCGGATCGACAACACCGTGGCGGAATCCCGCCTCCGTGAGCTTCGCCAACGCTACCTGTCGCTGCTGGCCACCGTCGCGCGGCTGGAAGCCGAGGTGAACGGGTTGAAGGATTCGAGCGAGATCAAGTTCGACGACGAGCTGCTCAACGCCGCGCCGGAAGTGGCGCAGGCCGAGATGCAGCTCTTCGACGTGCGCCAGCAGCAGCTCGATTCCCAGCTGGCGATCCTCCAGGACCAGCTCGACCAGCGCGAGCAGGAGCTGCAGGAGCTGAAATCGAAGGAGGGCGGGCTGCGCGAATCCTACAATCTCGCCAACCAGGAGCTCCAGATCACCAAGCCGCTGGCGCAGCAGGGCATCGTGTCCAAGGTCGATCTCCTGCGCCTCGAGCGGCAGGTGAACGACATGAAGGCGGACATCAACGCGACCGCGATGGCACGGCCCCGCGCCGAATCCGCCGTCGCCGAGGCGCAGAAGCGCCTGGAGGAGCGCGAAACCACGTTCCGCACCGAGGCGTCGCAGGACATCTCGAAAATGAAGGTCGAGCTGATCGCCACGCAGGAAGAGCTGAACGCGAACCAGGATCGCGTCACGCGAACCGAAGTACGCTCGCCGGTCCACGGCACCATCAAGGAGATCAAGATCCGCACCATCGGCGGCGTGATCCAGCCGGGCCAGTCGCTCATCGAGGTGGTGCCGATCGAGGACACCCTCCTGGTCGAAGCGCAGATCCGCCCCTCGGACATCGCCTTCATCCGCCCGAAGCAGGCGGCCGTGGTGAAGATCACCGCCTATGACTTCAGCACCTATGGCGGGCTCGACGCGGTGGTCGAGGAGATCAGCGCGGACTCGATCCAGAACGAAAAGGGCGAGCATTTCTTCCGCATCCGCCTGCGCACGGACCGCAACTTCCTCGGCACCCAGGACAAGCCGCTGCCGATCATCCCGGGCATGACCGCGACTGTGGATATCCTGACCGGGCACAAGACGGTGCTCGAATATCTGCTGAACCCGATCATGCGGGCTCGCGATACGGCCCTCCGCGAGCGGTCGCGACCATGCTAAGGCATCCGCGCTCCCTGCGAGCAGACTCTTGACGCCCCGCGGCCCAGACCGGCGCGCATGGCGAGCAGGAACACCGAGCGCGCGTCGGTTCGCGCGGCGACCTGCTCGCGCGGCGTCGTCCGCGCCAGCAGCAGCATGAGATCGGAGTG
>CADEFF010000057.1 GCA_902826565.1 uncultured Rhodospirillaceae bacterium | reverse complement strand
GCGGTCCTTGAAGAAGCCGACCATGCTGGCGAGCCAATCCTCCGTGTCGCGGACGGTCAGCACGAACTTGCCGTCCGGGTACCACCTATGCAGTTCGCGATAGAGGATCGGCCAAGGGTTGTCCTGGAAGGCGTCATAGTGCGGCGTGAGCTCGCGGGCGATGGCGACCGCCCGCTCGGCGATCGCCGGATCGGCGGTGGCGACGTCGCCGCAGACCCGATAGCCGAGCCGGGCCAGCGCCTGGCCGAGGCTGGTCGTGCCGGTCTTGTGGAAGCCGATGCCGAAGACCTTGGGCGTTTTCAGGGATGCGTCGCTCATCGCTCGATGCGGAGATCCGACAGGGGGAAGCCCGGCTTTCGGGAGTCCGGAGTGTCATGACGGGCCGGTAAAGATTTGGCAATCGGTCCCGCGGAGTATCTTCTGCTTTTCGGAAGCAGCGGCGGAGCGCACTGTGCCGTATATGTGACGCGGACAGTCCCGTTTTGACCCGTTTTGGCCCGATTCTCGGGTTTCGTTGGCCGGCACCGCGGTTGCGCAAACCCCGGAAACTCTTTAGAACGCAACGGCTTTCGGGGCCTCGGGGCGTAGCTCAGTCCGGTAGAGTGCCTGCTTTGGGAGCAGGATGTCGCTGGTTCGAATCCAGTCGCCCCGACCAGCCCGGCTTACGAACAATCGAGAGGATCTCGGCCATGGCGGTGCGCATCTATCGGCCCAGCAAGACGGCAATGCAGTCGGGCTTCGCCGGGACCAGCAAATGGGTGCTCGAATACGAGCCCACGGCGCGCGCGACGACGGAGCCGCTGATGGGCTGGACCAGCTCGGTCGATACGAAGGAGCAGGTGCGGCTGCGCTTCGACACCGAGGCGGAGGCGGTCAATTTCGCCAGGAAGCAGGGTCTCGCCTATCGGCTCGTGGAGCCGAAGGAGCGGCCGGTGCGCCCCAAGGCCTATGCCGACAATTTCAGATATGATCGGGTCGGTCGCTGGACCCACTGACGGGGCCCTCGTCGCGACGCGCCCGTAGCTCAGCGGATAGAGCAACCGCCTTCTAAGCGGTAGGTCGCAGGTTCAATTCCTGCCGGGCGCGCCAGTTTCCTGCGGGTTTCAACGGCATATGCCTATGCCCGTGCGTGCCGATGCACTAATCGAAGGCCCTTGCGGATCTCGAAACCGGTGCATTGTGGGTTATCACGCTCCAGCTTACTGCCTACGAAAATAGCGTCTTTGTCTGTCTTCGCCGCCAAGTAGACGAACAAGTGATCTTGCCCGTCGAACTCGAACACTTTGCAGCTGTAACGGCGGGGCTGCGACATTCAATTCCTTTCGGAGGCGCGAACGAGAACGCGCCCATTGGCGGCGCCAGAGAAGTCCCAATGAGAGATAGAAGACGGCGACCCAGGCCACCGCTCCGACAACGATCGACATTCCCGACAATCCGAGGATGGGAAGAACATCGAACGTCGGCACTCCGTCCCCCGTTCTCCCGAAGTAGGTCAGCGCAAGAACAGTGAGAATCGCAGCGCCGGTGGCCAGAGCGATGCAGGCGGTAGGCGGCTCCGCCGGCTGTGGGCGCTCTTCCCTGTGTCTCACAGATGTCCCGCCGGATGCTCAGCGCCATTCACCGCTGGGGCGATCACCGGCAATCGCGGCCCAATGAATGTAGGATCAACGAGCGTCGGTGTATGTTGCCGTGCGGTAGCCCGCTTCCATGGGATCGATTGGCGCGGTTTGATGTCCACCACGCTCGCGCTCACCGGGGCGTGTTCATGCCTGTAGAGAAGCACTTGGCCGCGGCGAACTTCGTATCCCGCGCAGCCGGGCAGGTCACGAGCCAGATCGCGCCCAGCGAAGATAGCGTCGGCATCATCGCCAGCTTTCAAGCTGAACATTGCGGATGAACCGAGGCTCTTGCCGAGAAAACGCAAGGAATAGAGGCGCAAAACCATGATAGAGCTCCGCTGTGGGGGCGGGAGCACATTCCTGGCTCTCTGCCGCTGATGCCCGAGGCAATCTACAGCGATGTAATGATCATGCGCGAAATATGTAAATATAGCAAGTCTCAATTCTGTAATGTCAGAAAGTGTATCTGAGCGAGTATGTTCGGCGGATATTCGACTACCTAGACTCGATTTACGTTATACTCCTTGAATTACCATTCCCGCCTCAAGAATGGGCCCGAAAATATGGCGTCCGCTTGACCGAGGCGCTCAACGCAGGACTGTTCGCAGGAGAACACATGATAAGACGCGGTTCCGCAGTTTCGATCGGCGACCGGTTCACAAAGGCAGGCTTGCCGTCGAGGCCCGTCTTCGTGGTCGACGCAATCGTTGATCGCAAGGATAGTCCGCAACACGTTCGATTGGTACAGGAGCGTCAACGCGGCGAATTGCTGATCTCAGTCTTTGCTCTCTTGGACCAAACGCTCTGGTTGCCGATCGCTATTGACTAGTCGAGCGTCGCATGACGCCTGCGAGGCGACCTCTAAAGCCAGTTCTCCCGCCGACAAGCTTGATAGCGATATGTCTGCGTTCGTGAGGGCGCCGACTTGTGAAGGCCCCGCGGCCTCGAGTGCAGCGCTCATCGCTGGAGGTAAACCAGCTGACGCCTTTGTGGATCTCGAATCCGCGGTCGGATCTCAGGTCGGGCTATTAGCTTTCCGCCACTCCCAGGGCAACTGAAACACCCCCGCCCAAATACCACGGTCCTGCGCCGCGGCCTCGAGAGCCGCATCGCGATAAGTCTCGCACTTGCAATACCGATAGGGCACCGCCCAACCTTGCTCGATCAGCCACAGCCCCAAGTCTTCCCCACCAACGGTGCAGCGGGCTAGCGTGCGTCCGTAGCGGTCAAGGTCCGATCCATCGCACGTCACCGTTCTCTGACCGATGAAGTCGGAGAGGAGGAGGGCCGCCTTCTGGCCGCACCGATAATCTGCGCCGGCGGTGTCCTGACAGAGTTGCTGTGTCTCGGGTGCGTCCATGTCCAAGAGGCGGATGCGCTGGCCGCTGATCTCGATGGCGTCGGCCTCGATCACGCTCGCAATCCCGACAATGGGATTCTCGGGGCCGGCCCTTGCCGGAACAAACCACAGCCCGGCCAGAAGCACCATGGTCAGGACGCGAATCATTTCACGATGATGCAACTTCTGGCCTCGACTGGGCGCGTCAGACCACAACCGTGGCGGGAAGATTCGGCCCCTGATGCCGATAGACGAGCCGTTCACCCTTCCGGATTTCGTAGCCAGTGTGATTCGTGCGAGCGACGGCCAATGCTCGACCGATCAGGAGCGCATCGGAGTCCGTCTGGGCGTGCACCAGGTCGATGGGCTGCCCTGCGGCAACTCCATCGATCAGAAACTGGCAGGAATAGAGACTAGACATAAAAGCCTCGCTCCGTCGAACGGGCGAGAGGCCCCATAACTCACTCTCACGCCGGCAGCCTGGGCAGACCCGGCGGTGCGCGGACCATAGGCTCATTTGCCGGGAGAAGCGAATCGCCCAGCAGGGAGCTTGAAAGCCTGAAACGGCCCAGCAGACGCCGGCCAAGAGCGTGATCAAGGCTGGTGAGCCCTATCCGAGATCGTCGCGCATGAAGACGGGCCAGATACGGTCGTCGACGTCCTTGATGTTCGGCTCGTGCGGCGACGACGGTCGAGATGTCGAACTTCCTGCGGTGCAGGCGCAGGCGCCCGCGGGCGGTCGCGCGAACGTCCCGGGGCGTGGATGGATTGGCGCCGGTTATCGCCCGCGCCAGTCCTGCGCACCACCCTTGCCACTCCGCCAGAAGTTCGGCATCAGCCTGTGGCAAACGAGCGCCAGCCATACCGCCACGATAAGCATGGGGACAGCATCCGGGCCGATGAGCAGCGCCATGGCGACGGTGAACCAAAACAGAAGCCAAAGCGCCATAGCATTGCCTCAAGTCCGAGTGTTGGGCTGCTAAGAAGGCAAGTGCCTGCGACCGAGACTGCGCACCAGGACACATATCTCGCCCGCTGCCTTTGTGCAGAGTGCGATCGCTCCCACCGAGCCGGACATGGCCAGAAATTCGATAGTGACACCCAAAAAAGTGGGTATCCCTTCATCGTAGGTGAACAGCCCAAACCGAATCACGGTGTGATCGTTCCAGTGAAGAAACAGGATACGCAAAATCACCAACGCGACGACTACGTAGGCGCTGAAGGAAAACAACGGAACGCTGTACGCACCGATGTATTCCTTGTACTCACCGATGTATTTTCCGAGAAATAGCAGGCAAATGAACGCCATTATGGGGGCAAACGGCAACACGAAATAGGACACCCCGGTGCTATACATGGATAGCCAGAATCCGAACGCTCCGAAGAACGTCCAGACGAGGAAGCACGCGATGCTTCGGAACATATCAACCATGGGGGTTTCTAGTACCCGGAAGACGGTGCGTAGCTGTAGATCCGCGCGGATTGGGTCGATGGATCGGCACTCCCGTCACTGCCGACCACGAGCACCACGGTCGAAAACGGAAGTCCATTTTTGCCGCAACCGTAATCCGTCCACCCATTCAGGAGATGGCTGAATTTGCAGGGATACATGATCCCACGCTCAATCCGCTCGCGGATGATCGGATTGTCGAAAAGATCCGGAGCGGTTCTTAGAGCGATACAGCGCTGCGCCGCCCACCATCCTGTCCACCAATGGCGACAGTAGAGCCGGGCTGATGCGGGCCACACAGTCTGGCATGCGCCGTATAGTTCTTCGCGGTGATCTGTCAAGAGTCGGTCTGTATCACAAGGCGCTTGGCCCTGCTCGACAAAGCGCAGGCCCGTGATCGTATCGAAAGCCACGTCCAGGACCGCTCTATTGATCGCGTCAGGGTAGTACTCGTGCGCCAGATAGCTGGAGCTTCCACGCTCGGATAGCCAGAGCAGATAGCTGCCGAGATACACGACTGCGATCAAACCGATCAAAGTATAGTTCTTCATGGGTGCTGCCGGCCTTCAGAGGCGCCCATGTCGAGCGAGCGGACACGCTCACTGCGAAACTCGATGGTGTCGCCGTCGATGACGCTGGCGGTACCTACAACAGTGCTTTTCAAAGCCGGGATCCGAACAGAAATATGAACAGTATAGCCACGAGGCGAATCATCTACTTATAATACAACCGATAGCAAGGAGATGGTGCTAAAATACGTATGGGTTATGGTATCGACCTATGGCGTTTCCCGGGTGGCGCCGCCAACGCCGGTACTCGAAAGTTCTGTCATGGCGTGCGTCCTTCAACCGAGCAATAGCTGTAGGTTAGTTAAGATTCTGACCTTCGGGGCGCGCCTTGGTCTAGCTCTTACGTTCATCCTCGTTATGGAGCGGGCGGCGTCTCCAGACGAGCGGATTGTCGATGAGTTAGAGCATTCTCTTACTCGGTGCGTTGGGAGCTACCTGGGAGACGCACATTCTGTAAAGGCGATCGAAGTCCGTAGTGAGGTTTGTGCACTGGAGGATGATGCCGGTAACAGAGTTGTAGTAAGAATCTTCAAAACTAATAGTGCACCAGATCGATTGTTATCCTCCGATTTACGTAGTTTGAAGTCTGTGTATCCTACGTATGATTTCAAGATAGACGAAAATGAATCCGCTGGCGGTTTGCACAGAATCAAATTTTCTGAAAGAGACAAAAACCAATTCGATAAATTGTTGGGACTATTTGACTATTATTATGTGAATAACGGGGAAAATATAATAATTAGATGTGTTGTTGACGGAGATTGTACGCTGTACGAGTATCTTTGCAAGAAACCGCTTATCTCTTATACCGCGCACTATACTTCAGTTGCTGTATTCTCTAGGCCCCTTATCGAAAAATACGACACAATATGGCGAGCCTTGAATTATCTTTCTAAGTATTTTTCATGCTCTCATATAGCGTGTGATTTAGATGGAGCTGTGTGTTGAGCGGTGCAGGCGCAGGCGCCCGCGGGCGGTCGCGCGAACGTCCCGGGCGTGGATGGATTGGCGCCGGTTATCGGCCGCGCCAGTCCTGCGCGCGTATCCTGCGCTCGCCATAGAGTTTGGCTTCGAGCTGCCGGTTGTGCTGTTCGGCGGCGGCCAGCGTGGGAAAGGGCTCGACGGCGGCGCGTCCGCTCGGAAGGACCATCACGGCGAGATAGGGGAGTCCTTCCGAGGGCGGCTTGTAGACGGCGAAGGTATTGCGGCGCATTGGGTCTCGTCCCTGGCTTCGAGCGAAGTCGTTCGACAACGAAACGAGGTGGGAAGGTCGCCCGGCTTCGAGCCGCGAGCGCCCGTGGGGCGGTCGCGAGCGGTCGTCAGGGTTTCTAACCCCCTCGGCGGCAACCCGGTTCCTTGGAACCTCGAGCCAGGGGAATGGCCGGCGGCCGCGGCTTTCATGCCGATTTCAGGGTCCGGCGCCGGTGCGGATCCTCGGCTGGCGTCGCGCGGAGACGCTCGATAACGCGCCGAGATCGCCGCCGCGACCCCGAAATGCGGCGATGCGGTGCCGTCGCCGGCAGCCGGCCGCGCGCCGGGCGAGCGCGCGGTCGTTCGCGCCGTCGGCCGGCGGACTGGCGTCAGTCGTCGGTAATTGCCGTCAGGTTCTGCAGGCGCGGCCGGTTGTAGGACGAGTAGTAGAGAACGCGCGCGGCGAAGATCTCGCCGAAGAAGACCGGCGAATAGTCGAAGAAGACTTCGGCCACGATCACGTTCTCGCCGCTGCGCAGCGAAAACCCGGTCGGTAGCGGCGGATCGTCGTCGGCCTCCACGCCGAGCCGGCTGATCGAATTCAGCCCCGGTACCGTGAGGCGCTGCCAGACGATCTCCGGGTCTGCGTCCGCCGGCGTATAGGGCCGGAAGATGGAGCTCACGATCACGCGCCCCTGCGTGCCGATGTCGAAGGGCAGGGCGGTGTCGGTCGCGGACACCCAGAGGTCGCTCACCTCGCTTTCGGTCACCACGTCGAGCTGGGCGACGAGGTCCGAGGTCTGTGCAGCGACCCGGGCCATCTTCTGGTTGATGAGCACGAAGCGCGCCGCATCGAAGCAGCCGAGCAGGATGATGAGCAGCACCGGCAGCCCGAAGGCGAACTCCATCACCGCCAGGCCTTCCTCGCAGCGCCGGAACCGGCGCAGGACTTGAAGCATCATCGTCAGTCTCCACTGTCGTCGGCATCGACGAAGCCATAGGGCTCGTTTTGCACGACGACGCTTGCCGACATGTGAATCACGCCGTCCTGGCCCATCAGATCGCCGAGCAGGGGCGTCATCAGGCCCCAGCCATAGCGAACGGTGTATTGCACCACATCGCCGAACTGGCCGGCGCCGATCAGGCCCTGGTCGTCGCTGTACTCGCCGTCGCCGTTGACGTCCGTATAGCTCTCGCCCTCGTCGCGAATGCCGTTGTAGGGCGGTGCGTCGACGAACGGCTCCGGTTTGCCCACGTCGGAAAAGCTGTCGTAGGTCAACATGGTGACGTTGTCGGAGGTGAGCTGAACCAGGCCGAAGGTATTGTTCTCGATGATCTGGACGATCTGCTGCTCGCGCGTCACGTCCTCGTCGGTCGGCTCCTGGCCGGTGATGCCCCAGCGCGAGGCTTCCTTGAGGCCGCCCTCCACCGAGACGTTGATGAACATCAGCATGGCCACTTCGAACATGCCGATGACGAGCAGGAAGAGCGGAGGCGCCACCAAGGCGAACTCGACGACCGCGGTGCCGCGCTCCGTTCTGGTGAATCGTCGCAACAGCCTTGAAATAAAACGGGTTTTTCTCATGACCTGTTTACCTTCCGCTAACCATAGCGTCGCTAATCTCGGCGCCATGCATCGATCTTTCGACAAAATCCGGCAGTTGCTGCCGGTATCGGTGGTTGCGCTCAGCCTCGGGGCGTGCGCTGCCACCTCGCCCTCTTCCCAAGGTCCGCAAGTCACCGCCGACTCCATGATCCGGGTCGCCGACATGACCCGCGGCAGCGGAGATCTGGTCAATGCGGTCGGGCTCTATCAGCGCGCCCATGAAGTGGCGCCGGACGATGTCCGTCCGCTGCTGGCGCTCGGTCAGATCTTCACGCAGCTCGGCTCGCCGGCGAGCGCCGCCGAGGCGTTCCGCGCGGCGATCCAGGTCGATGCCAACAACGTCGAGGCGCGCCGCGGTCTGGCCACGGCGCTGATCGGGCTGAACCAGCCGGAGCAGGCGATCGCCGAGCTCGAGATGGCGCTCGACATGTCGAAGGACTACCGGCTCTACAACAGCCTCGGCGTCGCCTACGACATGATCGGCGACCAGGCGTCGGCGCAGACCTACTACAAGAGCGGTCTCGAGCTTTCGCCGGGCAACCTGCAGATCATCAACAATCTCGGCCTCTCGCTCGTGCTGGAAGGCCGCTACCCGGAGGCGATCGCGCTGCTCGAGCCGGCCGCCGCCGATCGCGCCGCGACGCCGCGCCTGCGTCAGAACCTCGCCCTCGCGATCGGCCTTGCCGGCGATCGCACGCGCGCCCGCGAGCTGGCGGGGCGCTATGTGGGCAACGAAACCGCCGAGAAGAACCTCAGCTATTTCAGCGCCTTGAAAGGTCTCGACGACGAGCGGACCATGGCCGCCGCGCTCGGGGTGCATCTGCTGGGCGCGCCGCAGGGCGGCAGCCAAATCCTGCCGGCCGAGCTCGTGCCGGCCGCAGCCGCTATGCCCGCCGCGATCAGCACACCCGTCGCGCCGACGCTGCCGGTCGAGCAGGGCACCCTCGAGGTACCGGTCGACCAAGGCACGATCCAGGTGAGGCCGCTGATCGAAGTGCCCGCGGAAGCCCCCGCCGAGGCGCCGGTCGCTGCTGCCAGCCCGCATCATGGCGCCCCGGCCGTCATCGTGCCGAGCCCGCAGCCCGAGGCGCCCGCCACGGTGCCGAGCGCACAGTTCGATACCGACCCGTTCGCCACCCCGAGCCCGCATAGCGACGCGCCGCAGGCGGTCCCGCAGGCCGAAACCGGAAACGAGCCCGCCCTCGACCCGACGGCCGAACCCGCCGAGACGGACGGGAACCGGGCCGCGCCCGCGCATCAGATTCTGCCGCGCGACGCCGCCCAGATGGAGATGGATTTCCAGCGCGCGCCGGCGGTTCGGCCGGCCTTCGGCATCCTGCGCACCGAGACCGCGGCGCGGCCCTCGGTTACCGCCGATCCGCTGCACCGCCAGATGGCGTCGATCTACGTCGCGGATGTCGGCGCGATCGAGCTCGCCTCCAGCGACGGCGGCAGCTTCGGCCTGCTCAACATGATCGACGATTGGCTGACCCTGCCGTCCGGCACGCTCGCCGACGTGAATGGCGGTGTCGAGCCGAGCCTCATCGCGACCGGCCTGCGTACCAACTGACGTCGTCGGGGCGGCTTCCCCGGCCGCTTTCCTGGTCGCCTCGCAAGCGCTCCGATCCCTCACGCGGGTCGGGGCGCTTTCCCTATGCGTTCCGTGTACGCGGTCCCGGCCCGGATTCGCTTCGCCCGCATCGTCCTGCGATGCCGCCCCGACGCGCCGAGATGCCCGCGAATCGTTCCCGTAGGCCGCTGCCAGAGCGCGTTTCCTCGAGGTTGAACCGGAACGCGCTCCGGATTCATTGGTCTGGTCGCATTTTCTGCCGCGAACCGGTGCCCACTTCGCGGGAAAATGCTCCAGCCCCTCGGATCGCGCCGCCGGCGTTCCCGCACGGCGAGGATCGGCCGTGGCGACGGGCTGCGGTGCGTCGTCCGGGCTGGCGGAGGCGGAAAACAGTCTCCCGGCCGGGGCGGCGCCGCGGGCGAGGGTCGCCGTCAGGGCATGCGCCTTCAGCCCCGTCGCGTCGGCGGGTCCCCGGAAAACGAGCCGGAAAACGAGCCGGAAAACGAGATCGTCCGGTGTGCCGCCCTGGGCGCACCGGATCCGGTCGTTTCGTTTCGTGTGGTCGTTTTTCGAGGCCATCCTGGCCATTCCCGTATCGCGCTACATTTTCGAGAGGGCGTCGATGACCTTGAGGATCGCCGGCCCGATCAGCACGACGAAGAGGGGCGGCAGGATGAAGACGATCATCGGCACGGTCATCAATGCCGGCAATCGCGCGGCTTTCTCTTCGGCGCGCAGCATGCGCTCCTCGCGGAACTCGTGCGCCAGGACGCGAAGCGATTGGGCGAGGGGCGTGCCGTATTTGTCGGACTGCAGCATGCTGTTCACCAGCCCCCGGATGCCGGGCGACTTGGTGCGGTTCATCAGGTTCATGAGGGCGGCGCGGCGATCGGGCAGGAAGCCGAGCTCCAGCGAGGTGATCGCGAGCTCGTCGGCGAGCTCGGGGCAGCCCTTGGAGAATTCCTCGGAGACGCGCTTCAGCAGCGAGTCCAGGCTCAAACCCGCTTCGGCGCAGATCACCATCAGGTCGAGCGCGTCCGGCAGGCCCTTGCGGATCTGATGCGCGCGCTTGGTGACCTGGTTCTTCACCATGATGTCGGGCGCCATGAAGCCGAGCAGCACGCTGCCGATGGTGACGGCGAGCCGGCCGACCGGGGGCAGGTTGTAAAAGCGCGCAACCTCGAACAGGAGCACCGCGCCGATGCCGAACAACACCGGCAAGGTCACCTTGGCGAACAGGAAGCGGATGAGGGCGTCGTTCGAGCGCCAACCGGCCTGTGCCAGGCGCATCTGCACGGATTCCGCACGGGTCGTGCGCAGCAGCTTCAGCCGGTCGACCACGCTCCGCATCGTGGAGGTGGAGAGCAGCTTGCCGTGCGGCGTCCGCCTGTTGACATAGGTGTCGCGCATGGCGGCCCGCCGCGTGGCGAGCTCGCGCGCCCGCCGCATGCCGGTCTCGCGCTTTACCAGCGTGTTCCAGACGACGAACACGGTCAGGAAGGCGGAGACGCTCGCCATCCCGGTCACCAGCGCCTCCGGCTCGATGCCCGGCGGCAGATAGTCGAGCGGGTTGATCATATTTCGAACCGAACCATCTTGGCCATGATGCTGATGCCGAGCAGGTAGCAGAGGAAGGCGCAGCCGACCATGATGAGGCCGCGCGGGTCGGTGAAGAGCTTCATCGCGTAGGTCGGGTTCATCGCCATGATGATGCCGAACATCACGAAGGGCAGCGATCCGATGACGTAGGCGCTGGCCTTGGCTTCCGACGACAGCGCCCTGATCTTGAGCCGCATCTGCTTGCGCCGGCGGAGCACGCTGCTGAGATTGTCGAGCGTCTCGGCGAGGTTGCCGCCGGTTTCCTGCTGGATCGCGAGCGTGATGGCGAAGAATCGATACTCCGGGATGTCGAGCCGCGCGGCCGCCGCCCAGAGCGCGTCCTGCATGGTCATGCCGAAAGTGATGGAGTCCGCGATTTGCGCGAACTCCGGCCCGACGGGATCGGCGACCTCGCGGGCGACGGTCTTCAGCGATTCGCTGACCGGGAGACCCGACCGCAGGCCGCGGACGATCAGGTCGATCGCCTCGGGGAAGAGGTTGTTGAACTTGGTCAGGCGGCGCTTGCCGAGGAAGCCGATCGCCATGTGCGGCAGCCCGACGCCGACCGTCACGCCGGCGAGCAGGCAGGCGATCGCGGGGAGATCGAACGCCAGCCGCAGCACGGCGGAGACGGCCGCGGCGATGACCAGCATGGTCACGAAATACTGCCCGAGCGTGATGCGCTTGCCGGTGCGCGCGATGCGTGCGCGCAGCTTCGCCGGGTTCGGCATCACGGCATTCACGATCATGTTGAGGAACGGCACGCGGCTCTCGCCGGTGTCGCGGCGCACGTTGACGGCGGCGGTGCGTTCGCCGGGCATGCTCTGCCGCTGGGCGCGGCGCAAACGGCGCTGCTGCTGGCGCTTTTCGTTCGACCTTAGGACGAATGCAACGCCCAGCAGCAAGACGGTCGTGGCCGCGAGTGCGGCCACGATGAGCAGATCCATCGGCGAAAACGCCATATTCATGTCATGGCCTCGAGCAACGGACGATCCAGACCGAAATAGGCGGCTTTCGGGGTGAAGTGGGGGCGCAGGCCCGATGACTTGAAGGTGCCGCGGAGCTTGCCGTCCGAATCCTCGCCCTCGAACTCGTAGACGAAGAGGTCCTGGGTGATGATGACGTCGCCTTCCATGCCGACCACCTCGACGACATGGGTGATGCGGCGCACCCCGTCGCGCATGCGGCTCACCTGGACGATCACGTCGATCGCAGCCGCGATCTGCGTGCGCACGGCCTTGCCCGGCAGGCTGATGCCGGCCATGCCGACCATGTTCTCGAGGCGGGTGAGCGCCTCGCGCGGCCGGTTGGCGTGGATGGTGCACATCGAGCCTTCGTGGCCGGTGTTCATGGCCTGCAGCATGTCCACGGCCTCGGAGCTTCGCACCTCGCCGAGGATGATGCGGTCGGGACGCATACGCAGCGCGTTCTTGACGAGATCGCGCATGGTGATCTCGCCTTCGCCTTCGAGATTCGGCGGACGGGTTTCCAGACGGACGACATGCGGCTGCTGGAGCTGGAGCTCGGCCGCGTCCTCGATGGTGACGATGCGCTCGCCATTGTCGATGAGCTGCGACATGGCGTTGAGCAGGGTCGTCTTGCCGGAGCCCGTGCCGCCCGAGATCAGGATGTTGAGTTTGGCGCGGGACGCGATCTTGAGCACGGTCGCGAGCGGGTCGGTGATATTGCGCTGCCGGGCCATCACGTCGAGGGTGATGCCCTTCTTGGAGAATTTACGGATCGAGATGCTGGCCCCGTCGATCGCCAGCGGCGGAATGATGATGTTGACGCGGCTGCCGTCCATGAGGCGGGCATCGCAGAGCGGCACCGATTCATCGACGCGCCGACCGACCTGCGAGACGATACGGGTGGCGATGTTCATCACATGCTGATTGTCGCGGAACTTGACGTCCGTGAGCTGCAGCTTGCCGTGACGCTCGATGTAGACCTGCTTCGGTCCGTTGACCATGATGTCGGTCACGGATTCGTCGGCCAGCAGGGGCTCGAGGGGGCCGAGGCCCAGCATGTCGTCGAGCAGGATCTCGACGAGGTCGCGCTGCTCGCGCTGATTGAGGCGAATGCGCTGTTCGACCAGCACCTCGCTGACGAGCTCGGCGATCTGGTGCGTGAGCTGCGCCCGGTCGAGCTTCACCGCGGTAGAAAGGTCGATCCGGTCGACCACCAGCGGCTGGATGCGGTTCTTGGCGGATTCGATCGTATTGCGCGCCGAAGACACCTGCTTCGCGCGCGCGCCGACCTGGTGCGTCGCGACCGGTGCCGGCGCGAGCTGGGACGGGGTGTCGGCCGTCGGCGCCTGGGAACGGGGGCTGGCGGGCTCCGCCGTGCGGGACGGCGCCGGCGCTTCGGCCAGGGCCTCGGTCGCCTGGCTCTCCACGATGCGGCGTTCCGCCTCGGCCTTCGCGGCGATCTCGGCCACCAGCAACGCGATCAGGCTGCGGCGCTCGAGGATGTTCAGCGTGGCGCCGCGCTCCTCGAGCTCGCGCCCGACGATGCCGCTGATTTCCACGGCAAGCGCCTGGCGCGGCAGCAGCAGCCGGTCCTTGTCGGCGAAGCGTTCATTGACGATCGGACGCAGCTCGGCGGCGATGCGGCTCACCGCATCCCCGCCATTGCCGTTGGCCGCCTGTCCTTGTGCGCCTTCTGGAATCATCGGTTACGCCGTCCGGCGACGCCATGGCATCCAGCGCCGTCGCTCCTGTTTCTGTTGGCCGAAGCGGGAGACGAGATCCTTGAGCGCGGCCGCGGTCTTGCTCGAGGGGGCGACCGCGGCGAGCGGCTTGCCGGCGCTTGCCGCGTGCTGCGCCGCCTTCAGGTCCTCGTGCAGGATCAGGTCGACCTTGCGCCCGAGCGCACGCTCGAATTCCTCGCGGGGCAGGGCCGCATCCTTGCTGCCGACGCGGTTGGCGACGACGAACACATGCGCATTCGGCGCGAGGATCTGCACCTGCTGCTGGATCCGCAGTACGTCGCGAAGCGAGGCGAGGGTCAGGTCCGTGACCAGGACGAGGTCGGTCGCCGAGTTCATCACGCGCGTGCGTGCGCGTGGCGAGCTGCGCGGCACGTCGATGACGATGTAATCCGATTGACGGCGGACCTGATCGATCAGAAGGGTGATCGCGCCGGCCTCGAAATGGACATCGTCGTCCACCGCTTCCTCGGACGCCATGACATGCATGCGGTCGCCGAACTTGGCGCAGGCGCTGCTGATGAAAAGGCTGTCGATGCGGGTGGGATGCTCCAGGGCTTCGCGCAGGCCGCGGGTCGGCTCGATGTCGAGCGCGAGCGCCACGGTGCCGTGCCACAGGTCGAGATCGATGAGCGTAGTCGGCTTGCGCATCTGCTCCGCGAGCAGCCAGGCGATGTTGACCGAGACCAGCGTCCCGCCGACCCCGCCGCGGGCGCCCAGAACGCCGATGATCTTGCGATCCTCGGTGGCGGCCGTGGTGGGGGCCACGATCCGCTGGATCGAGGCCGTCAGCACCTTCGAGGTGACCGGCTTGACGAGGTAGTCGGCGACGCCCGCGTCGATCGCTTCGCGATAGAACTCGATGTCGTTGATCGTGCCGATCGCGACGACCTTTGTGTCGTCGATGAAGGCCGCGATGATTGGCAGCAGGGCGTTGAGCGGTTTCGTCGCGTCGGTAATGTCCACGATCAGCACCTTCGGCGCGGAACCGGCCGAAAGATACTCGAGCGCCTCGCGGCTGCCGCCGTCACGGACCTGCGACTTGCCGAAGAGCTGCTGGCAGGTCGCGCTGACCATGTCGTGCGTCACGTTGTCGGCGACGAACGCGATGCAGTCCTGCCGCGCGCCGCCGGCGAGAACCTTGCCGGCGGAGGGCTGCGCGTCGAGCTTGGGCTCGACTTTCTGCTTCTTGGCTAGCTTCATCATTGTGTGGTGTCTTCGAGTTGAGGTTCGAACACCTGACCGGTGCGATAGCGCTGGATCGACAGCGTCTGCTGCTCGCCATCGGCAGGCGGCAGGTCGCGGCCGGCGGCAAGATCCGATGGATTTTCCAGCATCAGCCCGAGATTGACCGCGTTCGCGCAGCCGGTATTGCTGATCGGCCGCCATTCCTGGTCGAGCTCGATCGGGGTGTTGTATCCGGGGCAGTCGACCTGGGCGACCGCGGTCTTGTAGGCCGTGACCGTCACGTCCTCAGCGCCGCCATTCATGCTCGGCGGCGCCATCTCGACGTCGAGGCTGCGGGCCACCAGCACGCGACGGAGCACCGCGAGACGGTCGCTGACCGTCGCGGCCTCGCCCTCGTGGGCGGTCTCGGAGCGAAGCACGACCCGGGTGCCCGGATTGATGCCCTGACGCTCGAGGAAGGCGAGCAGGGCCACTTTCTCCGTCGAGGTGAGCTCGGCGGAGTTGGCGCGGAACTGCACGCGGTGCGACAGCGCCTGGGTCACGGCCGAGGCCTCGGCGAAAGGCTCGACCTGCTTCCAGGTCGCGTAGTCGATCTGACGCCGCATGTCGCAACCGGAGACGAGCACCGGCAGCAGCGTCGCGGCGACGAGCAGGGTGGACTTCATGAGGATGGATCGCATGGCGGCACCTATTCCAGAACGAAGCCGGCGGGATTGGACGAGCCGATCACCGGGGCGTTCTGCGGCTGGACGGGAGTCGTGCTGACGGTATTGGCCCCGGCGACGATACGCTGGCTGCCTTCGTCGCCCACCAGGGCGTCGGTCGGCGCGGCGAGGCGCGGCGCGGAGACCGGCTGCACGATATAGGGCGTCACGATGATCACGAGTTCCGTTTCGTTCCGCGTGAAATTGTCGGAATGGAACAGCTCGCCGAGCACCGGGATGTCGCCGAGACCGGGGACCTTTTCGCCGTCGATCTGCGAGCGATTCTGGATGAGGCCCGCGATCGCGAAGCTCTGGCCGCTGGCGAGCTCGACCGTGGTTTCCGCCCGTCGCGTGGTGAGGGAGGGGACCACGATGCTGCCGACGACGACCGAGTTCTCGGTTGAAAGCGCGCTGACTTCCGGCGCAACGCGGAGACTGATGCGCCGGCCGCCAATCAGGGTCGGGGTGAAGGCAAGGCTCACGCCGAACTTCTTGAACTCGATGGTGACGGTGTCGGTGTCCTGCGAGACCGGGATCGGGAACTCGCCGCCGGCAAGGAAGCTTGCGGTTTCGCCCGAGAGGGCCGTCAGGTTCGGTTCGGCCAGCAGCGATACCAGGCCTTCGGTCGAAAGCGCGTCGATCAGGGCGTTGGCGTCGACATTGCCGTCGGAATATCCGACCGGGAAGGTGTTGCTCTGCTGCAGCACGCTGCCGAGCAGGGCGCTACCGGCGCCGAATCCGGCGGTCACGAGACCGAAGGTGAAACCGCCGTACTCCGCCGCGACGCTCCAGTCGATGCCGAGCTGCTTGACCACGCTGCGCTGAACCTCGGCGACGCGGACACGAAGGTTGATCTGGTTCGCTGCAGTGACCTGCAGGCGATTGATCACCTCTTCGCCGTCGGCGATGAACCGCTGGGCGAGGCGCCGCGCATCCTCGGATTCGGCTGCCGTCGCAACGGCACCCGCGAGAACCAGGCCGCCATCGACCGAGCTGATCTGGATGTCGCCGTCCGGCACGAGGCGGTTCATCTCCCCGGCGAGGCGCGTCAGGTTGTGGCTGACCACGACCGTCGAGTTGAGGATGACGTTCTCCGACTCGTCGACGGCATAGAGCGTCGTCTCGCCCGGCTGCCGGCCCAGCAGATAGATGAGCCGCGGCGATTTCACCATGACATCCGCGATCGCGGGATTCGCCACGAAAACGGACGAGGCGGCATGGCTGAGGCGGATGAGCGTACCCTCATTGCGGTCGACCGAGATCGAGCCGCCCGCCGTGACATCGACGGCGTCCTGCGCATGAAGGGTGCTGGTACCCAGTGCCATGGAAAGCACCAGGACGATTCCCAGCAGGAGCTTATTCAATCGCATAGGTGTGACCCCCACGGTCGTGTCCTATTTGAACGTCAATTCCTCGGCCTGATTGCCGTGGAAAACATGGACTTTGGTGCCGGAGAACGGCGCGATCAGACGGCTGACCTCGCTGTCGAGCGTGTAGCCCTCGCCGCGCCAGGGTCGATCCAGCTCGTCTCCGAAATCTTCCGGTCCGCCGACGACGATGCTCGTCGTGGCGCTCCTATCCGCAGGGCCGGTCGCGTCGGACGCGTCCGACGTTGCGGTGTCCTGCGTGTCGTTGCCGCTGGAAACGATGGCGCGATCGAATCCGTTGTTCTCGAGGCCGCGCATGCTGAAGGCGATCCGCCCGAGCTCGACCGCGACGGTGATCATCTCGGCCTGCTTCGGCGTCACCTCGATGGTGATGGTCTTGCCGTCGAGCGCCTTCTTGTTGAGATCGTCGAGCGTCGTATCGACCGCCAGCACGCGGATGTTCTCGAGCACCGTCTCGGCCGCCCGGCGTTCGCCGCTCGCGGTCTCGCCGCCGCCGTCGCTGAGCACGGTCTGCGTCAGCAGGAGATCGATCCGGTCGCCGGGAAGGATCAGGTGCGAAATGCCGGACACGTCGCCGACACCGACGGAAACCGCGCGCATGCCGGGCTTCAGCACGGCCGCGAGGAAGCCGCGATCGCCGGGCTTCACGATCTGCGACGGCATGATCGGCTGACCGTTGTTGATGCCGCGCCGAACGACCGCGCCGACATAGTTCTCGAGCTTGGCGTCGGCCTGCTTGATGAAGTTCGGGTTCATCGAGTTTTCGGGCCAGGGCTGCCACTTCAGATGCTCTTCGAGCAGCAGCGTGCCGGCCGGAAGGTCCGCGGCGGCGATGAGAATCGCGCCACTGGAGGGCGGCGGCGGGGCCGGCGCCTGAACGACCACCTGCTGCGGCGGCCGCGTCATCAGGCCACGCGCGAAGTAGGCGGTCGCGCCGGCCACCATGATGGCAACGAGAAGAAGAATGATATTGCGGGCCGACATCAGTTCAAACTCCTGACAAGAGCATGGCAGTGGCGAGCCCGCCGAAAGCGATGGCTACGCCATAAGGCATTTCGAACTGCCCGAATTTCCTGGGCGGCTCGCTCGGGCCTCCCGTTGACAGAACCAGCCGGCGGGACCAGTAGCGCCGGGCGATCATCGCGAGCGAGAGGGCGGCGCCGAAGAGCGTGGTGGCCAGCAAATATTCCGGAAAGTGCGCGACGCCGGCCCAGAGGGCGGCGGCGGCAAAGAGCTTCGCATCGCCGCCGCCGGCCCAACCGGCGACGAAGAGGCCGAACCCGACGAGCAGCACGACCGCGGCCAATACGATCGCGGTGCCCCAGGCGACGGGGGTCGGCGACGTCAGCACATAAGCCGGATAGAGGAAGGTGACGGCGAGGGTAATCCGGTTCGACAGGCGGAAATGCAAGACGTCTTCGACGGCAGCCGCAATCAGCAGGCCTGCGAAGATCAGCAGAACGAAGAGAAAGCCGAGATCCCCGGTCATCGCTGTAGCACCCGTGCGCTATACGCCGCGGCCGGTAACTCGGGCGGGCGGCGTCGTCGGGAGACAGCCAAACACAAACGCGCTTAAGGCAGGGTTAAAGTGAATTTCTCTTCGGTGAGAATTGTCGAAATTAACCGACAGTCGATACCCGCTCAATCTTTGTGAATATTCGGTAAATGCTTTCCGATCTTAAAGCTCTCTTTAACACCTCGGGTTATATGGACGAAATGGAACCCGTACATTCCTTCTCCGCCCGGTGGCGCAAGCTCCAGGCGTCGGTCGCCGCCTTCGCCGCAGATCGGCGCGGCGCGGTGGCTGCCTTCCTTGCCGCCGCGATCATCCCGCTGGTCGGCGCGCTCGGCCTCGCGACCGACACGGCGCGCGGCTACATGGTCAAGGCGAAGCTCGGCGAGGCCCTCGATGCGGCGGCGCTGGCCGGTGGCCGGAACATCTTCTCGGCGAATCGCGACGCCGACATCAACATGTATTTCGGCGCGAACTTCCCGGAAGGCTTCATGGACGCGGATCTTTCCGGGCCGGAGATCGAGGTCAACGAGGACAAAACGGTGCTGCGGCTGACCGCCACCGCCACGATCCCGACGACCTTCATGCGGGTCTTCGGCTACTACACCATGACGATCGCGGCCGAGACCGAAGTCACGCGCTCGGTCGACATGCTGGACCTGGTGCTCAGCATCGACATGTCGGGCTCGATGGGATCGCCGATGAGCAAGATCGCCGCAGCCCGCACGGCGGCGCTCGATCTGGTCGACATTCTCTACGGCGCCAATACCGTTTCGCCGACCTTCACGGTCGACGGCACGACCTACAACCTGCTCAATATCGGTCTCGTGACCTGGAACGCGAAGGTGAACATCAAGACCGAAGACTGGGAAGCCGCGACGCCGCCGACCTACAACCCGGCGCTCAACACCACCCAGACCGTCTCCGACTTCACCGGCGGCGCCCTGTCGTCCTTCACCAATCCGGTGACCCTGGCGACGGGCCAGACCCTGATCTACGACACCAATATTTCGGAAGTACCGCTGCTGAAGGCCCCGGCAAGCGGCTGGACCGGGTGCGTTTATGCCCGTTACTACGGCGATACGGGCACCGGCAGCAACGCGAACGACGCCGATATCTATCGCGGCCCGACCACGGTGGGCGGCAAGCAGTGGCTCGCCTGGTACCCGATCGATCCGCTGGAAGGCGAGCCGCGCTCCGGCTCCTATGACAGCAGCGGCAACGGGTCCGGTTGGAACAACACCAGCCGGAGCTGCTATCAGTCCTATTGGAACGACAACAAGGACGATCCGGACAAGCCGAACGACATGCCGGACCAGCCGAGCTGGTGGCGGAGGGCGTCGTCGACCATCAACACGGCGCAGGGCAACGACTGCACCCCCTGTCTTTCGCACGGCATCACGCCGCTTACGCATGACCGCGCGACGATCGAGGACGCGATCAACGCGCTGATCACGCCGGCCGGCAACACGAACATTCCCCAGGGTCTCGCCTGGGCCTGGGAAGTCCTCATGCCGGGCGTTCCGTTCGACCAGGCGGTCGTGGACGTGCCGTTCCCGCGGCAGCGCGCGATCGTGCTCCTGACCGACGGTCAGATCGTCGGCGGCAATGGTGATGCCTATATGGGCCGGTTCGGCGAGGGCGAAAACGCGGGCACCACGACCAACTCCACGCATGGTTTCCTGCCGTCGCCGCCGGATCTTGCGAACACGCGCAACAACCTCAACAATCGCCTGAAGCGCCTCGCCGCGAACGTGAAGGCGGAAGGCATCGCGCTCTACGTGATCCAGTTCGAGGAAGACAATCCCAACCTGGTCACGTTGCTGCAGGCCGTCGCGACGGAGCCGAACGCGCCCTATTACTACTTCGCGCCGACGGCGACCGAGCTGCAGGAAGCCTTCCAGGCGGTCGCGGCCAACCTGTCGAAGCTGCGCATCTCGAAGTAATCGGCGAATTCTAGGCCCGGGGGCTGTAGCCGAGCTCGCGGTAGAGCGCCCCGCTTTCGGAAAGCAGGAGTTTTACTTCGCCGGGCTGCAGGGCGGCGGGCTTGCGATAGGCGGCATCCGCGGCGCCGCCCGCATCCAGACGGTACTGCGGCTGGTCGTTGATCCGGCGCGTCATCACCGCGCGGTCGATGTGCGAAAGCCCGGTGAAGCTCTCAAGCCTTTCAAGGTGAGCTTCGGGATCCGCAGCGAAGGTCTCGTATCTGAACAGCAGGAATCGATCGCCTTCGAGCGAGCGCATGGTCTCGACATTGTCGCGCCAGTTGCGGGCGAAGCGCCGGTAATCCTCGGGGCCCTTGAAGTCGCCGGGCCAGCGCGCCTTGGCCGAGCGCGCCACGTCGATCAGATCGCGATAGATCATCACATAACGCGCTTCCGGCAGAAGCTGCGGCATCAGCGCGAAGCTGTTCGGGCCGCGGATCTGATGCTTCAGGCCCCAGCGGGGAAAGCCGAGCTTCGCCGCATCGGCCGCATAGACGCCGAGCAGGCCGCGAAAGGCCTCGCCCAGGCCGGCAATGTAGTCGTCGAGCGGCGGAAAGAGGCTGCTCGCCTCGAAATCCGTGCGCTCGCGCAGCATGTCGCGGGCGATCGCGATCACTTTGCGCTTGGTCGCGCCGCCGCGCTCCTGGTTGCGGATCATGTCGGGCAGGGTCTGCATCAGCCCGAAATTCTCGCCATAGATGACGATCCGGCCGGTCGAATTCAGCAGCCGCTGCAGGAGGCTGGTGCCGCAGCGCGTGGTCGGACCGACGACGATCACCGGCTCGCCCAGCGATCGCGCGGAAGGTTCGGAAGCGCTGGAGAGCGGGGCCATGAAACGCTCAGAACTTGCCTGAGGAACCGTAGAGATCGTCCGGCGCAACGAGCACCGGCGCGCTCGTCTCGAGCCGTCCCTCGCGATAGACGCGGAAGAAGCAGCTCCGTCGCCCGGTGTGGCAGGCGACGCCCGTCTGCTCGACCAGCAGCAGGAGCGTGTCGCCGTCGCAATCCAGCCGCAGCTCGATGACGCGCTGGGTTTGGCCGGATTCCTCGCCTTTTCGCCATAACCGTCCGCGCGAGCGCGACCAGTAATGCGCCTCGCCCGTGCGCAGGGTCGCTTCGACGGCGGCGCGATTCATCCAGGCGACCATCAGCACCTCGCCGCTGCCATGCTGCTGCGCCACGGCGGGGAGCAACCCGTCGCGATCGAAGGCGAGAGCGTCGAGGAGCGCGGTCGGGGCAGGAGCTTCGCTCATGGCCTTATGCCTCGGCCCCGAGCCGCGCGAAGCCGGCCTCGAGATCGGCCGTCAGATCGGCGAGATCCTCGAGCCCGGCATGGATCCGGAGCAGGGGGCCCGCCGCGGGCCAGGGGGTGGCGCTGCGCATCCCCGTCAGGTCGGAGGGCAGGATCAGGCTCTCATAGCCGCCCCAGCTATAGCCCATGCCGAAGAGGCGCATGCCGTCGAGCATCGCGGCCAGGGCCTTCTCCGGCACCGGTTTCAGCACCACGCCGAACAGCCCGGAAGCGCCGCCGAAGTCGCGCCGCCATATCCCGTGGCCGGGATCATGCGGCAAGGCGGGGTGCAGCACCCGGTCCACTTCCGGCCGCGCCTGGAACCAGCGGGCAAGCGCGAGACCGTTTTCCTGATGCCGCGCGAGCCGGACCGCAAGGGTCCGCAATCCGCGCAAGGCCAGATAGCAATCGTCCGGGGCGGCCGCATGGCCGAATCCGTGCGCCGTGGCCTTGATCTTGCGCCAGAGCTCCTCGCGCGTCGTAATCACCCCGAGCATGACGTCGGAATGGCCCGAAATATACTTGGTGGCCGCCTGGATGACGATATCGACGCCGTGCCGCATCGGCTTGAAGAAGAGGGGTGTCGCCCAGGTATTGTCGATCATCACCACCGCGCCGGCCTTGTGCGCCGCAGCGGTGATCGCCGGCACGTCCTGCATCTCGAACGTCAGCGAGCCCGGGGTTTCCAGGTAGACGATCTTCGTTTCCGGCCGGATGAGCCGGTCGATGCCGGCGCCGACCTCCGGGGCGAAATAGGTAGTGGATATGCCGAACCCGGCCAGGATGCGCTCGCAAAAGCGACGGACAGGGCCATAGACCGCATCGGACATCAACAGATTGTCGCCGGGCGTCAGGAAGGCGAGCAGGCTCATGGTGCAGGCGGCGAGCCCCGTCGGCAGCGCGATGCCGCGATCGGTCTCGTCGAGCGCTGCCATCGCTTCCTCGAGCGCGTAGGTCGTCGGCGTGCCATAGCGCCCGTAGCTCGGGCGGGCGAAGTGGTCGGCGGCGGCGGCCTTGAGCGCCGCGACGGTCGGGAACAGGATAGTCGAGGCGTGATAGACGGGCGGATTAATGATGCCGTGATTGTCCGCCGGCCGATTTCCGGCATGAGTCACGCGGGTCTGATCGGCGTCCGATCGGTCAATCATGGCGGATTTCCTAGCGAAAAGCGGCGGGGGTGCTTGTAGCACTCGTGGCGGCCGTGTTAAAGCAGATGCCGGTAGCTTGGCAGCGTCCTGTCGGACGCGCCGATCGCCGCTGCATCGGGCGGGGCTTGCGGGTCCGCTGACAAGAAATGCAAGGCAACAGGGAAGGACTGGATCATGAAACATCTTAAGCTATTGGCTGCGGGTGCTGTGATCGCGACTTTTGGCGGCATCGCCGCCGCCGACGCGACCACGCTTGAGCAAGTCACGTCGCGGGGACAGTTGGTGTGCGGCGTGAACGGGCCGGCCGGCCTGACCGGCTTCGGCGTCCCGGACGACCAGGGCAACTGGACCGGCCTCGACGTCGATATGTGCCGTGCGGTCGCCGCGGCTGTGCTCGGCGACGCCACTAAGGTGAAATTCGTTCCGCTCGGATCGAAGGAGCGCTTCACCGCGCTGCAGAGCGGCGAGATCGACATGCTGGCCCGGAACTCCACCTGGACCCTGTCGCGCGATACGGACCTCGGCCTGGATTTCGTCGCGGTCAATTACTATGACGGCCAGGGCTTCATGGTCCGCAAGGATCTCGGGGTCGCCAGCGCCAAGGAGCTCGGCGGCGCGACCGTCTGCGTGCAGACCGGCACCACCACCGAGAAGAATCTCGCCGACTACTTCCGCACCAACAGCCTGGAGCTGAAGTCGGTCGTGTTCGAGACCGCCGACCAGGCGCGTCAGGCCTATGACGAAGGCCGCTGCGACGCCTACACGACGGACGCTTCCGGCCTCGCCGCGGAACGCACCCAGCTCAAGGATCCGGGCAACAACGTGATCCTGCCCGAGATCATCTCGAAGGAGCCGCTCGGGCCGGCCGTGCGCCATGGCGACAATCAGTGGGGCGACATCGTCCGCTGGTCGTTCAACGCCATGATCATCGGCGAGGAGTTCGGCATCACCCAGGCGAACGTCGACGAGAACAAGAGCTCGGACAACCCGGAAATCCGCCGGCTCCTCGGGGTCGAGGACGAGATGGGCAAGATGCTCGGGATCTCGAACGAGTGGGCTTACAACATCCTGAAGCAGGTCGGGAACTACGGCGAAAGCTTCGAGCGCAATGTGGGCCTCAAGACCCCGCTCGGGCTGGCGCGCGGCCTGAACGAACTGTGGAGCAAGGGCGGGCTGCAATACGCCGCGCCGGTGCGCTGACCGGAAACGTCGAACAACGGGCCGATCGAGGGGCGCGTCCGATCCCTGAGGGGTTGGGCGCGCCCTTTCGCTTTCGGCCCCTGAGGGCGAAAGTCCGGGAGGTGCCATGGCCGCGTCCGCCGAGCGCAGCGTAGCGAGCGCCGTTCCGATCTGGCAGAACCGCACGGCGCGATCGATCTTCTATCAGGCGGTCGTGCTCGGCCTGCTGGTGCTGCTCGCCTATTTCTTCATCAGCAACACGGCGGCGAACCTCGCCAAGCGGGGCATCGCATCCGGCTTCGGGTTCCTGAACAACGTCGCCGGCTTCGACATCTCGTTTCACCTCGTCGACTACGACCTGCAATCGACCTATGGCGACGCGCTCGTCATCGGCATCCTGAACACGCTGCTCGTTTCCGCTCTCGGCATCGTCCTTGCGACGATCCTCGGCTTCATCATCGGCATGGCGCGGTTGTCGCGGAACTGGCTGATCGCCAAGCTCGCCGCCGTCTATGTCGATGGTATCCGGAACGTCCCGCTGCTGGCGCAGCTCATCTTCTGGTATTTCGGGGTGCTTTCGACGCTTCCGGGCGTGAAGCAGAGCTTGAGCATCCTCGATACCTTCTACCTCAATCAGCGCGGCCTCTTCATGCCCACGCCGGGCTTCGGCCCCGGCTTCTGGCCCGTCGCGGTCATGTTCGGGATCGGCGTCGCGGCCGCGATCGTGGTGAGCCGCTGGGCGCGCCGCCGGCAGATGGCGACCGGGCAACAATTTCCGTCGATCCGCGTCGGGCTCGCGCTCGTCTTCGGCCTGCCGATCCTGACGGGGCTCGTCGCCGGTTTCGGCATCGATTGGTCCTACCCGGAGCTGAAGGGCTTCAACTTCGCCGGCGGCACGCAGATCATTCCCGAGCTGATAGCCCTTACGCTCGGCCTGTCGATCTACACGGCCGCCTTCATCGCGGAGATCGTGCGGTCCGGAATCATGGCGGTCAGCCACGGCCAGACCGAGGCGGCGCTCGCGCTCGGCCTCCGCCGCAAGCACGTCTCCCGGCTGGTGATCCTGCCCCAGGCGCTGCGGGTCATCGTCCCGCCGCTGACCAGCCAGTATCTGAACCTGACGAAGAACTCGTCGCTCGCGGTCTTCATCGGCTACCCGGAGCTCGTCGCGGTGTTCGCCGGCACGACGCTGAACCAGACCGGGCAGGCGGTGGAAACCATCGTCATCACCATGGCGGTCTATCTGGCGATCAGCCTCGCCATCTCGGCCTTCATGAACTGGTACAACCGGCGCGTCGCGCTGGTGGAGCGCTGACGCCATGAGCAACATCGAAGCGCGGACGACGTCCGAGTTCCCGCCCGGGCAGCACCCGGATATGCCGCCGCCGGTGGCCACGAGCGGCGTGGTGGGCTGGGTCCGGCAGAACCTGTTCCCGACGCCGCTGAACGCCATCGCGACGCTGCTGGCGCTCTATGCGCTCTATCTCGTGCTGCCGCCGCTGCTCAACTGGCTGATCTTCGACGCCAACTGGCAGGAAGGCACGTCGCGCGCCGATTGCGTCAGGGAGGGGGCCTGCTGGACCATGATCCGGGCGCGCTTCGGCCAGCTCATGTACGGCTTCTACCCCGTTGACCAGCGCTGGCGCGTCGACGTCGCCTTCATCCTTCAGTTCGTCGCCATCGCAGGCGTGCTGATCGAGGGCATGCCGGGCAAGCGCTGGTTCGCGCTCTTCCTGTTCCTGGTCTATCCGTTCCTCGCCTATCTGCTGTTCTATGGCGGGTTCGGCCTGGTCGAGGTCGATACCTCGCTCTGGGGCGGGCTCATGCTGACCCTGATCCTGGCGACGACCGGCATCGCCGCCTCGCTGCCGATCGGCGTGGTGCTCGCGCTCGGCCGGCGGTCCCACATGCCGGTGATCCGCATCGCAACCGTCGCCTTCATCGAGTTCGTGCGCGGCGTGCCGCTCATCACCGTGCTGTTCATGGCTTCGGTGATCTTTCCGCTTTTCCTTCCCGAGGGGATGAGCTTCGACAAACTGGTGCGGGCGCTGGTCGGAATCTCGCTCTTCGCCGCCGCCTACATGGCGGAAGTCATCCGCGGCGGGCTGCAGGCCATCCCGCGGGGCCAGTACGAAGGCGCCATGTCGCTGGGCCTCGGCTACTGGAAGATGAACGCCTTCGTCATCCTGCCGCAGGCCTTGCGGATCTCGATCCCGGGCATCGTCAACAGCTTCATCGGCCTCTTCATGGACACCAACCTGGTGCTCATCATGGGGTTGATCGAGCTCCTGGGCATGGCGCAGTCGGCGACCCGCGATCCGGATTGGCTCGGCCAGATCAACACGGCTCTCGCCTTCGTCTCGCTGGTCTATTTCAGTTTCTGCTTCAGCATGTCCCGTTACAGCCAGTATCTCGAGCGCAAGCTCCATACCGGCTACAGGCGTTGATTCCGGAGGGGTTTCCATGTCCGCAGTCGCCGAGAACCAGAAGCCCGACGCCAACAGCGTGATGATCCATATGGACGGCGTCCATAAATGGTTCGGCCAGTTCCATGTCCTGAAGGACATCAACCTCTCGGTGCATACGGGCGAGCGGATCGTGATCTGCGGTCCGTCGGGCTCCGGAAAATCGACGCTGATCCGCTGCATCAACCGGCTGGAGGAGCACCAGCGCGGGCGCATCCTGGTCGATGGCGTGGAACTCACCGAGGACGTGAAAAAGATCGAGCAGGTCCGCCGCGAAGTCGGGATGGTTTTCCAGCACTTCAACCTGTTCCCGCATCTGACGGTGCTCGAAAACCTGACGCTGGCGCCGATCTGGGTCCGCCGCATGCCCAAGGCAGAGGCGGAGAAGATCGCAAGGCACTATCTCGCGCGCGTCCGCATCCCGGAGCAGGCGGAAAAATACCCGGGTCAGCTCTCGGGCGGTCAGCAGCAGCGGGTCGCGATCGCCCGGTCGCTCTGCATGAGCCCGAAAGTGATGCTGTTCGACGAGCCCACCTCCGCCCTCGACCCGGAGATGATCAAGGAGGTGCTCGATGTGATGATCGAGCTCGCCCGGGAAGGGATGACGATGATCTGCGTGACCCACGAGATGGGCTTCGCCCGGACCGTCGCGAATCGGGTGATCTTCATGGATCGGGGGGAAATCATCGAGCAGAACGACCCCGAGAATTTTTTCCACCATCCGAAGTCCGAACGGACGAAATTATTCCTCAGCCAGATCCT
>CADEFF010000056.1:22880-27492 GCA_902826565.1 uncultured Rhodospirillaceae bacterium | reverse complement strand
ACTCTATAGGCGCCTTGACGGACCCCATCGCGCGGTCGCCGCCGTCGATCGATGCGGGGCGGTGCCGGCGCGGGAACCAGGAAACCCGCCCACAATTCCTCCCGCGCGTCTGCAGCCCCTTGTTGCAGGATCATCGTCGCGGCGGCCTTGAAAAGTAGCTCCGCCGCGTTCGAACGCGGTGTCTCGTGTCGATTTCCGAGAATCCGCGAGGATGAAGCGACGCGCTTCATCGAGAGACGAGGGGATAGCCTGAGGCCCGCGGGAACCAGCCTATGATCCGTTCCTCGCCAGTTCTGCCAAACGGCGAACCAGCAATGTCCGGTCGATCGGCTTCTGCAGCGTGGGGGTTTTCCGCAGATGCGCCGGGGCAAGGCTGGCGGAGTCGTAGCCGGTCGCAAACAGGACCTTGACGCCACGGCCGATCAACCGATCGGCCAGCGCGAAGCTCATCTCGCCGGCCACATTGATATCCAGGACCGCCAGCGAGAATTCCTCCCCGATCATTGACTGCGCCTGGGTCAGGGACGATGCCGCGCCGGCGATCTCGGCGCCGGCCTCTTCCAGGATGGAGCGCAGCTCCATCATCGCGAGAATCTCGTCTTCCACGATCAGAATGCGTTGCCCCCGCAACGGCTTCCCGGTTTCAGGGGCGATCCGGGCGGCCTCCTCGGCGCCTCCCGCCGGCGCGAATGCATGCGGCGCCGCGCTCTGGGCCCGCACCAGCTCGAAAACGCACGTCACCCCGGCCTCGGCGAACGTCAGCTCTACCGTGGGCATCGCGCTTTGAATGAGCTGCGAGCCGAAACCGCGCCGCAGAGGCGGCTGCACCGGCGGCCCGCCGCTTTCCCGCCACAAGAGCCTGACACGCTGCGATTTGTCTGCGACCACTTGCCAGGTCACCTCGACCCGGCCGTTGGCAACGGAAAGTGCGCCGTATTTCGCGGCGTTGGTGGCCAGCTCGTGGAGCCCGAGGGCCAGCCCGACGGCGTCCGAGGACCGCAGGGTGCAACCGCGGTCGCCACGAAAGACGATGGCGTCGCGATAGGGCTGCAGCACGTTTCCGAGGAGGTCGGCGAGATCGATGCCTTTCCAGTTCCCCCGCGTCAGCAGGCCGTGCGCTTGCGCCATCGCGGCGATCCGGCCGCGAAGCGCGCTCACCAGTGCTTCCTTGGTCGCGGTGTTGCGCGCCGTCAGCAACAGCATGGATTGCGCGCCCGCCAGCACGTTGCGGACGCGGTGATCGAGTTCGCCGATGAGCAACTGCTGCTGTTCGGCCGCCGCCTTCTGCTCGGTCACGTCCTGGCCGATACCCAGGATCTTGAGCGGCGCTCCGTCCGCATTTCGAAGCACCGTAGTGCGGCAAGAAACCCAGCGCACCGACCCGTCCGGACGGACGATGCGGTATTCCGGGGTATAGTCGGCGCCATCCTGCAGGGCCGCGTTAAACCCCGCTTCGACCCGCGCCCGGTCCTCCGGATGGATGCACGAAGCCCACTCGGCGAACTTGACCGTGGTGCGTCCGGGCAAGCCGAAGATCTCGGCGATCGGCGTCGACCAGATCGCGCGGTCACGCTCGATGTCGTATTCCCAGGTTCCCAGCCCGGCGATATCGAGCGCCAGCCGGAGGCGACTTTCGCTGTCGCGGAGCGCCTCCTCCATCCGGCGCGCCTGATGGAGCGAGCGCTGCGAATCCTCGAGCGCGGTCAGCCCGGTTTCCACCTGCTGGCTGAGCGCCGCGTGGGCGCGGCGCAGGCTTTCCTCGGTTGCCCGGCGCACGGCGACGTCCGCACTCAGGGCAAGGCTGGGGACCGCGGTGCTGGTCACGAACATGACAAGCAGCAGAAAGGAGTCGTTCAATGTCGCGCGAGCGAACGGTCCGGCGCCCTCCACCGTGCCCCAGACGGCAAAGGAACACAGCACGAGGACCGTCGTCGCCGTCGCGCGCTGGTCGAGACGCAGCGCCGCCCACATCAGCGGCACGATCACCAGGAAACCCAGAGGATCGGGCTGTGCGCTTCGTCCGACGAGCGGGCTGAAGGCGGCCGCACCCGCGACGCATGCGACTAGCAGCACCGCCGCCGTCTCGGGGAATTGGCCGCGTTGCGGCGTCGCAGAGCCGCCGCCGGCCCAAAGCACCAACACGGGCGTCAATACGAGCGCCGCGGCCAGGTCGCCGAGCCACCAGGTCATCCACACCGACGCCATCTGGTCGACCTCGACATAGGCGGCGAGGTTCAAGCTGGCGACCCCGATGGTGGCACTGAGCGGCGCGGCGGCCGCAAGGCAAATCAAGGCGAAGCGGGCGACCCTGGCAGGGGAATCGAAGACCCTGGCGCCGCCGCACCAACGGCTCACGAGATAGCCGCCGACCACGCTTTCCAGCGTGTTTCCGAGCGCGATACCTGCCGAGGAGTAAATCGACCCTGCCGTCGTCGCGTTCGCCAGCAGCGCCCCGAGGAAGATGGCCGGTGCCAACCGCTGACCGCGCAAAATCACCACCGCCAGAGCGAACCCGGTGGGCGGCCAGATCGGGGTCGCGCTGGGGTGGATGGAGGCGAGCGCAAGGCCGCCTTTGGCAAGCAGAAAATAGGCGATCCCGACGAGGACGAACTCGGCGACGAATCGCATGCCGACGGGTGCGGCCGGAAACACCGGCTTGTCGAGACCGGCAGGCATCTCGAGGTTTTTCAACGGGTGGGCCGGCGCCACGATCGCCTCCTGTGGCGAAGCGAGCGCGTGCCGCCAAGATTCCATGGTTTCGCGGCCCACCCCGACGCCGCAGCGAGCGTAGGATGCAGGTCGGTCGAAGTCGACCCTGCGCATTGGGCACGAGGCGCGAAACTCTCCGAAAGAGAACCCGTGTGGCGGAGGCAGAGGGCTCGACCTGCGGGGCCCGACCGAGCCGGATCATGGCGTTTCCCAGGGATCGAATTCTGTTCCCGCCGCCAGGGTGCGATTACACATGCGGAATCTGGAGATAACGCCCTGCAAGCAATGCCGGCGGCGCCTCCCCGGGCCTGACAAGACCCGTACGGCGTCCAACCTGCGGGTCTTTTCGGCTTGAAACTCGCTGAGTTGCAGGCAGCGGCGCGGGCGCTCCTCGCTGCCCGCACCGACGTGGTCTTGCACACCCGTCACATCCGGATTCGGGCGTCGAGGGCGCGTGCCTGACAAACGGTCTTGGCCTTGTGGCGCCTCTTGTCGATCAACGCAAAAAATACTTCTGCGCGAGAGACAGCTCCGTCGCCGGCGCACAGTTCGCAAGCTCGCCGTCGACGAATACGTCGAAGGTCTGCGGGTTCACGCGGATCGCAGGGCAGCGGTCGTTGTGCAACATGTCGGCCTTGCTGAGCCGGCGGGTGCCCGCGATGGGGAGGAGCGGCTTCTCCAGCCTGGCCTTGCCCGCGACGTCGTGGTCGAGCGCCGAGCCATGCACGAAGGTGGCGCTGCAGCTTTGCGGCGCCTTGCCATAGGCGCCCCACTGCGGCCGCGCGATCACCGGCTCGACCTCGTGCAGGCAAGCGGCGGCGTCGCCGGTCATTGCCCAGACGCAATAACCGGCCTTGAACACGGCCCGCGGCTTGACGCCGAAATGGGTGAAATCCCAGAGCACCATGTCGGCCATCTTGCCGGGCTCGAGCGACCCGACATAACGGTCGATGCCGAAGGTCCGCGCCGCGTTGATGGTGTATTTCGCGATGTAGCGCTTGATGCGCTCGTTGTCCGCCATGCGGGTGGTCTCCGAGGGCAGCCGTCCGCGCTGATCCCTCATCTTGCTCGCGAGCTGCCAGGTTCGCGTGATCACCTCGTTCACCCGTCCCATGCCCTGGCTGTCGGAGCCCAGCATGGAGATCGCGCCGATGTCGTGCAGCACGTCCTCGGCCGAGATCGTCTGGCGCCGGATCCGACTTTGCGCGTGCGCAACATCCTCGGGAATGTCGGCGCGGAGGGCATGCCCCACCATGGTCATGTCGAGATGCTCGTCGAAGGTATTGACCGTGTAGGGGTTGGTCGGGTTGGTCGAGGAGGGCAGGCAGTTCGGCTCGCCGTTGCAGCGGATGATGTCGGGCGCATGGCCGCCGCCGGCGCCCTCGGTGTGATACATGTGGATGGTGCGCCCGCCGATGGCGGCGCGCGTATCCTCGTAGAAACCGGATTCGTTGAGCGTGTCGGTGTGAAGCTGGACCTGGAAATCGAGCTCGTCCGCGACCGCAAGGCAGGCTTCGATGACGGCGGGCGGGGCGCCGAAATCCTCGTGGATCTTCACGCCGAGCACGCCGCAATGCATGAGTTCGGCGATCGCGGCGGCCGTGTGCGAGCTGCCGCGCGCGAGGAAGCCGAAATTCATCGGAAACGCTTCGCAGGCACGCAGCATCCGGGCGATGTCGGTCGGACTGCCCTGATCGATCACGATGTACGGGTGGCTCATGCCGCCACCGATCAAGGTCGTAAGCCCCGTGGCAAGCCCGTGGTGGCATTGCTCGGCGCCGACGAAATGCACGTGGACGTCGATGCCGCCGGGCGTGACGATCTTGCCCTCGCCCGCTTCGACGGCTGTCGCGTTGCCGATCACGAGCCGGTCGTCGACGCCGTCCATGGTCGCCGGGTTGCC
>CADEFF010000056.1:0-22780 GCA_902826565.1 uncultured Rhodospirillaceae bacterium | reverse complement strand
TCGCGTTGCCGATCACGAGCCGGTCGTCGACGCCGTCCATGGTCGCCGGGTTGCCCGCCTTGCCGATGCCGACGATCTTGCCGTCCTTGACGCCGATATCGCCCTTGACGATGCCGACGACCGGGTCGATCACCACCGCGTTCTGAATCAAAAAGTCGAGCGCACCGTCCCTGTTGGTGCGCGTCGAGATCGCCATGCAGTCACGCAGCGTCTTGCCGCCGCCGGCCATGCACTCGTCGCCGTAGCGCGTGTGGTCGCGCTCGATCTCGGCCAGCAGGGCGGTATCGCCGAGCCGGATGCAGTCGCCCGTCGTGGGACCGAACATCTCGGCATAGGCCTTTCGCGTCATGGTCACCATCGTTGCGTTCCTCCTCAGGCGCCCTTGAAGCCGCGTAACCGGGCGCGCTCCAGCGCTCGGGCCCTGGCTTCTTCGAGATGAACCGAACCGTTCGTCAATGCATTGAAGCCGCTGATTTCGCCCGTTCCGCCGAAGGCCACGAGCTCGACCTGTTTCGATTCGCCCGGCTCGAAGCGAACCGCGGTGCCGGACGGACAGTCGAGGCGCATGCCGAAGGCGGCGGCGCGATCGAAATCGAGCGCCTTGTTGGCCTCGAAGAAGTGAAAATGGCTGCCGATCTGAACGCCACGGTCGCCCGTGTTGGTCACCGCCAGGCGCGCGCGGCGGCGCCCGGCATTGAGCTCGATCTCGCCCGCAGGCGTCACGATTTCTCCCGGGATTCGCGTTGCGCCGGAGCCGGGGGCGACGGTGCCGGGACGTATCGGGTCGTGCACGCTGATCATCTTCGTGCCGTCGGGAAACATCGCTTCGACCTGAATGATCCGGACGAGCCGGTCGACCTGCGGCAGCACGTCGTCGGTGGTCAGCAGCCTGCTGCCGCGGCCGATGAGCTCGGCCAGGCTTTGTCCTTGCCGCGCCCCCATCATCAGCTCGTCGCAGATATAGGCGACCGCCTCCGGCTGGCTGAGCTTGATACCTCGCGCCAGGTTGCGGCGCGCCATTTCGGCGGCGGCGAAGATCGTCAGGCGTTCCTGTTCGGTCGGTGTCAGCATCATGGCGGATCAACTCCCCTCGTCGATACGTTGCTTGCAACTCGGTTTCCGGGCATTGACGCCGCGTTGTCCGCCGCGCACCGGACGGGCCGCGACGCGGCGACGGCGAAATCGCCACGGCTCATTTCGTGCGTTGGGCGTAGGCGGTCCTACCGTAGTAGCATATGGTTTCCGACAACACGCCCGCTTTGCCGATCTTGACGAGGCTGCTGCCCTCGATCGGCGTGCCGGCGATTTCCCACCAGAACCAAACGGTCGCGGTTCCGTCATCGCCCTCTTTGATGACGATCTCGGACAGGTTCTCGAAATTGTCGAACGTCCGGCCGGCCCGGAACCCATCCGCCTCTACTTTGATTTCCGCGACATAGGCCTCGTAGTCGGCCCTGGCGATACGGCCGCGATTGGGATCGTCGAAAAAGAAGCTGTCCGCGGTCTGTCCCAGGAGAAGAGAAACGTCGCCCGTCACCCAGCCTTGCAGGTAGGCGGCGATTCGATCGGTACTGTTCATGGCGCAATCTCCAAAGAAATGCCGCAGACCTGCGGCGCCCTGACATGCTGCTCATCAGGTTGGCGGTTCGAGTTGGAGAACGATAGTTGCTCGACAGCATCGGATTCGCTTCATCCAATGATCCCGACCTGCCCAACGGCCCTTCGACCGCCCCACCCGGGCTCAGTCTGCCATCCGATATCGATGGCGTCATCGCAGACGAGGGCCTGCGACCGGAACCATCTGCCTTTTATGCGCTTGTCCCAACGGCCGCCGTGCGCAGCCGCTCGTTCGACGATCCGTGGGGTTCGATCCGACGTCGCTCATATGCGCATGGGCTTGACGCGCCTGTGCTCCGGCCGCCCAATGGCCCGCAGGAATGTCGCAGAATTGGGAGGCGAGCATGCCGCCGCGCAAAAAGCTTACACAACCCACGATCAAAGGCGCTGCCAGCGAATTGGCAGGGCTGCCGCTCGGGCCCGGCCGCGCCAAGCTGCATGCCGAGACGCTGGAGGGGCTCGTGAGCGAGATTGCGCGGCTGCGCGATTTGCCGTTGAAGGAGGTCGAGCCTGCCTTCATCTACCGCCCGATCGAGCCCCGGGCGAGGAGAAGCAAATGAGCGAGATCACCGAGCTCTCCATCGCCCAGCAGGCCGCCGCGATCAAGGCGCGCAAGATCTCGCCGGTCGAGCTCGCGAAAGCCTACCTGGCGCGCATCGACGCCTACAACGACAAGGTCAATGCCTTCGTCACGCCGACCCCCGAAATTGCATTGAAGGAAGCGAAGGCATCCGAGGCCGCGATCATGCGTGGTCGCTGGCAGGGACCCCTGCATGGCATCCCGATCGGCCACAAGGACCTCTACAGCACCAAAGGCGTGCGTACCACCGCCGGTTCGCGCCTCCTCAAGCGCCATGTGCCAAAGGAGGACGCCACCGTGGTCGCGCGCTACAAGGCCGCGGGCACGGTGCTGCTTGGCAAGCTCAACACGCACGAGTTCGCTTATGGCCCCACCAATGCCGAGAGCTGTTTCGGCCCCTCGCGCAACCCATGGGATCTCAGCCGTTTCACCGGCGGCTCCAGCGGCGGCTCCGGCGCGGCGGTGGCGCTCGATCTCTGCGCCGGCGCGACCGGTTCGGACACCGGCGGCTCGATCCGGATTCCTTCGTCCGCCTGCGGCATCACCGGCATCAAGCCGACCTACGGCCGGGCCAGCCGCGCGGGCATCTTTCCGCTCTGCTGGAGCATGGATCATCCAGGTCCGATGGCGCACAGCGTCGAAGACTGCGCCATTCTCCTACAGCCCATCGTCGGCCAGGATCCGCGCGATCCGACGACGGTGGATCGCCCGATCGCGGACTATCGGGCCGCGCTCAGAGGCAGCATCAAGGGCCTCAGGATCGGACTACCCAAGCATTATTTCTATAGCCGCGCACTGCCGGCGGTGGAGAAGGCCGTGCTGAAGGCGGTCGACGTGCTGAAGTCGCTGGGTGCCAGCGTGCGTGTGGTGAACATCCCGCACATCGACCACGCGGCTGCTGCGGCCGTAACGATGTATCTGTGCGAAGCGTCAGCCTACCATGATGACGTGATCGGCACGAAAGGCGATGCCTTCACCGAGCAGGTCAGACTCTTTGTCGAGCTTGGCAATTACGTGCCGGCGAAGGACTACCTGCATGCCCAACGCTTTCGCACCTTGCTGGGCCGGGAGATTGCGGAGGTGATGGAGACGGTGGATGTTCTCGCGCTGCCGACGCTCCCCATCACCGCGCTGAAGCTGGGTCAGGAAACCATCGACATTCGCGGCAAGCAGGACGGCGTGTTCGGGTCGCTCATTCGCAACACGGAGCCCTTCAATCTCACTGGCCTGCCGGTCGTTTCCGTGCCTTGCGGGTTCGATGGGGACGGCATGCCTATCGGGCTTTCCATCGCCGGCCGCCCGTTCGACGAGGCGCGCATCCTGAGGGTCGGGCATGCCTACCAGCGCGTGACCGACTGGCATCGGCGTCGCCCGAAGCTTTAGCGACCGGCGGGTACCGCCGCCGGCTCCTGGTGGGTCGGCCGCGCTTCGCCGGCGGATCCGTAACGTCGGTTGCCGTCAGGTGCGGTCGAACACCGTCACGCGGATCGGGGTCGGACTGAAGTTGTTCACGGCGTTGTGTATCTGCGGGCAGTTGGAAAGGACGGCGAGAACGTCCGTCTCTGCGCGCAGCTCGACCCGGTCGCCGGCGCTGGAGTGGCCTGCGTCGAGACCGACGCTCATCGAACCGTCGGGGTTCACCGGCACGAACATGAAGAAGTTGATGTTGGCCACGATGTCCTTCTTGCCGAGGCCATGCCGCGTCAATGCGCGGACGAAGTTGTCGCGGCAGTTCGGCCCGTCCTTGGCGCCGTATCGCAGGCGGTTCGCCTCGTTCGAGCAGCAGCCGCCGATGGTGTCGTGCCGGCCGCAGCTATCCTCGATGACGGTGAAGAGGGCATTGCCCATATCGGAATAGATCTTCGCGCCCTTTCCGATGAAGATCGATCCGTTGATCTTCATCGTGTCGGCCGCGTTGTACCGCTCCGCCGGATCCTTGGCGTTGTAGCAGAGGAAATCGACCGCCTGATATCCCTCGAGATCGACGATCCGAAGAATCTGGCCGGGCGCCAGCACCCGAGACCACTCTTCTCCGGCCTGCAGGACGCGATCCTCAAGGATGGAGTTGCTGCGGCTATCGTTCATCGTCGGTGTTCTCCCCGGATTTTCCATCGCGTCGGTCCGTCGCCGCGAGCGCTCAAATTCTTATGAGAACCGTACTATGTCAATCGACCCGAGTTTTCTCAGCGAATCTCATGGCAGGCGGTGATTCTCAGAAAATTCCTATTTTTTCACCATAAGATATTGATGCTGCTACCGATACAAAGATATATGCACTAGTATTATAGAGATGTCGTCCGGTTCGGCATCCAGGAAGGAGAATCGAGCGTGGTGCAGGTGGTGTCGCCAACATTGTCCGCGAAGGAAGCCTATACGCCGGGGCTGCCGCGCGAGTTCGTCGCCGAGAGGTTCGGCATCGCGATCGACGACGTGGCCAAGCTGGGCTCGGCGGAGAATCCGTTCGGCGCCTCGCCCAAGGCGCGCGCCGCGATCGAGGGCGCGCCGCTGAAGCTCGACATCTATCCCGAATGGTCGTCGCAGCTCCTCAGGACGGCGATCGCACGGAAATACGGTTTCGATCCGAGCTCGGTCGTTTGTGGCGCCGGAGAGACCGAGGTGATTTCCTTCGTCCTGCGCGCGTTTTCCGCGCCAGGCGACGCCGTGTTGATGTACGAGCCCTGTTTCCCGATCTATCACATCTTCGCCGAGAACGAGAACCGCGTGCCGGTCTATGTCCCGATGGGCCCGGATTTCGATCTGGTGGTGGACCGCTACATCGCTACGCTGCGCGCCGGCCGCCCGAAGGTCGCCTTCATCACCAATCCGCACAGCCCGAGCGGGCGCCTCATGGCGGAAGCCGACATCCGCCGCATCTGCGAGGCCGCGGGCAAGGAGACGCTGGTGGTGCTCGATGAAGCCTATATCCACTTCACCGAAACGACCGGCGGCATCGAACTCACCCGCGACTTCGCGAACCTCATCGTGCTCCGGACCTTCTCGAAGGCGTTCGGCCTCGCGGGCTTGCGTATCGGCTTCGGCATCGCCGCCAATGCGGAGCTCATCCGTCCGCTCCTGAATATCAAGCCGACCTGGAATATGGGCCACGCGCAGGTGCTGGGCGGCGTGGCCGCGATCGAGGACGACGAGCATGTCCGGAAGACCGTGAAGCTCATCGTCGACATGCGCGCCTATGTCGCCGAGCGTCTCGCCGGCCTCAACCGGTTCCGGATGGTTCCGGGCTCGCGCAGCAACTTCTTCCTGCTTGAAGTGCTCGACCCGACGCTCGACTCGACGAAAGTCTTCGACGAGCTGCTTCGGCGCGGCGTCATCGTCAAGGACGGCTCGGTATCCTTCCGCGGCCTCGGCGACCGCTATCTGCGGATCGATGTCAGCCTGCAAAAGCACATGGACCGGCTCATCTGGGCGGTGAAGGATATCGAATCCGGAATCTCGAGCCGATAGACGCGCATGGTCCGCAGCCATCTCATCGGGATCGATGTCGGAGGGACCTTCACCGACGCCGTGGTGCTCGATGGCGTCGACGGCAGGCTCCTGGCCGCCTTCAAGCTTCCCTCCACGCCCGACGATCCGGGGCGCGCCGTGCTGGAGGCCGTCGCGAAGATCGCCCAAATCGCCGACGTCCGGGGCGCTCTCCTCTGTCACGGCACGACGGTAGGCACCAATACGCTGATCCAGCGCAAAGGCGCCCGCACCGCGCTCGTCGCCACGCGCGGCTTCGCCGACGTGATCGAGCTGCGTCGGCAGGCGCGGCCGATCCTGTACGGCTTCGACGTCGCGATCTCGGAACCCCTGGTTCCGCCGGCCCTGCGATTCGAGGCGGACGAGCGGGTCGACGCGGAGGGGCGGGTCGTGACGCCGCTCGACGGGCTCGAGGCGCTGGCGCAGGAGCTCGCGGCCGCGGAGGTCGATGCGGTGGCGGTCTGCCTGCTTCATGCCTATGCGAACGACACGCATGAGGCGCGCATCGTGGCGGCGCTGGAGGCGGCGCTGCCGGGCGTCTTCATCACGCGCTCGAGCGATGTCTGCCCCGAGTTCAAGGAGTACGAACGCAGCAGCACGACGGTCGTGAACGCCTATATCGGGCCTTCGGTCAGTCGATACCTGCAGCGGCTCGACGCCGCCCTGGAAGCGCGCGGCATCGAGCGGCTGGTGGTCGTGAAGTCGAATGGCGGGCTCACCGCGCCGAAAAATGCCGCCGCCTATCCGGTGCATCTGATCGAATCCGGTCCGGCGGCGGGCCTCATTGCCGCCGCCGCCTATGCGCGGGCGAGCGGCAGAGGCAATCTGCTCGCTCTGGATATGGGCGGGACCACGGCGAAGGCCGGGCTGATCCGCGATGGCGAGCCGTCGACCTCCGGCGAGTTCTATGCCGACCGGCTGGTCGAGGGGCGCGACGTTGGCGGTTATGCGATCCGCAGCGCGGTGCTCGATCTGGTCGAGATCGGCGCCGGTGGCGGCTCGCTCGCCTGGATCGACGAGGCCGGCGTGCTGAAGGTGGGGCCGCGGAGCGCCGGCGCCGATCCCGGCCCCGCCTGCTATGGTCGCGGCGGCAATCGTCCGACGGTCACCGATGCCCATGCGGCGATCGGCACCATCACCGCGCACACCTTCACCGGCAGCGGGGTCGCGTTCGAGCGCGAGGCCGCGATTGCCGCGCTCCAGCGTCACATCGCCGGTCCCCTCGGCTGGTCGATCGCGCGCGCGGCCTACGCGATCATCGATATCGCGGTCGCGAGCATGGCGGAGATGGCGCGGCTCCTGACGGTGCAGCGCGGCCTCGATCCCCGGGATTTCGCCGTCATGGCGACCGGCGGCGCCGGACCGCTGCATGCCGCGGCGGTGGGTGCCGAGATCGGCGCGCTCGACGTGATCGTGCCGCCCTTTCCCGGGATGTTCAGCGCGCTCGGCGCGACATTGGGATTCGTTCGGCACGAGGTCGTTCGTACCTTCCTGCGGCCGCTGGAGGCGCTGAAGCCGGAACGGTTGATCGAGGGCTTCCGCGATCTCTTTCGGCGCGCGGAAGCGCTGCTTGCGGCCGAGCCGAAAGGGACATCGGCTCCGGTCTTCGAGCGCTATCTCGAGGCCCGCTTCGTCGGCCAGCTCTTCGAGCTGAAGATTCCGCTCGGCTCCGGCGATGCCGGTTTCCCCTCGGCGGCGCAAATCGACGGCTTGTTCCGATCCGCCTATAAGAAGGAGTATGGCTTCGACCTTCCGGAGGCGAAGATCGAAATCGTCAATATGAGGCTGGTCGCGACGTTGGACATCGGCAGCGAGGGCGAGACCCTGCTCCGCAGCACCGGTGTTGCGCCGCGCCGCGGCGAGCCACTGAGGCGCACGAGCTTTCTTACGCGGAGCGGGGAAACGACAGAAATTCCGGTCTATCGGGCAGCCGATGCGCCCGGCACCACGCTGTCCGGCCCGGCGATCATCGAGCATTTCGGCTCGACGGCCTGGATCCACGCGGGCCAGACGGCGGCGATCGGCCCCAACGGCCATATCCTGATCAGGCTCGGAGGAGCGATACCATGACCGGCGCTTCCCCTGGCATCATCGATCGCGACCCGGTCGTCTTCGAGGTCGTGCGCAGCGCGCTCTATGCGATTTGCGCCGAAATGAAGAGCGTGATCATGCGCGCTTCCTTCTCGCCGCTTCTCAGCCTCTCCGCCGATCTTTCCTGCGCGTTGCTGGATGCACGCGGCCATGTCGTGGCCCAGGGCAATGATATTCCGGTCCATCTCGGCGCCGTGCCCTTTACGGTTCGCGCCGCGCTCGACGCCTTCCCACTGCAGAGCTGGGTCGCGGGGGATGGCGTGCTGCTCAACGACCCCTATGCGGGCGGGACGCACCTGCCGGACATGTCCCTGATGATGCCGGTCTTCCAGAAGGGTCGATTGATCGGCTTTTCCTTGAGCCGCGTGCACTGGCCCGATGTCGGCGGGATCGCCGCCGGCAGCTCGAGCGTTTCCGACGAAATCCTGAAGGAAGGGCTTCGCATCCCGCCGGTGAAGATCCTGGCGGATGGACGGCCGCAACCCGACCTGCTCAAGGTGATTCTCGCCAACGTCCGGGTGCCGCGCGACCGCGAGGGCGATTTCAACGCGCAGATTGCCGGCGCCGCGCGTGCGGACAAACGGCTGGTCGAACTCGCCGACCGCTACGGCGCCGATGCGCTCGCGGAGGTCATGGCCGATGCGCAGGAATATTCGCGGCGTCTCGTCGAGGGCCGGCTCGCCGCGCTGCCGGACGCCGATGTGGGCCACGCGGAGACGCTCGACGGCGATGGCGTGGATCCGGAGGCCGCGCCGATCGTCCGCGTAAGGATCCGGAAATCGGGCGGCCGCTTCATCGTCGACTTCAGCGGCAGCGCGCCTTGCGTGCGCGGGCCGATCAACGCCCCGATGGCGGTCACCGCCTCGGCAGTCTACTACACGCTCCTCTCCTTCGTCGGCGGCGGCATTCCGCCCAATGGCGGGATCTACGATATCGCGGAGATCGAGGCGCCGGTCGGCAGCGTGGTGAACGCCACGTTCCCGGCCCCGGTCGTCGCGGCGAACACTGAAACCTCGAATCGGATCGTCGACATCCTTCTTGCGGCGCTGGCGAAGGCCTATCCGGAGCGCGTTCCCGCAGGCAGCTACGGCTCGGCCTGCGTCTATACGCTCGGCGGTTTCGATCTGCGACGAAACCGGCCTTTCGTGCACTACGAAACGGTCGGCGGCGGCATGGGTGCGAATCCGCAGCATGACGGCGTGGGCGGTATCCGCGTCCATATGGGCAACACCATGAATCTGCCGATCGAGGCGATCGAGGCGGCAATTCCGGTCCGATTCCATGCCTATCAACTGCGTCGCGGCAGCGGCGGGGTCGGCCGGCGGCGGGGCGGGGACAGCGTTCGCAAGAGTTTCGAGGTGCTCGCGGAAGGCGTCGAGGCGTCGATTCTCGGCGAGCGGACTCAATCGCCGGCGCATGGCGTGGCCGGCGGCGAGCCCGGCGAGCGGGCGCAGTTCATCCGGCATCGCGCCGGCGAGCCGCCCGCGATGCTGGGCGCCAAGAGCGGCCCGCACCGGCTTGCCAAGGGGGATCGCATCGAAATGGTGACGGCATCCGGCGGCGGCTGGGGTCCCGCCGGCGACGGGGGAGACGCCGCATGACCGAACCCGCGCGCAGGAAGGCGGCCGACCATCGCCATCGGATCGCGCTTCTCGTGCCCTCCTCGAACACGGTGATGGAGAACGACCTTCACCGCGCCCTGCCATCCGCGCATTACACGATCCATACCGGGCGCATGTATCTCGTGGCGACGACGCGCGAGGCCGAGATCGCGATGATCGAGGATCATGCGCCGCGTGCGGCGGACGATCTCGGCACGGCGCGGCCGGATCTCCTTGTCTTCGGTTGCACCTCGGCGGGATCGCTTTTCGGCCTCGACTACGATGCGAGCGTCTGTCGCGCCCTCGGGGAACGGGCGGGCTGTTCGGCGCTCGGTGTCATCAGCGCGGCGTCGGAGGCGATCGCCGCGCATCCCGTCGACAGGCTTGCCGTGATCACGCCCTATGTCGAGGATCTCACCCAATCGGTGGCCAAGGCCCTGGCGCGCGAGGGAATGGAGATCGTTCGCGCCGAAGGCATGGGCATCAGCGACAATGTCGCGCTCGCCGATCCGACGCCGGAGGAGATCGTTGCCTTTTGCCGCGCGAAATTGAGCGATGTCCGCTTCGATGCCCTGTTCGTCTCCTGCACGAATTTCCGCAGCCTCGAGGCGAGGGCGCGTCTCGAAGCCGAATTCGGCGTTCCCGTCATCACCAGCAATAGCGCCGTCATCGCCGCAATCCGGAAGCGCTGTGAGAGCCATGCCGCGTAGCGCCCGGGCCCGGTTTTGCTCCAGGCTGGCGCCATCCGGGCGGGGTGCGGTACCCGGCCGGTCGCCCGGATGCGAGCCCGGGCCGTCACTGTCTCCAGCGGAGCGGCGATGAGCTGGGAACCGCAGATCGCCGCCGGCCGGCCAAAATATCTCGCCATCGTCGAGGCGCTCGAAAGCGATCTTCAGTCCGGGCGGCTGAAACCCGGCGATCAGCTTCCGCCGCAACGCGAAATCGCGGACCGATTGGGTGTGACGATCGCGACGGTCACCAAGGGCATCGGCGAGGCGATCCGCAGGGGGCTGGTTACCGCACGCGCCGGTAGCGGGACATTCGTTCGGGCCGCCACGGTGGCCGATAGCGCGACCGAGCGGCCGAGCATCGACCTCAGCCTCAATGGCGTGCCTGTCTCGCCGGTGGCGCCGTTTCTGGACAAGGCGCTGAACGGGCTTCGCGCCGGTGCCGATCGGGAAAGTCTGTTCGGCTATCAGCCGAGCATCGGCATCGAGCGCCACCGCAGCGCGATGGCGGGATGGATCGCGCTTCGGGGAATGGAGCTCCGCCCCGGGGACATCTGCCTGACCCACGGCGCTCAGCACGGGCTTGCTGCCTGTTTCACCGGCCTGCTGCGGGCCGGCGACACCGTGCTCTGCGAAGCCTGGACTTATACCGGTATCAGACGCGTCGCCGACATGGCGCGCGTTCGGCTGGTGGGGGTCGGCATGGAGCCGGACGGCCTCGATCCGGCCGACCTCGCGGAGAAGCTCAAATCGACCGGCGCGAAGCTCGTCGTCTGCATGTCGGCAGTCCAGAATCCGACCACGGCCACGATGTCGGCGGCCAGGCGGCGGGAGATCCTCGCCGTCTGCGCCCGATTCGATGCGCTCGTCATCGAGGACGACATCTATGGCCGCCTGAGCGGGGACGAGATCCGTCCGCTGGCGGCGTCGAACCGCGAGCGGGTGATCTACCTCACGAGTGTCTCGAAATGCATATCGCCCGGCTTTCGATTGGGGGCGCTGGTCGCACCCGAGCCGGTCGCGGCACAGCTCCGCGACGCGCTGCTGGCAACGCATTGGACGGCACCTTCATTCTTCGGCGAGCTCTTCGCGGGGATGAGGGAGAGCGGGTTGGCCGAGCAATGCCTCGCCGCCCAACAGCGGGAAGCCGGGCATCGGCTGTCCTTGATGAAGCGCATCATGCCGCATGAGCGGATGCCCCGGCTCGCCACCTACCACCTATGGCAGGCGCTGCCGGCGCCTTGGCGCGCCGAGGATTTCGTTGCCGCGCTGTCGGAGGAGGGCGTTCGCGTCTCGCCCGCTTCGCACTTCGCGGTGGATGCGGAGGCGGCGAACGCCAATTATATCCGCATCTGCCTCGGCGGCACGGACGACAGGGCCGCGCTCGGGACCGGTCTCTCGGCCATAGAGCGGCTGCTGCGGAGCAAGCCGCGCATCGGCGCACCGGTCATCTGAGCCGCGTCGTCATGGCATGAAACCTACGGTAAAAGGACGGGGGCGGCTGCAATTCAGGGAACGGGCCGGACCGCGGCCCAGTCGGTGACGCTGCGGATCATCGCCGGAGCGTGCGCAGGGTCGTCCGCGAGTTCCGCCAGCTCCGACAGACGATGGATCGATGTAAGAAGGGCGATACGGCCTCGATCGAGCAGGCGGCCCGTCAGCGCTTCATAGGCGGAGACGATTCGCCCGGTTAGATCGGGCGAGATGAAGTTCGAATAAATGAAATCCTGATGCAGCGGTCCGAAACCTGAATCCGCAAAATCGTAAATGCCGTTGATCCGGCCGTGCGCATGATCGAAGGCCATGTTCCACCCGTGACCGTCGAAGAACCCGTAGGTGTCGCCATAGGGGTCGGGTCGCAGACGCTCGAATTCGGCAATGGCTTGCTTCGCATACTCCTGAAACGGGGGTGACAGCGCCGGCAAGGCTCTCGACCGGATCGCGTCCGTCGTCTGCCAGGCGCCTATCGGCAGCGCACCCGCGGCCGCCATCCGCGATCCATCGAGCCGATGGAGCTCTGTATAGAAGTGCGCCAGGTCGTTGCCGAGCCGGCGGCGGGCATCCTCGGGCAAAGCGTCATAGTCGGCCGTCAGAAGATGCCTGCCTTTCAGCTTCGGGTGCCTGGAGAACAAGGGGGGCCCGCGCTCGATCGAGAGATCGGGGACTGTCATCGAGACGGAAGGGCGAACGACGGCGAGCAGGGATGCCTCCCGGACGAGCGCCCGCTCGGCAATGTCGTCGCGGGGGAACTTGAAAATCAGCCGATCGTCGACATCGACGGCCATCGAATGCTAGCTCGTCGCGGCATGGGTGAACCTCGATGATCCCAGATCCGGAAAAATCCGAACTATCGCGGCGCGCGCGATCTCCAATCCTGGTGGTGCCATGATGCGCCGCCTTCACCGGGCGTGGCCCGTTGCTCCCTTCCTCTTGATCCGCAGCTCAATCGAAGTCGCTGGCGTCATGCCGCTCGGGGAGCTGTAGCGCCTCCGGTCCCCACGTCATGTTGACCCGCCTGCCGCGCTCGACCGCCGGTCGTGCCTCTATCTCCGTCGCCCATCGGATCACATTCTTGTAGGAGGCCACATCGAGGAAATCGGCCGCATCATAGCCGTTGTTCAGCACCATATCGCCGTACCAGGGATAGGTCGCGATATCGGCGATGTTGTACTCGTCGCCGCAGAGGTAACGTCGGTTTGCGAGGTGCTTGTCCAGCAGGTCGAGCTGGCGCTTTACCTCCATCGCGAAGCGGTTGATCGCGTACTCGAACTTTTCCGGCGCGTAGGCGTAAAAATGCCCGAATCCGCCGCCGAGATAGGGGGCGCTGCCGACCTGCCAGAACAACCAGGACAGGCATTCCGCGCGGGCCGATAACGCGCGAGGAACGAAGGCGTCGAACTTCTCCGCGAGGTACAGCAGGATCGCGCCGGATTCGAACACGCGCGTCGGCGGCGTGGCGCTTCGGTCAAGCAAGGCCGGAATCTTCGAGTTGGGATTGACCGCGACAAAACCGCTGCCGAACTGCTCGCCGTCGCCGATCTCGATGGGGAATGCATCATACTCGGCGCCCCGCTTCCCGAGCGCAAGCAGCTCCTCCAGCATGATCGTGACCTTGACGCCATTGGGCGTCGCCAGCGAGTAAAGCTGTAGCGGATGACGGCCAACCGGCAGTGCCTTCTCGTGCGTCGCGCCGGCGATCGGGCGATTGATCTTCGCCCATCGACCGCCGCCGCTCGCCGACTCCCATTTCCAGACCTTGGGCGGGACGTAGGAGGATGAAGTGGGCATGGTCGAGGCCTTCCATTTGTGATCTATCCGAACGCAAGACGGAAAGGTCAGGGCAATCCGTCCGTCCGGCATCTTGGCACCGATTTGAATCGGAGTTACCGCGGAATTTACTGCCGCGCGCCAATGCCGCGATCGATCATCGCGACCGGCTTCGACCGGAAGGTCTTCAAGCGCGACCGTCGACGTCCAATGCGAGAACCGATGAGGCAACGGGATCGATCCGACGGCATTTCGCGAAGGTCTCGAAAGCATTCTTCGACGGATCGAGCAGACGTACATAGGCAGCTAGCGGCGGCGATAGGCGCTCGCAACACCCGCGTTGCGCGAAATGCGTTAACCTGTCGGGGCCGACAAGCGAATTGACTGCACAGTTAAGCTGCCTCAGTATTCGCGAAATATGACGGAAATCCTGCTGGATTTTCGCGAAGAGCCGGCCATGACCGTAAGGCCGGCCGCACTGGGGGACGCGAGATCGCTTCGATGGGTACTGACTATCTATCCGGTCCTGTGCAGGCCCGCCTCTTCGGGGCGGGACCCGAGCGGTAGCCGGCGAATGAGACTTCACATTATGCGTTGAGGAGCGACCGGCATGGCAGTCGTCGAGAACATGTTCGATCCTACGCTCTATAGCAAAGTTCGCCTTCCGCCGCTCGAAGCCGAGACCATGCCACCCTGGTGCTATACCTCGCCGGAGTTCTATCGGCGCGAAATCGACCGGATGTTCAAGAAGGTCTGGAACTTCATCGGCCGCGAGGACGAAATCCCGAACCCCGGCGATTACAAGGCTCTCGACCTCTTCGATGAGCCGATCATCATCCTGCGCGACAAGGCGGGGCAGCTCCGCGCCTTCGCGAACACCTGCCGGCATCGCGGCACGCGGCTGCTCCAGGGCAGCGGCAATTGCCGCGTCATAAGCTGCCCCTATCATAGCTGGGCCTATGCGCTGAACGGCGACCTGATCGGCACGCCCGGCATGGAGCAGACCCTGAACTTCGACAAGAAGCAGTATGGGCTGATCCCGCTGCGGCTCGAAACCTGGGCCGGGTTCGTCTTCGTCAGCTTCGACGAGAAGGGCGAAAGCCTGCTGGAATATCTCGGCGACCTGCCGGAGAAGCTCGCGTCGCATCGCCTGGAGGATATGGTCTGCGTCCGCCGCCGGGAGTACGACCTCGCCTGCAACTGGAAGATCTACCTCGAGAACGCGATGGAGGAGTACCACACCGCGACGGTGCACAAGACCTCGATCGGCAAGCAGATCACCATCCGCGAGGATAGCCACGGCGCCTGGGACGGCATGTTCATGCCGCAAAAGACCACGATCGCGCTGCTGCCCGAGGATTTGGCGAACGCCTTTCCCCCGATCCCGACGCTCGACAGCAAGGCGGCGGGCGGGACTTATTTTTTCGTGATCTATCCCTCCACCTTCTTCGCCGCCACCCAGGACTGCATCTGGTGGCTGCAGGAATTTCCCACGGCGCCCAACCGGACCACGATCTCCATCGGCTCCTGCTTCCCGCGCTCGACGGTGGCGCGGCCGGACTTCGACGAGAAGGTCCGCGCCTACTACCAGCGATGGGACAAAGCCCTGCCCGAGGACAACGCGATCTCGGAGTTGCAGCAGGAGGGTATCAGCTCCTCCTACAGCCGCGCGGGCCGGCTCTCCTATCAGGAGCCGGTCGTGGGCGACATCGCGAACTGGGTGCTGGACAAGGTGCTGGCGTGAGTTCATGCCAGCGGAGCCTGTGAGAGCGGCGCAGAGCGGAGTTCCGAGCGCGAAATCATAGAACCAGACGGCGAGGCTGCGCGCTCCGATAAGGCCGAAAAGGCGGGAGCGCATTCGCCGTCGGTCGGAAATCAGGGGGCTTCGGCGAGCGCATGTATGACTGGGATCTCGATGCCGTCACCGACAACTGGATGGTGTTCGTCGACGGCGCCCTCGTAACCATCCAGCTCACGCTCTTCTCCTTCGCCATCGCGGTCGTGCTCGGCCTTCTGATCGCCCTTGCCCGGCTTTCGCCGTCGCGGCTGATCCGGATGCCCGCGACTGTTTATGTCGAGATTTTCCGCAGCACGCCGGCGCTGGTCCAGCTCGTCTGGATCTACTATGCGCTGCCGATCATCACCGGGCTCCGGATCGACGGATTTACCGCGGTGGGCCTCGGCCTCGGCCTGCATACGGCCGCCTATTTCGGCGAGATCTTCCGCGGCGGCATCCTTTCGATCGACCGCGGGCAGATCGATGCGGGCAAGTCCGTCGGCATGGTCTATCACCAGCTCATGCGGCAGATCATCCTGCCGCAGGCGGTGCGGCGCATGATCCCGCCCTTCATGAACGAAACCGCGAGCCTCATAAAGCTCACCACGCTCGGCTCGGTGCTTGCGGTCTATGAACTGCTGCACGCCTCGAACGTTCTCATCACCTCCACCTACCGACCGCTCGAGGTCTATACGGCGATCGCGGTGGTCTTCGGGATCATGATCTATCCCCTGATCTACGCGTCCCGCCTGCTGGAGCGATATTGGGGCGCGGGAACCCAGCGCTGACGCCGGCCGGGCGGGATCGCCGACAATGGCCGGGAGGCCGCATGAACAGGAACGGGACCGATGACGATGCCTGATGACGCCCAGTCGCGGCCGATGTTCCGGATCCGCAACCTGCACAAGAGCTACGGCTCGCTCGAGGTGCTGAAGGGCGTCTCGCTCGACGTCAGGCCGGGCGAGGTGATGGTGATCGTCGGGCCGAGCGGATCGGGCAAATCGACCATGCTTCGCTGCCTCAACTTTCTGGAGGAATACGAGAAGGGCGAGGTGTATTTCGACGGCGGGCTTGTCGGCTATGTCGACGGTGCGGGCGGCCGGCGTGTGCGCGACCGGGAACGCAATATCGCCGAGATGCGCGCTCATATGGGCATGGTCTTCCAGCATTTTCATCTCTGGCCGCACAAGACGGTGCTGCAGAACGTCATCGAAGGGCTGATCGTCGTGAAGAAGACCGATCGGGCCGTTGCAATGGCGCGCGGACTCGAGGTCCTCCGTCTCGTCGGGCTGGAGGAGAAACGAGACGCCTATCCGAACCTGCTTTCGGGCGGGCAGATGCAGCGCGCGGCGATCGCACGGGCGCTCGCGATGGAGCCGAAGGCGATGCTTTTCGACGAACCCACTTCCTCGCTCGATCCGGAGCTGGTCGGCGAAGTGCTCGACGTGATGCGTTCGCTCGCACGAAACGCCGAAAGCCTGAGCCATGGCACCACGATGGTCGTGGTCACGCACGAGATGGGCTTCGCGCGCGAGGTCGCCGACCGGGTGGTGATGATGGACGGAGGCGTCATCGTGGAAGAGGGGCCGCCCGAGCAGATATTGCGCAACCCGACCCATCCACGGACGCGGGCTTTCATCAGCAAGGTTCTGCATTGACGATCCCACCGCAACCGGCGAGAGATCGAGCCGCTCGAGACCTGCCGGCCAACAACGACGCGCAAATCCAAGGGAGGATGCCATGAGCAGAGTGATGTCAGGAATCTACACGGCCGTTGCCGCCGCGCTGATGCTTGCGTTCCTGGTCGGAACGGCGCCGAAGGCCGAGGCCCGCGAACTCGACGAAATCCTGGATTCGAAGGAGATCCATCTCGGCTACATCATCTATCCGCCGCTGATGAACCGCGATCCGCAGTCGGGAGAACTGTCCGGCTTCGTGATCGAAGCGCTCAACTTCATGTTCGAGTCGATCAAGATCAAGCCGGTGTGGGTCGAGGTCGGCTGGTCGACGTTCGCCGCCGCGCTCCAGTCCGACCAGATCGACATCTTCGTCGGGGGTTCCTTCGCGACGCCGCAGCGTTCGCTGGCGCTCGCCTTCACGCAGCCCTTCGCCTACATGGGCAACGACGTCGTCGTCCGCACGGCGGACGCCGAATCCAAATTCAAGGATGTCAAGGAGCTGGCCGATCTCGACCAGGAAGGGCTCACCATCGCCTCGCAGCTCGGCGGCGCCCCCTACGACTATCTGAAGGCGCATTTCACGAAGGCGAAGATCGTCGGCGTGGAAAGCTCGAACCAGAGCCAGGCCTCGCTCGAGGTGCTGGCCGGGCACGCTGACGCGGCCTATTGGGACGCCTTCATCAGCGCGCGCGACGTACAGGAGCATCCGGAGCAGCTCACCAGCCTGTTCGGCGCCAGTCCGCTCGACGTGTCGCCGCTCGCCTGGGCGATCAAGCACAAGGAGCCCGAATTGCTCGCCTTCCTCAACACCATGCTCGAATATATGGAAACCAACGGGACCTGGATCGAGTTCGAGAGGCCCTATCGCGACGAGCTCGGCGGCTATTTCCACGTCAAGCGCGAATATGTTCCGGCCGGCGGGCCTTCGGCCGAGTAGGCAAGGCCGTTTGCGTCCCCGCGGGGCCGCTTCTGCCTGAGGAGAGGGAGTTGGATTCGCATTCCAACTCCCTTTTCCCGGCTTGCGATCTTTCGTAATACCGGACACGCCTCGGGGAGCGGCAAGATCGCGTGCGCGTCGGCCAAGGCCGGCAACGGCGCTAACACAGAGGGACGCGCGGGATCCGGATGGCGCATAAGGTAACGATCGCCTCTCTCGGCCGAACGATCGACGTCGGCGACAACGATACGATCCTCGAGGCGGCGCTTGCCGAGGACATCAACTATCCGTTCGGCTGCCACTCGGGAACCTGCGGAAGCTGCAAATCGAAGCTGCTCTCCGGCGAGGTGCGGTATCTCGACTATTCCCGCTTCGCTTTGACGGAGGAGGAGCGCGCGCAGGGCTGGATCCTCGCCTGCTCGGCGGTACCGATCGGCGACTGCGAGGTGAGCTTCGAAGCGCCAGCGGAAAGCGAATCCCATCCCTTGCGGAAGATCGAATGCCGCGTCACGGCCGTCGCTTCGGCCACCCACGACATCAAATACGTGACTCTTGAGCCTTGCGACGGGAGGCCGCTCGAGTTCTCGGCCGGCCAGTTCGTCAACCTCGGGTTCGGGACATTGCCCGGCCGCGACTACTCCATGGCGAACCGGCCGGACGAGCCGCATCTCGTCTTCCACATCCGCCTCACGGCAGGCGGTGTCGCGAGCGGCTATGTGCATCGCGAGTTGAAGCCGGGAGACATCGTGGCGCTGCGCGGTCCCTACGGCACCTCCTTCCTCAGGAAATCCCATCCGGGGCCGGTGATCGCGCTTGCCGGCGGCTCGGGCCTGGCACCGATCAAATCCATCGTCGAGACGGCGCTGCGCAACGGTTTCGGCAATCCGCTCTTCCTTTATTTTGGCGTGCGGGACGAGCGGGACCTTTATCTCGAGGCGCATTTCCAGGCGCTGGCGGCCGCGCATCGGAACCTTACCTTCGTTCCCGTGCTTTCGCAGCCCTCGGCACCCACGGCGCGGAGGACAGGCTTTCTGGCGGACGCCGTCGCCCGGGATTTCGGAACCCTCGCCGGTTGGACATCCTATCTGGCGGGCCCGCCCGTCATGGTCGAAAGCTGCAAGACCGCGTTGCAGCGCCTCCAGGTCGCGCCGGGCGACTGTCATGCCGATGCGTTCTATACGGAGGCTGATCGGCCCGCCGCAAAGCCGGCATTTCCCTGAGCCGGCGCCGCGCCGGCCGTGGCAATAGCCCGTCAATATTCCTTGGTCGGATCGACGCGGTTCAAAAGTGGCCGCTCGGCAAGATAGCGCTCGATATTGTCGAACAGAATCGCGAGCGAGTTCGGAAGAAACCGCTCCGGGTCGTTGTTCAGGCTGTGGGGGATCAGGATCAGGTTATCGGTCGTCCAGAGCTTCTCGGGCGACGGCACTTCCCGCGGGTCCTGGATATCGTAGACGACGCCGGAGAGATGGCCGTCCTCCAGGCATTCGATCATCGCCGCCTCGTCGATGACGCCGAGACGGCCGAGATTAACGATGGCCGCACCGCGCTTCATGCGCTTCAGTTCCGCATGCCCGATCAATCCGCCGCTCTTCGAGGTCTTCGGCACGGTAACCACGACGAAATCCGCACGCGGCAGAAGCGCCGCTAGCGAGTCGGCGGCATGGACCTCGTCCACATCGGGGTGGGGCGCGACGGTATTCGTCACGGCGATGACCTTCATGCCGAGCTTCCGCGCGCTTGCCGCTGCTGCCGATCCCGTCGCGCCGAGTCCGACGAGAAGAACGGTCTTTCCCGTGATGGGAGTGCTGTACACGTAGTCGAATTGTCCCTTGTGCTGATTGCTTACGATCTCGGGCATGCGGTTGTTGAGCATGAGGAGGGACAGCATCATGAATTCGTCCGCCTTCGGCCGGTGCGCTCCGCTCGCGCGGGTGAGCGTAAGCCCCGAAGGCAGCCAGTCGAGCGGCAGCAGGTGGTCGACGCCCGCGCCGATGAGCTGGACCCAGCGAAGGTGCGGCGCCTTGTCGCGGAGGCCGGCACGCGGGAAGTCCCAGCCGACCAGCACCTCGGCATCCCGCATCGCTTCGGCAAAGGACTGAGGTCCCTTGCCGATCCTGAATTCGCATCGGGCGGCGATGACGGGATGCTTGCGACGGAACTCCTCGAGCCGCTCGTCGGTGATGAGAAAGACCGGTGGAACATCGCCGGAGTTGTCGAGATAGACGCGCAGCTTGTCGGTGGATGCCATTCGCCGTCCCCATTGTGATCTGCCGCGCCGGAGTTTGACCGGCCGCCGGCCGTTCTGCAAACCGCCAACGCGTCTTCCGCGCGGTCGGGCGTCGTTTACGAACCGCCCTGCAGGACCGGCACTCCCGCTGTGCAATTTCCGGTGGGCGCGGAACTTACCATCCGATCCTACGTTGATAGTCATAGCCTCTTTCCATGCGTGAGAGTCCCCCATGCCCAACAACCTCAAGCTCGATTTTCGGAGCTCGATCCCCGTGCGAATCAACCTCACCGTGTCCTGGGAGCGCGACTGGTGGTGCGAGATCTGGAATGTGACCGAGAAGGAGTTGCGCGCGGCGATCTTCGCGGTTGGCACCTCGGCTCCTTCCGTGGCGCGTCACCTTGGCCGTCGGATTCCGGTCGGAAGGCCTTCCGACCGGGGCGAGGTGCGAGGCTCCTGAGCGGTGCCGGTCGCCGCGCTGCATCGATGCAGGCTCCTCGCTGGCGTCCTCGGATGCCCGAGCCGTCGTCTCCCGTGCCGCCTGGAATGAATGCCCGCGTCCCCGGATGCGACAGCGGCGGTCGGGCGTAGAGATCACGCGGCGGTCGCCCTTCAGTCAGAGGTTTTCTGTTGATCGCCTTCATCCGACGGAATCTGGCATCGGCGGCCGCGACTTCGCTATGGGAAGGTTCCGAGCCCATCCGCGAAGAGCTGATGAGCATCGAGCGGTTGGAGCAGCATGCGAGAACGCTCGCCGCGGCCCAGCCCGTGACGCCGAAGCCGGTCAAGGTCTACCCGCTGGCGAGGCGCGTCGTCGAGAATGCGGCCCGTCTCCTCCAGGCGTATCACTCGATCGCGACGTCGATCGAGGAGAACTATGCGATCACGCCGGCGGCGGAGTGGCTGATCGACAATTTCCATCTTGTCGAAAGCCAGATCCGGCAGATCCGTTCCGATCTGCCGCCGGGCTACTACCGTCAGCTTCCGAAGCTGGCGGAGGGGCCTTTCGCCGGCTATCCGCGCGTCTTCGGTGTCGCCTGGGCCTATGTGGCCCATACCGACAGCCGCTTTGATCCGGAAATCTTTTGTCGTTACCTCCAGGCCTACCAGGAGGTCGATCCGCTGACGATCGGTGAGCTCTGGGCCGTGTCGATCACGCTTCGGATCGTGCTCACTGAAAATCTGCGGCGCCTTGCCGATCGGGTGATGCAGAGCTACGAGGCGCGCAAGGAGGCGGACGAGCTGGTGCGCCGGCTGGTGGGCGCGGTCGACCGGGCACCTGAGCCAGCCGCCGCACTGCTGTCGGCCTATGGGCGCACACCCTTGCCACGGGCGCTGGCGGTGCAGCTCGTGCATCGGCTGCACGATCAGGATCCGCGCATCGCGCCCGTGCTTGCCTGGCTCGACGGAAGGCTGGCGGCGCAGAACACGACCGCCGATGCCCTCGTTCGGGACGAACATCAGCGCCAGGGCTCGGCCAGCGTCACGGTACGCAACATCATCCTGAGCCTGCGTCTTATCGCCGATGTGGATTGGACGGAGCTGTTCGAACGCGTGAGTCCGGTGGACCGCATCCTCTCGGTCACCGATCACTATCTCGAGATGGATTTCCCCACGCGCAATCTCTATCGCACCGCGATCGAGGTGCTGGCGCGCGGCTCGCCCCGCTCGGAGCTCGACATCGCGCGCAGCGCCGTCCTCGCTGCATTGAACGCCTCGGCGGCGGATGCCCGGCTCGCCGATTCGCGCCGCGCCGATCCCGGCTATCATCTGATCGCGGGCGGGCGCCGGGCGTTCGAGGCCCTCATCGGTTACCGGCCGCCGCCCAATGCCTGGTTCGGTCGGCTCGGACGCAACGTCGGCATCGGCGGCTATGTCGGGGCCGGCGCGATCCTGGGCGCGTTGCTTCTGGCGATCCCCTTATGGGTTTCGGCGCGGGTGGGCTTCGGCGGCGGCTGGCTTGTCCTCTTCGCATGGCTGGGAATAATCCCTGCCATCGACCTCGCCGTCGCTCTCATCAATCGCGGCGTGACGCGTGGTTTTCGTGCCACGCGCCTGCCGGCGATGGAGTTGCGCGAGGGGATCCCGGATCGGTTGCGTACGCTCATCGCCGTGCCGACGCTGCTGAGCTCGATCGAGGGTGTGCGCGAGCAGGTCGAGCGGCTGGAGATCCACTATCTCGCCAGCACCGAGGGCGATCTGCATTATGCGCTGCTCTCCGACTGGACCGATGCCGACAGCGAGCATCGTGCAGGCGACAAGGCGCTGTTGGACACCGCCGCCGGGGCCATCGAGGAACTCAATCGCCGCCACGGCCCCGCCCCGGATGGCGCTCGATTTCTCCTGCTCCACCGTCGGCGGATCTGGAACGAGCGCGAGGGGCGATGGATCGGGTGGGAACGCAAGCGCGGCAAGCTGCATGAATTGAACCGGCTGCTCCGCGGCGCCACCGACACGACCTTTCTGCCGATTGCCGGCCGTCCGCCTCGGGTGCCGGCCAATGTGCGCTACGTGATTACGCTCGATGCCGATACGCGGCTGCCGCGCGAATCGGTTCGGCGCCTCATCGGCAAGATGGCGCATCCGCTCAATGCGGCGCGCTTCGACCCGCGGAAGGGCAGGGTGGTGGAAGGCTACGCCATCCTGCAGCCGCGGGTGACGCCGTCGCTGCCGGTTGGGCGCGAAGGCTCGGTCTTTCAGCGCATCTTCTCCAGCGTCGGCGGCATCGATTCGTACGCCTCTGCCGTTTCGGACGTTTATCAGGACCTGTTCGGCGAAGGCTCCTATACGGGA
>CADEFF010000055.1:8798-27967 GCA_902826565.1 uncultured Rhodospirillaceae bacterium | reverse complement strand
AAACGCGGCGCGAACGTCATGCCGGGAAAGTCGCCCAGCACTTCCTGCTGGCCGGTGTCGATGTTGAAGAGATAGACCCGCGGCCGGTTGTTGAAATAGGCGAGATAGGTGATCTCCTGCGTCGAGGGCGAGAAGCGCGGCGTCAGCACGAGATTGCTGCCGTCGGTGAGGAAGCGGTGGTTCTCGCCGTCCTGATCCATGATGGCGAGCCGCTTCACGCGCCGGTCCCACGGGCCCGATTCCGCGACATAGACGATGCGGGAGTCGAAATAGCCGTCCTCGCCGGTGAGGCGCTTGTAGATCGCGTCGGCGATGATGTGCGCGACGCGGCGCCAGTTCTCCGGCTGCGTGAAATAGGCGAGGCCGGTCATCTGCTGCTCGCCATAGACGTCCCAGAGCCGGAACTCGACGCGGAGCCGGCCGTCCGATTGCGCTTCCGTCGTGCCGCTGACCAGCGCCTGGGCATTGATCACGCGCCAGTCGCCGAAGCGGGGCTGCACGCGGAGCGAGTCCGGCGTCTGGATGAAGGAGCGCGAATCGATCGGCTTGAAGAGACCCGAGCGCTCGAGGTCCGCCGCGACCACGCGCGAGATGTTGCCGCCCGTCGTCGCGTCGTTCGGATTGGCACCGTAGAAATCCGTGATCGCGATCGGCATCGGGTTGTAGCCGCCCTCGGTGATGTCGATGCGCAGCTCCTGCGCCGCGGCATCGCGCAAGGTCGCGACCAGCAACAGGGTCAGGGCGAGCGCCGCGATACGGCGCGCCATGGAAAAGAGAATCATGTGCCGAGCATCTCCTTCGGATTGAACCTGAGCAGGACGGTCTTCCAGATGTTGTATTTCTTCGCCGGCATCTGAAGCGGGCTGCACTGCAGCACCGCGCGATAGGCGCTTTCCGCCGCGGCGCGATAGAATGGGTCCGAGGCCATGCGACCGGTGTTCAGAATCTCGGCGTGCGCGACCGATCCGTCGGGGTTGAACATGGCGCGAATTTCGACGATGAGGTTTTCCGCGTCGCGAGCGCCGGCCGGAATGTTCCAGCAGCGGGAGATCTGCTGGCGGATGGCGTCGATCTCGCTCATGGTCAGCGGCGCGTCCGAAAGGTTCTGCTGCGTCTGTGGTACCGGGGTCTGCGTCTCAGGAACGGCGGCGGCCGTCTCCAGTTCCGGCTGCTTCATCTGCTCGACGTTCTTGAGCAGCGAGGCGAGCGGATCCTCCGGCGCCGGGGCGGCCGCTTCCTGGGTCTCCTCGGGCTCGGGCTGCGGCGGCTGCGGCTTGGTGGGCGGCAGCGGCTCCAGGACCGCCTCGGGCTCCTCGGCCTCGGGCTGCGGCTCGGGTTCCGGCTCCGGCACGGCCTCGGTCGGCTGCGGCAGCTCGGCCACCTGCGGCGCCGGTGGCGTCGGCGCCGGCGGGGTCGGCTCGGGCGGCGGCGGGGGCGTTTCCTCGGCCTGCGGTGCGGGTTTCGGCGGCTCCGGCTTCTTCGCCGGGATCGGGTCCGGCACCGGCTCTTCCTGCTTCGGCGGATTGGTTACATCCGCGAGATCCACCATGTCGACCGCGACCGGCTGCTGGAACTCCTCGGGAACGAACCATTCCGGCAGCCCCAGATAGAGAACCAGCATCACGACGACATGGAAGCCGGCGCTGAGGAATGCGCCGCGACCGATGTTGGTGCCGTCAGTTTCCAATCTGCGTCGCCCTCGTCGCCTCCGGCGGCTGCTCGACGATCAATGCCACCTGGGAGAATCCGGCGCCCTTCACCAGCCCCATGACTTCCATCACGCGGCCATAGTCGATCGCCTTGTCGCCGCGCACATAGATGCGCGTGTCCTGCTTGTTCTGCGTGATCGCCTGCAGCCGGGCGATCAGCGTGCCGGTGTCGATCTCGGTGTCCTGCAGGAAGACCTTGCCCTGCGCATCGACCGAGACCACCAGCGGCTCGGTCTGCTCCGTCAGCGTGTCGGCCGAGGTCTGCGGCAGGTTGACCGGCACGCCCGTCGTCAGCAGCGGCGCCGTCACCATGAAGATGATCAACAGCACCAGCATGACGTCGACCATCGGCGTCACGTTGATCTCGCTCATCGGCCGGTAGCCGCCCTTGCGGGCGCGGCGCCGCGCTGCAGCCGCGACGCCCATACCGATGGCCATCAGCGCTTCTCCTCGAGCTGCCGCGAGAGGATCGCGCCGAACTCGCCGGCGAAGGCCTCGAGGCGGTTGCCGTAGCGGCCGATGTCGCCGGAGAGCTTGTTATAGGCGAGCACGGCCGGGATCGCGGCGACGAGACCGAGCGCGGTCGCGAACAGCGCCTCGGCGATGCCGGGCGCGACGACCGCCAGCGTCGTGTTCTTGGCCGCCGCGATCGAGGCGAAGCTGTTCATGATGCCCCAGACCGTGCCGAAGAGACCGATGAAGGGGGCCGCCGAGCCGACCGAGGCGAGGAAGATGAGGTGCCGCTCGAGCTGCTCCATCTCGCGGCCGAGGGTGATGTCCATCACGCGCTCGATGCGGTCTTGCAGGCTGGTGCGGAGCTGATCGGTCGCGAGCAGACCCTTCGCGGCGGAGCGGCGCCATTCGCGCATCGCCGCCACGAACACGGTCGCCATCGGATCCGGCGGGCGGTTGGCGATGCGGTCGAACAGCTCCTCGAGCGAGCCGCCGGACCAGAAGGATTCCTCGAACTGGCGCGCCTGCGCCGTGAGGCGCCGGATGCGGAGCGCCTTGTCGAAGATGATCGCCCAGGTCCAGAACGAGGCCACGACAAGAATGAGAATGACGAGCTTGACGATGAGATCCGCCTGCAAGAACAGGCCGATGATCGTCAGATCCGGCGGCGGCGCCGACCCCGCAAGATCCGTCGCAGTAATCTGGTTCTCCATTTACCCCACTCGCTCCTCAGATTTCACGAACCCATCCAATAGCTTCCGTAATGCCGACGGCACGCGGCGCGGGCGGCCCGCCCGGTTCATGCAGGCGAGAGCGACCTTGATCCGCGTGACCTCTTCCTGCCCGCGCAGGATCCGCTGTTGCAACTCCAGCGTGGCGCCCCCCAGCGCGAGCAGGCTGGTCTCGACCTCGAGCAGATCGTCGAGTCGTGCCGGCCTACGATAGGCAACCTCGCAACGAGTTACGGCAAAATTGAGGCCGTCTTCCGCGATCATGGCGCTGTGATCGGCGCCGATTTCCCGCAGAAACTCGGTCCGGGCGCGCTCCGCGAAGCGGAGATAATTGACGTAATAGACGATGCCGAGGGCGTCGGTGTCCTCGAGATAGACCCGCACCGGCCACCGATGCGCCGCCCCGGGCCGTTGCCCGGGCTCAGTCAACCGGCACCTCCGCGGGATCGATCGGCACACCCGCCAGCAGCTCGAGCTGGCCCGCCCGCTGCGGCTCCTCCAGCCCGAGATGGCGGTAGCCGCCGCCGGTCAGCATGCGGCCGCGCGGCGTGCGCTGGAGCAGGCCGCGCTGGATGAGGAAGGGCTCGATCACCTCCTCGATGACGTCGCGCTGTTCGGAGAGCGCGGCGGCGAGCGTCTCGACCCCGACCGGACCGCCGGCATAGTGATCGGCGATGCAGCGGAGATATCGGCGGTCCATGGCGTCGAGCCCGAGCCCGTCCACGTCGAGGCGATTGAGGGCGGCGTCGGCGGCTTTGGCGTCGATCTTCGCGATCCCGGCCACGGCCGTGAAATCGCGCACGCGGCGCAGCAGCCGCCCCGCGATGCGCGGCGTGCCGCGCGCGCGCCTCGCGATCTCGGCTGCCCCACTCGCATCCATCGCCATGCCGAGCAGTCCCGCCCCGCGGCGCACGATCTGCTCCAGCTCCTGCGGCGTATAGAAGAGCAGCCGCAGCGGGATGCCGAAACGCTCGCGCAAGGGCGTGGTGATGAGGCCGGAGCGCGTCGTCGCGCCGACCAGGGTGAAGGGCGGCAGGTCGATGCGCACCGAGCGCGCGGCCGGCCCCTCGCCGATGATGAGATCGAGCTGCTGGTCCTCCATGGCGGGGTAGAGGATTTCCTCGACCGCCGGGCTGAGCCGGTGGATCTCGTCGATGAAGAGCACGTCGCGCGGCTGGAGGTTGGTCAGCAGCGCCGCGAGGTCGCCGGCGCGCTGGATCACCGGCCCCGAGGTCGCGCGGAACCCGACCGCGAGCTCGCGCGCCACGATCTGCGCCAGCGTCGTCTTGCCGAGGCCCGGCGGTCCGAACAGCAGCACATGGTCGAGCGCCTCGGCGCGGGCGCGCGCCGCCTGGATGAAGATGCGGAGGTTCTCGCGGAGCTGCTGCTGGCCGACGAACTCGTCGAGCGAGAGCGGACGGATGCCGATCTCGCCGCCGTCCTCGGGGCGGTGATCGCCGGTGATGACCCGGGCTTCGGTCAATGGCTGAGCTCCTTCAAGCCGGCGCGGATGAGCGCCTCGGCCGAGGCGCCGCCGCCGAGCGACCGCGCCGCACCCGAGACGGCGCCCAGCGCCTCCGCCCGGCGATAGCCGAGATTGACCAGGGCCGACACCGCGTCGGCGACCGCGCCCCGGGGCTCGCCCTCCGCGGCGGCAACGCCGGCCGCGAGCGCGATCCCGCCGACCTTGTCCTTGAGCTCGCTCACGATCCGCTGGGCGAGCTTCGGCCCGACGCCGGAGGCGCGCGTCAGGCTCGTCTTGTCCTGCACCAGCACGGCTTCGGCGAGCGCGGCGGGGGCGAGCGTGCCGAGCAGCGCCAGCGCCAGCCTCGCACCGACGCCCTGCACGGTCGTCAGCAGCCGGAACCAGTCGCGCTCCTCGATCGTGGCGAATCCGTAGAGATGGATATGGTCCTCGCGCACATGCGTCTCGATATGCAGGCTCGCCGCTTCGCCGCCGCGCGGAAGCTGGCCGAGCGTGCGGGCCGAGGCGAAGACGAGATAGCCGACGCCGCCCACCTCGAGGATGCAGGAATCCGCGGCCGCGCTGTCGATGATGCCGGTCAGCCGCGCGATCACCGCGCCACCCCCGCGGCGGCGGCCGGTTGCTGCCAGCGGGCGAGCGTGCCGGCGTGATGGGCGTGGCAGATGGCGACCGCGAGCGCGTCGGCGGCGTCGGGCGTCTGGATCAGGCAGCCCGGGAGCAGCAGCTTCACCATGCGCTGGACCTGCTGCTTGTCGGCGTGGCCGGCGCCGACCACCGATTTCTTGACGAGGTTGGCCGGATATTCCGCAACCGGGAGGCCGGCCAGCGCCGGCACCAGCAGCACCACGCCGCGCGCGAGGCCGAGCTTCAGGGTCGAGGTCGGGTTCTTGTTGACGAAGGTCTCCTCGACCGCGGCCGCGTCGGGGCGGTAGCGCTCGATCACCGCGCGCAACCCGTCATGCAGCTCGACCAGCCGCTCGGCGAGCTCGCGCCCGCCGTCGGAATGCACGGCGCCGTCCGCCACATAGGTGAGGCGGTTCCCCGCCATATCGACGACGCCCCAACCGGTATGGCGCAGGCCCGGATCGAGCCCCAACAGGCGCATCGCGATTCGCAGCTCCTCGTGCTCGGCGGCCGCGGCCGCCGGGGCGCGACGGTCAGGCCGTCAGCCGCGCCAGTTCCTCGTCCGAGATCTCGTAGTTCGCCGACACGGTCTGCACGTCGTCATTGTCCTCGAGCTGATCGATCAGCTTGAGCAGCGTCTCGGCGGCGGAGCCGTCGACCGGCACGGTGTTCTGCGGCCGCCAGGCGAGCTTCGCAAAAGCGGGCGGACCGAACTTCTGCTCGAGCGCGTCGCGCACAGCCGCGAAATCCTCGGGCTGGGTGACGATCTCGTGCCCAGTCTCGTCGCTCTCGACGTTCTCGGCGCCGGCCTCGAGCGCGGCCTCGAACATGGCCTCGGCGCCCGCCGCCTCGGGCGCGAAGCGGATCAGGCCGCTGCGGCCGAACATGAAGGAGACGCTGTTGCTCTCGCCGAGATTGCCGCCGCATTTCGAGAAGGCGGTGCGGACCTCGGAGGCGGTCCGGTTGCGGTTGTCGGTCAGCGCCTCGACGATGATGGCGACGCCGCCGGGGCCATAGCCCTCGTAGCGGACTTCCTCGTAGTTGGTGTCGTCGGAGCCGCCGGCGCCGCGCTTGATCGCGCGCTCCATGGTGTCCTTCGACATGTTGGCGTTGCGGGCCGCGGTCATGGCGGCGCGGAGCCGGGGATTGGCGAGCGGATCGGGGGAGCCGGTCCGGGCGGCCACCGTCAGTTCGCGGATCAGCTTGGTGAAGACCTTGGCGCGCTTGGCATCCTGCGCGCCCTTCCGGTGCATGATGTTCTTGAATTGCGAATGGCCGGCCATGAATCCCTCAACATCCTGAGGTCTATCGGTAGAACCCTACCATATTTTGCGGAATCCGCTCTGGCTATCGCACGGCCGGCGGGGCGTCAACAGGGCAGGATTCGGCGGGTTCTAGCAGGAAACGCGCAGCCGCCCAAGACCGATGGCCGGCCGATTCAAGGATTGTTTAATCTTGTTCCTTAGGTGGATAGGTCCCTGCATGACGCCGGGACTGCGACGAACGACAGGATGGCGCGCATGAAACGCTCCTTGCCCGTATTTCCCGCCCGGATCCGCCCGACGGATGCCGACCCGGCCGCGGGGCTGCGCATGCTGGCGGCCCAGATCGGCGACATGGTGGGCGGCACCGCCATCCCCTCGCTCGAAACCGCGCTCGACCTCGCGCTCGCCGGCCGGGCCGACCCCGAGGCCGCGCGTCGCCTCGCCGAGGACATGTCCGAACGCAGCCGGCGGCTCGATGAGGTGATCGGCCGGACGCTCCTGAGCGCGCCGATCGCCTGACGGTACCCCGCGGCGCCGGCGACATTTCCGAAGTTCTCGGGCCGCTCCGGAATTCTCAGACTGCCGGAACGGCAGGCCAATGCGGCGAGAGCCGCCCGCCTTCGCGCAAGGGCTCGATTCGCCGTGCGAGGCCGGTCGCGTCGTCCGTTTCCAGATAGAGGCCGCAGATCGTGGCCGGCCCTTCCGCCGGCGTCATGCGCTCGGTCGGAAGCTTGCTGACGAAGCGGCGCACCGGCTCGGCCTTGCGCATGCCGATCACGGAATCGTAGTCGCCGCACATGCCGGCATCGCTCATATAGGCGGTGCCGCCGGGCAGGATCGCGTGATCGGCCGTCGGCACATGGGTGTGTGTCCCGACCACGAGCGAGACGCGCCCGTCCACCATATGCGCGAAGGCCATCTTCTCGCTGGTGGCCTCGGCGTGGAAATCGAAGAGGATCGCCGCGAGGTCGCGGCCGAGGCGCGCCGTCGCCAGGATGCGCTCGGCGGCGGCGAAGGGATCGTCGAGCGGATCCATGAAGAGCCGCCCCATCAGGTTCGCCACCAGCACGGCGCGGCCGTTCCGTGCCGTGTAGATGCCGTAGCCGCGCCCGGGCGTCCCTGCGGGGAAGTTCTCCGGCCGCAGCAGCCGCCCGTCGTTGCCGATGAAGCCGGCCGTCTCCTTCTGGTCCCAGACATGATTGCCAGTCGTCACCACGTCGGCGCCCGCGGCGTAGAGCTCCTCGCAGATCCTCTCGGTGATGCCGAAGCCATGCGCGGCGTTCTCGCCGTTCACCACGACGAAATCGAGCGCGAGATCGCGCCGCAGCCGCGGCAGCGCCTCTACCGCCGCCTGCCGCCCCGTCCGCCCCACGAGATCGCCCAGAAAAAGAATCCGCATGCCGTTACCTCAAGCCGATGGGCGTCGCCGCCGCTTCGGTGACGATCCAGTCGAGCGGCTGATCGTAGTCGCCGCGCGGCACATGCGCGACCTCCTGTCAGGCAAATCCGATGCCGACCGCGATGGTCCGTCCCGCCTTGCGCCTGAGCGCGAGCGTCCGGTCGTAGAAGCCGCCGCCGTAGCCCAGCCGATAGCCGTCGCGATCGAAGGCGAGCATCGGCACGAGCAGCAGCGACGGCTCGATCGTCGGCTCGCTCGGCGGCGGCATCATCACTCCGAAGGCGCCGCGAACGAGCGCCAGCGTCGGATGCCATCGCCGGAACAGCAACGGATGGCCCGCCCCGACCACGACCGGCAGCCCGACCGCGTGGCCTGCCGCGTGAAGCCGGGCCAGCGCCGGCCGCGCGTCGAACTCGCTCTCGAGCGGCCAGTAGCCCGAGGCGGCCATCGAGGGATCCGGGCGGATCGCCGAGCAAACGAGATCGGCCGCCGCCATGCCCGCGGCAACGATATCTCCATCGGCCGCGAGCGCGCGGCGGCGCTCGGTCGCCATGCGGCGCAGCGTGCGCTTGGCCTCGACAAGGCTCGGGAGATCGGAGCGACCGGGATCGGCCGTCATGGCTGGCGGCCCTCGCCGCGTCGCTGGCGGGAGGAGCGGACGACGCCGCCTCGGCCGATGAGCGATACTATCCTCTGTGGCCTGCCTAAGCAGGTGGGCGCCATGTACCCGGACCTGAGTCCGGCCAGTGACAGCTCCCTAGAGATAGTCATTGGCCCCAGGGATCAGTGGCTCTGTCGCACCGCGCAGCGCCGTCCATGAAGGAATCTAGGGAGCTTCCAGCCGGGCAGCAATAGCGTCGATTCGGCGCGCGGTGCGCTCGACCTGCTCGGCGGCACGGCCGCTCTCCGCTTCGCCGGCGCGCCGCGCCGCGTCGTTCGCCGAGGCGCGCGTGGTCTCGAGCTCGTCGGAGATGATGAGCGCCGCCATCAGCAGGAGACGATTGTCCCCCACCTGCCCCACGCTTTCGGCGAGCTTGCCCACGCGCTCGTCGATGTCGCGGCCGAGCGTCATGACATGCTGCTCCTGCCCCGGATCGCAGGTCACGTCGTACGGGCGGCCGTTGATGCTGAGCGTCACTTTCGGCATTTCACGATTCCGTCACGGCCTTGAGCCGGCCGATGATCTGATCGAGCCGCGCATAGATGCTGCGCGCCTCGGTCTGCAGCGCGGCATGAGTCGCGCGCAGCGCATGAAGCTCGGTGGAAAGCCGGTCGCGCTCGCCATGGCCCATGCGTTCGCGCGCATCGATCGAGCGCTCCAGGCGTTCGATCGCCGCTTCCAGATGGTCGATAGAGTCCGGTAGCCGCGACATGACGGTGTTTTCCTCACCTCTTAGAATTGCTTACCGCACGTCGTTGAGAAGCCGCAGCATAGGGTTGCGGGCTTCGGCGCGTCAACGGCCGCGCCCGGGTGCGGAAATGCCGCTCGGGCGTCGCCCCCGGAGGGTTGACGGGTCCCGGACCGGGCGGCATGTTGCGCGCCATCGGGCGCGATCGACGCGCCGGTGTTTTCCGGCAATTTCCGAAGTTCCGCCATGACATCAGCTACCGCGTCGCCCGCTGCCACCGCCGACCGGGCGGTCGGCCATCGCGAGCTCGCAAATGCGATCCGCGCCCTCGCCATGGACGCGGTCGAGAAGGCCAATTCGGGTCATCCCGGCATGCCGATGGGCATGGCCGATGCGGCGACGGTGCTGTGGACGCGCTTTCTGAAGCACGATCCCGCCCATCCCGACTGGCCGGACCGCGACCGGTTCGTGCTCTCGGCCGGCCATGGCTCGATGCTGCTCTATGCGCTGCTGCATCTGAGCGGCTATGCCGACATGACGCTCGAGGAGCTGCGGCGCTTCCGCCAGCTCGGCTCGCGCACCGCGGGCCACCCGGAGCACGGGCACGCCGCCGGCATCGAGACCACCACCGGCCCGCTCGGCCAAGGGCTGGCGAACGCCGTCGGCATGGCGCTCGCCGAGCGCATCCTCGCGGCGGAGTTCGGCGCCGAGCTCGTCGATCACCGCACCTATGTCATCGCTGGCGACGGCTGCCTGATGGAAGGGGTGAGCCACGAGGCGATCTCGCTCGCGGGCCATCTCAAGCTCAACCGGCTCGTCGTGCTCTTCGACGACAACAGCATCTCGATCGACGGCCCGACCGATCTTTCGGTCTCGGACGATCAGCTCGCGCGCTTCGCGGCGAGCGGCTGGGCGACCGAGCGGGTTGACGGGCACGATGCCGAGGCGGTCGCCGCGGCGCTCGAGCGGGCGCAGACCTCCGATCGTCCGAGCCTGATCGCCTGCCGCACCGTGATCGGCTTCGGCGCGCCGAAAAAGGCCGGCACGGCGGCGACCCACGGCTCGCCCCTCGGCGCCGAGGAAGTGGCGGGCGCCCGCCAGAAGCTCGGCTGGCCGCATCCGGCCTTCCATCTGCCCGAGGCGGTGAAAGAGGGCTGGCGGAACGCGGGCGCGAAGGGCGGCCCGCATTACAGGCGCTGGGCCGAGCGCCATGGCGGCCACGCCAGGCGGGCGGAGTTCGACCGCCGCATCGCGGGCAATCTGCCCGAAAGCTTCGCCGCCACCATCGAGGCGGTGAAGCGGGCGGCCTCGAGCGAGGCGCCGAAGCTCGCGACCCGGCAATCCTCGCAGAAGGTGCTGGAGGCCATGGCGCCGACGCTGCCGGAGCTGCTCGGCGGCTCGGCCGACCTCACCGGCTCGAACAACACCAAGGCCAAGGACATGGCGCCGGTGACGGCGGCGAACTATGGCGGCCGCTACATCTATTACGGCGTCCGCGAGCACGGCATGGCGGCCGCGATGAACGGCATCGCGCTGCATCGCGGCTTCATCCCCTATGGCGGCACCTTCCTCGTCTTCACCGACTATTGCCGGCCGGCGATCCGCCTTTCGGCGCTGATGGGGCAGCGGGTCGTCTATGTGATGACGCATGATTCGATCGGGCTCGGCGAGGACGGCCCTACCCATCAGCCGGTCGAGCATCTGGCGAGCCTCCGCGCGATCCCGAACCTGCTCGTGATGCGGCCCTGCGACACGGTCGAGACGGCGGAGTGCTGGGCCCTCGCGCTCGCCGAGAGGAACCGTCCGTCCGTCATCGCCCTGACCCGCCAGGCGGTGCCGACGCTCCGCACCGAGCATCGCGCCGAAAACCTCTCGGCCAAGGGCGGCTATGTGATCGCCGAGGCCCGGCGCCCGCGCCAGGTCACGCTGATCTCGACCGGCTCCGAAGTCTCGATCGCCGTCGAGGCGCAGGCGCAGCTCGAGGCCGCCGGAATCGGCACCGCCGTCGTCTCCCTCCCCTGCTGGACGCTGTTCGACGCGCAATCCGCGCGCTACCGCGAGCAGGTGCTGGGGCCGAGCGCGCTCCGCGTCGCAATCGAGGCTGCAACCACTTTCGGGTGGGAGCGTTATATCGGGGCGGGCGGGGCTGCGATCGGCATGGCGGGGTTCGGCGCTTCGGCGCCCGCCGGCGATCTCTACAAGCATTTCGGCATCACCGCGGAAGCCGTCGTCCGGACCGTCCGCGCCAAACTCTGATCGAAGGAAGAGGATTCGTCTCATGGCTGTTCGCGTCGCCATCAATGGATTCGGCCGCATCGGGCGGCTCGTGCTCCGCGCCGTGCTGGAAAGCGGCCGCAAGGACATCGAGGTGGTCGGGATCAACGATCTCGGCCCGGTCGAAACCAATGCGCACCTGCTGCGCCACGATTCGGTCCATGGCCGCTTCCCGCACGAGGTGAAGACCAAGGAAGGCGCCATCGATGCCGGCCGCGGCTGGATGACGGTGACCGCCGAGCGCGACCCCGCGAAGCTGCCCTGGAAGAAGCTCAATGTGGATGTGGCGCTCGAATGCACCGGCCTCTTCACGGCGCGCGAACAGGCGGCGAAGCATCTCGAGGCCGGCGCGAAGCGCGTGCTGATCTCGGCGCCCGCCACCGGCGCCGACCTCACCGTCGTCTATGGCGTGAACCACACCAAGCTCAAGAAGAGCCACACCGTCGTCTCGAACGCCTCCTGCACGACCAACTGCCTCGCGCCGGTCGCGGCCGTGCTGCACAAGGCGATCGGCATCGAGCAGGGCTTCATGACGACGATCCACAGCTACACCGGCGACCAGCCGGTGCTCGACACGCTGCACAAGGATCTCTACCGGGGCCGCGCCGCGGCGCTTTCGATGATCCCGACCACGACGGGCGCGGCGAAGGCGGTCGGGCTCGTGCTGCCGGAACTCGCCGGCAAGCTCGACGGCACGGCGATCCGCGTGCCGACGCCGAACGTCTCGCTCATCGACTTCAAGTTCACCGCGAAGCAGGCGACGACCGTCGAAGCCGTCAACAAGGCGATCGTGAAGGCCGCGACCGCCAGCAACGGCCCGCTCAACGGCATTCTCGCCGTCAACGATCGGCCGCTGGTCTCGAGCGACTTCAACCACGACCCCGCCAGCTCGACCTTCGACCTGAAGCAGACCCAGGTGATCGACGGCCGCCTCGTGCGCGTGCTCTCCTGGTACGACAACGAGTGGGGATTCTCGAACCGCATGTGCGACACCGCCGTCGCCATGGGCAAGCTCGGCTGAGGCGTCGATCGCGGCCTCGATCCTCTCCGGGGCGCCGCGTCGGCGCTCCGGAGGGTTTCCGCCATCCATCGGCGGTGCGCATCGCAAAAGCGATTCTACGTCCCTAAAGCGATTCTAAAGTCGGCTTTGGGGCAAATCCGCCGGAAAAGGTTACACAACCCCTCCGCGCCGCCCTCGCGGCGCTTTCCCCCGAGCGTTCGTCCGAATCCCTATTCCTTATCCCTGCGACCGTCTGTTAGATAGACTGTAGGGAAGGTTGCGTTTGCGAGGGCATGATCGCGCCGCCGACAGGCGATGCCCTCCACTGTGGGGTTTAGCGACGATAGCCTCGGTCGATGGGATGAACCGCCTCGAAACGCGGTTGCGCCGGAGGTCGAGCAAGAAAGTCTCCGACGACGATACCCCGGCGCGGCGAGTTCTTTAGGAATTCATACCGCTCGGGCAAGGGCATGGATTTCGCCGCCGGCCGCGAACAGGGACCGGGGCTGCGCCGCCGCCGATGACCGGTGGTGGAGGGGGCAGGATCGTGAGCACAGCGACGCCGTCGATACCCTTCGAGGCGGGCCATGAGCCCCCGACGATCGCGCTCGAGCGCGCCGATCCCGGGACCCTGCGGCTCGCGATCCGCGGCGACTGGCTGCTGAAGCGCGGCCTGCCGACGGCGGCCGAGCTCGACAGGCTGATCCAGTCCGCCGGCGCGGCCGAACGGCTCAGCTTCGATGCCGCCCGCCTCGGCGCCTGGGACAGCGGGTTGCTCGCATTCCTCGTCGGCGCGCAGGACCTCGCCAAGACCCGCGGCCTCGCGCTCGATCCGGGCACGCTCCCCGAGGGCGCCTCGCGCCTGCTCAAGCTCGCGACCGCGGTGCCGGAGCGACAGGGCGCGCGGCGCGGCGACGAACGGCCGAGCTTCCTCGCTCTCGTCGGCACCGAATCGCTGGCGCTCTGGAAATCGGGCGGCCAGATGATCGGCTTCCTCGGCGAGGCGGTGCAGACTTTCGGCCGGCTGCTGGTCGGCCGCGCCCGCTACCGGCGCTCGGACCTGGTGGAAATCATCTACGAGTGCGGCGCCGCGGCGCTGCCGATCGTGGCGCTGATTTCCTTCCTCGTCGGCCTCATCCTCGCCTTCGTCGGCGCCATCCAGCTCCAGGAGTTCGGCGCGCAGATCTACGTCGCGGATCTCGTCGGCATCGCCATGGCGCGCGAGATGGGGGCACTGATGACCGCCATCATCATGGCCGGCCGGACCGGCGCCGCCTTCGCCGCCCAGCTCGGCACCATGCAGGTGAACGAGGAGATCGACGCGCTCTCGACCTTCGGCCTCTCCTCGATGGAATTCCTCGTCCTGCCGCGCATGATCGCGCTCATCCTGATGATGCCGGTGCTCTGCATCTTCGCCGACCTGATGGGGCTGCTCGGCGGCGCGCTGGTCGGCGTCGGGATGCTCGATCTCTCGGTCACGCAATATGTGAACGAGACGCTGAACGGCGTGGCGCTGATGGATTTTGCCGTGGGCATCGTGAAGAGCGCGGTCTTCGGCGTGCTGGTTGCCGTGGCGGGGTGCCTTCGCGGTATCCAGTGCGGCCGCAGCGCGTCCGCGGTCGGCCTCGCCGCCACCTCGGCGGTGGTGACCGGGATCGTTTTCATCATCGTGACGGACGGCATCTTCGCCGTCATCACCGCCGTGCTCGGTATCTGAGGCAAGGGCCCCATGACCGATCGCGCGACCGCGCCCGCCGCCGCACCCGAGGCTCATATCACGGTCACCGACCTCGACATGGCCTATGGCGATTTCGTTATTCAGCGGAACCTCAATTTCACCATCCGCCGCGGCGACATCTTCATCATCATGGGCGGCAGCGGCTGCGGAAAGAGCACGCTCCTCAAGCATCTGGTCGGGCTGAAGCCGCCCGCGCGCGGCAGCGTGCTGTTCGGCAACCAGGATCTCTGGGCGGCCGACGCGGAAGAGCAGCAGCGCATCATGCGCCGCTTCGGCATCCTTTATCAAAGCGGCGCGCTCTGGAGCTCGATGACGCTGGCCGAGAACGTGGCGCTCCCGCTCGGCGAGTTCACCGATCTCGACGCCGCCGAGATCCGCCGCGTCGCCTCGCTGAAGCTCGCCCTGGTCGGCCTTGCCGGGTTCGAGGAGTTCTATCCCTCCGAGATCAGCGGCGGCATGCGCAAGCGCGCCGGCCTTGCCCGCGCCATGGCGCTCGACCCGGAGATCCTGTTCTTCGACGAGCCGTCGGCCGGCCTCGATCCGATCAGCTCGCGCATGCTCGACGATCTCATCCTCGAGCTCCGCGACAGTCTCGGCGCCACCATCGCCGTCGTGACCCACGAGCTCGCCAGCATATTCGCGATCGGGAACAACTCGGTTTTTCTCGACGCCGACACCAAGACGATGATCGCGCAGGGCGATCCCAAGGAGCTTCGCGACCACTGCCCGGACCCGAAGGTCCGCAACTTCCTGCTGCGCGGCGAGCTCGACGCCGCGGCGGAAGCCCGATGAACCGAGAGGACAGGACAGGCTGATGGCCAAGAAAACCAACCCGAAGCTCATCGGCGCCTTCGTGATCGGCGGTATCGCGCTGGCGGTCGCGGGCCTGCTCGCCTTCGGCGGCGCCAGCTACTTCGTGACCAAGCAACCGGCCGTGCTGTTTTTCGAGGGGTCCCTGGGCGGGCTCGCGGTGGGTGCACCGGTCAATTTCCGCGGCGTGCAGGTCGGCACCGTCACCGCAATCGTGATCCACTACGACGCCGCCGAGCAGAAGATCGAGATACCGGTGTCGATCGAGATCGAGCCGGAGAAATTTCAGATCGTCGGCGGCGAGCGCAAATCGAGCAACATAGGGCTGCTGGTCGAGCGCGGCCTGCGCGCGCAGCTCCAGGTGCAGTCGCTGGTAACCGGCCAGACGAGCGTGGAGTTCGATTTCCATCCCGACACGCCGATCCACTATATGAGCAACGGCCAATACGGGCAGGAACTGCCGACCATCCCCTCGACCATGGACACGCTCCAGGCGAACGTGGCCGATCTGCTCGGCAAGCTCAGCAAGATGCCGCTCGACGAGATCGCGCAGAAGATCAGCAACTCGATCGACGAGTTGCACCAGACCCTGACCGACGCGGACGGGCTGGTGAAGGGCGTCGCGGTGCAGATCGCGCCGGTGCTCGGAAACCTGCAGCAGGCGACCGCCGATGCGTCGTCGCTCATCGAGGAGGTCCGCGCCCGATTCGAGATGAAGCCGGGCGAACCCCTGCAGACGGTGGACGATACGCTCGACGAGTATCGTGCGCTGGCCCAGCAGCTCCAGGCACAGCTCGGGCCGATCGGCGCCGACGCGCAATCGAGCCTTGCCGCGCTGCACTCGGCGCTCGGCCGGCTCGACGGGCTCGTCGCGATGATCGAGCGCGACTATTCGAAGAACCCCGCCCTGTTGCTGCAGGCGAGCGAGACGCTGCGCGAGTTCAAATCGATGGCCGCCTCCTTCCGGGCGTTCGCCGACTATCTGCAGCGCAATCCGAATGCCCTGCTCACCGGCAAGAAATAGACAAACCAGGAGCGCAGCGATGCCCCGTCTTTCCCTTCTCGCCACCGCGATCGGCATTGGCCTCGCCGCCGGCATCCTCCAGGCCTGCGCCGGCAGCTCGCCTTCCCGGTTCTATGTGCTGACGCCGCAGGTCGCGGCGCCGGCGGACGCGACGATGAGCGACACCGCCATCGGCGTCGGCCCGGTCGTGATTCCGCAATATCTCGACCGGCCGGAGATCGTCACCCGGACGAGCGACAACCGGCTCGATCTCGGCGAGTTCGATCAGTGGGGCGGGCGCCTCGGCGACAACGTCAACCGCACCCTCGCCGAGAATCTTTCGGGCCTGCTCCATACCGACCGCGTCGCGATCTTTCCCTGGACGGATGCGACAGGGCTCGAACATCAGGTCATCGTGGACATCACCCAGTTCGAGCGCGATCCCACGGGCACTGTCGTCCTCACCGCCTTCTGGAGCATCGTCGATGCCCGGAGCGGCCAGGTGCTGACCAACCGGCGGTCGTCGATCCAGAAGCCGGTGGCGGCGGCAAGCGGCACCGTCACCGCCTACGACGAAACCGTCGCGGCCATGAGCCAGGCGCTCGGCAGCCTCAGCGAGGAGATCGCGACGGCGCTCGGGCAGATCTAGGAGAGGCATCTCGCCGGCCTGTCCCGCCCACCCCCGTTTTTGCGCCGAGAGTGCCGGTGATCCGACGATGAGAATTGCACGACGCTCCGCGTTGCGTGCGCGAGCCGCCCGCGGCTTCGAGGGCCGGTGGCTGACGCTCGCGGCAGCCCTAGCGGCCGCCCTCCTGCTCGGCAGCGAAAGCGCGCGGGCCGAAGATCCGCCGGCAGAGGGCTGGCGCTTCACCATCGCCCCCTATCTCTGGGCGACGACGCTCGAGGGCGATGTCACGGTCCGCGGACGGAAAGCGTCGGTCGACGAAAGCTTCATCGATATCCTTCAGGCGACGGATTCGATCATCGGCATCGAGGGTCGCGGCGAAGCCTGGAACGATAACTGGGGTTTCTATGTCGACGGCATCTATAACCGCCTCGACGTCGAGAATGACGAACGGCCTCTCGTTTCATTCGAAATCGTCACGGAGCTGTCGATCCTCGAGGCCGGAATGCTCTATCGCATCGGAACCTGGCCGCTCGCCTCGGGCTGGAGCGGCCGGCCGCCCGACGGTCCGACGCTGGAGCTCGATGCCTATGCCGGTGCGCGCTATACCTCGCTCGAGATCGAGAACAAGCTGACGGTCGGGAATACGATCTTCAAGGCGGACGGCGACCGGGATTGGGTCGATCCGATTCTCGGCGCGCGCGCCATCCTCGACCTCGATCGCCGCTGGCAGATGATGCTGGGCGGCGACATCGGCGGTTTCGGCGCCGGCGCGAACTTCACCTGGTCGGCCCTCGGGCTCGTCGGGTACCGGTATTCGCTGTTCGGCATCGATATGACGAGCGTCGCCGGCTACAAGGCGCTCTATCAGGACTACGACCACGGCAGCGGATCCGACCGGTTCGAATGGGACATGACGCTGCATGGCCCGATCATCGGCACGGTGATCCGCTTCTGAGCCCACGGCCGCGGGCCTCCCGCACCCGCACCCGCCGCCGCCCCGCCACCGCCGCGGCGCTGCTATGATCGGCGCATGGCCGCCCGCCCGAAAGCCGTCATGGTTCATCACCTGCGCCACGCGCTTCTCACAGCGCGGCTCGCGAAAGAGTTCGGCCGCGAGGTGACGCTGCTGAGCCCGCCGGATGCGGCGGGCTATCTCGGGCCCGGCTGGATGGATGCGATCGAGCGTGCGATCGAGGCGCGGGTGGGGCGGCCGCTCCCCGGCATCCTCGATTGCGGACGGCGGGCGGATCTCGCGCTTGCCGCCCTTCGTCAGGGAACCCGCGCGATTCTCTTCCGCGGGCCGGGACCGGTCGCCGCCAAGCTCGCCGACATCGCGGCGCAACGGGGCGCCACGCTGCACCGCCGACGGCCGCGCGCCCTCGATCTCGCCGGCCTCGCGGACGCGGAAGCGGCGCTGCGGCGGTATCTCGGCCCCGATTGATAATCCGCCATCCCTCGGCTATGACGGACGCCGTTCGCGCGGGGCCGCATCCGGCGGCGCTTTGGCGCGGGAAGGAGCATGTCGATGAAGATCACGCCGAAAGTCCGCAAGATCCTGTCCAACTACGAGAGCGACTCTCCGGGAACGAAGGCGAACCTTGCGCGGATCCTCATGCAGGGCCGCCTCGGCGGCACCGGTCGGCTGGTGATCCTCCCGGTCGATCAGGGCTTCGAGCATGGGCCCGCGCGGAGCTTCGCGCCGAACCCTGCGGCCTACGATCCGCACTATCATTTCCAGCTCGCGATCGATGCCGGCCTCTCCGCCTTCGCCGCCCCGCTCGGCATGATCGAGGCCGGCGCCGACAGCTTCGCCGGCCAGATCCCGACTATCCTCAAGGTCAACAGCGCGAACAGCCTCTCGGGCGTGAAGGACCAGGCGCTGACCGGCTCGGTCGGCGACGCGCTCCGGCTCGGCTGCTCGGCGATCGGCTTCACCATCTATCCGGGGTCGGACCAGGCCTACGACATGATGGAGGAGATCCGCGACCTCGCCGAGGAGGCGAAGTCGGTCGGGCTCGCCGTCGTGATCTGGTCTTACCCGCGCGGCGGCACGCTTTCGAAGGACGGCGAGACGGCGATGGATATCTGCGCCTATGCGGCGCATATGGCGGCGCTGCTCGGCGCCCATATCATCAAGGTCAAGCCGCCGACCGATTTCCTCGAGCAGCCCGAGGCGAAGAAGGTCTACGAGAAGCAGAAGATCGACCTCTCGACGCTCGCCGCCCGCATCGCCCATGTCGTGCAGTCCTGCTTCAACGGCCGGCGCATCGTGGTGTTCTCCGGGGGCGCTGCGAAGGACATCGAGGGCCTGCTCGAGGAAGTGCGCGGCATCCGCGACGGCGGCGGCACGGGCTCGATCATCGGGCGCAACACCTTCCAGCGTCCGCGCGAGGAAGCCCTCGACATGCTCGACCGGATCATCAAGCTCTATCAGGGCAAGGAATAGTTCCGCTGGACGACGACGCGACGCGACCGAGCCGTCTTTATCTCGCGGCCCCGCCCGCGCTCTACGCCGCGCCGGATGGCATTGCCCGCTTCGCAGCACTCCTCGAAGGCGCGCTTCGCAATGCCATCGACGTCGCCTGCGTGCGGCTGCCGGCGCCGCCCGCGGCCGCGCGCGACCCGCTCACGGCCTTCATCCATCGCACGCAGCGGGCGAACGTGGCGGTGCTGATCGAGGAACGGCTCGAGCTGGTCGAG
>CADEFF010000055.1:1553-8698 GCA_902826565.1 uncultured Rhodospirillaceae bacterium | reverse complement strand
TCGCCGCGCTTCGTCTCCGTGACCTACGGCGCCGGCGGCTCGACCCGCGCCCTCACCCATGAGGTCGTCACCCGGCTCAGGCGCGAGACGCGCCTCACGCCGGCGGCGCATCTGACCTGCGTCGGCGCGAGCCGCCGCGAGATCGAGGCCGTGCTCGGCGACTACTGGAACGCCGGCATCCGGCATGTGGTGGCGCTGCGCGGCGATCCGCCGGGCGGCGACGGCCCCTATATGCCGCATCCGGAGGGCTACGAGTTCGCGGCCGATCTCGTGGCCGGCATCCGGCGGCGCTACGATTTCGAGATCAGCGTCGCGGCCTATCCCGAAACCCATCCGACGGCGCCGAGCCCGGAGGCCGATCTCGACAATCTGAAGCGGAAGCTCGATGCCGGCGCGACGCGCGCCATCACCCAGTATTTCTTCGATACGCGCCCCTTCTTCGAGTTCCGCGAGCGCGCGGCGCGCGCCGGCATCGGCGCGCCCATCGTGCCGGGCATCCTGCCGGTGACCAATTTCACCCAGGTCGTGAAGTTCAGCCGGCAATGCGGCACCTCGATCCCGCGCTGGCTCGCCGAGCTCTTCGACGGGCTCGAAGGCGATCCCGACACGCGGAAGCTCGTGGCCGCGATGGTCGCGACGGAGCAGTGCCGCGCGCTGCAGGCTGAAGGCGTGAACGAGTTCCATTTCTATACGCTGAATCGCGCCGACCTCACCCTCGGCATCTGCCGCCGCCTGGGGCTGAAGCCGGGCGCGGTCGCCGGCCTCAAGCCGGGGCTCGCCAGCGAGACCCCGCCCCCGCCCCGCGATCCGAACGCGCCCGCCTGACGAAAAGCCGCGACGCTTCTCGCGCAAAGCCGCGGAATCCCTGGGATCGTACCGGGCCCGGGCTATTTACGCCGGCGGGGCAAGTTGCTAGGTTCCGCCGCCCTTCCCGACCAGCGAGCGGACCAGCGCGATGAAGATCAACGGCAATGCGATTCGCCCCGGCAACGTCATCGAGCATGAAGGCCGCCTGTGGCGCGCCGTGAAGATCATGCATACGCAGCCCGGCAAGGGCGGCGCCTATCTTCAGGTCGAGCTCAAGGATATCCGGGCGGGGACCAAGCTCAACGAACGCTTCCGTTCGAGCGAGACGGTCGAGCGCGTGCGGCTCGACGAGAAGGAATACCAGTTCCTCTTCGCCGACGGCGATCTCTTCACCTTCATGGACAGCGACACCTTCGAGCAGATCACGCTCGCCGAGGAGCTGATCGGCGAGCCCGCCGTCTTCCTGCAGGACGGCATGGTGGTGACGGTCGAGAGCTATGAGGGGAGCCCGATCAGCGTCGAGCTGCCGGAGACGGTGATCATGCAGATCGTCGAGGCCGACCCGGTGGTCAAGGGCCAGACCGCGGCCTCCTCCTACAAGCCGGCGAAGCTTTCGAACGGGGTTCGCGTGATGGTGCCGCCGCATGTCGAGTCCGGCACGCGCATCGTCGTCAATACCGCCGACGCGAGCTACGTCGAGCGGGCCAAGGACTGAGCGCGGGCGCGCCCGCCCAGCCGATCCGACCTTTTCGCGGGGGAACAGCAGGAATCCGATGGCCGTCCGTTCGCCTGCGATCAATGTGATGATGAAAGCCGCGGACCGCGCGGCGCGCGGTTTGCGTCGCGATTTCGGCGAGGTCGAGCATCTGCAGGTCTCGCCGAAGGGACCCGGCGATTTCGTCAGCACCGCCGACCTCAAGGCCGAACGGATCCTGCGCGAGGAGCTCGGCAAGGCGCGGCCCGGCTACGGCTTCCTCATGGAGGAAAGCGGCGAGACCGCCGGCAGCGACGGCGAGCATCGCTGGATCGTCGATCCGCTCGACGGCACCACGAACTTCCTCCATGGCATCCCCCATTTCGCCATCTCGATCGGGCTCGAGCGCGCCGGCGAGATCGTCGCAGCCCTCATTCTCGACCCGATCAAGGACGAGCGTTACTGGGCCGAGAAGGGCACCGGCGCCTTCCTCAACGACCGGCGCATCCGCGTGTCCGGACGCAGGCGGCTCGCCGATGCGCTGCTCGCGACCGGCATCCCCTTCGCGGTCCATGGCGACCATGCGCGGTTCGGCGCGGAGCTGGCCGCCGTCATGCCCGCCGTTTCGGGGGTGCGCCGCCTCGGCGCCGCCTCGCTCGATCTCGCCTATGTCGCGGCCGGCCGCTACGAGGGGTTTTGGGAGCGCGGCCTTTCGCCCTGGGACGTGGCGGCGGGGCTGCTGATCGTCCGCGAAGCGGGCGGCTATGTCAGCGAGATCGAGGCCGAAGGCAACCCGGTCGCCACCGGCAACGTGCTGGCGGCCAACGACCATCTTCATGGCGAGATCGCGCGGCTGCTGACCGGCCGCGTCGCTTGGTCGCGGCCCGCACCCTCCGCCTGAGGCCCGGCCGGCGCCGGGGCAAGCCGGTTGTTCGCCCCCGACCGCTTGATTATAGTTTTGATTCTGTTGGCAGAACCCTGGGGCAGGCGGCGCATGCGCGATCTCGGCAATCGATTCGCAGACCGGTCGTTCCTGCCCGTCGCGGCGCTGCGACGTCGCGGGCTCGTGGCTGCCCTCGTCATGGCCGGCCTGCTTCCGGCCCTGCCGGCAGCCGCGCAGCAATATATTACCGCCGACCGGAACGTGATCATCGATTACGGCGCACTCGAGACTCTGGGACCGTCGCCGGATGGCCCGGTCGTGATCGGCGGCCCGGCCACTTACGGGAATCCCTACCCGGCCGGTAGCGGCACGCCGCTGCCGGCCCCTGCCACGGCGCCGAGCAGCACGGCCTTCGTGCCGAAGCCCTTCGTGCCCGGGCCGATCGCGCCGATCAAGCGCACCCAAAGCACCGCGACCGCGGCGAGCCCGCCGGCACCCGCGCCTGCTTCCACCACCGCGGCCGCGGTGACACCACCGCCGCCACCCTCGCCCGCCCCGGCGCCGGTGCCGCCGCTCGTGCCCTCGACGGCCGCCACGGCTCCGAACGACGCGCCGGCCCCCGCGCCTGCTTCCACCACCGCCTCCGAGATGCCGGCGCCGCCGGTGGTGCCGGCGCCGCCCGCCGCGCCCGAGCCCGAGACGGCGGCAACGCCGGCACCGGAAGCGGAAACGGTCGCCGACGCCGTGCCCGAACCGCCCGAAATGCCTGCGCCGCCCGATACTCCCGCGCCGGAAGACAGCACCGTCTCCGACAGCGTGACGACCCCGGACGGCGAGGTGGCGGTCACCAACAATCTCGGCGCCACCACCCCGCCGCCGCCGGAAGCGCCGCCCGTCGAGGGCTGGCCTACGGACGCGGAAACGCCGCCGCCGCCGACCGCGCCCGAGAGCCCGGTCGCCGCCGAGGTGACCGACGAGACCGTGGAGAGCGCCGACGAGGCGGTCACGGTCGACGAGGAAGCGGGCGAAGCCGTCGCCGATGTCGAGGAAGGCGCGGCACAGGTCGAGGCGGAAGCGGCCGAGGCGGTGGAGGACCAGGCCGCCGAGGACGAGAACGCGGAGGACGGCCAATCCGCCGCCCTGCCGCCGGAACTGCCGGCCGGGGAATCGCTCCGCATCACCTTCGCCTCGGAATCCGCGGAGCTGCCGCCCGACATGCTGCCGCAGCTCGACCAGATCGCGGACAAGATGCTGGGCGACGAGGCGCTCAGGCTCCAGCTCATGGCCTATGCGGCCGGCACCGAGGATACGGCCAGCAAGGCGCGCCGTATCTCGCTCTCGCGTGCGCTCGCCGTCCGGGCCTATCTCATCTCCAAGGGCATCCGCAGCTCGCGCATGGATGTGCGCGCGCTCGGCAACAATGTCGAAGGCGAGCCGGCCGACCGGGTCGATCTCGTCGCCCAGACTCCTTGAGACCGGCGGCGCTGCGCTTGGCCGCCGATCGCGATACCGACACGAGCCCGACCGAAGCCGCATGACCGAACCGCGCCGCTACCTCATCCTGATGGCGATCGGCGTCGTGGCGGCCCTGGTCATCGCGGTCCTGCTGATCGGCCCGCTCTCCGAGGCCTTCGCCTACAACGCGCCGCTCAATACCGGCATCTTCATCGTGCTGGCGATCGGCATCGTCTTCATCTTCTGGCAGGTGCTGCGGCTCTATCCGGAGATCGCCTGGATCGAGAGCTTCCGCCGCGGCCAGCTCACCGCCGCCAAGCCGCAACTGCTCGGGCCCATGGCGAGCATGATCGGCGACCGGCAGGGACGGTTGCGGCTCTCGACCGCCGCCCTCCGTTCGCTGCTCGACGGCATCAATTCGCGGCTGTCGGAATCGCACGATATCTCGCGCTACCTCATCGCCCTGCTGGTGTTTCTCGGGCTGCTCGGGACCTTCTGGGGGCTGCTCGGCACGATCCGCGCGGTCGCGGATGCGATCGGCGGAATCTCCGTCGCCGGCGGCACTGAAGTCTCTTCGCTCTTCGACCAGCTCAAGCAGAACCTGCAATCGCCGCTCTCCGGCATGGGCACCGCCTTCAGCTCCTCGCTCTTCGGCCTCTCGGGCTCGCTGGTGCTGGGTTTCCTCGAGCTGCAGGCGGGCCAGGCGCAGAACCGCTTCTATAACGAGCTCGAGGACTGGCTCTCGGCCCAGACCCGCCTTTCCGCGGGCGGCCCGGCCGGCGACGGGGAGCAGCCGGTGCCCGCCTATATCCAGGCGCTGCTGGAGCAGACCGCCGAGGGGCTCGAGAACCTGCAGCGTACCCTTTCCCATACCGAGGACGCCCGCAGCGAGGCCGCGGCCGTCACCAAGTCGCTTGCCGACCGGCTCGGCCTGCTCGCCGACCAGATGCGCACCGAGCAGCATCTGATGGTGAGGATCGCCGAGAACCAGGCTGCGCTGCAGCCGGTGCTGACCCATCTCGCCGACCTGCTCGGGCGCGGCGCCTTCGGCCTCGACGACCAGAGCCGCCAGCATCTGCGCAGCCTCGACGGGCTCGCGCAGCGGCTGCTCGACGAAGCGACCCGCGGACGCCAGCAGACCGTCGGCGAGCTTCGCAGCGAGATCAAGCTCCTCGCCCGCACCATCGCCGCGCTCGCCGAGGGCGAGCGCCAGTAGAGGCCGCACCCATGCCCGGCTCGATCCGCGCCCGGCGACCCTTCGAAGTCTGGCCCGGCTATGTCGACGTGCTGTCGACCCTGCTGATGGTCGTGATCTTCGTGCTGATGGTCTTCGTCATCGCGCAGTTCTTCCTCTCGAACGCGCTTTCCGGGCGCGACCGGGCGCTGGCCGAGATCAACCGCCAGGTGGCCGAGCTTTCCGAGCTTCTGGCGCTGGAGCGCTCCTCCAGCTCGGAGCTCCGGCTCAATCTCGCGGAGCTTTCGAACCAGCTCCAGTCGGCCGTCACCGCCCGCGACGCGCTGCAGCGCGAGCTCATCACGGTGACCGGCGAGCGGAACGCGCTCAGGGCGAGCGGCGCCAACGCCGACGCCAGTCTCGAGGATGCCTACAAGGTGATCGAGGCCGACAAGGCCAAGATTGAGACCCTGCTCGGGAACGTCGCCGCGCTCGAAAGCCTGCGCGACGAGCTGATGCAAAGGCTCCATGCCGAGGAAACCGAGCATGAGCGGACCACCATCGCGGCCGACAGGCTGACCGAGGGGCAGCAGCGCGAGATCGAGATTCTGAACCGGCAGCTCACCTCGCTCCGCCAGCAGCTTGCGCGGCTTTCCGTGGCCCTCGACGTCGCCAAGACCGAGGCCGAGGCGCAGCAGGTGCAGATCGTCGATCTCGGCAAGAAGCTCAATCTGGCGCTCGCCGGCAAGGTCGAGGAGCTCGCGCGCTACCGCTCGGAATTCTTCGGCCGGCTGCGCGAGGTGCTGGGCGACCGCACCGATGTGCGGATCGTTGGCGACCGCTTCGTGTTCCAGTCGGAAGTGCTGTTCGACACGGCGTCGGCCGAGCTGGGCGAGGCCGGCCGGCAGCAGCTTGCCCAGCTCGCCCGCACCCTGATCGAGGTCGCCGCCCGGTTCCCGCCGGAGATCGACTGGATCCTCCGCGTGGACGGCCACACCGACAACCGGCCGATCAGCACGCCGCAATTCGCCTCGAACTGGGAACTTTCGACGGCGCGCGCCATCGCGGTCGTCAAGTTCCTCGAAACCCAGGGACTGCCGCCGCAGCGCCTTGCGGCCACCGGTTTCGCCGAATATCAGCCGCTCGCCTCGGGGGCGGGCGAAGACGTGTTCCGCCTCAATCGCCGGATCGAGCTCAAGCTCGACCAGCGCTAGGAACGTTCGATGTCGGAAGCGACCCGCCGGGCGGCGACGCTCAATATCGACATGGATCTGCTGCGGACCTTCCAGACCGTGGCGGAGCTGAACGGCGTGACCCGCGCCGCCGAACGGCTCGGGCGCTCGCAGCCGGCGATCAGCCTGCAGCTCCAGCGCCTCGAGGGGCTGCTCGGAACCGCCCTCTTCCACCGCAACCGCCAGGGCCTGGCTTTGACCGAGGCCGGGCAGCTTCTGCATGGCTATGCGGAGCGCATCCTCGGCCTCAATGACGAGGCGATCATCCGCCTCGTCGCGCGCAAGACGGTCGGCACCGTCCGGGTCGGGTTGCCGAACGACTATGCGGTGTCGGTGCTGCCGGAAAGCCTCGGCCGTTTCGCCGAGGCGCATCTCGATGCGAGCCTGACGGTCGGCTGCGCCCTCTCGACCGAGCTGCTGGCGGGGCTCGATGCCGGCGCCTACGACCTCGTCATCGCCATGACCGCCGAGCCGCCGACGCGCCCGGCGATCCGGGTCTGGCGCGAGGCGCTGGTCTGGGTCGGCAAGCCGGGCACCGCGCGCGACCCGCAGGAACCCGTGCCGCTCATCGTCTATCCCGAGGGCTGCATCTATCGCGAGCGCATGGTGCGCGCTCTCAACGGGGTCGGCCGGGCCTGGCGCATGATCTATACGAGCCCGAGCCTCTCGAGCCTGATGGCGGCGGCGAAATCGGGCCTCGGCCTGACCGTGCTGTCGCGCCGCACCGTGCCGCCGGAACTGGCGCAGCTCGCGCCCGGTGGCGAGCTGCCCGCCCTGGAGAATGTCTGGGTGGGCCTCTATCGCGGCACGCAGAGCCTCTCGCCCGCGGCGGAACGGCTCGCGGATTTCATCCTGAAGAGCTACGAGCCGGAAGCGGCGCTTTGAGCCGTCCCGACGCCG
>CADEFF010000055.1:0-1453 GCA_902826565.1 uncultured Rhodospirillaceae bacterium | reverse complement strand
CTGCCATGCCGTTCGTCGAGCCGACCGAGACCGATCGCCATTTCATGCGGCTTGCCCTGGCCGAAGCGCAGAAGAGCTTCGACGAGGGCGGCGTGCCCGTCGGCTCCGTCATGGTCCGCAACGGCAAGGTCTTCGCGACGGGCCAGAACCGGTTCCGCCAGACCAACGATCCCACCTGCCATGCCGAGGTCGATTGCGTCCGCAATGGCGGCATGCAGCCCGCCGGCTATGACGATGTGACGCTCTACTCCACCTTGAGCCCCTGCATGATGTGCACGGGCGCGATGCTGTTCGTCGGCCTGCCGAAGGTGGTGATCGGCGACCGCGAGACCTATCCCGGCGACGTGGAATTCCTGGTGGCGCGCGGCCTCGAGGTCGTGCTGCTCGACGATCCGGACTGCATCCGGCTGCTGCGCCGGTTCATCCACGAGAACCAGGAATTCTGGAACGGCGTGGTTCTGGGCGGCGACCGCGGCTGAGCCGGCCTGAGTCCCCGCCGGTTCAGCGCGGCAGGATATAGGCGCTCGCGGCGTCCCAGCCGAGGGCCAGCGCCTGCCCGGTTCCGAGATCGAGGCCGGCCACCTCGCGCTGCGGCTTCTGCACGCGGAACTCAAGGCCGGACGCGCTCTCGACGAAAAGCGTCACGACCGAGCCGATGAACTGCTCGCTCACCAGATTGCCGGAGACCTTGTTCTCCTGCGTCGCGGCGCCGAGCCCGATGCCGTTGTTCGCGGCCAGCGACTCGGTCGCGGCGATCACCGAATGGACCACGGCCCCGACGGAATAGGGTTCGATCGCGAGGGTGAACTGGCCGGCCTCGATCTTCGACAGGTCGAGCACGTCGTTGATCAGGCCGAGCAGGTGCTTGCCGTTGGCCTGGATGCGGCCGAGCACGCCCTGCGCCTTCTCGCCGAGCTCGCCGTAGACGCCGTCGGCCATCAGCTCGGCATAGCCGAGCACCGCGTTGAGCGGCGTGCGCAGCTCGTGGCTCATGTTGGCGAGGAACTGCGACTTGTGCTGGCTCGCGATCTCGAGCTGCCGGCTCTTCTCCTCGAGCTCGCGGGTGCGGTCAGCGACGCGCTGCTCGAGGCCGGCATAGGATTGCTGCAGCTGTCCGGCCATCGTGTTGAAGCCCTCGGCGAGGCCCTGCAGCTCGTCGCCCGTCGTGACCTCGATGCGATGCGCGAGATCGCCGCTGCCCAGGCGACCCGCGCCGGCGGTCAGCGCGCGCACCGGTGCGATCATGCGACGCGCGAACAGGATGCCGCCGAGCGCTGCGATCGCGAGACCGCCGAGCAGCAGGCCGCCGGTGCGCCACATCGTGTCGTAGAGCGGCCTCAGCGCCTCCTTCTCCGGCGTCTCGACGAACACGTACCAGCCGAGCGCCGGGATCGCGGTGCTCGCGGCGAACACGCCCTTGCCGTCGATGCTCGGCACGATCGTCGCACTCTCG
>CADEFF010000054.1 GCA_902826565.1 uncultured Rhodospirillaceae bacterium | reverse complement strand
GTGTCCTGGATGCGGGTCGCGTTGTCGAGCCCGTCCCAGCAATAGGGCATGATGATGGCCGGCTTCCCGAAATAGAGTGCCTCGTTGAAGCTGTTGTTGCCGCCGTGATGGATGAAGAGATCGGTGTGCGGGATCACCGCCGGCTGCGGATACCATTTGTCGAGATGCACGTTTCCGGGAATCTCGGCGTACTGATCCATGTACTCCCCGACATTCATCAGGAAGCGATAGGGCAGGCGGCCGAAGAGCCGGATCATGCGCTTGTAGAGATCGACATCGGCGGAGCCGAGGCTGCCGAAGCTCACATAGATGAGCGGCTTGCCCTCGTTCGCCGCGAACTTCGGCACCTTGTAGCTGCCCTCGTCGCGCACGCAGCCGTCGAGATACTGGAAGCGTTTCGGGTCCAGCGCATGGCGGCGCTTGAAGCGGAGATGCTTCGGATAGAGCAGCAAATTGAGGTCGGGCGAGGTCTCGAAGAACTCGCCGAGCTCATAGGGCGGGTGGCCGACCCTGGCGAGGAAGGCGTTGAAGCGCTGGTGCGCCGGCTTGATGCGGGCGAGGAACTCTTCCTCATAGGCCTTGAATCCGGCCTTGTCGTCCTCGCTGCAGCCGGAGAGATGCGGCGGGATGTCGGGATCCTGCACCTCGTTCTCCGAGCAGGAGATGATGCGGATCCAGGGCTTGCCCGTTGTCTTGATCGCCGGAAAGAGGATCACATTGTCGACGCAGACCACGTCCGGCTTCAGGCTGTTGAGGTGCGTCGTCAGCATCTCGTGCGAATTGACCGCGGTATCGACGATCATCTCCCAGACCGGCACGACATATTTCGACACCTGCTGCAGCGGCGAGAGCCGGAAATGCGGCAGGTGGCCGGCGATGAAATCGGACCAGAAGCGCGCCGCCTCCTCGTCCAGCATGCCGCCCGACATGTCGACCAGATGCTCCTCGAAGCCGTAATTCTCAAACACGCCCTTGAAGCCCTTGTCGGCGACGAAGATCGGATCGTGGCCCAGCTTGCGGAGCTGCTGGGCGATGCCGACGCAATTGAGGGCGGGACCGAAGGCGGCCTCGGGATAGAGCACCACGCGCTTGCCCCCGGACCGGATGGAAACGCCCGGCTTCGCGACGGCCTTCTGCCGCGAGGCGGGCTTCGGGGCCGGTTTCTTGGGCGCGGCCGGCTTGCGCCCCACGGCGGCCTTCTTCGCCGCCTTGCGCTTCGCGGCAGGCCGCTTCGGCACAGGCTTCCTCGCCGCCGCCTTCTTCCGCGCCGCCTTCTTGGCCTGAGGCCGGCGTTTCGCGGCCTTCGTCTTGCGCTTCGCACCCGCCTTTGCGGCTTTCCTGCGCGTCGCCTTCGCCATGCTTCCCTCTCCCTGTCGCTTGCCGCCCTGCCGTCAACCCGGGGCAAGGCCGGTCCCGTCCCTCACTCCGTCAGCATCCGCGCATCGGCGGCCGCCCAGTCGCAGCTCACCGCCATGCCTTCGCGCAAGCCATCGGCCAGCGGATGGCCGGAGGCGAGCCGCGCCACCAGCGGGTCGGCGCGCCCCGGCAGGCCGATCTGCAATAGCAAATCCTGCCCGAGATAGGCGATGCCCGTAATCTTGCCCGCGACCTGCCCGCCACCGCCGGCGACAAGCCGCACCCGCTCCGGCCGGATGGTGAGGCTGACCGGCGCGCCGGGCGCAATCCCCTCGCCTGTCGCCGGCAGCGCGCCCAGCCCCGCCACCGCGACACCGCCCGCGGTCGCGCGGCCCTCGAGGACGTTGCTCATGCCGATGAAGCCGGCGACGAAGCGGGTGGCCGGGCGGTCATAGAGCTCGCGGGGGCTGCCGAGCTGCGCCACCGCGCCGCGATCCATGAGCGCGATCCGGTCGGCCATCACCAGCGCCTCTTCCTGGTCGTGCGTCACGACGAGGAAGGTGATGCCGGTGTCGTGCTGGATGCGCTTCAGCTCGATGCGCATCTGCTCGCGCAGCTTCTTGTCGAGCGCGGCGAGCGGCTCGTCCAGCAGCAGGAGCCGCGGCCGCTTCACGAGAGCGCGGGCAAGCGCCACGCGCTGCCGCTGCCCGCCCGAGAGGAGATGCGGCTTCCGTCCCGCGACCGGCTCGAGCTGGACCATGGCGAGGGCGTCGCGGACGCGGCGCGCCAGTTCCGGCCCCTTCACCCCCTCCATCTCGAGGCCGTAGCTCACATTCCCGGCGACCGTCATATGCGGGAAGAGCGCATAGGACTGGAACATCATGTTGACCGGCCGGCGGTTCGCCGGAATCGCCACGAGGTCCTTGCCGTCCAGCGTCACGCTGCCGCGATCCGGCATCTCGAAGCCGGCGAGGATCCGCAGCAGCGTGGTCTTGCCGCAGCCGGACGGACCCAGCAGCGCGAAGAACTCGTTCTCGCGGATGTCGAGCGACACGTCGGCCAGTGCCGGCACCGGCCCGAAGGACTTGGCGAGCTCGCGGATCGCGATGAGCGCTGTCATGGCTGCGCCTCCCGGGCGAGGCGCTGCGCCGTCAGCATCAGGGTCACGCTCACCAGCACCAGAATGGTCGCGATGGCGTTGATGGTCGGCGTCACCCCGAAGCGGATCATGGCGTAGATCTGCATCGGGAAGGTGGTCGAGCTGCGCCCTGCGCCGGCCGAGAAATAGGCGATCACGAAATCGTCGATCGAGAGGGTGAAGGAGAGCAACGCCGCCGCGATCACCCCCGGCAGGATCGCCGGCAGGGTCACCCGCCAGAAGGTGGTCCAGCCGTCGGCCCCGAGATCGACCGAGGCCTCGAGGATCGAGCGGTCGAAGTTCCTGAGACGGGTCCGCACCACGGCCGCGGCGAAGGCCATGACGAAGACGCTCTGCGAAAGAACGATGCTGTAGAGGCCGAGGGTGAATTGCAGCGTGGTGTAGAAGGAAAGCAGGGCGATCGCGAGCACGATGTCGGGAATGATCATCGGCACCATGACGAAGCTGTCGAGCGCGGTCGAGGGCCGGCCCTGCTCCAGCCCCAGCGCCAGCAGCGTGCCGCCCGCCGTCGCGATCAGGGTCACGAAGAAGGCCACCACGAGGCTGTTGGCGACCGAATGGAGAATGGCGGGATTGCGGAGGAGCTCGCCGTACCAGCGGAAGGAGAAGCCGCCCCAGGAGGTCGGCAGGCCGCTGTCGTTGAAGGAGAGCACCGCCAGCATCGCGATCGGACCGTAAAGAAAGAGATAGACCAGCGCCGCATGGCCCTTGAGCCAGCGCCGCGTGCCGCGCGATTGCAGCCTGGCCACCGGATGGTCAGTCATAGGTGCCGATCCGCCGCGCGCGATTGATGAGGAAGGCCTGCAGGGTCAGCAACCCCATCATGATGCCGATCAGGATGAAGGCCAGCGCCGCGCCGAAGGGCCAGTCGCGCGCCGTGAGGAACTGATCGTAGATGAGGTTGCCGACCATCACGGTCCGGCCGCCGCCGAGCAGGTCCGGCGTGATGAAATTGCCGAGGCTGTAGACGAAGACGAAGATCGAGCCGGCCGCGATCCCGGGCAGGGTCAGGGGCAGGATGATCCGGCGGAAGCTGCGCCAGCCGTCGGCGCCGAGATCGGTCGAGGCCTCGATGAGGTCGGCCCCGAGGCGGCTGATCGCCGCGTAAAGCGGCAGGATCATGAAGGGAAGATAGGCATAGACCAGCCCCAGCACGATCGCGAACTCGTTATAGAGCAGCGGCAGGGGCTCCGAGGTCAGCCCGAGCCCGCGCAGCAGGTTGTTGATCGCGCCCTCGCGGTTCAGGATCACGATCCAGGCGTAGCTGCGGATGAGATAGTTGGTCCAGAACGGCAGCACCGCTAGCACCAGCAGGAGCTTCTGCCAGCGTTCCGGCGAGGTCGCGATGAGGAACGCCGCCGGATAGCCCACCAGCAGCGCGATCGCGGTCGCGAGCCCGGCGATCCAGAGCGACTTGATCAGGATGCCGAAGTAAAGCGGGTCGGCAGCCCGGCGGAAATTCTCGAAGGTGAAGTTCCACTCGATGCCGCCATAGGTGCCGCGCTCGAAGAGGCTGTAGATGCCGATCAGCAGGCAGGGCACGACCAGAAAGAGCGCGATCCAGCCGAGCGGCCCGGCGAGAAGCAGCAGCCGCTCGCGGGCGCGCGGATCGGCCGGCGCGGCGACGGGGATGGTGCCGGCGCGCACGGTCATCGCCCGCCCGCGAAGGGCCGGGACGAAGCGGCAGGCGGCGCCGGAAGAAGGCCTGATGTGGGCATGACGGCCAGCGCCCCGCGGTCCGGCCCTCCTGGCCGGCCCGCAAGGCAGGAGGACGTTACTGCGACGCCGTGATCTCGGTCACGGTCTGGGTATAGGTCTTCTGCGCATCCCCGAGATCGCGAAGCTGTTCGAGCGCCATGAGCTCGGCCGGCGATATGGCGATGTTCGGATATTGCTGCGCCAGCGCCGGATCGAGCGCCTCCATCGCGACCTGGTTCGGCACCTTGTAGAGGATGTTCTCCGCGACCCAGCGATGGACCTCGGGCCGCAGCACATAGTCGATAAAGGCCATCGCGCCGTCCCTGTTGCCGGAGGCCGCGGTCACCACCATCGTATCCACCCACATGTCGCTGCCCTCGCGCGGCACGACGAACTTGATCGCCGCATTCTCCGCGATCCCGTAATTGCACCATCCATCCCAGGCCTGCACCATCGAAGCTTCGCCGGAGACGAGCTTGGAATAGAAGGTCGTATCGTCGTAGGCGAGCAGGTGCTGCTTCGCCTCGATCAGCAGGGCCTTCGCCTGCGCGATCTCCTCCGGATTCGTACTGTTGACCGAATAGCCGAGCGCCTTGAGGCCGGCCGCCATGAGCCAGCGATCCGTCGCCAGCATGGTGACCTTGCCCTTGTGCGTATCGGCCGGGCGAAGCAACTCCATCCAGCTCGTCGGCGCCGGCGAGACCAGATCGCTGCGATAGCAGATGCCCGTCGTGCCCCAGGCGTAGGGCACCGAATATTTGTTGTTGGGGTCATAGGCGAGCGCGCGCGCCTCGGGATAGAGATTGGCGAGATTCGGGATCTTCCCGGGATCGAGCTCGGCGATCAGCCCCTGCTTCGCCAGCGCCTCGACGAAGGGGCTCGAGACGAAGAGCACGTCATAGCCCTTGCCGCCGCCGGCCGTGACCTTGCCCATGATCTCTTCGTTGGTCGCATGCACCGCGAGCTCGGCTTCGATGCCGGTCTCCTTGGTGAAGTTCTGCAGCAGCTCGGCCGGCATGTAGCCGTCCCAGTTCGAGATGACGATCTTCGCCGGCGGCCGCGGCCACAGCAGAAAGGCGCCGACCGCGACGATCGCGACGACGACCAGCACGCCGAGCCATTTGTTCCTGTTCATGATTGCCTCCCCTCGAATGGATTCTTCTTATTGTTGTCCGTTTTCCCCCGGCGGGCCGGGCGGGGTCAATGCTCGTCGGCGAAGCCCGGCGCGGCGCGGCGCTTTCCGCGGGTTTCCGGCCGTACCGGGCGAGCCCCGCAGCGCTGCCGTCCGCGCGCGCCCATGCTAGGATGCCGGCCGGTTCCCGCCGTCCGCAGGCCCGATGCTCAAGCGTTCGCTCGACCTCGTCATCCCCTTCGTCTTCCTGTTCGCCGCTCTCCTGCTGTGGATCGACGAGGGCACGGCGATCCGCGAGCTCCGCGCGATCGTGTTCGACAGCTATCAGCGGCTGCTGCCGCGAAGCTACGAGGCGCCGCCGGTCCGCATCGTCGATATCGACGAGCCGAGCCTGAAGGCACTGGGCCAATGGCCCTGGCCCCGCGAGCGGCTGGCCGAGCTGGTGGACCGGCTGACGGCGCAAGGCGCCGCCGCCGTGGTGCTCGACATTCTGCTCTCGGAGCCCGACCGCACCGGCCCCGCGAGGCTCGCCGAGCTCTGGTCCGACCGCCCCGATATCGAGGCGATCCGGAGCGCGCTTGCCGTGCTGCCCGATCCCGACCGGCGACTGGCCGAGGCGCTCGCCGCCTCGCCCTCCGTCGTCGCGTTTCTGCTGGCGCCGAACGGCGGCGAGATCGCCCTGCCGCACAAGGCGGGCATGGCGACGGCGGGCGACGATCCGGTCCAGTTCCTGCCGCAGCTCCCGCGGGCGGTGCCGGCGCTCGATATCTTCACCGAGGCGGCGCAGGGCTATGGCAGCGTCAATGTCGTGCCGGATACGGACGGCGTCACGCGGCGCGTGGCGCTCTTCTTCGCCTATCGCGGCGAAGCCTATCCGACGCTCGGCGCCGAAAGCCTGCGCGTCGCCCAGGGCGCCGGCAGCTATGTGATCAAATCCTCGGGCGCCAGCGGCGAGCTCAGCTTCGGGCGCCAGACCGGGATCGCGCAGGTGAAGATCGGCGGCGCCATCGTGCCGACCGACGCCTATGGCGCACTCCTCCTCTACGACAGCGGCCATCGGCCGGAACGCTTCGTGTCGGCGAGCGAGGTCCTGGCCGGAACCAACGACCCTGCCGCCATTGCCGGCCATATCGTGCTGATCGGCTCCAGCGCCGAGGCGCTGAAGGATCTGAAACCGACGCCCCTAGATCCGACCATGCCGGGCGTCGAGGTGACGGCGCAGGCGATCGAGCAGATGATCGGCGGGCAGTTCCTCTATCGGCCCGACTGGGCGGCGGGGGCGGAGCTGCTGTTCCTCCTGCTGTTCGGCACCCTCATCATCCTCGCGACGCGACGGCTCGGCGCGATCGGCTCCGCGATCTTCGCGGTCGCCGCCTGCATGATCGCGGCGGAAGCCTCCTGGCTCGCCTTCAAGCGGGAAGGATGGCTGGTCGATCCGCTCTTCCCCTGCGGCGTCGCGATCGCCCTCTATATCAGCAGCTCCTTCCTCGGCTATCTGCGGGCGGAGAACGAGCGGCGCCAGATCCGCACGACCTTCGGCAAATACCTTTCGCCGATCCTCGTGAAGGAGCTGCAGCGTCATCCGGAGCGTTTCAAGCTTGGCGGCGAGGTGCGCGAGCTGACCCTCATGTTCATGGACATCCAGGGCTTCACCTCGCTCGCCGAGAAGCTCGAGCCCGAAACCGTGACGCGCATCATCAACCGGCTGCTCACGCGGATGACGGGGATCATCCAGGGCGAGCAGGGCCTGGTGGACAAGTATATCGGCGACTGCATCATGGCGTTCTGGAACGCGCCGCTCGACGTGCCGAACCATGCGCGGAACGCGCTCGCCGCCGCCGTCGCGATGCGCGAGGAGCTCGCGCGCCTCAACGTCGAATGGTCGCACGAAGCGCCGGCGAACGGCGACGTCGCCATCGATCTCAAGATCGGTATCGGTCTCAACACCGGGCGCTGCAGCGTCGGCGACATGGGCTCCGACCAGCAGCACGCCTATACGGCGATCGGCGACGCGGTCAATCTCGCCTCCCGCCTCGAGGGGCTCACGCGTGCCTATGGCGTCGATCTCCTGATCGGCGAATCGACCGCCGCTTTGCTGCCGGACGTCCCGCTGCTCGAGGTCGATCTGGTCCAGGTCAAGGGGCGCGCCCAGCCGCTCGCGATCTTCACGCCGGCGCCGGCGGGCCCGCGCAACGGCGCCGACCGGCAGGCCGAATTGCTGCGCCGACATGGCGAACTTAGGACAAATTACCGATCCGGACGCTGGGCCGAAGCCGCCGCCGCCCTTGCGGATCTCGAGGCGATCGCCGCCGCCGAATTTCCCTACCTTCAGGCGCTCTATGGCCTTTATGATCGACGCCTCGCGGAGTTCCGGGCCGATCCCCCGCCGCCGGAGTGGGACGGCGTCTACCGGGCCTCGACCAAAAGCGGCTGAGATATCGACCGATTTCGGGGAGTCATCGCATGAGAAGTATCGTGCCTGCCGTCGCGGCGCTGATCGCGACAGCCGTCGGGCTGAGCGCCGAAATGGCCACGGCCCAGGAGATCGGCGCCGTGCGCCAGCGCACCTTCAATGGCGCCGTCGGCCTGCCGCCGGGGGGAGAAGAACGCGACCTTCTCTTCAACAACGACGTCTTCGCCGAGGAGCGGGTGAGCACGGACGGAAGCGCCACCACGTCGCTGCAATTCCTCGACAACACCCGCCTCAAGGTCGGCAGCAACTCGACCCTGGTGCTGGACCGGTTCGTCTACGATCCCGACACCGAAACCGGCGAGCTGGCGATCACCTTCGGCAAGGGAATCTTCCGGTTCGTCACCGGCGAGATCAACAAGAACGGCATCAGGCTCAACACGCCGACCGCGTCGATGACGGTGCGCGGCACGGACGTGATCATCGAGGTGAAGCCCGACGACACCACCCTCATCTCGGTGATCGAAGGCACGGTCGATGTGGTGCCCTGCGGCGGCGAGCCGCGTGCGCCCGGCACCGGCCAGTCGGTGATCGTGCCGGCGAGCTGCACCTCGACCGAGCAGGTCGAGGGCCGCATCACCCGCAACGACCCGGGCGTCTCCGACGGATCCGCGAGCTTCGGCAGCACGACCGGCAACGGCAGCCGGGAACGCGAGCCGCGTGAGCGCAAAACCGGGAGCCCGAACGGGCCAAACAACAGCCCGAGCCCCTAGGACGGCGAAGGAGGGCCCGGCGTTGCCGGCAGGCGCGAGACCGCGATGGAACATGTCGCCATCACCATCTTCGGGATCGCCGGGCTCTTCGCGCTGGTCAGCCTGCTGCCCCCGCTCGCGCGGCGGCTGAATCTCCCCTACACGGTCCTGCTGGCGCTGGTCGGGGCGGCGATCGGGCTTGCGCTGATCGAGATCGGCGGCAAGAGCGATGCCGGCATTCTGCGGGACATCGTTTCGGCGCTCGAGCAGTTCGACCTGCCGGGCGAGGCGTTCCTCTATATCTTCCTGCCGCCGCTGCTGTTCGAAATGGCCGTGCAGCTCGATTTCCGCGAGCTGATGGACGACGCCGCACCGGTGCTTCTGCTGGCCGTCGTGGCGGTGGTGCTGACGACGCTGGTCGTAGGGTTCGGGCTCGGGGCCGCGACCGACATGGCGCTGCTGACCGCCCTGCTGCTGGGCGCGATCGTCGCCACCACCGACCCCGCCGCGGTGCTCGGCATCTTCCGCGACATCGGGGCGCCGCGCCGGCTGACCTTGCTGGTGCAGGGCGAAAGCCTCTTCAACGACGCGGCGGCGATCGCGCTTTCGGCGCTGCTGGTCGGCCTGATCAAGCTCGGCAGCGACGGCGGTATCGAGTTCGGGCGCACGATCGCCGATTTCCTGATCGAGTTTCTGGGCGGCGGCCTCGTCGGCTATCTCGCCGGCCGCGGCGCTTGCTTCCTGCTGCTCTGGCTTAACGGCATCCGCTTCGCCGAAGTCACGCTCACCGTGGCGCTCTGCTATCTCGCTTTCGTGGTGGGCGACCGCTACCTCCATGTCTCGGGCGTGGTCGCGACGGTGATGGCGGGGCTGACCGTCGGCGCCGTCGGCCGCACGCGCGTATCGCCGGGGAGCTGGCAGGCGCTGGTCGAAACCTGGGAGCAGCTTGGCTTCTGGGCGAACTCCCTCATCTTCCTTCTCGCCGCCATGCTGGTGCCGCGCGTCCTCATCGAGATCACCTTCGATGACCTCTGGGCGCTGGTGGTCCTCGTCGTGGCGGCGCTCGCGGCGCGCGCTATCGTGATGTTCGGCCTGCTGCCGCCGCTGAGCGCGCTCGGCTGGGCGAGCCGGGTAAGCCATGCCCACAAGCTCGTGGTGGTCTGGGGCGGGCTGCGCGGCGCCGTCTCGCTCGCCCTCGCCCTCGCGGTCACCAGCGACCCGAACATCTCGCCCGAGATCAAGCATACGGTCGCCATCCTGACGACCGGGTTCGTGCTGTTCACGCTTTTCGTCAACGGCACCACGCTCCGGCCTCTCCTGCATCTGCTCCGGCTCGACCGGCTGAGTCCGACGGAGGAAGCGCTCAAGGATCGGGCCGTCGGCCTCACTCTTGCCCAGGTGCAGGAGCGCATCGCCGGCATCGCCGCCCGTGAGCCGATCGACCGTCCGGTCGCCGACCGCCTGATCGCCGAGGTGCAGTCGGGGCAGCGGGCGGGCGGACATCACCTCGCCGACGCGGACCTGGTGCGGCTCGGTCTTGCCACCCTGACCAGCCGGGAGATGGAGATCTGCCGGGCCCGTCTCGGGGCCGGCACGGCGGACCGCGAGACGGTCGAGACCTTGCTCGGCGATGCCATGCTGCTGGCCGACGGGCTCAAGACCGGCGGCCGCGAAGGCTATGAGGCGGCCGCCGAGAAGGCGCTCGGCTTCACCTGGCGCTTCCGTCTCGCCAATTGGCTGCATTCGCGGTTGGGCCATGATCGCTGGCTTGCCCAGGCGCTGGCCGAACGCTTCCAGCGACTGTTCGTGGCGGAGCTCGAGCTGAGCGACCTCGCCGCCTTCGCCGAGGAGAAGCTCGCTTCCATGGCGGGCCCCGCCGCGGCGGAGACCCTCGGCACGATCCTCGCGGCGCGGCGGGCGGCGGTCGGGCGCGCGCTCGCGGCGTTGCGACTGCAATATCCCGACTATTCGCAGCGGTTGCAGGAGATCTATGTCGGTCGTCTAACGCTGCGCCTGATCGAGGACGGCTACGGCGCGATGCGCGCCGAATCGGTCCTGAGCCAGGAGGTCTATGACGATCTGCGCCGCGGCCTCGAGCCGGCGCATCGCCGGTTCCAGACCCTGCCGCGCCTCGACATCGCGGTCGCGCGCGAGGCCCTGGTGCGGCAGGTGAAGCTCTTCGCGGGGCTCTCCGGCGAGGCCGAGCGGCGGATCGCGCAGCTCCTGCGCGCGCGCCTCGCTTTGCCCGGCGAGAAGATCGTCGCGGTGGGGGAGCGCGGCGAGGAGATGTTCTTCATCGCCTCGGGCGCGGTCGAGGTCCGCATCCTGCCGGAGCCGGTGCGGCTCGGCTCCGGCGATTTCTTCGGGGAGATCGCGCTCATCGAGAACCGGCCCCGCACCGCCGACGTCATCGCGCTCGGCTTTACCGAGCTTCTCGTGCTTTATGCCCGCGACCTCGATCGGCTGATCGCGACCGATCCGGAGATCGGGCGGCAATTGCGGTCGGTCGCCCGCGCGCGGCTCGACGCCCAGACGGCCAAAAGCCGCGCCTAGAACGAGCCGCCGCAGGGTGCCTCCGAGAGACGGCGGTCAGCCCCGCTTGAGGGCGACGGTGGCGAGCCCGGCGCCGACGAGGATCGCGCCGCCGGCACGGTTCATCGCCTTCAGTACGGCCGGCTTGCGGACCACGCCGCGCAGGCGGACGGCAAGCCCCGCATAGAGCGACGCGTTGAGGATCGCGAGCGCGAGGAAGGTCGATTCCAGCACCAGCATCTGCGGCAGGAGGGGGGCGGCAGGCTGCATGAACTGCGGCAGGAAGGCGACGAAGAAGGCGAGGCTCTTCGGGTTGAGCGCCGTCACCAGGAAGGCGTGCGCCAGCATCGAGGACATCCGCTTGCGCGGCCCGTCCGCCGCGACCGCGAGCACCGCCGGCGCCCGCCAGAGCCGGATGCCGAGATAGACGAGGTAGGCGGCGCCGATCCATTTGAGGAGGGTGAAGAGCGTCGCCGAGGCGGCGAGCAAGGCGCCGAGACCCAGCATGGAGAGCGTCATCGCGGTGAAGTCGCCGAGCGCCACCCCGGCGACCGTCGCCCAGGCCGAGCGCCGCCCCTCGCCGATCGCATAGCCCACCACCAGCATGACCGTGGGCCCGGGGATCGCGACCAGGATCGAGGCGGCGACGAGGAAGGCAAGCCAGAGTTCGACGGTCATGGGCGGGCTCCGGGGAGGCTGCGGCGGAACGAGCCATCCACAGGGCCGCCGAGCCTGTCCAGACCGTTGTTTGGCGGGGGCGCCCGGCCCGCTCGCCGCCGACGCCTCAGGACATCGGCGGATCGGCTGGCGGGGTCGCCGGGCTTTCGGCATGATCGGCGGGCGCGCAGCCCCGCACCGCCGATCGGATCCCTCCTCCTTCGCCCCGCCCATGACCGCGATTCCCGCCCGCCGAGCCGTCAATCCGATGCAGGGCATCCTGTGGCAGCTCGGCGCGGGCTTCATCTTCGTCGTCATGGACGCGGCCGGGAAATATCTGACGGACGAATATTCGACCGTGCAGATCTCCTGGGCGCGCTTCGCCTTCCATATCCTGACCGCGCTCGTGCTGATCGCCGTCACCGATCGTGGCTGGACGCTGCTGCGGAGCGCGCGTCCGGGGCTCCAGCTCTGGCGTTCCGCGCTCCTCGCGGGCGCCACCGGCTGCTACTTCCTTGCGGTGCGCTATATCCCGCTCGCGGACGCGGCCGCGATCGGCTTCGTCTCGCCCTTCATCCTCACGGTGCTTTCCGTGCCGCTGCTCGGCGAGACGGTCGGGCCGCGGCGCTGGGTTGCGGTCGGCATCGGCTTCGTCGCGGTGCTGCTGATCATACGCCCTGGCTTCGGCATGACCCATTGGGCGATGCTGCTGCCGCTTGCCGTCGCCGCCTTCTTCGCGCTCTACCAGATCGCGACGCGCAAGCTCGGGCCCGTCGATGACGGCCGCACCACGCTCGTCTATTCCGGCATCGTCGGGTTCGTCGCCTGCAGCCTGCTGCTGCCGATTGACTGGGTCTGGCCCGATCCCTTCGCCTGGGGGCTGATGATCTTCATGGGCGTGGCCGGCGGAATCTCGCATTTCTTCATGATCCGCGCCTTCACCCTCGCGCCCGCCTCGCTGCTCGCACCCTTCAGCTATGTCCAGCTCGTCTGGGCGACCCTGATCGGCTACCTGGTTTTCCACGATCTTCCCGATCGCTGGACGCTTGCCGGCGCCGCGGCGATCACCCTCGCGGGGCTCTACATCTGGCACCGGGAACGCGCGCTCGGCCGCGAGATCGCGAGCGCCACGGCGGCCGGCAAAGGCTGACCCGGCCGGCATGCGGCCGGCTGCGACGCTTTCGTTGTATTCTTCCAAACATAACGGCGGTAGCATGGGTCCGGGACTAGGCTGCCGCGGTCCCGAGGTGCTATAAATCGGGACCGCTCCGGCGCCCCGAAGCCATCGCTACGGCCCGGATCAATTCCCAGGGACGAACGAGAGAACCGGCCTCCTCGCCGCAGCCGCCGCTATTCCCCGACGCCGCGAGGTCACGCCACAAAGGAGAGCGCAGCATGAATCTCGAACAAGCCAAGAAGATGGACAGGAAGGCCTGGCACAAGCTCGCCGGGAAGATTAAACCCGAGACCCGCAATTTCATCGACGGCAAGTTCGTCGATAGCCGCAAGGGCAAGCGGTTCGATTCGATCAATCCGGTCAATGGCGAGACCGTCGCCGAAGTCGTGCGCAGCGACGCCGGCGACGTGGACGCGGCGGTGAAATCGGCTCGCAAGGCGTTCAAGAGCGGCGTGTGGAGCCGCATGGCGCCGCGCGACCGCATGGCCGTGCTCTACCGCTATGCCGACCTTATCCAAGAGCATGCGGTCGATTTCGCGCTGCTCGACGTGCTCAACATGGGCAAGCCCGTCTCCGACATGCTGAACAGCGACGTGCCGGGTTCCGCCACCTGCTTCCAGTTCTTCGCCGAGACGATCGACAAGCAGGAAGGCGTGGTGACCGCCACCGCCGCGAGCGAGTTCAATTACATCCTGCGCGAGCCGCTCGGCGTCGTCGGCTGCGTCGTGCCGTGGAACTATCCGCTGATGATGGCGTCCTGGAAGGTGGCGCCCGCGCTCGCCGCCGGGAACTCGGTCATCCTGAAGCCGGCCGAGCAGTCGCCGCTCTCCGGCAACCTGATGGCGAAGCTGTTCATGGAAGCCGGCGGCCCCGCCGGCGTGTTCAACGTGGTGCAGGGCCTCGGCGAGGAAGCCGGCAAGGCGCTGGCGCTCCATATGGACGTGGACAAGATCGGCTTCACCGGTTCGGCCGAGGTCGGCAAGCTGATGATGGTTTATTCCGGCCAGTCCAACATGAAGCGCGTCACGACGGAATGCGGCGGCAAGACCCCACAGATCGTCACCGGCGACGTGCCCGACATGGACACGGCGATCCAGTACTGCATCAACGGCATCTACGGCAACCAGGGCGAGGTCTGCAACGCGGGCTCGCGGCTGCTGGTGGACGCCAAGATCCACGACGAGTTCGTGGAGCGCTTCAAGAAGAAGGCGAAGGGTCAGTTCCAGCCGGGCGATCCGTTCGATCCCTCGACCACCATGGGGCCGCTCGTCACCAAGGGCCAGCAGAAGCGCGTGCTGTCCTATATCGACATCGGCAAGAAGGAAGGCGCCAAGCTGCAGTTCGGCGGCGGCGTGCCCTCCGGCTTCGAGAAGGGCGCCTATGTCGCCCCGACCCTCTTCACCGGCGTCAACAACAAGATGCGCATCGCCCAGGAAGAGATCTTCGGCCCGGTCGCGGCCGTGCTGCCCTACAAGAACATCGATCAGGCAGTCGAGATGGCCAATGATTCGATCTACGGGCTCGCGGCCAGCATCTGGACCCGGGACATCAACGTCGCCCACAAGGCCGCGCGCGACCTGCAATCGGGCGTGGTGTGGGTCAACTGCTTCGACCATGGCGACATGACGCTGCCCTGGGGCGGCTACAAGCAGTCCGGCTTCGGGCGCGACAAGTGCCAGGAGACGATGCTGCACCATACCCAGACCAAGGCCGTGTGGGTGCATCTCGGCGAGTAACGCAGCGCCGGCGATCGCTGGGGGGCGGGGTTCGGTCGGGCCCCGCCCCTTTCTTTTGCGCCGGGGTCGCGAAAGAAAAGGGCCCGCGCTTGCGCGCGAGCCCCGTCTTTCGACAACCCCGCGAGGATCGTCAGCCGACGATCCATTTCGCGATCAGCATCACCAGGAGACCAAGTGCGAGGACGAGATAGGGCAGCATCCCGGCCTTGCGCTCGCCGAGATTGTTGCCGCCCTTGATTCCCATATCCTCCATCATCCGGTCGGGGAACCGCCCGCCATCCTGGATATAGTGGCGGAACCAGAAGACCGGGATGATGAGAGCCGCCGCGATGAGGCCGGCCCAGAGCGGATCGATGCCGACCTCCGCATCGAGATCCCACACCGCGGCGCCCGCCCCCATGAAAGCCGCATTGACGAAGGCGAGGACAGTGCCGAGCGCGAGCACGATGTTGGGCGCGCGATAGGGCCGCGGCAGATGGCCCGCATCGATGCGATGGATCCAGCCGGCGTTGAGATTGAGGAAGTTGAAGATGATGTAGCCGCAGTTCGAGATCGCGAGGATGAAGTAATAGCTGCTCGCGTCCGAGGCGGCGAAGGTCAGCAGGATCAGATTGAAGCAGAGATCCGTCCACATGGCGCGGGTCGGCGCCCCGTGGCTGTTGGTGTGCGAGAGGTAACGCGGCAGCCAGCCATCCACCGAACCCTGATAGAGGGTACGGGAGGAGCCGGCCATCGCGGTATTGATGGCGAGGATGAGGGCGAGGATCATCAGCAGCACGAGGATGCCCTCGAGGAAGGCGCCGCCGCCGACCATGTGCGCCATCGCGGTCGCGACGCCCGTGCCGGCGACCACGCCCGGATCGGTCATGCCCGCCACGCCCAGCACGCCCTGGAAGGTGAAGGGCACCAGCGTGTAGAGCAGCAGGCAGAGCAGGCCGGAATAGAAGATCGCCTTGAAGGTGTCGGTCGCCGGATTCTTGAACTCGCGCGTGTAGCAGATCGCGGTCTCGAAGGCGTAGGTCGACCAGGCGGCGATGAACATGCCGCCCAGCACGAGCGTCCAGCCCGGCAGGTCCCAGGCGCCGGTGATCGGCGCGAAGGGCGTGAAGTTCTCGGCGACGACCTTGCCCTGCAGCAGCGGAACGACGCCCACGATCAACATCGGCACGATGACCAGGAGCCCGACCGCCATCTGCACCTTGGCGGTGCTGAGGATGCCGCGATGCTGGATCGCGAACACGATCAGCATGAGGATCGCGCCGATCACGAAGGGCATGCCGATCGAGAGATCGACGACGCCCGGGATCGAGAAGGCGATGAAGGGCTGCTGCAGCGCCGGCGTGAGGGCCGCGACCGCTTCCTCCGCCGTGCGGCCGGCATTGGCCGGATCGGCGAGCCAGGCGAGGGTTTCGGGCGACTCTGCGCCCGGAATCGGCGCCAGCGCGTTCAGGATATAGCCCGCCGCGATGGCGCAGCCGAGCGAGAGGACCGGCGTCCAGGCGAGCCAGTTGCACCAGACCGAGAGCGGCGCGATGAACTTCCCGTATTTGAGCCAGGCGGCCGCGCCGTAGACCGAGGCGCCGCCGGACTTGTTCGGGAAGAGACCCGCGATCTCGGCGTAGGTGAAGGACTGGATGAAGCCGAACAGCATCGAGACGGTCCAGATGGCGAAGGCCGCCGTCCCGCCGATGCCGCCGATGCCGCCGATCGAGAAGAGCACGAGGGCGGGCACGCCGCTCGCCACCCAGAACGCGCCGCGCCAGTCGATGGTGCGATGGAGCCCGCCGCTCTCGGCGCCGCTTGCCGGTACGCTGGTCATGTTATCCCCCTGATGTCGAGATGCTGAAATACGCAGGACGCGCTTCGTTGCCGGATGTCGCGCCGGTGGGTTTGCCCGATGGCAAAGCGCGCAGCATGGATCATGTTCCGGGCTCCGCCGTCGGCACCCGATGATAGATCTGCCAGCGCAGCCGCGCGAAGCGGTAGGCGTCCATCACCGAGATCGCATAGATGAAGAACCCGCCGGCATAGCGGCCGACGAAGGAATGCTCCGGGGTCGTTAGATGGAAGGTGATCCAGCCGAGGCTCAGCATGAAGAAGAGGAACATGAGTGCGCGGTTGGCATTGCCGTTCAGGAGCTGACCGACGCCCGGCAGGATCGCCGCGAAGGCGAAGACGAGCCAGGGATGGAGCGGCGGCTTCGGCGGCGCCTCTTCGGCACTCGGCCTTCGCGGCGAGGCCTTGCGCCCGGCCGCGGGATCAGGGCGCGGCATCGCGAGCCCACTCATGAGGGCCGGCCGCCCGCTTCAGATCCTCGATGATGGTGATGGCGCGATCGAGCAGCCATCGCACCAGCACCGGATCGACCGCGAGAGCCTCGCCGAAATCGGGCTGGCGCAGCACCATGTAATGGGCGCGCCGACCCTCCGCCGCCTGATAGACGAGCCGCACGGCGGGCGGCGCGATCACCAGCTCCTTCATCTTCGGATCGCGGAAGAGCGGCGCTTGCGCCTCCATCGCCTCCGCCGGCGGCGGCTCCTCCGGACGGTCGGTGCGCACCTGCACCCAGCTCGGGAAGCCGGGCGGCGTCGCCAGCCGGTCCGGCAGATGGATGGCCGGCGAGAAGAATTCGGTGTTGAGCGGACGCGCGAGGAAGCTGGTCACGCCGGCGACAGGGACCTTGCCCTTCACCGTGGCGAGCAGCCAGAGCGAGGGCAGCTTGCGGACCGCCACGTGATCGACGATTGGCACCAGCCGCACCAGATGGCCGCGATAGCGGCCCTCCAGCATGGGAAAATCCACATCGTCCTGCTCGACGCGATAGGTCTCGAAGAGATCGAGGCAGGGATGCAGGTAAGTGCCGCGCTCGGCCCGGATCTGGCGCCGGCGCCGGAAATGCATGACCGCCAGCACGCCCACCAGCAGCAGGACGAAGGCGACCGCCGCAATGCCGTTCATGCCGGGTTTCGCTCCGCTCGGAACGTCGATGGCGGCGCCTGGCCGGAAAGGACAGGCGGCCTGCCCGCCGAACGGGCCGGCGGGCAGGTGCCATCATGTCAGTATCCGCGCGGCCGAGGCCAGGCCATCGTGAACTGGTCGCCGCGGCGCACGTACTTGTAGCGGTGGAAGGCGAACCACAGCGACACCACGATATAGAAGGCCATCATGGCGAGAAGCTGCCGTCCGTAGCCGAGATAGACCGCGAAATAGGTGGTGATGCAGAGCGTCAGCAGCACGACCGCCGGCAACGGATGGAAGGGATGCACGTAGCCCCGGCGGATCGAGCCGAGCGGCCATTTCTTCCGGAACTTGTACATGTTGATCGGCATGAAGGTATAGCCGAGCAGGCCGGACAGGATCGAGAAGGTGATGATCTGCGCGAGCGGAATCTGGAGCGCGAAGATCGCCGCGATCGGGATCAGGAAGATGATCGCGCGGAACGGCGTGCGGTAGCGCGGATGCACCGCACCGAACCAGGCCGGCAAATAGCGGTCGCGGCCCATCGAGAACCAGGCGCGCGAGGCGTCGTTGATGCAGCCGTTCGCCGACGCGATCGCGGAGAAGATCGTGCCGACGAAGAGCAGTATCTGCAGCGGCAGGCTCACCACCTTCGCCGCGTCATAGAGCGGCGCCAGCTCGAGGTCCCAGCCGACATACTCCCAGGGCAGCACGCCGACCGCGACATACCAGGTGAGCGCGGCCGCGATCAGCAGCGTGATCATGCCGGACATCGTGCCGAGCGGCAGCGCGCGCCCCGGCGAGCGGACTTCTTCGGCGGCCTGGCAGGTGCCTTCGATTCCCAGATAGAACCAGATGCCGAAATGCAGCGCCGCGATCACGCCGAGCCAGCCGTACGGCAGGCCGGTCAGCAGCTCCTGATGCTGCAGGATCTCGCCCGGCGACCAGGGCTTCACGGCGAAGAACAGCAGCACGATCGAGGCGAACGCCGCGGCGGTGATGACAAAGTTCACCGTCAGCGTCATGAACACCCCGCGATAATTGAGCCATGCCAGGATCGCGAGGCAGAGGATCGTGTACGGCTCCCAATTGACCGGGGCCGACGCCAGCATGTCGAGCGCGCCGATCTGCACGAGCTGGCCCGCGACCTGGATGTCGGCCGCCTCGAGCATGGTATAGGCGAGCACCAGATAGAGCCCGACATTGAACGCCATCAGCGGGCCGACCGTGTGTTTCGCCTGGGCGTATTGCCCGCCGGCGGCGGCCACCGTCGAGGTGATCTCGGAATCGATCATGGCGACGCAGGTATAGAGCAGGCCGATCACCCAGCAGGCGATCAGCGCGCCATAGGCGCCGCCCTTGCCCACGGCGTAGTTCCAGCCCATGAACTCGCCGACCAGCACGATGCCGACGCCGAGCGCCCAGACATGGGCGGGCCCCAGCACCTTCAGCAGGTTGATCGATTTCGGTTGGCCTTGCGCGACGACTTGGTCGGTCATGGCTCAGCTCCGCTTCCGGTTCGAATCGCCGAAGAGATCGTCCACGCCCTCGCGCGAGCTCAGCAATTCATTCTCGCTGTGAGCCTGGCCGACGCGCATCGCGTCCCACACCATCCAGCCGACCAGAAGGGCGGAGATCGCCCAGGCCAGCACCTCGAACACTTCCCACATGACCGTTCCCTTCCCCAGTTCCCTGCCGACGCGTCCTTGGTTTTTTGCGCGTCAGTCGAATTTCTCGGCGATGACCTGCTTGTACTCGCGCTCCGACATCGCCAGCATGAAAATGAAATAGCCGAGGATGACGACGCCGGTCAGCGCGATGCCCAGATAGTCGATCGTATAGTCGAAGGGCTGGGTGATGATCTCGGCCGCGCTGTCCATGCTGTGGCCGAGCTTCTCCCACTGCGCCTGCATCGTCGGGTTCTGGCCCAATACTTCCCAGCTAAGGCCCGTCCAGGTCCGGGTCCCGTCTTCCGCCGCCACGTAGCTCACGCCCTCCGGCAGCTTCTCGACCCGCGACGGCACCGCGATGCTGAGCCAAAGCGGCAGGAACAGCGCGATGAACACGAGCGCCAGCAGAACGATGGTGTCGAAGATCTGCCCGGCACGGCTCTGCACGGGCGGCACATATTTCGCGACCATTTAGCTAATCCCCCTGTCAAGCCCGTCGGATGGAGACGCGTTCGGCGCCGGCACGTTCAGCGGCCGGCATCCAGATGGCGGATGTCGATCCCGTAGATATGTTCCTTGTCGTGCGCGTAGTGCCGCACCATCGCCGCCATGGAGGCGGTGTTGAAGAGGAGCAGCACGATGGCGGCGACCCAGACCACGGTACGGATCTCGCTCGTGGGGAACATCGAGTTCACCTCGTAGAGGACGAAGCCGACGGTGATCCAGAGCGTGATCACGAAGCCCCAGGCCCAGAACTTGTCGCGCATGAACATTGCGTCGATCCGTCGCTGCAAGGTTGCAGGATCGGACGGTGACTTCGCGGCGGCGACTTCTGCCATGGCGGCTCCCCCTGGTTTGAGCGTCCTGCCGGACGCTGCCGTCGGCGCCTTTCCGGCGCGGGCGGACCCTTCGTTCCTGTCAGGGCCGGCAGGTACTGCGACGTTGCACCTCATCCGGCCGGTCGGCCCGCCGCCGGAATTTTTTCCGATCGGACGAGCTTCTCTCCCGCAGAAAGCCTGGGGCGCCGGATCGCAACCTGTCCATTCGGCAAAAGAAGGGGGCTGCGGATCGACGGATGGAGCGACTACTACTTTCGGACTCAAGATATTCCAATCGGAGGATAAACCCCGGATTGCGGGTCGGGAGCCGGTGGCCGATCATGTCGCCATGGGGCTTTTTCGGCACATGGCGGACTGGCTGGCCGGTCGCACCCCCGCCCGGCTCTCCGCGGCCGAGGCGGGCCGCATCTTCCAGTCGATCGCGAACTACACCCATGACTGGGAGAGCTGGATCGGCGCCGAAGGCCGGCCGCGCTGGATCAATCCGGGCGTCGAGCGCATCACCGGCTATCGCGTCGAGGAATGCATGGCGATGGCGGATTATCCGTTGCCGCTCGTGCATCCGGAGGACCGCGCGGCGATCGCCGCCTGCATGCGTTCCGCGGGCCATGGCGACAGCGGCAACGACGTCGCCTTCCGCCTCCTCCGCAAGGACGGCAGCACGCGCTGGGGCGCGATGTCCTGGCAGACGCTCTACCACCATGCGGGGCTGCCGCTCGGCTTCCGCACCTCGATCCGCGACATCAGCGAACGCAAGCAGGTCGAGGACGAGCTGCGCGCCGCGCACGGCGAAGCCGAGCGCGCCAATCTCGCGAAATCGCGCTTCCTCGCCGCCGCGAGCCACGATCTGCGCCAGCCGCTTCAGGCGGTCACCATGTTCGTGGCGGCGCTGAAGGCGCGCGGCGGCGGCGGCGATGCGCTCGACATCATCCGCTCGATCCAGGCCTCCCTCCGTGCGACCAACGACCTGCTCGACGCGCTGCTCGATGTGTCGCGCCTCGATGCGGGCGTGCTGCAACCGAAGCCGCGACCGATCCCGGTGGTCGATCTGGTGGAGCGCATCGCCGACGAGTTCGCACCGCAGGCGGCCGATCGCGCACTCCGCTTCCGCGCTTTTCCCATCGCGGCCACGATCGAGACGGACCCGGCGCTGCTCGATCGCGTGCTGACCAATCTCGTCTCGAACGCGATGCGCTACACCGAGAAGGGCGGCGTGCTGCTCGGCTGTCGCCTGCGGGGCGACCGGCTGCGCTTCGAGGTCTGGGACACCGGCATCGGCATCCCCGCCGATGAGATCGGGCGGATCTTCGAGGAGTTCTACCAGATCGGAAACCCCGAGCGCGATCGCACGCGCGGCCTCGGGCTCGGCCTCACCATCGTCGATCGCATGGCGCGGCTGCTCGGATATCGCATCTTCGTGCGTTCGATACCCGGCCGCGGCTCCTGTTTCGCCGTCGAGGTGCCGCTCGCCGGAACGCCGCAACGCCGCAACGACGCGCGCGTGCCGCGCGGCATCGCCGGCAGCTTCCTGCTCGCGATCGACGACGAGCCGGTGCAGCGCAAGGCCATGGAGCTGCTCTTCCGGCAATGGGGCTGCGAAGTGCTGACGGCGGGTTCCGCGGACGAGGCCCTGGCGAAGCTCGCCTGGGCGGCGCGGCCGCTCGACGCGATCGTCGCCGACTACCGCCTGCGGGACGGGGTCACCGGCGCCCAGGCGATCGCCCGCATCCGCCAGGCGCTGCACCGGCCGGTGCCGGCGCTGCTCCTCACCGGCGACACCGAGCCCGCGCGCCTCATCGAGGCGAAGGCGAGCGGCTTCGATCTGATGCACAAGCCGGTCGATCCGGCGCGGCTGCTCGCCAATCTGCGCCAGGCGATCGACCGCGTGGCCTGAGGCTCAGCCTTCCGGGGTCCGGTCCGTTTGGCCCGACGGCCGCCAGCCGAGCTTCGCGGCGAGGATGGCGGCCTGGGTGCGGTTCGCCGCCGAAAGCTTGTCGAGGATCGTCTTCACATGCGCCTTCACGGTGCTCTCGAGCAGCCCGAGATTGCGCGCAATCCCCTTGTTGGAGAGCCCGTCCATCATCAGCGACAGCACGTCGCGCTGCCGGGCGGTGAGCTCGTTCAGCGGGTTGCCGGCAGGCAGCGTCGGTCCGCCCCCGACCTGGTCGCCGATCCAGCGGCGATGGGAATCGAGGAAGACGCCGCCCGGCAGATAGGTTTCGCCGGCGAGCACCAGCGAGATCGCGCTCTTGAGGCTCTCGTCGCTGGCGGATTTCAGGATGTAGCCGCGAGCCCCCGTCTCGATCGCCCGCACGATGTCGTCGCGATCGGCATAGGCGGAGAGCATCACCACCGGCGTGCCCGGCAGCCGTTCGACCAGGTCACGCAGGCCCGCGAGCCGCGTCATGCCCGGCATGGCGAGGTCGCAGAGCACGAGATCCGGCGCCGGCGCGCTGTCCAGCTTGCGCAGGGCCTCGTCCACATCGCCCGCCTCGATGATCTCGACCGCGGGATAATGGGTGCGGAGCAGCAGGGCGAGCCCGCGCCGGAACAGCGTGTGGTCGTCGGCGATGAGTACGCGCATGGATGGCGCCCGTCTGTTCCGGTCTCTGCGAATCTCGCCTCGTCCGCGCGAAGGGCGGGAGGGCACGGACGGCAGCGTATCGCAGCCTCGCCGGGGTAGGAAGGGGCGTCGCCCGGCGCAAGAAAAGGGGCGCCGGCGGCATGTCCCGCCGGCGCCCCGTCGAACGGCGGCCAAAGCCGCCCGATCTCACATGCTGCGCAGCACTTTCTCTCCGCGCAGCGCGCGGTTCATGTTGTCGTTATGGCGCAGCGTCTCCATGTCGTCCTTGTAGTTCGCCGACTCCATCCGGTGCTGCCAGATATGCCAGCCGATCCAGAAAACGAGACCGAGGATAATCATCAGCCCTTCCGATCCGACGAACGGATAGAGCGGTCCGATATCGAGCATGTTGCCATGCCAGTTTTCGAAGCTTCCGGTAGACATGACGGTTCCTTCCCTTTCGTCGGTTAGCGGAGCAGCCCGGTCGCGCGGGCTTCCTCGAGTTCGGCTTTCTGGATTTCATCCTCGCTCGAATAGCGCGCCGCATATTCGGAGAGGTCGAGACCGACGAGCTCGATCTCGCGCGGAATGCGAAGGACACCCACCGCCTTCAGGATACCGGCGAGGATGTAGACCGGAATGAAGCCCAGCACGAGGAACATGATCACCGCCCCGATGAAGTTGCCCCAGGGCGTGATCAGCGCGTCGTATTTCTGCGAGGCCGGATAGCCCCACAGCATGAAGCCGGCGACGACGACTCCGAGAAAGCCGCCATAGCCATGCACGGCGACGGCGCCGACGACGTCGTCGATCTTGAACCGGCGCTCGACCCAGTGATGCAGCTTGTAGCAGATCACCGGCACGAAGGCGCCGATCAGCATCGCCTGGATCGGATGGTAGAGATCGTTGCCGGCCGAGGCGCCGATCACACCGCAAAGCCCGCCGGAATAGGTCCAGAAGGCGTCGCCGCGCGACACGATGTAGGTGGCCATGAGGCCGCCCGACAGCGACAGCAGGAAGTTGAGGGTGATGGCGGAGAGCGTCGTCGGCGTGAGATAGATGTTGGTCGCCGAGTAGAACACGCCGTCGCCTTCCTGCACGTCGAGGATCGGAATGTTGCAGGCGACGTAAAATCCCCAGAAGCCCGTATAGATGAGGAAGAGGCCGATCGTGACCAGCCAGGGGTTCTGCAGCGGAATGTTGCGCGGCGTCCCGTCGGGCCGGAACTTGCCGATGCGGGGCCCGAGATGGATCAGCACGGCGAGCGCCGACCCGCCGGCGATCGCGTGGATCACGCCGGAGGCGTAGGCGTCGTGATAGCCCAGCACCTGAATCATCCAGCCGTCCGGATGCCAGCCCCAGGCCGCGTCGATGATCCAGGTCACGGAGCCGACCATGATGGCGATGATCCAGAAGGCGCCCGAGCGGATGCGCTCGATGACCGCACCCGAGACGATGGAGGCCGCGGTCCAGGAGAACAGCAGGAAGGCCGCCCAGAACACGCCGTTGATGCGCGCCCAGTAGTTCGTGTCGGCGGCGGTGAAGGTGACGGCGTCGGCCGGCGCGCCGCCCATATGGGCGCCCATCAGCTCGCCCCAGGAAACCGCCCAGGGGGCGGCGAGCAGGCCGCCGGTGATGCCGGGGCCGTTCGGCAGGGCGAAATAGATCCACCAGCCGAAGAAATAGAAGGTGATGGTGACCAGCGGGATCACCATGGTGTTCTTCATCAGCGTGTGCATGTGGTTCTTGCGCCTGGACACGCCGACTTCATACATGCAGAAGCCGATATGAATCAGGAACATGAGGACCACGGTGATCCAGTAGTAGAATTCCGTGAAGATGATCGTTAAGGCGCCGATATCGCTGTCCATCGCTTCCCCCTGAAGGCGTTACGCCAGTTCATGGAGGGAACGAGACTCGCGGGCATTGCTGCGGGATGCCATGCCGGCGGGTTGTCCCCGGCGGCGATTGAAGGAATGGAATCAGCGCGAACGGCCCGAACGGTGCCATCTCCCCCCATTGCGCGGGATGATATACGCCGTTCGGATGACTTACAATCCGATTGGATACCGACTCCCCACAATGGGGATACCAATTCTAGACCTTTTGGCGATATTCGAAGGTCGCGTCGATCATGTCGAGCAGATGCTGCCCCCCGGTGGTGGGCGCGTAGCGGGGCGTCTCGCCCGGGGCGAGGCAGGTCGGCAGGCAGCTCACATCGGCGGTGAAATCGGGATCGAAGAAATAGGGCATGGAGTAGCGCTCGCGCCCGCTCGCATTGATCACGCGATGGAAGGTCGAGGCGAAGCGCCCGTTGGTCCAGCGGGCCATCATGTCGCCGATATTGAGCACGAAGGTGCCGGGGATCGGCCGCGCATCGATCCATTCGCCGGCGCCGTTGCGCACCTGAAGCCCGCCGACGTCATCCTGCCAGAGCATGGTGAAACAGCCGAAATCGGTATGGGCGCCGCAGCCGAGCTGCGCCTCGGTGATCTGCCCTTCCTGCGGCGGGTAGTGGAGCAGCCTCAGCGTGGTCATCGGCTTGGCGATACTGGCCGCGAAAAAATCCTCCGGCAGATCGAGCGCAAGGGCGAAGGCCGACAGCATCCGGGCGCCGAGCGCCTGCATCGCCGCGTAATGCGCGGACATCTGCTCGCGCCAGCCCGGCAGGCTCTCCGGCCACTGATTGGGGCCGTGCAGCGGCGTTCCCGCCCGCACGTCCGGGTCGTCCGGCGACAGGTCGCGGCCGATATTGACGCCCTCCTTGAGATCGCCGCCCTGTTTCTGCTTCGCCGGATCGAGATTTTCCTCGCCCCAGCCGAAATAGCCGCGATGGTTCTTCGAGCGGGTGACCGAGATCCGCATCTTCCGGGCCATCGGCAGAGCGAAGAAGCGCTGCATCTCGGCGCGGGTGCGCTCGATCAGCGCGTCCGGTACGCCGTGATTCCCGATGTAGAAGAACCCGACCTCGCGGCAGGCGCGGCCGATCTCGGCCGCCACCTTGCGGCGCTGGGCGAGATCGCCCTCGAGGAAGGGCGCCATGTCGATCACCGGGATGGAATCGAAGGGCAAGCGCTTGCCCGAGGGCCCTCCAGGCGCCGCCTTTTCCGCTGCCGCCATGGTCGTCTCCTCCCGCGGGACCGCGCCCGCCTCCGGTGCAACTATGGCCAAGCCGGCCCGGCCTCACAAGCCGCCCCCGCCGGCCCGCCGGCGGGGGCGGCTCGAGCCCACTACCGCGTGCGCAGGCCGGCGGCAAAGGGGCCCAGCAGCCCCGCCTCGTCGGCGAGATCGAGGAAGCCGTAACGGTTGCGGATCTGGCGCGCGCGGAGGATCGCGGTGCGCTCGAAGCCGGGCGACCAGCCGAGCTCCGAGCCGCGCCGCGGGGCGCCGGCGAGCGCCAGCGCCATCTCCAGCTCGTGGGTCGGGCGCAGCGCCGCCCCGATGCGCCCGGCGATGGCGGGCCATTCCGCCGCGAGCTTCTGCGTCAGCCGTTCCGCGGCAGCGGCGTCGAGCGCCTTGGCGCGCGATTCCTTCTCGCAGATCTTGCCGAGCGCCGCGCCGAAATGGCGCCGGAGATCGGCGCCGTCGACCGGCGTCGGATGGAGCCGCGGCGGCCCGCCGGCCAGCATCCGATGCTGCAACCGCGCCATGATGAGGGTCGTCACGCCGATCTGCTCGCCATGGAAGCTCGGCGGCAGGTCGGTGCCCGTCATCTCGACGTAATGCGCGATGAGATGCTCGCCCTGGCTCGCCGGATAGCTGCCGCCGGCGATCACCATGCCGAGGCCGGAGAGCACAAGAGTGCGCGCGAGCCGGCCCATCGCCTCCCGGTCGCCGGCGACGAGCGCATCCGCGGTCTGGAAGAGCGCCGTTTCCTCCTCCGCGAGCAGCGCGAAGGGCGCACGCCGGAAGCTGCCTCCACGGAGCAGATGCGCGAGCAGCCAGTCGGCCTCGGCGGTCGCGCGGCAGAGGCTGTCGCCGAGCCCGCTGCGGATCATCCTGACCGGCGCCTTGGTCAGCACGTCCAGCTCGAGGAACACGCCCTGCGGCACCCTCGCGGGCAGCGACTTCTTCATGCCGTCGACGGTGATCGCGGCATTGGCGGAGCTGTAGCCGTTCATCGAGGGCGCGGTGCCGAAGACCGCATAGGGCTTGCCGTCGCTGTGCGCCGCATATTTGCAGAGGTCGTTGATGCTGCCCGAGCCGACGGCGATCAGCGCGTCCGCCCGCTTCGTCGCCGCGCAGATCCGGTCCACGGTCGCCGCGTCCGGATGCGGATTCTCGGGCAGCCTTATCGGCGTCACCGTGGCGACGGCGCCGAGCGCGCGCTCGATGCGGGCGCCGAGAAGCGCGTGCGTCGTCGGATCGCTGACCACGGCGAGCTCGCGGCCGAGGCCGAGCTGCCCCACCAGCTCCGCCTCGGTTCCGGCGAGGCTCGGCGCGATGACGATCGATTTGATCGGCACCGACACCGGCTTGCCGTCGTCGGGATCGCGCCAGCGTCCCGCGAGCAAGGCGTCGATCAACGGCTGCGACATGATTCGGCAGGTCCTTTTCCGCGCATCGGCGCCGGCGCGAACATCGGTTGCAGGGAATCGAAGAGGCGACGATAGCGGCCATAGGCGTCGGCATAGGCGGCGGCGAGAGCGCGATCGGGCTCGATCGCGCCGGCACCGTCGGCAAGGCCGCGCGCGGCGCTCGCAAGGTCCGGCGTCATGCCGGCCGCGACCGCGCCCAGCATCGCGGCGCCGACGGCGGAGCTGTCGGCGAGGCTCGCGCGTTCGACCCGGCGCTGCGTCAGGTCGGCACGGATATGCGCCCAGAGGTCGCTGCGCGCGCCGCCGCCGAGGAGCCGGATGCGCTCGGCCGCCACCCCCATCGCCGCCAGCGACTGCAGCACGTCGAGGAGGCCGAAGGCGTTGCCCTCGAGCACCGCGCGGGCGAGATGGCCGGGCCCATGCGCCAAGGTGAGGCCGTAGAAGCAGCCGCGCGCGGCCGCGACCCATTGCGGCGTCATCGCCCCGCCCTGCGCCGGGATGAAGGTGAGCCCGTCCGCCCCCGGCGGCACGGCGGCCGCGAGGCGGTCGAGCGTCGCGAAATCGGCGAGCTTCAGCGTCTGGCGCAGCCATTCGACGGCGCCGCCGGAAACCCAGCCTGGATTCTCCACGTAGTAGAGGCCGGAGCCGACATAGCGGTGGGTCTCGGTGAGCGCGCTCGGATCGATCGCCGGACGGTCATGGAGGGCGCCGACGACTTCCGCCGTGCCGAGCACGTTCGCCACGACACCCTTGCCGGCGATGCCGCCGCCGAGCGGCGTCGAGCAATCGTCGCCGGTACCGCCCGCC
>CADEFF010000053.1:26465-28314 GCA_902826565.1 uncultured Rhodospirillaceae bacterium | reverse complement strand
TAGGATTCCGGCCCCATCGCTCGAGCCCGGACGCCGCATGACCGACTCCACCGACACCGATATCGTCGCCGCCCTTGCCGGGATCCGCGGGCGCATGGCCGCGGCGGCGCGCGCGGCCGAGCGAGATCCCGCCGCCGTGACGCTGGTCGCGGTCGGCAAGACCCACGGCGCGGCGGCGATCGAGGCCGCGATCCGCGCCGGCCAGCGGATCTTCGGCGAGAACCGCGTGCAGGAAGCGGCGGCGAAATATCCGGCGCTTCGCGAACGCCACCCCGGGCTCGAGCTCCATCTCGTCGGGCCGCTGCAATCGAACAAGACCGCCGATGCGGTCGCCCTTTTCGATGTGATCGAGACGCTCGACCGCGAGAAGCTCGCCCGCGCGCTTGCGGCCGAGCGCGACAAGGGCAGGCGCCTGCCGCGCTGCTACATCCAGGTCAATACCGGCGAGGAGCCGCAGAAGGCGGGCGTCGCGCCGGCGAAGGCGGCGGCGTTCGTCCGTCTCTGCCGGGACGAGCTCGCCTTGCCGGTCGAAGGGCTGATGTGCATCCCGCCGGCCGGGGAGGAGCCCGCGCCGCATTTCGCGCTCCTCGCGAAGCTCGCGCGCGAGCAGGGGCTTCCCGCCGTCAGCATGGGGATGAGCGGCGATTTCGAGACGGCGATCCGCCTCGGCGCGACGCATGTGCGGGTGGGCACGGCGATCTTCGGCGCGCGGCCGGCGCCGGCCTGAAGCCCCGACTCCGGCCTGAAGCCCCGGCGCCTGTCTGAAGCCCCGGCGCCGGTCTGAAGCCAAAGACCGGACGCCGCCGATCAGCTTCGGATATCGAGCTCGATGTCGGGGGCGAGGGCTGCGTCCGGCTGCTGCTGCTGGCGGCGATAGCTCTCGAGGGCGCGGCTCATCTCGAGCGGGATCGAGCCGGGCAGGTCGAGGCCCGGCGCCGGCTGGGGTCCGATATCGATGACAGCGGCCGGGCCTGCGCCGGGGACTGCCGGTGCGCCGCCGGGCGACTGGCTCTCGAGAAAGCGAAGCAGGGCCGCCTCCTGGCCCCGATCGAGCTCGATGGGCGACGGCGCGCCGTTTCCGGCAAGCGGGATCATCGGCGAGGCGCCGCCGCCCGTCTCGAGCGGGATCATCGGCGCCATGGGCGGGGCGGCAGGCACGCTTGCGGGCCCCGCCAGCGGCAGGAAGCCGCCTTCGACGGGGGAAGGGGCTGCGTCCGGGATTGCCGCCGGCGCCAGGGCGGCGACCGTGGTCGCGCCCTCGGCCGGGTCGGCGAAGGGGCTCGGGCCCAGCACCGCCGTCAGCACCTGCTGATCGGGGGCGCCGCCCATGACGCCGTTCACGATGAGCTGGCCGATCGAGCCCGCGAGCCCGATCGGGCCGCCATAGAGCGCGCCGCCTGCCACCCGCGCCGCGGGCGAGAGGTCGTCGCCGGTCAGCCAGCGGTAAACATTGCCGACCACCGGCAGATGCTGCAGCGGGTTCACCACGTCGATCAGATCGCCGAAGGTGAGCCCGTCATCGCCGAACGGCCTGAAATCCGGCGAATCGGGCTGGGGCTGCCAGCCGGGCTCGCCGACGCGCCGCGTGCGCTCGCGCGCCTCGAGGACCGTCAGGTCCGGCGCGGGACCGGCGGCGGGGCCGGGCGCAGGATTGGCCGCGACGATCCGGTGCGCCGGCCCGGCCCGGGGGCGGGCATCGGCCGGCGGCGCGGCGTTCGCCATATAGGCGGCCGGCGTCACGATCCGCGGCAGGCTCGGCATCTGGACGGGCATGAAAGGACCTTTCGGTCACTCTCCATGCAGGGCGGATGCCAGAATCCGGCGGCCTGCGCCCGGTCGCCGCGAATCC
>CADEFF010000053.1:23475-26365 GCA_902826565.1 uncultured Rhodospirillaceae bacterium | reverse complement strand
GGGATCACCAGCGGCACCCGCTCCACCACGTCGATGCCGCAGCGCTGCAGCCCCGCGACCTTGGCCGGGTTGTTGGTCATGAGCCGGACCTGGTGATAGCCGAGCCGGCGCAGCATCTCCGCCGCCGGCAGATAGATGCGCTCGTCCGCCTCGAAGCCGAGCTGCTCGTTGGCGACGGCGGTATCGGCGCCGCCATCCTGCAGCCGGTAGGCGCGCAGCTTGTTGACGAGGCCGATGCCGCGTCCCTCCTGTGCGAGATAGAGCAGCACCCCGCTCCCCTGCCGGCCGATCTCGGCGATGGCGCCGCGGAGCTGGTCGCCGCAATCGCAGCGCAGGCTGCCGAGAAGATCGCCGGTGAAGCATTCGGAATGCAGCCGCGCGAGCACCGGCATCGCCGGGTCCGGCGTGCCGATGAGGATCGCGAGATGCTCGATGCTGCCGTCGCTCGGGCGGAAGGCGACGACGCGGCTCGCCTCGGCGCCCTCGAGCGGCACCCGGGCCTCGCCGACCGGATGGAGGCTGAGGGCGGCGGCGTTCTGATAGGCGGCGATGTCGGGCGCGGCGACGCCGAGAAGCCCGCCCAGGAGGCTGCGCCGTCGCGGATCCGTCGCGGCGCCGGCGCCGAGCGGCGCGACCACGGCGGCCGGCAGGAGCCGCGCGAGCTTGGCGAGCTCGATGGCGGCGGCCGCGATGAGCGTGCCGAGGCCGCTCGCGGTCGAAAGCCGCGCCATGTCGAGCGGCTCGGCGGACGCGGTCGGGTCGGCGAGGCGCTGCAGCGCCGCCGCGTCGGCATCGTCCGGAACCCCGAGCGCCACCGTCGTGCCGGAGCTGCCGCCGAGGCCCAGCACGCCGGCGCGCCGCCGGGTCAGCACCAGAAAGGGCCGGGTTTCGCCCGCCTCGCGCAGCCGCTCGAGCGTGGCGTCGTCCAGCGTCTCGGCGGCGGCCACGAGGCCGGACGCGCCGTCCGCCCCGGCCAGCAGCACCGGCACGCCGCGCCGCAGCTCGCCGGTCGCCCGGTCGACCGCCAGCGGTCCGCCGACCGGCGTCGTTTTCTCCGTCGCGATGCTCTCCGCCATGACCCGCACTCTAGCGCCCCGCGGCGCCATCCTCATGTGCGAAAAAGGGCGGCATTAGGCCGACCGGCCGGAGCCGGGTCAAGGCCGGGCGCCCGGCGCCCGGACCCGCGGGGAGCGCGGCTTGCCTCGGGGCTCGCCGCGATGCTATCTCACGGGAGAACGGCAATTTCACGTCCCGGATCAAGGAGCTATCGGTCATGCCGAAAGCCATCTGGAACGGCAAGGTGGTCGCCGAGGCGGATCGCTGCGAGGTCGTCGAAGGCAATCTCTATTTCCCGCCGGAGGCCCTGCACGAGGAATTCTTCCGCCCGAGCGACACCAAGACGCACTGCCACTGGAAGGGCGATGCGAACTATTTCAGCCTGCTCGTGGACGGCGTGGAGAACCGCGACGCCGCCTGGGTCTATCGCGATCCGCTTCCGGCCGCGGCGAACATCAGGAACATGGTCGCCTTCTGGCACGGCGTGAAGATCGAACCGTGAAACCGCGCCGCAAGATCCTGCTGGTCGACGACGACGAGGCGCTGCGCCATTCCCTGGCGGAGCAGCTAAGCCTGCATGAGGAGTTCGACACTGTCGAAGCCGGCACCGGCGAGGCCGCGCTGAAGGCGATCAAGGATACCACCTTCGACCTGGCGCTGCTCGATGTCGGGCTGCCCGACATGGACGGGCGCGAGCTCTGCCGCCTCCTGCGCCGCGCCGGGCTGCGTGCGCCGGTCATCATGCTGACGGCGGCCGGCACCGACGCGGACGCGATCCTCGGCCTCGATTCCGGCGCCAACGACTACGTCACCAAGCCCTTCCGTCTCGCCGTGCTGCTGGCGCGCATCCGCGCGCAGCTCCGCCAGCACGAGCAGACGGAGGATGCGAGCTTCGCGATCGGCCCCTACATGTTCCGGCCCGCGGCGAAGCTGCTGCAGAACGAAAGCTCCGGCAAGAAGGTGCGGCTCACCGAGAAGGAAACCGCGATCCTGAAATATCTCTACCGCGCGGGCAACCAGGCGGTGAGCCGCGAGCAGCTCCTGGGCGAGGTCTGGGGCTACAATGCGGGTGTCACCACCCATACGCTCGAGACCCATGTCTATCGCCTGCGCCAGAAGATCGAGAAGAACCCCGCGCAGTCGGAGCTGCTGGTGACCGAGCCGCGCGGCTACCGGCTGGTCCCCTGACGCGCCGGCGCCGGCGTCGATCCGGCGCTCAGCCCGGTCGCGCCGCCGGCGCCGGCCGCCCGAGGCGCAGCGCCAGCAAGGCCGCGCCGCCCGCGCAGACCGTGCTGATGGCGCCGAAGATCGGCACGGCGATGGCCCAGCCGCCGCTGCCCTGCATCGCCGCGGCGAGCAGGATCGGTCCGGCGAAGACGCCGATATTGCGCCCCGTCATGACCCCGGCGAAGGCGCGCGGACCCGCCGGACCGCCCAGAATGATGCCCGGCAGCGCGAAGAGGCAGGTCGGGGTGACGCCGGCCGCAACGCCGTAGCCGATCAGCAGGGCGATGCCGAATCCGGCATCGTCGGAGAGCGGCGTCAGCCACCAGACAAGCGCCTGGAGCGCGGTGCCGGCCGCCAGCAACGGCGCCACCGGCACGCCGCGCCGCAGCGCCTCGCCCGTCAGCAGGTTGAAGATCAGCAGGACGACGACCGGGAGCAGATAGCCGAACACGGCGGCGATCGCGCCGAGCGCCCGCGCCTCGACGAGATATTGCGGCAGCCAGGTCATGTAGGCGAAATACTGGCAGGACCACAGCATGAAGATCGCGGCATTGGCGAGGAGCGCGCGGCGCTCGCCGGCGTTCGTCGCGTTCGTGCCGCCCGCACC
>CADEFF010000053.1:0-23375 GCA_902826565.1 uncultured Rhodospirillaceae bacterium | reverse complement strand
TGGCGAGGAGCGCGCGGCGCTCGCCGGCGTTCGTCGCGTTCGTGCCGCCCGCACCTCCTCCGCCCGCACCCCGGCCGCCCCCGAACGTGCCGTCGCGTGCGAGCTGCCGCGACCAGGCATAGACGGCGAAGGTGCCGAGGATCCCCGCATACCAGAGCCATTCCCAGTGATCGATATGGAGCGCCAGCGGCGCCAGCAGCCCCGCCGCGATCTGGCCGATCGGAATCCAGGCGGAGGAAAGCGCGATGGCGAAGGGCCGGTGCCGCGGGCTGGCGCTGGCGCCGGCGAGCGCCGGGCCGATGATGGCCGCGATCGAGAACGAGACGCCTTCGAGGCCGCGCCCGAGCAGCATCGCCGCCGCCGATTGCGGCAGGAGGAGCCCGACGAAATTGCCGGCGACCATGACCGCGGTCGCCCAGGCGAGCGCGTTGGTCATGCCCCGGCGCTCGATCCAGCGCCCGATCGCGATCGACGCCGCGAGCCCGACCAGCGCGTAGATCGACATGAAGCCGCCCGCCACCAGCCGGTCGTAGCCGTACCGCTCGAGCAGCAGCGGCAGCACGGGCGGCAGCTTGAACTGCTGGAAGGCGGCAAGCGAGGCGAGGCTCACCCCGAAGGCGACGCCGGCCCAGTTCGTGCTCCGCTCGGTCATGTGCGCATCGCCCGGGGATCCCCCTCGCTGCCGCCGGCGGAGTGTTACCCCGCAGCCTCCCCGCGAGCAACGTTCCTGCGGCGAATCGGGCGGTTTCCCGCTGGAAATTGCAGCCTCTGCCCTGCGCCGTTTCGGCTTGTCGCCTGGGGTCGTTTCTGTTTGGGTAAGGCCGGGCGGGGTTCAGGACAACCGAAACAAGGTCGAGGCGGCAGCGTAGCCGAGCAGAAGAGCTAGTGGCCGAGCAGAAGAGCCTATCCGTCCGATTCTGGGGTGTGCGCGGCAGCATCGCCTGCGCCGGCCACGCCTATGAACGCTATGGCGGCAATACCTCCTGCATCGAGGTGCTCTGCGGCGGCGAGCGCATCGTGTTCGACGCCGGCACGGGCCTGCGCGCGCTGGGCGCGAGCCTGAAGGAGGCCGAGCCGCTCACGCTCGATCTCTTCCTCACCCACAGCCATCTCGATCACGTCGTCGGCATCCCGTTCTTCAGCTGCCTCTTCAACCCGGATAACCGCGTCAGGCTCTGGGCCGGGCACCTGCTGCCGGACCATACCCTCAAGGAAGTGATCTCGATGGTGATGGCGGACCCGCTCTTCCCGGTGCCGCCCGCGATCTTCACCGCGCGCACGGAGTTCCTCGATTTTACCGCGGGCGAGACCCTGACGCCGAAGCCGGGCGTCACGCTTCGCACCGCGCCGCTCAACCATCCGAACGGCGCCACCGGCTACCGGATCGAGTTCGGCGGCAAGTCGATCTGCTACGTCACCGACACCGAGCATCGCGCCGACGGCATCGACCGGACGATCGTCGACCTCGTCCGCGATACCGACATCCTGATCTACGATGCGACCTATACGGACGCCGAATATCCGAAGTTCGCCGGCTGGGGTCATTCGACCTGGCAGGAAGGCGTGCGCGTCGCGAATGCCGCGGGGGTCGGCCAGCTCGTGCTTTTCCACCACGACCCCAGCCACGACGACATCTTCATGGACGGGGTTGCCGCCGCGGCCGCCGCCGCGCGCCCGGGCACGATCGTCGCGCGCGAAGGCCTCACGCTCACCCCGTGACGCTCGGCCGCCGCGCGCGCGCGTTCCGCCGGCGGCTGGGCCTCGGCCTTCCCACCGTTCTCGGCCTCGCGCGGCGCGGCTTCTTCATCCCCTATCGCCACGCCGGCGCCGTGACGGCGACGAATCGCGCGGAACCCTATCCGGCGGTCGCCGCCCGCTTCGCGGCCGAGACGTCGGCCATGGCGGCCCTGCTCGATCGTCTCGGCGAATTCGCCGGCCGGTTCGCCGCGCTCGCGGCCGGCGCCGCCGACAGCGCCGCGCGGTTCGACCAGGACTGGTTCCCCCGGCTCGACGCCGCGATGGCCTACGGCCTGCTGCGCTGGCGCCGGCCGCAGCGGATCGTCGAGGTGGGATCGGGCCATTCGACGCGCTTCCTCGCGGCCGCCATCGCCGATGGCGGGCTCGATTGCCGCCTGACCGCGATCGATCCCGCGCCGCGCGCCGATCTCGCGCGGCTGCCGATCCATCAGTTGCGCGCCCTGGTGCCGGGCTGCGGCCCGGCCCCCTTCGCAGCGCTTGGCGCCGGCGACCTGCTCTCGATCGATTCGAGCCATGTGCTGATGCCCGGCACCGACGTGGATTTCCTGCTGACCACGGTGCTGCCGCGGCTCGAGCCCGGCACCCTCGTCCATATCCACGACATGTTCCTGCCGGACGACTATCCGGCCGCGTGGAGCTGGCGCGGCTATAACGAGCAGTCGGGCGTGGCCGCGCTGCTGGCGGGCGGCGGCTGGACGCCGCTCTTCTCGAGCCGCTGGGCGGTCACGCGTATGGGCGTTGAGGTCGCGCAGAGCGCGGCCGGCCGGCTGCCGCTCCTTCCGGGGGCGCTCGAATCGAGCCTCTGGCTCGAGCGGCGCCGGTAGCGGCCCCTACTTGTAGGGATCGGCCGCGTCGCGGAGCCCGTCGCCGAGGAAATTGAAGGCGAGCACCACAAGGATCACCGGCAGCACCGGGAACATCAGCCAGGGATAGAGCGCCACGACGTTGATGTTCTGCGCCTCGTTCAGCAGCACGCCCCAGCTCGTGACCGGCGGCCGGAGGCCGAGGCCGAGGAACGAGAGCGCCGTCTCGCCGAGGATCATCGACGGCACGGCGAGCGTCGCGGACGCGATCAGATGGCTCATGAAGCTCGGCATCAGATGCCGCCAGATGATGCGCCGCGGCCGCGCCCCCATGAGCTCGGCCGCCAGGGCGAAATCCTCCTCGCGCAAGGCCAGCAGCTTCGACCGGACGGCGCGGGCGAGCCCGGTCCAGTCGAGCAGGCCGAGGATGATGGTGATGCCGAAATAGACCAGGATCGGGCTCCAGGTCACCGGCATGATGGCGGAGAGCGCCATCCAGAGCGGCACATGCGGCACCGACCGCACCACCTCGATGAAGCGCTGCGAGATGCCGTCGATCCAGCCGCCGTAATAGCCGGCAGCACCGCCGATGGTGAGGCCGAGCAGGAAGCTGACCGCGACGCCGAGGAAGCCGATGGTGAGCGAGATCCGCGCGCCATAGATGATCCGCGACAGGAGATCGCGGCCCAGCCGGTCCGTGCCGAGCAGGAAGAGCGTGCCGCCCTCGCTCGCGCAGGCGAGATGGAGGTCGGTGTCGAACAGGCCCCAGAAGCGGTAGGAATCGCCGCGGCAGAAGAAGCGGATCGGCAGCGGCTTCTCGGTCTTCTCGGTATATTCGCGTTTCAGGTTCTCGAGATTGAGGTGGTAGTCGAGCCCGTAGACGAACGGCCCGACGAACGCGCCCTTGTGGAAGAAATGCACGGCCTGCGGCGGCGCGTAGATGAAATCCACATGCCGGCTGTGCAGGTTGTAGGGCGCGAGGAATTCCGAGATGGCGATGCTGAGATAGAGCAGCAGCAGGAAGGCGCCCGAGATCACCGCGAGCTTGTGGCGGCGGAACTTCCACCACATCATCCGCCACTGCGAGGCGAGATAGTAGCGCTCCTGCTCCGTCGTCATCCGCTCGACCGACATCGGGTCGAAGGGATCGGGCGAAACCTCGTGCGCGATCGGCTTGTAGGGCGCGGGCTCGCGGAGGATGTCGGTCATTTCGCCGCTCCCCCGCCGAGGCGGATGCGCGGATCGAGCACCGCGAGGGCGAGATCGGAGAGGAACATCCCGATCACGGTCAGCAGCGCGAGGAACATCAGGAACGAGCCCGCGAGATACATGTCCTGGCTGCGCAGCGCATCGAGCAGCATCGGCCCCGTGGTCGGCAGCGACAGCACGACCGACACGATCACCGCGCCCGAGACGACCTCGGGCAACAGGCTGCCGATATCGGCGATGAAGGGATTGAGCGCCATGCGCAGCGGATATTTCCAGAGCAGCCTGCCCGGCGAGAGCCCCTTGGCGCGGCCGGTCACCACATACTGCTTCTGCAGCTCGTCCAGCAGATTGGCGCGCAGCCGGCGGATCATCCCGGCGGTGCCGCTGGTGCCGATGACAATCACCGGAACCCAGAGATGCTCGAGGACCGAGCCGACCTTGGCCCAGCTCCAGGGCTGGTCGATGTATTCGGGATCCATCAGCCCGCCGATCGAGGTGCCGAAATAGACGTTGGCGAGATAGAGCAGCACCAGCGCCAGCAGGAAGCTCGGCGTGGCGAGGCCGAGGAAGCCGATGAAGGTGAGCGTATAGTCGCCGAGGCTGTATTGCCGGACGGCGGAATAGATCCCGATCGGGAACGACATCACCCAGATGAAGACGATCGTCGCGACGGAGACGACCATGGTGAGCCAGAGCCGGTCGCCCACCACCTCGTTCACCGGCAGGTTGTACTCGAAGGAATGGCCGAGATCGCCCTGCAGCAGGTTGCCGACCCAGAGCAGATATTGCTCCACGATGCTGCGGTCGAGCCCGTACTGGTGGCGGAGGAAATCGATCTTCGACTGGTCGACCGCCTCGCCCTGGCTCTGCAGCTCGGTGATGTAGGTGGTGAGATAGTCGCCCGGTGGCGCCTGGATGATGGCGAACACCAGCATGCTGATGAGCAACAGCGTCGGCACCATGATGAAGAGGCGGCGGAGGAGATAGCCGAACATGCGGGGGCGAAAGGGCCTTCCGATCGGGGCGGGTTCAGGGAGCGGCGGAGGCGGCCTGCTGATCGGGCGAGGCGAGCCAGAAGGTATCGGGTTTGTAGATGCCGAACTGGGCGCCGGGGTCCCAGTTGTAGATGCCGATCTCCGGCAGGTTGCGCAGTCGGTTCGAGGCGACCACCGGCTGGGGCACGCCGGCCACCGTGCCGATCACGTAAACCTGGTCGGTATAGAGGCCGATGATCTCGCGCCAGAGCCGATGGCGCTCCTCCTCCGTGCCGGCGGCCTGCCACGCGTCGAAGAGGCTGTCGAGCCGCTGCGCCTCGGGCATGTCGACGGGCTCGCCCGCATCGCCGCCGGTCTCGACATACTGGCCCCATTTCGGCCATTGCAGCTGCATCTGCGTGGTCGGCGCGAATTCCTGCGGGCTCGAATCGATGTTCGGAATGCCGTTGTCGAGCCCCGCCCAGACCGACATCAGCGTCTCGCCGGCGAAGATCCGGTTGCGGAACACCTCGCGCTGCGAGGGCTTGATATAGAGCCGGATGCCGAGGTCCGCCCAGCTATCCTTGATGAGCTCGAGCACGTCGCTTTCCTCGGTGCTCTCGCCCGCCGTCTCGACGATGAGGTTCATCGGCCGCCCGTCCGGCAGGAGCCGCGTGCCGTCGTCGTCGCGCTGCGTCAGGCCCATCGCGTCGAGCAGCGCGTTCGCCCGGTCCGGGTCGTAGGCCGCCCAGGCGGCGCTGAAGCGGTTCTCGTAGAGCTCGCTTTCCGGAAGCACCGAGTTGGCGCCCTCGCGGGCGAGCCCGTAATAGATCACCTGGTTGATCTCGTGCCGGTCGATGCCGAGCGAGAGCGCGCGCCGGAAGCGCACATCGCGCATCACGGCGCGCCAGACCGGGTCTTTCGCGTTCAGATTGGGATAGAGCGCGACCTGCGAGCCGAGGCCGCTCTTCCAGAGCCGCACGCGATAGTCGCCGCTCTTCTCGCCTTCCTTGAGGAAGGTGTAGTCGTCGAAGCTTATGTTGCGCGCCTGGAGCGTGGATTCGCCGGCCCCGGTCTTGGCGGGGATGATCTTGCTGTCGACGATGTTGAAGATCACCCGGTCGATATAGGGAAGCTGATGTCCCGCCGAATCGACGCGGTAGTAGTAGGGATTGCGCACGAAGACGAAATGATCCGAGGGCGGCTTCGTGGTCAGCATCCAGGGATCGAGCGTCGGCAGCTTCGGATTGTCGTTGCGATACATGTTGTCGCGGCGGTTATGCAGCGCCGCCCAGGAGGGCTGCTCCGCGTCCTTCACCTTCTCCGCGAGCTCTTCGGCATCCGCATAGGCCGCGTGGAACTTCTTCAGATAGGCGCTCGGCCGATAGATATAGAGCGGCGAGGCGGCGGCGAGCGCCGGCAGGAAATTGCCGTTCGGCTTCGACCAGCTATAGCGCACCGTGGTCTCGTCGATGATCTCGACCTTCGGCGCTTCGCCCTCCACCAGCAGCGTGACCGGCGGGCCCGCGGGCGAAAGCTCGGGATTGTTCGCCACATCCTCCCAGAAATAGCGGAAGTCCTCGCTGGTGAAGGGCTTCCCGTCCGACCATTTGTGGCCGGGCCGCAGATGGAAGGTGAAGATGCGCCCTTCCTCGACCTCGTAGCTCTGCAGGATGTCGGGCACCAGTGCGAAGTCGCGGTCATAGGCGACGAGGCGCGCATAGGCATAGACGGTCATCACCCGCGTATCCTTCGGGGACGCCATCAGCATGACCATGTCGCCGCCATACTGGCCGGGCTCCGCTTGCTGCACCACCGAAGGTGCCGCCGGCAACCGCTCCTCGATCGGCGGCAGCTCGCCGATGGCGACCTGGCCGGTGAGGAAGGGCGGCTCGATCAGGGTCGGCGCGCCCTCCTCGGCGAAGGCGCCGCCCGAGACGAGGAGCCCCAGCGCGACCAGCGCCGCGACAAGCCGGGAACGCCGCGCCGGGCCTGCGGCGCGCCGCGGCGGCGGAGAGGGAAGCGCGCTCACGAGGCCTGCCGCTGCATGAGAATCTCCTCGCTGGCGCGGACGAAATGCCCGTCGCCGAGATCGATCATAGGCGGACGGCGCGCCTCGTCGATGGTGAAAGGCAGGGGCCAGGCTTCGGGGATCGAGGCCTTGTCGGCCATCAGCTTGTCGAAATCGAGCGGGAATTCGGGGTTCGGCTCCGGCACGGCGGCCAGCAGCGCCCGGGTATAGGGATGGACCGCATGGCCGAACAGCAGATCGCGCGGCGCCAGCTCGACGATCCGGCCCCGGCACATCACCGCGATCCGGTCGGCCACGTAATCGACCACCGCCAGATTATGCGAAATGAACAGGTAGGTGAGTCCGAGCTTCTTCTGCAAGTCCTTGAGAAGATTGAGGATCTGCGCCTGGATCGAGACGTCGAGCGCGGAGACCGGCTCGTCGCAGATCAGCAGGTCCGGCTGGAGCGCCAGCGCCCGGGCGATGCCGATGCGCTGCCGCTGGCCGCCGGAGAAGCTGTGCGGGTAGCGCTTCAGATGCCGCACGTCGAGCCCGACGAGCTGCATCAGCTCCTTCACCAGCTCGGCCCGCGAGCGCGCATTGCCGATATTGTGGATCACCAGCGGCTCGCTGATGATGTCGAACACGGTCATGCGCGGATTGAGCGAGCCGAACGGGTCCTGGAAGATGAACTGGACCTGCCGGCGGAACTTGAAAAGCGCGTCGCCCTCGAGCGCCAGCAGGTCGATCGGCTTGCCGCCGCCGGCGAAGACGATGCGGCCCGAATCCGGCTTCAGCGCGCGCATGACGATCTTGCTGAGGGTGGTCTTGCCGCAGCCGCTCTCGCCGACGAGCCCGAGGCATTCGCCGCGACCGATCTCGAAGCTGACGTCGTCGACCGCGAGGATGCGGTCGCTGCGGCCGGTCATGGCGCCCTTGCGCAGCAGATAGCTCTTGGAGACGTTCTGCAGCGAGAGCAGCGGCCCGGTGCCGCCTTCCGAGCCGTTCTTCCGCGCCATGAGCAGCCGCGCATCGGTCGCCTGGATCTCGCGGATCGGCACCAGCCGCTCGCCCGGCTCCATATGGAACCGCGGCACGGCGCGCAGCAGCGCCTTGAGATAGGGATGCTGCGGCCGCTCGAAGATGTCGGCGAGCGGACCGCGCTCCATGACGCGGCCGTGATACATGATCACCACCTCGTCGGCCATGTTCGCGACCACGCCGAGATCGTGGGTGATGATGAGGAGCGCCATGTGCAGCTCGCGCTGCAGGTCGCGCACCAGCTTCAGGATCTGCGCCTGGATGGTGACGTCGAGCGCCGTGGTGGGCTCGTCCGCGATCAGCAGCGCCGGCCGGCAGATCAGCGCCATGGCGATCATGGCGCGCTGGCGCAGGCCGCCCGAAAGCTCGAACGGATAGGTGCCGACCGCGCGCTTCGGATCGGGAAAGCCGACGAGCCGCAGCATCTCGATCGTGACCTCGCGCCCGGCCGCCTTGCCGATCGTGCGATGGAGATGGAGCGCCTCGGAGATCTGGTCGCCCACCGTATGGAGCGGCGAGAGCGACGACATCGGCTCCTGGAAGATGATGGAGATGCGCGCGCCGCGGATCGACCGCATCTCGCGCCCGTCCCGCGGCAGCCTGGCGATATCGACCGGCGGCCCCGAGGTCGCCGGATCGTCGAACAGGATCTGGCCGGAGCGGATCCGCGCCGAGTTCGGCAGGATGCCCATGATCGCCTGGCTGATCACGGTCTTGCCGGAGCCGCTTTCGCCGACGAGGGCGACCGAGCGGCCGGCCGGCACGCGGAACGAGACGCCCCGCACGGCATCCACCAGCCCGCCCTGGAGCACGAAGGAGATGGCGAGGTCGCGGATGTCGAGGAGGTCGGTCATGGTTCGGACTCGCCTCCCGGCTCGTGGCCCAGCGCCCGGAAATTGGCGCGGGTTGCAGCGTTCATCGCGATCCCGCCCGCCCGCGCCGCCGCCGCCGCCCGCGCCAGGATCGCATCGAAGCCGTCCAGCTCGGAATCGACGGCGATGCGGGCCTTCGGCGCACGGAGCGTGAGGGCGACCCAGCCGTCGCCGCGATTTCGCCTCGTCGAGTAGTAGCGAAGATCAATGCGCACGATATCGCGCCAAGCGAGAGGTCCCCGTCGCGGCGGCGCCATCGAGATCATGTCGTCGGCGAGGTCGATCCGGATGGCCTGGCGCCAAATCGTTCTTATCGTGAATAGAAGAAAGAGCAGCGTCAATCCACCGAAAACCATATGTCCTGCGGGCGAGGGCGGCAGAAAGAGCCAGAAAAGGAGCGATCCCGCAAGCCCGAGCCCGGCGCGCAGATAGTCGCCGGCGAGGCGGCGCGGCGGGTAGCGGAAGCGCGGGTTCACGAGGCGCGCCGTCCGGCGCGGAACGCCTGGCGGGCGCCGAGCCAGCGCGCCGCCGGATGGGTCGCGGTCGCGCCCAGAAACCGGTCGAGGAAGCGCCAGGCGGCGGCGTCATGCGCCAGATGATGCGTCATCAGCCCGGTCGGCTCGGTCGGATCGGCCGCGGCTCGCCGGCGCGCCGCGAGATGCCCGACCGCCCCGTCGAGCGCCGCCGCCTCGCCGGCGAAACGCCGCTCGCGCCAGTCGATGATGTCGATATGGCAATTGACCTGACGGAGGCCCGGCGCCGGCGCTGCGGTCGCGCGCGCCCGGAAGGTCGAGAGCCCGACGAAGCCGAGGCCCGGGAGCCGGGGCAGGAGCGCCGGATCGATCCGGTTCCAGGGCGGCACCAGCGCCGGCAGGAAACGCCGGCCGAAGAGCGCCTCCAGCCGCTTGCGCCCCGCCTTTAGCTCGCGCGCCACCGCGCCATGGGACCGATGCGGACCCAGCTCCATCTTCTTCTCGGTCGCGGGTGCGTGGTTCCGGTGGCTGAAGCCGTGCTGCAGAAGCTGCAGCCGGGCGCGCCGCGGCAGCGCGTCGGCAAGGCCCGGGTCCATGTCGGCCGGAATCACGGCGAGCGCCAGCGGCACGCCATGTTTTCCGGCGAGCGCGACCAGGCGATCCAGCGCCTCGCCCGGCGCGCTCGCATCGTCGTCGCGCCACCAGAAGCTCGCGCGCCGGCCTTCCTGGCCCCAGCGATCGAGCTCAGCGCGGAGCGCCTTCCAGCTACTCATGCGCGGGCCGCCCGGGCGGCAACCTCGAGGAGCCGCGCGCTCGCCGCCGCGCCGTCGAGATCGATCGCGAGCGTCTCGGGAGGGCCCGCATCGGCGCGGTCGATCGCGGCGGCAAGCCGCGCCGGCGAAAGCTCCCGGGCCTCGACCAGCGCAAAAAGGCCGCGGGCGGCGAGGCGCTCCGCCCGCAGGGTCTGTTCCGTCTCGGCCCGCTCCGCGAAAGGCACGATCACGGCCCGGGCGCCCGCCTGCAGCGTTTCCATCACGGTATTGTAGCCGCCCTGCGAGACCGAGACGCGGCAGCGCCCGAGCAGGGCCGGAAAATCGGTGCGGAACCGTTCGAGCGCGACGCCGGGCGAAAGCCGGCGCCCGAGCGCCGCGTAATGATCCGGCGGCAGACCCGGCCCCGCGATCAGCCGCCAGGGCGCCTCCGCAAGGCGGGTCAAAGGCCGCGCCGCGAGCGCCGCCTCGAGCAGCGGTTGCCCGACCGCGCCGCCGCCGACCGACACCAGCACCTCCTCGCCGCGCGGTTCCCGCGGCAGTGCCGTGGCCGGCCGGTCCAGCACATAGCCCGTATAGACGAGCCGTTCGCCGAGCGCCGCCGCGGCGGGAAAGCTTTCCTCGAGCCGGATCACGCGCGGATCGCCATGCACCAGCACGCGATCGAAATAGCGCTCGGCGAGCGCGACCATCCCGGCGCTGCGCTTCGGATCCGGCTTCGCCACCAGAATGTCCCGCAACGAGCCGAAAATGGCGGGCTTCGGCCGTCGTGCAAGGGCGGCATCGAGCAGCGGCAGCAGCTCGAAGCGGAAGGCGCGCCGGCCGAACGGGAACTGCTCGACCAGCAGCAGGTCGGGCGCCGTGGCGGCGAACAGCGCCAGCAGCGCGTCGCGCCGTTTCCGGCGCCAGCCATCGTCGATCGGCCGGCCGGCCTCGTCGAGCAGCACCGAGAAGCTGCTGTCGGCGGCTTCCGCCGGCGGAAGCTGATGGATGCGGAGGCCTCGCCTATCGAGCCCCGCGACCGGCCGGCCGCCCTGCGCCAGCGCGACATCGAGCCCGGCGGCCTGCATGGCGCGGGCGATGGCGAAGGCGCGGCGCAGATGGCCGATGCCGAGGAGATGCTGCACGTAGAAGAGCGCGGTCGGTCGGCTCATCGCGCGGACGAAGGCTCGAGCAAGGGAAGATTGAGCCGGTCGACGGCGAGCCTGCCGCCGGGCTCGAGGCGGAAAAGATGAACCGCGTCGTTCGCGAGCTTTTCCTGCGGCTCCATCACCATGTCCCAGCCGGTCGCGAGCGCATAGAGCGCTCTCAGCACGCCCTTGTGGGCGATCGCGAGCAGCGGCTCGCCGGCCTCGGCGGCGGCGCGGAGCCAGGGCAGCAGCCGGGCCTGCAGCTCGCGCGGCGACTCGCCGCCCTCGGAGCGATAGTCGAGACCTTGCGCCTCGCGGGCGGCCATCGCCGCGCCGAACCTCGCGCGCAGCTCGTCGAGCTGCAGCCCTTCCCATTCGCCGTGGCTCATCTCGATGAGCCGGGGCTCGATCGCCGGCGCCGGGCGATCGTGCGTCGCCGCCAGGATCTCGCCGGTCTCGCGACAGCGGCGCAGCGGGCTCGCGATCCAGCGCCGGTCGAGGCAGAGGGCCGGCAGGCGCCAGCGCTCGACCCGCGCACGCCCGGCATCGCTCAGCGAAAGATCCGCGCGCCCCTGCAGCCGGTGCTCTTCGCTCCAGAGGGTCGGGCCGTGGCGCAGCAACGCGAGGCTCGTCATGGCAGGCGGCGCGGCCAGCCGGTCGGCATGGCGACGTTCTGCAGCACCGCATCGAGCGCCGCGGAGGCGACCGCGATGTCGTGCTCCGCGCGCGATTTTTCCATCGCGGCTGCCGCCATGCGGCGGCGGGCCGGAATGTCGGTCAGCAGCGCATCGACCGCCATGGCGAATTGCGGCGCATCGCCGCCCGGCAGCAGCCGGCCGGTCCTGCCGTCGGCGACGATGGCGGAGACGCCGCCGACATCGCCGGCAACGACCGGCAATCCCGTCGCCTGCGCCTCGAGCAGCGCCATGCCGTAGGCCTCGCCGATCGCCGGCCAGACCAGGAGATCGGCCGCGGCATAGAATTCCGGCAGCGCATCGCGGGCGACCTGGCCCGCATAGCGAAGCCGCTCGGCCCCGAGCGGCGCCAGCGCCGCCTCGACGGCCGGCCGCGCGTCGCCGTCGCCCACGACGACGAGCTGCCATTCGGCGCGCTGCAGCCAGCCGAGCGCGTCGCCGAGCAGGCGATAGGAGGCGAGCTTGTCGCCGTCGCGCATCATGCCGACCGCGAGCAGCCACGGCTTGGCCGGATCGAGCGAGAGCCGTCCCGCAAGCCGCGCCCGGTGTTTCGCGCGCGCGGCGCCGGCGACGCGATAGGGTGCGCCGTCGAGGAAGGGCTTGATGAGGGTGAGCCGCGCGGGGTCGGCGAGAAGCGGGCGCACGCATTCGAGATCGGCCGGATTGAGCTGGATCACCGCATCCGCCCGCCTTATGGCGGCCTCGGCCGCCGCATGGCCCGACGCCCAGTTGCCGCGGGCGCGCTTCGGAGCGTGCGAGGCTTCGAGCACGATATAGGGAATGTCGAGCGCGTCGGCGACCGCGGGCCCGATCCAGTCGGGCGCCTTGTAGTAGAGGTGGTAGGTGATCCAGCGCTGCGGCCGCTCGGTTTCGGGCCGCGCGAGATAGCGGCGCAGGAGCCGCTTCGCCATATGGCGCCCGAGCGTCTCGAGGTCGCGCTGGCGCGCCGGATCGCCGCTGCCGTCGCGCGAGCGCAGGCGGCTCGCGAGCTCGGTCTCGTGCCCGGCGCGCGCGAGCGCGGCGAGGATGAGCCGCGCGACCTCGCGATCGCCCGAGGGGATCGGATGGCTCGGCGGCTTCAGGGGCGCATAGAAGGCGATCTTCACGACGCGTCCGCCAGGGCGGCGTCCGCGAGGCCGAAGCGGCGCGCGAGCGTCCGGATCCCGGCCGCCATGTCGAACTCGCTGCGCAGCCGGTCGAAGCCGGCGCGGCCGAGCCGTGCGCGCCGGGCCGGGTCGCGGATGAGGGCGGCGAGCGCGTCGGCCAGCGCCGGCGCGTCGTTCGGCGGGACCAGCCTGCCGCTCTCGCCGTCGCGCACCAGCTCGGCAATGCCGGGCAGGTCGGTCGCCACTACCGCAACCCCCTGGCTCATCGCCTCCATCAGCACGTTGGGCATGCCGTCGCGATCGCCGTCGTCGGCGATGCGGCTCGCCAGCACGAAGAGATCGCTGCGGCGGAGCGCTTCGAGCACGCGGCCCTGCGGCTGCGCGCCGAGCCAGCTTATGCGCTCCGCGATGCCGCGCCGCACCGCCTCCGCCTTGAGCTCGCCGGCGAGCGGTCCGCCGCCGATATGGGTGAGGCGCCAGTGAAGATCCGGCGGCAGGGCGGCGAGCGCGGCCAGCAGCACGGCATAGCCCTTCTTCGGCACGGCGCGGCCGACCGAGAGAATCTCCACCCTGTTTGTCGCATCATGCCCTTGGCGGGCGCCGCCCGCCGACGTGTCAGGCGCGGGGAAGCGGCCGAAATCGAGGCCGTGATAGACGAGCGCGACGCGCGCCGGGTCGGCCGCGAGGTCGGCGAGATGCGCGCGGCCGGCGGCGGTGCAGGTCACGATCCAGTCGAGCGCCGCGAGCTTCTCCCGCTTCTCCCAGGCGGGCGTCGTCCAGATGTCCTTGGCGTGCGCCGAGCAGCTCCAGGGCAGGCCGGTCATCAGCGCCGCATAGCGCGCGACCGAGGCGGGGGTGTGCAGGAAATGCGCATGGAGCCGCCCGGTCTCCGGCGGCAGCTCCGCCGCGAGGACGAGCGCCTGGCCGAAGCGGCGCGCGCGGTTCGGCGTGAAATCGCGGCGGAGATCGGCGAGAAAGGCGGCGCGGGCGCGGCGATAGCCCGGCAGCCTTCGCGCGCGCCGCCAGCCCTCGAGCACGCGGCGCGGCTCCTGATGGAGATATTCCGGCAGATAGCGGACCGGCGCTGCGATCTCGGCGTGGATCGGATGCGCGGCCGGATCGGTCGGGTGGCGCAGCGACCAGATCCGGATGTCGAGGCCGGCCGCCTCCAGCGCCCGGATCTCCTGGGCGATGAAGGTCTCGGAAAGGCGCGGATAGCCCTTGAGGATGAAGGCGACGCTGGCGGCCAACGGTCAGGATCCTCGGAACGCGCCGCCGGAGCGGCGCCGGGCCCGCATGATGGCCTCGGCGCCGGGGGACTGTCGAGATTGGCGGTTCAGTTGCGGCGCAGACGGCCGGGCGCGGTGGCCGAGCGGATCGAGGGCTGGCGGCCGCGCGCGAGCCATTGATGGGCAAGGCGGTTCACGTTCTCGCGCCCGTCGAGCAGGCCCGGCACCACCACCTCGGAGGGCGGTCGCTGCTGCGGCAGGTTGCGCAGCGCCGTCGCCATGGTGCGCGCATCGCGATTGCTGCCGTCCTCGGCCAGCATCTGGATGAGGCCGAGCTCGGCGGCGCGGGAGGCGCGGATATACTGCTCCATGCGCGGCCGGGTGCGCGGCACGATGAGGGCGCGCTTGTCGAAGGAAAGGATCTCGCAGAAGGTGTTGTAGCCGCCCATGCCGACCACGCCGATCGCGCGGTCCATGAGGTTCTCGAGCTGCGCGTCGAAGGTGATCGCCTCGACGTTGGGAAGCTGCGCCGTGCGGCCGATGAACTCGGCCTGGCGCTCCGACTGCATGAAGGGGCCGAGCACCAGCAGCGCCGGATAGGGCAGCGCGCGGTCCTGCTCATAGGCGTGCAGCACCCAGTCGATCATCGATTCGCCGTCGCCGCCGCCGCCGGTGGTGACCAGGATGAAGGGATCGCTGATCTTCTGCAGCGGCGCGTTGTGCGGCACGCCCGAAGGCAGGCTGCGCGGCAGATAGCCCGTATAGGTCATGCGCCGGCGCACCGACCAGGGCACGTCGATGCCCATCAGCGGGTCGCAGATCTGCGGCAGGCCGTAGACCCAGATGTCGTCGTAAAGCTCGGACAGCGCCGGCACGACGCGCTTGCGCTCCCATTCGGGCGCCAGCAGCGCCGGCTCGTCCATCACGTCGCGCAGCCCGAGGATGAGGGGCGTGCCGCGCTCGCGCAGCATCTCCAGCGTCTCGAGCGCCTCGCCGCGCAGGCCGAGCGGCTCCTTGTCGACGATGAAGAGATCGGGATCGAAGATCTCCGCGGTGTGGCGGATGATCGAGGCGCGCAGCGCCAGCGTCTCCTCGATATCGATCAAGAGGCTGAGCGAGGTATAGGCGCCGTTGCGCATCTTGATGACGCCCGGCACGCGAACGAAATCGACCCGGGCGCGGAAATCGAAGCTGCCGATGATCGGCGAGCCGGTGAGGATCAGGACGGAGAGGTCCTTGTCGTGCTCCACCAGCGCGTGGGCGATGGTGCGGCAGCGGCGTAGATGGCCGAGGCCGAAGCTGTCATGGCTGTAGATGAGAACGCGGGCGTCTCTGCGCGCTTGGCTCATGAACGCTCCGCCGCCTCAGGCTGGCTGCCCCTGGCCGGGACTATGCCACAGGGCGGAAATCCCGGAAAAGCGTAGTTTTCATGAAGGCGGGCGGGGAAAACCGCTGCCGGGCCAGCCTGTTGCCCGCTCCCCCGGCTGCGCTATGGTACCCCGCGCCGGCGGTCCCGAGGATCCCGGACGCACGGGGGACGAGGCGGTGGAGCCCAATCTTTTCAAATACATATGGCGCCACAGCCGGCCGGAGCAGCTCGCCATCCTGGCGATCGTGGTGGTGTCCCAGGTCTTCTACTTCCTCTCGCTCGACCTGCCCAAGACCATCGTCAACGAAGCGATCCAGGGCGAGGCCTTCCAGGCCGAGGGCGGCCAGAGCCTCGCCTTCGAACCGGCCGGCGAGGACCTCGGGCCGGGCAAGCCGACGGCGCCCTTCCTGCGGATCGTCGTCACCGCTCCGGACTTTATGAAGGGTGTGGTCGGGGACGGCCCGATCATGATCTTCGAGGGCATTCCGCTGACCCAGATCCCCTATCTGGTGGCGCTCAGCCTGCTGTTCTTCCTGCTGGTGGTGATCAACGGGCTGTTCAAGCTCCAGATCAACACCCAGAAGGGCCGCATGGGCGAGCGCATGCTGCGCCGCCTGCGCTTCGAGCTCTTCGACAGGGTCCTGCGCTTCCCGCAGCTTCAGTTCCGCAAGGTGAAGCAGGCCGAGATCGCCACCATGATCAAGGACGAGGTGGAGCCGCTCGGCGGCTTCATCGGCGACGCCTTCGTCCAGCCCGCCTTCCTCGGCGGCCAGGCGCTCACCGCGCTGCTCTTCATCGTGACGCAGAGCGTCTGGCTCGGCGCCATCACGGTCGCGATCCTCGGGCTCCAGGGCTTCATCATCCCGAAGCTGCGGGTGAAGGTGCTGCAGCTCGGCAAGCAGCGCCAGCTCACGGCGCGCCAGCTTGCCGGCCGCATCGCCGAATGCGTCGACGGCTCGGCCGACATCCACGTCCACGACACCTCGAACTACGAGCGCGCCGAAATCGCGGCCCGGCTCGCCCGCATCTTCGACATCCGTTTCGAGCTCTATCAGCGGAAGTTCGCCATCAAGTTCCTCAACAACATGCTGGCGCAGCTCACGCCCTTCTTCTTCTACCTGGTGGGCGGCTATCTCGCGATCACCGGGCGGATGGACATCGGCGGCCTCGTCGCGGTGATCGCCGCCTACAAGGACCTGCCCGGACCGGTGAAGGAGCTGATCGACTGGGACCAGCAGCGCCAGGACGTGCAGATCAAATACGAGCAGGTGATCGACCAGTTCCAGCCGGAAGGTATGCTGCCGCCCGAGATGCAGCCGATCGACGCGCCGGACGGCAAGCTCGAGGGACCGCTCGTGCTGGCGAACGTCACCCTCGCCGACGAAGGCGGGGCGCGGCTGATCGAGAACCTGGCGGCCAGGCTCGCGCCCGGCGAGCAGGTGGCCGTGCTGGGCGGTCCGGGGAGCGGTCGCGAGGCCGTGGCGCTCGTCCTCGCGCGGCTGCTCGAGCCGGTCGCCGGCCATATCGCCATCGGCCCGCACAACCTCTTCGAGCTGCCGGAATCGGTCACCGGCCGGCGCATCTCCTATGCCGGCGCCGATCCCTATCTCTTCCCGACGAGCGTGCGCGAAAACCTGATCTACGGGCTGAAGCACCGGCCGGTGAAACCGCCACTCTATGAGGGCGACGCGTTGCGCCTGCACGAGGCGGCACTCCGCGAGGCGCGCCGCTCCGGCAATCCCGAGTTCGACATCGCCGCCGACTGGATCGACTACGAAAGCGCCGGCGCGGCCGACGGGCAGGCGCTGGAGGCGCGGCTCGTCGAGCTGCTGCAAACCGTCGAGCTCGATGAGGACGTCTATCAGTTCGGCTTGCGGGGCGCGATCGATCCGGAAATGCGCCCCGAGCTCGCGAAGGCGGTCGTGGAAGCGCGCGCGGACCTGAGCCGGCGCCTCGCGGATCCGGCCTTCGCCGCGCTCGTGGAGCCCTTCGACCCCGAGCGCTACAACAAGAACCTCTCGGTGTCGGAAAACCTGCTGTTCGGCACCTCGCGCGATCCGGCGCTGTCGCCCGAGAACATCATGGACAACGCCGAGGTGCAGCGGGCGGTCGAGCGCGTCGGCCTCGCCGACGATATCCTCGACATGGGTCGCCAGATCGCAGAGACCATGGTCGAGCTCTTCGCCGACCTGCCGCCGGGCCATCCCTTCTTCGAGCAGTTCAGCTTCATCGGCGCCGAAGACCTGCCGGAGTTCCGGGCGCTGCTGGCGCAGATCGGCAAGAGCGGCTTCGGCGCGCTCAACGCCGCGCAGCGCGCGAAGCTGATGAAGCTCGCCTTCCCCTATATCGAGGCACGCCATCGCCTCGGCCTGATCGACGAAGCGATGGAGCAACGGTTGTGCGAGGCGCGCAAGCGCTTCGCCGGCGAGCTGACCGAGAGCCTGCGCGCGCGCATCGAGTTCTACGACCGCGAGCGCTACAGCGCGGCGGCGAGCCTGCAGGACAACATCCTCTTCGGGCGGCTCGTCTACGGCCAGGCGCAGGCGGCCGCCAAGGTCGGGCGTCTGGTGGCGGAAGTGCTCGACCAGCATCACATGCGGCCGGCGGTGCTCGCGGTGGGGCTCGATTTCCAGGTCGGCATCGCCGGCAAGCGGCTCACCGCCGCGCAGCGCCAGAAGATCGGGCTCGGGCGCGCGCTGGTGAAGAACCCGCAGCTCCTGGTGCTGAACGAGGCGATCAACCTGCTGGACAACCAGGCCCAGCTCCGCCTCGTCGATCGGGTGCGCGAGGCCAGCAAGGGGCGCGGGCTCCTCTGGGTGCTGCATCGCGCCGATCTCGCCCGCAAGTTCGACCGGGTGCTCGTCCTCAAGGACGGGCGCCTCGCGGAAGAAGGTCCCCCGGCGGAACTCGAGCGCCGGGGAAGCGCATTCGCGGAGCTCGCCAATGCGGTTTGATCCATCGAGGGAGCGCATGCCATGAGCATCAACCAGGAAGTCGAATTGCTGCGTCGCATCCCGCTCTTCGCCAAGATCGATCCGGCGAAGCTGCGCCTCCTCGCCTTCGCGAGCGAGCGCATCAGCTACCAGGCGGGAGACGAGCTGTTCCATCAGGGCGATCCCGCCGACGCGGCCTACATCATCATGGACGGCAATGTGGACGTGACGGTCGACATCCCGAGCGGGCGGCTCACGGTCGCGAAGCTCGGTCGCGACGAGATCGTCGGCGATATCGGCATCATCTGCGACGTGCCGCGCACGGCGACGGTCACGGCGGACGATCCGACCGTGGTGCTGCGCATCACGAAGGAGCTCTTCTTCCAGATGATCAACGACTTCCCGGCCATGGGGGTCGAGATCATGCGGGTGCTGGCGCAACGCCTCGAGCACACCAACGCGGCGCTCCGGAGCTGCCGGCAGAAGCTCGACGCGGCCGGGCTGCACTGATCGATCGCGCGGGAAGAACAAGGGGATTCGCATGAGCCGGCTCGACGCGTTCATCCGCCGCATGAAGGCGCAGCGCGACTGCCTCAATGCGGTCGGCCGCCTGGTCGGCGACCGGCCCGGCGCGGTGCTGGAGGTCGGGCTCGGCAACGGCCGGACCTACGACCATCTCCGGAGCCTTTTTCCGGCCCGCGAGATTTTCGTGTTCGACCGCGAGGTGGCGGCGCATCCGGACTGCATCCCGCCGGCCGCGATGGTCCGGCTCGGCGATTTCCGCGAGACGCTGCCGAAATTCGCGACGGAAGCGAAGCGCGCCATCCTGATCCATGCCGATATCGGCAGCGGCAACAAGGAAGCGAGCCTCGCGCTCGGCCGCGATCTCGCCCCGACCCTCGCGGCCCTGCTGTTGCCGGGCGGCTATCTCGCGGCCGACCAGCCGATGGAGGTGCCGGCCCTCGAGCGCCTGCCGCTGCCGGACGGGGCGGGCGACGGCCGCTACCATTTCTATCGCGCGCGGGGCTGACGCCCGGTCGCATGAAACGCGCCCGTCCGCGCGCGGCACCCTTCAGGCGAGATCGACGATGACCGGGACGTGGTCGGAAGGCTGGGCCCAGCCGCGCGCCTCGCGCAGGATCGACGCCCCCTTGAGGCGGCTCTGCAGCGGCTTCGTCACCCAGATATGGTCGAGCCGCCGGCCGCGATCGGAGAGATCCCAGTCGCGCGCGCGGTAGCTCCACCAGCTATAGAGCTTCTCGGTCTCCGGCACGAAGTTCCTGACCGCATCGACCCAGCCGAGCCCTTCGCGCAGCTTGCTCATGCGCGCGACCTCGACCGGCGTATGGCTCACCACGTCGAGGAGCTGCTTGTGCGACCAGACGTCATGCTCGAGCGGCGCGATATTGAGGTCGCCGACCATCACCAGCTTGCGGCGCGCATCGCGCTCGGTCGCGAAGTAATGCGTCATCTCGTCGAGGAACTGCAGCTTGTGGGCGAATTTCGGATTGGCCTTGGGGTCCGGAATATCGCCGCCGGCGGGCACGTAGAAATTATGCAGCTCGATCCCGTCCGGCAGGGTCACGGCGAGATGGCGGCAATCGCCCTTGCTGCACCAGTCCGGCGCCTCGACCGCCTGCAGCGGCGCGCGCGAGAGAATCGCGACGCCGTTATAGCTTTTCATGCCGCGGAAGACGCGATGCGGATAGTCGCCGGCGAGCAGCGTCTCGGTCGGGAAATGCGCGTCCTGGACCTTGATCTCCTGCATGCAGATGACATCGGGCTGCCAGCGCTCGACGAGCCGCGCGAGGTTGTCGAGCCGGAGACGGATCGAGTTGACGTTCCAGGTGATCAGGCGGAGGGCCATGCGGAATTCGTCCATGGAGAATGGCGGGACGGGGAGCGCGGAAGCCGTCCCTTATAGCGAGCCCGTCCGGCGCAGGCGAGCCGTTGCGAGGCCGGGTCTTCGCGCCTGCGGGCAGGATTCGGGAAGGGGAAATCCCCGCAAATGAACGGGCCCGCGACGAACGAAAACGATCCTTCGGGGAGCCCGAAAAGGCGAACGCCCGGTCAGGGGGGGACCGGGCGTTCTTCAGTTCCATCTAGGAGCCCGTCACGGTAGGGGAAGCCGCTTCGGGCGACCGACGCCATTGCGGCATCAGCCACTGCATGAGGTGGATTTAGGGACTGCGGCGACGAAGTTCAACACCCGACCGGCCGGCTCACCATGCCGTGATCGCAAGGCTGGCTTGCAGCTATTCCGCCGCCCGCACGGGCTGTTGCAGACGCTCCGCCGCATGGGCGCGGCAGGCCGCGCCGAAGGCCCTGAAAATGGCCATGGAAACGGGATTCTCGGTGACGCGGTATTCGGGATGCCACTGCACGCCGAGGGCAAAGCCTCGCGCATTTGCCACACGAACCGCCTCGATAACCCCATCCGGCGCATGGCCTTCCGCCACGAGATCCGGGGCGAGCCGGTCGATGCCCTGCCAGTGGAGCGAGTTCACCTGGATCTCAGACGTGCCGAGGATGCGCGCGAACGCGCCGGCGGGATCGAGCGTCACGGCGTGGCGCGGCGCATATTTCGCGTCATAGGGGACATTCTGCGGGCTGCGGTGATCGAGCTTGCCGGGCAGCCGGTGAAGCTGCTGATGGAGCGTGCCGCCGAGCGCGACATTGAGCTCCTGCAAGCCGCGGCAGATGCAGAGGATCGGCAGGCCCGCCGCCAGCGCCGCGCGGATCATCGGCAGCGTGGTCTCGTCGCGCTGCGGATCCTGCGGGCTCTCCGGCCGGTCCTCGGGCCCGTCATAGTGATGGGCGGCGACGTTCGAAAGGCTGCCGGTGAAGAGCAGCCCGTCGAGCCGGGCGAAGAGCGCCGCGAGGTCGTAGGCCGAGCCCAGCGCCGGCAGCAGCATCGGCAGGGCTTCGGCGCCGTTCAGCACGCCGGAGATGTATTTCTCGCCGACGGAATGGAACGGCATCCCGTCGATCTGCTTCACGCAGGCGGGAACGCCGACGACGGGGGCGGCGGGATCGAGGCGCATGGCGGGGCTCACTCAAGCATTCCGGTGAAAGCGGCGCAATTCCGTCCCTGCGCTCCTAGCGCCCGTCCTGGAGCTTCTTGGTGCTGGGCGTGGCGAAGAGCGCGTTCGGCAGCTCGCCGCCGAGGCTCACCCCCTGCAGCCCGACCCGGACCTCGGTGCCCTGCGCATCGAGGATCGACCATTGCTTGAGCTGCAACGGCCCGTCAGCGAAGACCAGGGTCACCTGGCCCGCCTCCGGCTCGTCGTCCTCGAACGCCCGGACGCGGATCACGCCCGGCGCGCGGTCGATGCCGGCGATGGCGACGCCTTCGCGGAGGCTGATGTCCTTGCGCAGCAGGAACCAGAGCGGCGAGCTGCTGATCGGCGCCTGGGTCACCTGGTCGAGCTCGCCGTCGTAATAGCTGACGACGAGGCCGTCGGCGACGATGAGCGCCTGGACCGGCGGGTCGTATTCCACGCGAAGCCGGCCGGGCCGGCGCAGATAGATGCGGCCATAGGCGAGCCCGCCCGTGTTCGTATATTGCTGGAAGTTCGCCCTGAGCGTGCTGATCCCGTTCAGATAGCCCTCGATCCGCGTCAGGTCGGCCACGTCCTGATCGGTGAGCGCGACGGCCGCAGGTGCGGCCGCGCGCGCGATCCCGGTGGAAAGCAGCGGGAGGAGCGAGAGCGCCGCGGCGCCAGCGAGGAACTTCCGCCGCGATGCGGGCGGCAGGCGGTGCGTCTTCGTCACGAGCTACATATCTCCGTCGATGTCCCGGGCGAGGACTTCGCGCTTGCCGACATGGTTGGCGGCGCTCACCACGCCCTCGCGTTCCATGCGCTCGACGATGCGGGCCGCGCGGTTGTAGCCGATCTGGAGGTGACGCTGCACGAAGCTGGTCGATGCCTTGCGTTCGCGGCAGACGAGCGCCACCGCCTGGTCGTAAAGGGCATCCGCCTCGCCACCGCCGCTCTCGAACTCGGGCCCGCCCTCCGCCTCGTCGTCGCGCGTGACTTCCTCGATATAGGTGGGCGCGCCCTGCTTTTTAAGGAAGCCGACGACGGTTTCGACCTCCTTGTCCGAGACGAACGGGCCGTGAACACGGGTGATCCGGCCGCCCTGGGCCATATAGAGCATGTCGCCCTGGCCGAGGAGCTGCTCGGCGCCGGTTTCGCTGAGGATGGTCCGGCTGTCGATCCGCGAGGTCACGTGGAAGCTGATGCGGGTCGGGAAATTCGCCTTGATCGTGCCGGTGATGACGTCCACCGACGGGCGCTGCGTCGCCATGATGATGTGGATGCCGGCGGCGCGCGCCATCTGGGCGAGGCGCTGGATGGCGGCCTCGATGTCCTTGCCGGCGACCAGCATGAGGTCCGCCATCTCGTCCACGATGACGACGATGAGCGGCAGCGGATCGAGCGGGATCTCCTCTTCCTCGAACACCGGCGATCCGCTCTCGGGATCGAAGCCGGTCTGGATCCGGCGGGTCAGCCGCTCGCCGCGCTCGGCCGCCTCGACCACGCGGATGTTGAAGCCGTCGATGTTGCGCACGCCGAGCTTCGACATCGCGCGGTAGCGGTCCTCCATCTCGCGCACCACCCATTTGAGCGCGACGATGGCCTTGCGCGGCTCGGTCACGACCGGCGTCAGCAGATGCGGGATTCCGTCATAGACGGAGAGCTCCAGCATCTTCGGGTCGATCATGATGAACTTGCACTTGTCGGGCGCGAGACGGTAGAGCAGCGACAGGATCATCGTGTTGATCGCGACCGACTTGCCCGAGCCGGTGGTGCCGGCGATCAGCAGATGCGGCATGCGGGCGAGATCGACGATCACGGGCTGGCCGCCGATATCCTTGCCGAGCACGAGCGCCAGCTTCGCCGCGGTCCGCTCATAGGCCTCGCAGGCGAGCAGCTCGCGCAGCACCACCATCTCGCGGCTCTGGTTCGGCAGCTCGATGCCGATCACGCTGCGGCCG
>CADEFF010000052.1:17617-28557 GCA_902826565.1 uncultured Rhodospirillaceae bacterium | reverse complement strand
CGGGATGCGGGCCCGCGGCGCCGCTCAGGCGGCGGCGCCGTCCGCGGGCTTCGGGGCGCGCGCCTTCGCGGCGCGCACGCTCTCGCTCTTGAGCTGGCCGCAGGCCGCCATGATGTCCTCGCCGCGCGGCGTGCGCACCGGCGAGGAATAGCCCGCCTCGAAGACGATATTGCTGAACTTGCGGATCGCGGCGTCGGTGGAGCGTTCGAACGGCGCCCCCGGCCAGGGGTTGAAGGGAATGAGGTTGACCTTGGCCGGCACGTCCTTCAGCAGCGCCACCAGCGCGCGCGCCTCGGCCGGGCTGTCGTTCACGTCCTTCAGCATCACATATTCGAAGGTGATGCGCCGCGCGTTCGAAAGGCCCGGATAGTCGCGGCAGGCGCGCATCAGCTCGGCGATCGGATATTTCCTGTTGATCGGCACGAGATGGTCGCGGAGCTCGTCATTCACCGCATGGAGCGAGATGGCGAGATTCACGCCGAGCTCGCGGCCGCAGCGCTCGATTGCCGGCACCACCCCCGCGGTCGAGAGGGTGATGCGCCGCTTCGAGATCGAGATGCCTTCGCCATCCATCACGATCTTCAAGGCCTTCGCGACATTGTCGAAATTATAGAGCGGCTCGCCCATCCCCATCATGACGATGTTGGAGAGGAGGCGCCCGTCCGGCGGCGAAGGCCACTCGCCGAGCGCATCGCGCGTCATCATCACCTGGCCGACGATCTCGGCGGGGCCGAGGTTTCGCACGAGGCGCTGGGTGCCGGTATGGCAGAACTTGCAGGTGAGGGTGCAGCCGACCTGGGAGGAGACGCAGAGCGTGCCGCGATCCTCCTCGGGGATGTGCACGCTCTCGACTTCCTGGCCATCCAGGAAGCGCAGCAGCCATTTGCGCGTGCCGTCGATCGACTGGCGGTCGATCGCGACCGTTGGCCGCCCGACGGCGGCGCGCTCGGCAAGCTTGGCGCGGAAGGACTTGGCAAGCGACGTCATGGCGTCGAAATCGGTCACGCCGCGGTGATAGATCCAGTGCCAGAGCTGTCGTGCGCGAAAGGCCGGCTCGCCGAGCGAGGCCGCAAATGCCTCAAGCTCCGCGCGATCGAGCCCGATCAGCTCGGTGCGGCCGTCGTCCGTGACGGGCGGCGCGAATTGCTGGGAATGTCCGGCGGTGCTCATCGTTCGTCGCTCGTCTCAAAGGGGCCTCTGCCGCCGCGACCCCTCCCCCGAGCGGTCGCGGGCTCAGTTCGGGCGCGGGCAGGTCGCGTCGATCGTCTCGAGCGCCTTGCCGAAGCCGGTCAGCGAATAGGTGTCGACCGTGTCGGTGCCGCGCGTCGATGTGCCGCGCACGATCATGGTCTTGCCGATCTTCATCGCATCGACCAGCCGCGCATCGTCGTTTTCCTGCGCCCAGGCCGTGTTGCCCTGGGTGTAGAGGGTGAAGGTCTGACCGTCAATCTCGACCTCGACGCTGCCGTTCGGCTTGTAGTCGTAGCCTGCGGTGAAGCTCACGATGCCGAAGGAATTCTGCGCCGGGCGATGGGTGACCAGCACATAGACGTCGCCGCGCCGGGTATAATTGCCTTCCTTCCGCGACGGTTCGCTCAGGATGTAGCAGGCGGTGCTGCCGTTCTCGTCGAACTTCATCGCAGACCAGGAACCGGACTTGCCGATCTGTTCCGGCGCCTGGGCGAAGCCGGTGCCGGCCATCGCCAGCAGCGCCGCGCCGGTCATTGCGAAGAGCAGCTTCCGCATCAACCTCACCTGACGTTTTGCCGCTTCCCGAGGGAAACGGCACGATTTTGCCTTAATTGACAACGAGTTGGACGCCGTCCTTGAGCGCCATTTAAGCAGCTTTATACGGCCCCGCAAGAGCCAATTGGTTACCGGGGGTCAAGCTCGTGTGAAATGAGTCACAGGCGAAGCCGCAGGCCCAGCGGGAATTAACCCGGCGATCAGGAGCTGGTTTCAACCGTGCCGCGCTTTTTCTTCCAGGGCGGCATGCCGTGGCGATGCGGCGGCAGGGGCGAGGCCGGGCCGCCGCTCCGGACCGGCCGCTCGGCGAAGCGGCCGAGCGAGATCATCCGGTCATACATCACCAGCGCGCCGGCGAGCGCGACATTGATGCAGAACTGCGTCGGAATGCGCACCACATGGTCGCAGCGTTCGATCAGCCCGGGCGAGAGGTCGTCGCGTTCGGCGCCGAGCACGTAGGCGGCCCGGGCCGGATGGCGGAAGCTCGGCATCTCGATCGCGTCCTCGCGGAACTCGAGCCCGACGAGCTGGCAGCCGCGCGGCAGGGTGAAGGCATCGAGGTCGGGATAGTCGTGCAGCGGCAGGCTGGAGTCGGCGGCGGAGGTGTCGGCGAGGCGCGTGTTCCGCACATCGAACGCGGCGCCGATGGTGAAGATGAAGCTCGCGCCGAAGGCATGTGCCGTGCGCATCAGGCTGCCGAGGTTCATCGGCTTGCTGATGCCCTCCACCCCGATTCCGAAATAGCCGCGCATCGGCGGAGCGTTGCACGGCGTCCCGCGCCGAGGCAAGGTGAAGCCGTCTTTTCGGGAGGAGCGGGATCATGGCCAGGCGGCCGGGCGTCAAGAAGGCGAAGCGCACGACCGCAGGGAAGCCCCGCGCCAGGGCGCCGAAGCGCGCGGCGCCGCGACGCGCGGTCAAGCTTGCCGCGAAGCGACCGGCGACCGGCAAGAAAGCGACGTCGTCGAAGCGTCCCGCCGCCGCCAATCCGCTGCTGATCGAGGTGACGCGCGGCGAGATGGTGGAGAGCCGGCATCGCGTCGCGATCGCGATCGTCGATGCGCGCGGCAAGACGGTCGAAAGCTGGGGCGATATCGGCCGGCCGATCTATGCGCGCTCGGCGATCAAGATGCTGCAGGCGCTGCCGCTGCTGGAGACCGGCGCCGCCGACCGTTATGCGCTCTCCGACCACGAGATCGCGCTCGCCTGCGCCTCGCACAATGGCGAGGTCGAGCATACCGATCGTGTGGCGGGCTGGCTCGCCCGCATCGGTCTTTCGCCGGCCGATCTCGAATGCGGTCCGCAGCTTCCCTACGACGATGCGACCGCGCTGCGTCTCATCGCCAATGGCGGCGATGCGGCGCCGATCTTCAACAACTGCTCCGGCAAGCATAGCGGCTTTCTCACCACCGCCCGGCACCGCAAGGAGCCGACGAAGGGTTATATCCGTGCCGACCATCCGGTGCAGCAGCGGGTGAAGCGCGCGCTCGAGGCGATGGGCGAGATCGATCTTTCGCGCGCGTCGAGCGGCATCGACGGCTGCGGAATTCCGGTCATCGGCATCCCGCTTCGCGCGATGGCGCTCGCACTGGCGCGGATGGCGGATCCCGGCCGGCTGCCGGACGAGCGCCGCGCGGCCTCGGCGCGCATCGTCGCGGCGATCGGTCGCGCGCCCGCGATGCTCGGCGGCCGCGGTCGCTTCGGCACGCAGGTGATGCAGGCGACCGGCGGGCGGATGGTGCTGAAGGGCGGCGCGGAAGGGGTCTATGCGGCGATCCTCCCGAGTCTCGGCCTCGGCGTCGCGCTCAAGGCGGATGACGGGGCGGGCCGCGCGGCCGAGACGGCGATGGCGCGCCTCCTCGTTCGGCTCCGGTTGCTGAGCGAAGCTGAGTCGAGGAAGCTCGTCGATCTGCTGACGCCGCCGGTCTTCAATCGCGCCGGCCTCGAGGTCGGGCGCGTCCGTCCGGCGGCGGGAGCCGGCTTCTGATGCAGGCGATGCAGGCGCGCGGCTGGGGCGGGCTCGACCAGCTCGCGCTCGCCGAGCTGCCCGATCCCGTGCCGGGCCCGGGCGAGGTGCTGATCGAGGTTGCCGCCGCCGGGCTCAATTTCGCCGACAGCCTCCTCATCGCCGGCAAATATCAGGTGCGGCCGCAGCCGCCCTTCGTGCCGGGATTCGAGGTGGCGGGAACGGTGTGCGCGGTCGGCGCCGGCGTGGCGCGGCTTCGTGCCGGCGAACGGGTGCTCGCGATCCTCGATGGCGGCGGCTATGCGGAGCTGGCGCTCGCGCTGGAGAAGGACGTGTTCCGCATCCCGGACGCCATGAGCTTCGCCGCCGCCGCCGGATTCGGCATCGCCTACGGCACCGCGCACGGCGCCTTCGCCTGGCGCGGCGATCTGAAGCCGGGCGAGGTCGCGCTGGTGCTGGGGGCCGCGGGCGGGGTCGGCCTCACCGCGGTCGAGGTCGCGAAGGCGATGGGCGCGACCGTCATCGCCGCCGCCGGCGGTCCGGAAAAGCTCGCCATCGCGAAGGCCCATGGCGCGGACCACCTCATCGACTACAAGGCGGACACGCTTCGCCAGCGCGTGAAGGAGATCTGCGACGGGCGCGGCGCCGATGTGGTGTTCGATCCGGTCGGCGGCGAGCTCTTCGACCAGGCGATGCGCACCGCCAACTGGAACGCGCGGCTGGTGGTCGTGGGGTTCGCGGGCGGCACCGTGCCGCAGATCCCGGCCAACATCCTGCTGGTGAAGAATCTGGCGGCGGTCGGGCTCTATTGGGGTTCCTATCGCGAGAAGGAACCGGCGCGCGTGGCGGAATCCTTCCGGCAGCTTTTCCGCTGGTACGAGGAGGGAAAGCTGAAGCCGCTCGTCTCGAACCGGTATCGCCTCGCGGAGGCGCCACAGGCGCTTACGCTGCTGACCGAGCGGCGCGCCACCGGCAAGGTGGTGCTGACCACCGGTCCCGGCTGAGCGGCAGCGGCGCCATGGCCGATCCGGTCCGCGACCAGTACGAAGCCTATCCCTATCCGAGCCGCGATCCGAAGGACGAGAAGCGGCGGCTGATCGAGGGCTCGCCGAGCCATATCCTCGAGATCAACCACTATGTCTTCGCCGGCGGGCGCGATTTCCGCGCGCCCTTCCGCGCGCTCTTCGCCGGCGGCGGCACGGGCGACGGGCTCATCATGCTGGCACAGCAGCTTGCCGATGCGGGCTCGCCCGCCGAGCTCGTCCATCTCGACCTCTCGACCGCCTCGCGCCGCGTCGCCGAGGCGCGGGCGGCCGCGCGCAATCTCGACCGCATCAAATTCGTGACGGGATCGATCGAGGCGATCCCGACGCTCGACCTCGGCCGGTTCGACTACATCGATTGCTGCGGCGTGCTGCATCATCTGCCGGATCCCCAGGCCGGGCTTCGTCACCTCGCGGCGGCGCTGGCGCCGGGCGGCGGCATGGGGCTCATGGTCTATGGCGCGCTGGGGCGGACCGGCGTCTATCCGATGCAGTCGCTGATCCGCGCGATCGCGCCCGCGGACGACGCCGCCGACCGGATCGCCGTCGCGCGGCGCCTGCTGCGCCATTTGCCGTCGACCAACTGGCTCGCGCGCAACCCCGCGGTCGGCGATCATCTCAACCAGGGCGATGCGGGTCTCTACGACCTGCTGCTTCATGCGCAGGATCGCGCCTATCTTGTCCCGGCGTTGCGCGATCTCCTGGAGGGCGCCGGCCTCGCCCTCGCGGGATTCGTCGAGCCCTGGCGCTATCGGCCGGAAAGCTATGTGTCGGACCGGCTGCTCCAGGCGCGCTTCTCGGCGCTCGATCCCTGGGGCCGCGCGGCGGCGGCGGAGATCCTCGCCGGCAATCTCAAGACCCATATGTTCTATGCCGTGCCGCTAGCGCGCGCCGGCACGTGCGTCGCGGACGGCAGCCGCCCGGAGGCCGTGCCGGTGCTGCGCGGCATCGACGGGCCCGGCTTCGCGCGCCAGCTCAAGCCCGGCGGGACCCTCACCCTCAAGAGCGACGGGCTCGAGCTGCGATTTCCGACGCCCGCCGGCGCGGGGCCGATCCTCGCCGAGATCGACGGGCGGCGGAGCCGCGCCGAGATCGGCGAGCGGTTGCGGGCAGCCGAACCCGGGCGCTGGCAGGGCGCGCGGTTCGACGCCGCCTTCGAGGCGACCTCAAGCTTCTTCACCGGGCTCAACCGCCTTTTCTTCGGCGGCCTGCCGGGAGGAAGCTAGGTCCGGGCCGCCGAGACGGTCGGAGCGGCCCCCGGCGCCCCGGATCGTCACAGAACGACCGTCACAAAACTGTGGTAGAGGCGGTCCGCCATGCCGATCCCATGCTAGATTCGCGAAAATGAGGGCGTAAGGCCGATGTCCCGTAACGGTCATCCGAGTCATCTCGCTACCTGGCTCCGGATCTGGATCAGGAACCCCCTGCGGATCGGCGCCATCGTGCCGAGCAGCGACGAGCTTGCGCGCGCCATGGCGGCGCTGGTGCCCGGCGGGGCGGGACCGGTGGTCGAGCTCGGCGGCGGCACCGGCGTCATCACGCGGGGGCTGCTCGGTGCCGGAATCGACCCCGCCGACCTGATCGTGATCGAGCGCGATCCGACGCTCCATGCGCTGCTGCAGGCGCAGTTCCCGAACCTTCGCGTGCTGCGGGGCGATGCGACCGAGCTGCCGGCGCTGCTGGAGCCGCTCGGCCTTCCGCCCGCGCGGGCCGTCGTCTCGGGCCTGCCGCTGCTCGCCATGCCGCGCGAGCTGCAGCATCGGATCGTCGCCGCGGCGTTGGCGGTGATGACGCCCGACGCGCCGCTCATCCAGTTCACCTACGGGCTCTTTTCGCCCGTTGATCGTTCGAAATTCGGTCTCGAGGGGAAGGTGGCGCGGCGGGTCTTCGCCAATCTGCCGCCGGCCAATGTGTGGCGCTACTACCGCGCCGCGGCGAGGGACCGTCCGGCCTCGGCGTCGCAGCCTGCGCTGGTTTCCAGCAGGAAATAGAGCAGGTCGAGCGGCGGGGGCGGGACCCGCGTGCCGGACAGCATCGCATGCGCCTGGCCGCGATGATGGGTCTGGTGATTGAAGAAATGCGCGACGGCCCAGCCGAGCGGCAGCCGCTTCGGGGCGCCCGACATGTCGCGATAGCAAAGCGCCTGCTCGAGCCGATCTTCGGTCAGATCGCCGATGGCGTCGAGGATCCGCCGGTCTTCCGTCTCGCGCGCCGCGCGAAGCGTCGCGAAATCCGCGTGCAGAATCTGGTCGAGGCGCTCGAGGCCATGTTCCGTGCCGGCGAAGCGGGCGAGCCAGATCCGGTCGGCGACGAGCATATGGTTCAGCGTCTTCTTCAGCGAGCCGAAGAAACCGCTGCGCGGCGCTTCCCACGCCGCCACGCTGAGGCCGGAAACGGCCTCGAAAAGCCGCCGGTTGGCCCACTGGTTGTAGCGGGCCAACCGGCTGAAGTCGGGAAGGTCGGACATGACGCGCCTGCCCCGGGGTCAGGGCAGCCAGAAAGGCTTGCGGGCCTCACTCTCCACATCGGAACGCGACAGGCCGACATCGTGCAGCATGTGGTCGTCCAGCATGCGCAACTGGTGCCTCTCCCGGGCGCGGTCGTGCCACTCGGCGAGGCGATCGAAGACGGTCACGAGCAGCTTTTCGGGCAGCCCGAAGACCGAATGGAACAAGTCAGGAACAAGGCTCCGCCCGGAGGCGGCACGGTCGCGGCTCGGGATCTGCGTTACCATTTCTTTACCTCACAGGTTACGTTGGGCGTCGTTGCGGGAAGCCAGAGGGTGATATCGAATGCCAGCTTCTGTTTCTTCCCGTTTCTTGCGAGAACATGCCTCTTGCCGGGGCGCGCCACAAACGATAGTTTCTCATCTGATCTGTTAGTATATCTCATATGTTTTGAGACATGGCCGAGCGCCTCCCGCCCCTTAAGGCGATCCACTATTTCGCCTGCGCCGCCCGCCTCCTGAGCTTCAGCAAGGCGGCGGAAGAGCTGAATGTGACGCACAGCGCGGTCAGCCATCAGGTCAAGGCGCTGGAGGAATGGCTCGGGGTGAAGCTCTTCCGCCGCGCCAACCGGCAGGTGATCCTGACCGAGGCGGGCCAGGCCTATCTGAAGCCGGTGCAGGAAGCGTTCGAGCGGCTGGGCGACGCCTCGCGACAGTTGAAGCGGCGCGAGCAGTCGGGCCCGCTCACCGTCAGCACCAGCCCCTCGCTCGCGGCCAAATGGCTGGTGCCGCATCTGCGCCGATTCTACGAGGCGCATCCCGACATCGACGTGCGCATCTCGGCGACGAGCCGCCTCACCGACTTCGATCGCGAGGATGTCGACGTCGCCATCCGCTCGGGCCGCGGCGCCTGGCCCGGCGTCACGGTCGAGAAGCTGCTGGACGAGGATTTCTTCCCGGTCTGCAGCCCCGCCCTGCTGCAGAGCGGGCCGCCGTTGCGCGAGCCGAGGGATCTCGCGAAGCACACCTGGCTCATCGATTACGACTGGCCGCAGGACCTGTGGGGCCGCTGGCTCGAGGCGGTCGGGGCGGCGAAGCTGCGGCCGCAGCGATCGCTCAGCTTCAACTACTCGACCCTGATGCTGCAGGCGGCGATCGACGGCATCGGCGTCGCGCTCAGCTCCGGCGTGCTGGTGGCGGACGACCTCGCCGCCAAGCGGCTGGTGAAGCCGCTCAAGGGCTCCTTCGCGACCGATCTCGGCTATTACCTCGTCGGCCCCCAGGGCGCCTTCGAGCGCCCGAAGGTCGCCGCCTTCCGCGACTGGCTCCGGCAGGAAGCCGCCGAGACGATCCGTCTCGCTTCATCGGGCTGAGCGTCTCTGCTAGGCTTTCCGGCGCGAGCAACGAAGCGGAGGCTCCCATGCGCCGTGCTCACGACATGGGCGGATTGCCCGGCGGCCCGGTCACGCCGGAGGAGCACGACTACGCGCTCTGGGAGAAGCGGGTCGATGCGATGTCGGTGCTGATCGGCAACAAGAACATCTTCAACCTCGACGAATTCCGCCACGCGATCGAGCTGCTCGGCGCGGATGCGCACGAAAAGCTCTCCTATTACGAGCGCTGGGTCTACGCGATCGCGCATAACCTCATTCAACGCGGCGTCATCACCGTGGACGAGCTCGGCCGCCGCATGACCGAGGTCGAGAAGACGGGGCGCACATGACGGGCGCGTCGGCGGCCTTTGCGGCGGGCGATGCGGTGCGGGTGCGCCGCGCCTTCCCGATCGGCCATGTGCGCGCGCCCTTCTATATCCGCGGCAAGGCCGGGACGGTGGAGCGCTATTGCGGCGAGTTCGGCAATCCCGAGGAACGCTCGGTGATGCAGGAGGACGGGCCGCCGATCGGGCTCTATCGCGTCCGCTTCCGCCAAGCGGAGGTCTGGCCGGACTACCGCGGCCGGCCCGAGGACAGTATCGATATCGAGATATACGCCAACTGGCTGGAGCGCGCCTGACATGCATGACGGCCACGATCACGCGCATCCGTTGCGCCCCGACCGCGACGAGCATCCCGGCTACTACCAGGTGATGGCGACGGCGCTCCGCGAGCTCCTGCTGGAGAAGAACGTCTTCACCGCCGAGGAGCTGCGCCGGCAGATGGAGAAGATGGACGAGCGCGGGCCGCATCTGGGGGCCCGCGTGGTGGCGCGCGCCTGGGCGGATGCCGCCTTCAAGACGCGACTCCTGGCGGATGGTCCCGCGGCCTGCCGCGAACTCGGGGTCGATATCGGCCCCACGCGGCTCGTGGTGCTCGAGAACCGGCCGGAGCTCCATAATCTCGTGGTCTGCACCCTCTGCTCCTGCTATCCGCGCGCGCTGCTGGGGCTGCCGCCCGACTGGTACAAGAGCGTCAATTACCGACGCCGCGCGGTGCGCGAGCCGCGCGCCGTGCTCGAGGAGTTCGGCACGCGAATCCCGGACGGGACCGCGGTGCGGGTGCATGATTCGACGGCCGAGCTCCGCTACATCGTGTTGCCGATGCGCCCGGCCGGCGCCGAGGGCCTCGACGAGGCGGCGCTCGCCGCCCTCGTCACCCGCGACGCGATGATCGGCGTGGCCCTGCCGAAAGCCCCTTAGCGTCCAAAGCCCGGAAAGCGGGGCCTCAGCGCGGCGCCGGCTTCTGCCCCGGCGGCCGGATGCCGAGCCGTGCCACATAGGCCGGGTCGAGGGCTGCGCGCCGCCGGTGCAGGCGCTTATAGGCGTCGAGGCGGTTCGGATAGCGGCCGCGATAGCGATCGAGCGGCGCCAGGAGCCGCCCCCGCGCTGCAAGGGCGGCATCGGCCAGCTCGACGCCCGGCCGCCATGCGGCATAGGCCGCGGGTTCCGCCATGGCCGGATCGAGGATGCCGATGAGGTGGGTCGGGCGGAAGGCGGGCAGATCCGTGTCGATGGTATGGAGCCCGCCGACGCGGAGCGCAGGATTCATCCGCGCGCGCTCTCGGCGAGCCGCCGGCCGATCGCCGCCATGGATTCGCTCGGCACGTTCGCGAAGGCGAAGCGGAGGAAATCCTCCTGGCCGGGGCCGAACATGCTGCCGGGCAGCGCCAACATGTTGGACTCGGCAGCGAGCCGCTGCGCCACCTTGTCGGCGCCGGTGCCGCGGAAGGGATGCTTCAGATAGGCGAAATAGGCGCCGGCCGAGACGAGCTCGTAGCCGACATCGTTCGCCGACATGGCCGTTTTCAGCGCGGCGAGCCGCTCGCGCATCACCGCATTGTTTTGCTTCCGCCAGCCGACCAGATGCTCGAGCCCGTAGATCGCCGCCATCTGGCCGATCCGCGGCGCGCAGATCGTCACCGTGTCCATCATCTTGGCGAGCTCGGCGATGAAGCGTTCGCCGGCGATGATCGAGCCCACGCGATAGCCGGTCAGGCAATAGACCTTGGAGAAGCTGTAGAGCTGCACCAGCACGTCGCCCCAGGCGGGATCGTCGAAGAGATCGTGCGGCCGCGCATCGGTCGGCAGGAAGTCGCGATAGGTCTCGTCGATGACGAGCGCGAGGTTGCGGTCGCGCGCGAGGGCGAAGAAGGCGCGGATGGTTTCCGCCGGATAGACGGCGCCGGTCGGATTGTTGGGCGACACCAGCACGATCGCCCGCGTGCGCGGTCCGACCAGGCGCGCCGCCTCTTCGGGATCGGGCACCCCGCCGCGATCCGGCCGGAACGGCAGGTAGGTCGCGCGGAC
>CADEFF010000052.1:0-17517 GCA_902826565.1 uncultured Rhodospirillaceae bacterium | reverse complement strand
CGGGAAGCTGCGGCCCTTGATCCAGCCATGGGCTTCCGCGATCGGCGGCACCGCGACGCCCGCGAGGTTCGGATTGATGCGAAACGCCATTGCCGCCACCCCTCGGGCATGAACCGCGGGGAGCCTCGTCCCGCGCGGGCGATTGGTTGTCGTCGCCAGGTCGAAGGCCTGCCGTCCCCTGCCGCCGCCCTTGCTCTAGCCGAACCGGGATCGCCTGTCACCAGCCGGCGCTTGCCCGGTGAGCCGGGACGCGAAGGACCGCGACGGCTCAGGCCTTGGTGATCGGGATATAGCCGGGCTCGCCGCGGATCCGGTCGAGCCAGCCGCGGATCGCCGGGAACCGCGCGAGCTCGAACCCGCCTTCGCCGGCGACATGGGTATAGGCATAGAGCGCGATGTCGGCGATCGTGATCGCGTCGCCCACGAAATAGCGCCGGCCTTCGAGATGCCGCTCCATCACCGCGAGCGCGGCGTAGCCGCCCTGCTGCTTCGCGGGCAGCTCGGCGAGCCGCTCGGGCGGCACCGCCTCCGGATGGATCAGCAGGAAGCGCGCGACCGCGACATAGGGTTCATGGCTGTATTGCTCGAAGAACATCCATTGCAGGATCTCGGCCCGCGCGAAACGGTCCGCCGGCAGGAAGCGGGTCCCCTCGGCGAAGTAGTGAATGATCGCGCCGGACTCGAAAAGCCGTCGCCCGTCCTCGAGGACGATCAGCGGGATGCGGCCGTTCGGATTGAGGGCGAGAAACTCCGGCGTCCGGGTCTCGCCCTTGATGATGTCCTTCTGGACGAGCCGGTAGGGAATGCCGAGCAGCGTCAGCAGCAGCCGCACCTTGTAACCGTTGCCCGAGGGCAAGTAATCGTAAAGAGTATGCATTGCCTGAAACTCCCTGCGGAATAGGCGAGAATTGTCGCTTCACCGCAACGTGATTCGCAAACGCAAGGGAGACATAACTAGGTTTCGCGAAATGACAGGGCGTATCGGCATTTTCGTGTTGGCGGCGCTGCTCGTCGGCGCACCTTCGCGCGCCGACAACGATCTGGTCGAGACGAGCAGCAGCGCGGCGCCGGTGGTGGTCGAGCTTTTCACCTCGCAGGGCTGCAGCTCCTGCCCGCCGGCCGACGCCTATCTCGGCGAGCTTGCGAAGCGCCGCGATGTCGTGGCGCTCTCGCTCCATGTCGATTACTGGGACTATATCGGCTGGCGCGACCCCTTCGCGAGCGCGGCGTTGACGCAACGGCAGCGCGCCTACGCCCATGCGATGGGCCAGCATATGGTCTACACGCCGCAGATGGTGATCGACGGCCGCGCCGAGGCGGTCGGCTCGCAGACGACCGAGGTCGAGCGACTCATCGAGGAAGCCGCCGCGCGTCCGAAGCTTCCGGTGCAGTTCCGCCGCGGATCCGATGACGGCTACTTCGTCGAGATCGGCGCCGGCCAGAATCCGAGCCCGGCGCCGGCGACGATCTGGCTCGTGATCTTCGACCGCGAGCATGAAACCGAGATCGAAAGCGGCGAGAACGCCGGCACGAACACGGTCGACTACAACATCGTGCGGCAATGGACCCGGCTCGGCACCTGGGCGGGGCGTCCGCTGACGCTTCCCCTGGGGCTCACGGAAGAGATGGAAAGCGGCCATGACAGCTGCGCTGTCATCGTCCAGGCGGGGAATGTCGGCCCGATCCTCGGCGCCGCGACCTTCGCGATGGACGACGACTAGGCGCGTCCGCGCCGCCCTGCCCGACGCGCAGAAAACGGCAGAATCTGGCGGAAACCGTGGGTGCGGGGCTCAGCCGCCGGCGACGGCGCGCTCGATGACGGCCGACTGGCGCCTCGCGAAGCCGGCGGGATCCTCGAGCGGCTCGCCCTGCAGGATGCGCGCCTGGTCGAGCAGCAGCCACGCCGCGTCCGACAGGCGGTCGCTCGAGCCCTTGTCGCCGACCCGGCCGGCAAGCGCACGGATCAGCGCATGCGCCGGATTGATCTCGAGCACGCGCTTGAAGTCGGTCTCGGTGCGTTTGTGCTGCTTCAGCAGCCGCGCGAGATTGATGTCGATGTCGCCCTCCTCGGCGACGAGGCAGACCGCGCTGTCGGTAAGCCGCGTCGAAAGCCGCACGTCCTTGACCGCGTCCTTGAGGGTGAGCCGCAGCAGCGCCACGAGCGCATCGCTGCCCGCGGGCGCCGGCTCGGCCGCCGCGGCACCGTTCGCGGGTGCGATCCGGTCGAGCTCGATGCCGCCCTGGGTCACGCTGCGGAAGGGCTTCTCCTTGTAGGACCCGACGGCCGGCACCCAGAACTCGTCGATCGGATCGGCCAGCAGCAGGACCTCGATCCCGCGCGCCCGGAAGCCTTCGAGGTGAGGGCTGCGGGCCGCCGCCTCCGGCGTCTCGCCGGTGACGTAGTAGATCGCATCCTGCTCCGGCTTCATGCGGCCGACATAGTCGGCGAGGGAGGCGAGCGTCTCCGCTCCGGTCGTGCGGAAACGGGCGAGCGAGAGGATCGCGTCGCCCTGGTCGTTCTGCTCGTAGAGCCCTTCCTTCAGCACCGGACCGAACTGATTCCAGAAATCCGCATAGGTTTCCGGCTCGGCATCGGCCTTCTTCTGCAGCTCGCTCAGCACGCGCTTCACCACGCCCTGGCGGATCTTCGCCAGCAGCGGATTGTGCTGCAGCATCTCGCGGCTGATGTTGAGCGGCAGGTCCTCGGAATCGATGACGCCGCGCAGGAAGCGAAGCCATGCCGGCAGCAGCCCGTCGCAGTGATCGGTGATGAAGACGCGACGCACATAGAGCTTGAGGCGGTTGCTGCGGGTCGGATCGAAGAGATCGAAGGGCTTCGCCGTCGGCACGAAGAGGAGCGCGCTGTATTCGATCTTGCCCTCGGCGCGGAAATGCAGCGTAAGCCAGGGGCTGTCGAAGGCGTGCGCGACATGGCGATAGAACTCGCCATATTGCTGCTCGGTGATCTCGGATTTGGGCCGCGTCCAGAGCGCCGAGGCGGCGTTGACGCGCTCGGCCTTCGGTCCCTCGCCGATCAGGATCGGGAGCGCGATATGGTCGGAATACTTGACCACCACGCGCTTGAGGGCGTCGGTCTCCAGGAACTCGGCCGCGTCCTTCTTCAGATGCAGGATCACGTCGGTGCCGCGCGTCTCGCGCTGGGCCGGCGCCAGGGTGAATTCGCCGCGGCCGTCGGAGCGCCATTCGTGCGCTTCGGCCTCGCCGGCGCGGCGGCTCACGACGCGCACCTCGTCCGCCACCATGAAGGCGGCATAGAAGCCAACGCCGAACTGGCCGATGAGCGCCATGTCCTTCGCCTGGTCGCCGGTCGTCTGCTTGAGGAAGGCGGCCGTTCCGGAGCGCGCGATGGTGCCGAGATTGTCGATCAGCTCCTGCCGGCTCATGCCGATGCCGTTGTCGGAGATCGTGAGGGTGCCGGCCGCCTTGTCGGGCACCAGCCGGACCTGGAATTCGGCATCGCCCTGGGCGAGGTCGGGCTCGGTCAGGGAGAGGTAGCGGAGCTTGTCGCAGGCATCCGACGCGTTCGAGACGAGCTCCCGCAGGAACACCGATTTGTCGCTGTAGAGCGCATGGGCCACGATATCGAGCAGGCGCCCGACCTCGGCCTGGAAGCCCATCTTCTCGCCTTGCATGATCCTTCCCTCGATACCGGCTGGCTCGCGGGGGAGATATGTGCCGGATTCGCCGGACCATCAAGGGGGATACGGAAGCAAGTGGACGCGGGGATACCGGACGTTAACGGAATGGCCGGAAGCTGGCATCGACCGGAAAACGGTGCGGGCAGCGCCTGGCCCGGCCGGCGCTTTCGGGATCGGGGGATCCATGCGCAGCATGACTGTCGGACTGGCGCTTGCCGCGAGCTTGCTCATTGCGGCCGCCGATGTCCGCGCCGACGGTGCGATGACCGACGCGCAGCGCCAGGCGGAGAGCGACGCCCTCCGCTGGATCACCGCGCCCGGCGACTACGCGCTCGCCCTGTCGCACAGCCATATCGTCCTGCCGCAGAACTATGCGCTCCTCGTGGGCGTGGACGCGGCGCGCTATGACGAGCTCTGGAACGGCGTCGCCTCGCCGAACACCGAGGCCATCGTCTTCAGCCAGGCCGACAACACGATCGCCTATTACATCTTCGAGGATTCCGGCCATGTCGCGGAGGACGACTGGTCGGAGGTCGATGCCGACGATTTCCTCGCGCAGATCCGGGCGACGGACGAGGAAGGCAATGCCCAGCGCCGGCAAGCGGGGCTCCCGCTTTACTACACGGGCGACTGGCACGAGCGGCCGCATTTCGACGCGGCGACCAAGACCGCCTACTGGGCCTTCGACCTCCGCAGCGAGACGGACCGGTGGATGAACGCGACCGCGCTCCGCCTCGCGCGCGAGGGCTATCACCGCGTCATCTGGGTCGGCGGCCTCGATCAGTTCCGGACGGCGACCGGCAGTCTCGACGCGCTGCTCGCCATGCACGACTACGACGCGGGCTATCGCTACACGGACTATGTCGAGGGCGACCGCCTCGCGGGCTACGGCATCGGCGCGCTCGCGGCCGCGGTGATGGGGGTGAAGCTCGGCAAGACCGGGCTTGCGGCGATCCTCGCCGGCATCCTGCTGTTCGGGAAGAAGTTCGGCATCGTCCTCGTCGCCGCGATCGGCGGGATCGCGGCCTGGCTCCGGCGCAAGCGGCGCAATTAGGGCGAATCCGGCACCGGGGGCGGTCCCGCGTCGCGGCCGTCCCGGCCTTGCATCGCTGGCGTCCTCGAAAGCGGCACGAGCCGGCTTGCGAATCGCGCGCCGCGACCCGATTCTAGAGGCATGACCTCCGGCGCCCCGGGCCGCATCACGGCCGTCCTCGGCCCGACCAATACGGGCAAAACCTATCTCGCGGTCGAGCGGATGCTGGGGCATCGCACCGGCATGATCGGCTTCCCGTTGCGGCTGCTGGCGCGGGAGAACTACGACCGCATCCGCAAGCTGAAGGGCCCGGCCTCGGTCGCGCTCGTCACCGGCGAGGAGAAGATCCTGCCGCCGGGCGCGACGCATTTCGTCTGCACCGTCGAATCCATGCCGCTCGACCGCGCCGTCGATTTTCTCGCGGTGGACGAGATCCAGCTCGCCGGCGATCCCGAGCGCGGTCATGTCTTCACCGAGCGGCTGCTGCAGGCGCGCGGGCTCGAGGAGACGATGTTCCTCGGTGCGGAGACGATCCGCCCGCTGCTGCGCAGGCTGGTGCCGGAGGCCGAGTACATCAGCCGACCGCGCTTCTCGACCCTCGCCTATGCCGGGCCGAAGAAGCTGACGCGCCTGCCGCCGCGGAGCGCCGTGGTCGCCTTCTCGGTGGCCGAGGTCTATGCGCTGGCGGAGCTGGTACGCCGTCAACGCGGCGGCACGGCGGTGGTGATGGGGGCGCTCTCGCCGCGCACCCGCAACGCGCAGGTCGAGCTCTATCAGTCGGGCGAGGTCGATTACCTGGTCGCGACCGACGCGATCGGCATGGGCCTCAACATGGATCTCGACCATGTCGCCTTCGCAAAGCTGGTGAAGTTCGACGGGCGCGGGCCGCGCCGCCTGGCAGCACCCGAGATCGCGCAGATTGCGGGCCGCGCCGGTCGCCATATGAGCGACGGCAGCTTCGGCACCACGGGCGAAGCGGGGCCGCTCGATCCGGAGCTGGTGGAGGCGGTGGAGAATCACCGCTTCGAGGCGCTGCGCGCGATCCATTGGCGGAACGCCGATCTCGATTTCCGCTCGGCGGGGCAGTTGCTGCGCAGCCTCGAGGCGCGGCCGCCGCATCCCTTCCTCATCCGCACGCGCGACGCCGACGATCACCTGGCGCTGGCGGCGCTGGCGCGCGATCCCGAGATCGCCCAGCTCGCGCAGGGCCGCGCCCGGCTGCGGCTGCTCTGGGAGGTCTGCCAGGTGCCGGATTTCCGCAAGATCCTGACCGACGCTCATACGCGGCTCCTGGGGCAGCTCTATCGCCATCTCGCGGGGCCTGCCGCCGCGCTGCCGCCCGACTGGGTCGCCGACCAGATCCAGCGCATCGACCGCCCCGAAGGCGATATCGACACGCTGACCCAGCGCATCGCTCATATCCGCACCTGGACCTATATCGCCCATCGCGGCGACTGGCTCGCCGATCCGGTCGCCTGGCAGGAGCGCGCCCGCGCGGTCGAGGACCGGCTTTCCGACGCGCTGCATCGCTCGCTCACGCAGCGCTTCGTCGATCAGCGCCACGCGCATCTCGTGCGCCGGATGAAGGACGGCGCGGCGCTGCAAGGTGCGCTCAACCGCGCCGGCGAGGTTCTGGTCGAAGGCCATGTGGTCGGGCGGATGGAAGGGTTTCGCTTCCACGCCGATGGCGGGCTCACCGGCGAGGAGGCGCGCCACCTGCACACGGCGGCCAGGCGCGCGCTGCTGCGCGCCATGCCGGACCGCGTCCGGCGTTTCGAGACCGCCGAAGACACCGAGTTCCATCTCGAGGACGACGGGGCGATCCGCTGGCAGGGCGATCCGGTGGCGCGTCTCGTCGCGGGCGATGCGCCGCTCGCGCCGCAGATCGAGATCGAGAATTCGGACTATGTCGACGGGCCGGGGCGCGAGCGGCTGCGCCGGCGCCTCGTGCAGTGGCTGGATCGCCTGATCGCCGCGCGGCTCGGTCCGCTGCTGGCGTTGTCGCGCGCCGAGCTCGCCGGCCCCGCCCGCGGCATCGCCTTCCAGCTCGTCGAGGCGCTGGGGCTGCTGCCGCGCCGCGGCCTCGCCGCGCAGCTCGAGGGGCTCTCGCCCTCGGACCGGCGCCGGCTCGCCGCGACCGGCGTCGCGCTCGGCCAGCAGAGCCTCTGGTGCCGCGGCATCGCCGATCGCCGCGCGGCGCGGCTCGCCGCGCTGCTCTGGGCGATCGCCGCGCGCCGGCCGGTGCCGGCGCTGCCGCCGGGGCGCCCGGCGAGCTTCGTCCCCACGGCCGAGCAGGGCGAAGGCTTCTGCCAGGCGCTCGGCTATCGCCGGCTTGCCGGCCTCGCCATCCGGGCCGACGCGCTGGAGCGGCTGATCCGCCAGGCGCAGCAGCTCGGACGCCAGGGCGCCTTCCTGCCGACCGCAGCACTGCGCGGGCTCGTGGATTGTCCCGAGGACATGCTGCCGGCGCTGCTGCGCGCGCTCGGATTCCGGCAGAGCGGCCTCGGCGCCGAGACGAGCTTCACGGTGCGCGGGGGCCGGCGGAACGGCAATCCGGCCCTCCTGCCGGCGAACGGCGCCGCCGGGAAGGCGAGGGGCGGCAAGCGCAAGCCGGCACGGCGTCGCGTTCCGGCGCCGAACCCGGCCTCGCCCTTCGCCGCCCTCGCCCGGTTGAAGCTCGGCCGGTGAGCGCGGGGCCCCGGTGAGCGTAGGGCCGATGCCGGCTCGCAAGCCTTCGCCGGCGGCAGGGGCCAGCCTCCGTCTCGACAAATGGCTCTGGCAGGCGCGCTTCTGCCGCTCGCGCAGCATTGCGGCAGCGCTCTGCGAGAGCGGCACGATCCGGATCGGCGGCGGGCATGTCACGAAGCCGCATCACGCGGTCCGCCCGGGCGATGTGCTGACGTTTCCGCTCGGCCGCGCCATCCGCGTGGTGCGCATCCTGGCGCTCGGCACGCGCCGCGGACCGGCGCCCGAAGCGCGGCGCCTCTATGACGATTTGTCGCTGCCGGCGACGGCGACCGCGGCCTCATCGGCCGGCGCGTCGACCGCCGAACGCGATCCCGGCAGCGGCCGGCCGACCAAGCGCGAGCGGCGCGAGATCGGCCGGCTGAAGGCCGGACGCTGAGGCTTCCGGGGCGCGCGCCACCGAACGAAAAGCCGCACAGGCTCTAGGGTTGCGCCCCTCCGGAGCGCATGGTAGCAACCGCCGGTGATCGACCGGATCAAGGCATTGCTGAGCGGGCGCACGCCGGCGCCCGGCGCGAATGCGCGCGAGGACCTGACCTTTGCCTGCGTCATGCTCCTCGCCGAGGCGGCCCGCATGGACGAGGCGATCGACGAGCGCGAGATCGGCGCGATGGAACGGCTGTTGAGCGATCGTTTCTCGCTCGGTCGCGAAACGGCGCGTGCGCTCATCGATGCGGCGATCAAGCGGGCCGACGGATCGAACCGGTTCTTCTCCTATACGCAACAGGTGAAGGACGGGCTCGATGCGGAGGGCCGGATCAGGATGGTCGAGATGCTGTGGGAGGTCGTGCTTGCCGATGGGAAGCTCGATCCCTATGAAGACAATCTGCTGCGCCGCGTCGCCGGACTGATCCATGTCTCGGACGCGGAGAGCGGCGCGGCCCGGCAGCGCGTCAAGGCGCGGCTTGCTGCGGCCCGTTGAACGGAGCGACGCTTCGAATGACTTACGTGGTTAATGACGGCTGCATCCGCTGCAAATACATGGATTGCGTCGAGGTATGCCCCGTCGACTGCTTCTATGTCGGCGAGAACATGCTGGTGATCCACCCGGACGAATGCATCGATTGCGGCGTCTGCGAGCCGGAATGCCCTGCCGACGCGATCCTGCCCGATACCGAGCCCGGCACCGAGAAATGGGTCGAGATGAACCGCAAGTTCGCGGAACAATGGCCGAACATCACCCGGAAGGGCGAGCCGCCCGCCGATGCCGAGGAGTTCAAGGGCGTCGAGGGCAAGTTCGAGAAGTATTTCTCGGAAAGTCCCGGCAAGGCCTAAGGGCCTGATTCACCGGCTTTATTGTTCGAGTGCCGAGGTCTGGGCGCGGGTCTGCTTCGGCCCGGCGCCGCCGCGGCAATTGCTAAAGTCGTATATTTCTGTTATATTTCCGAAACTTGGTTAAGTCGTCTGACCCTTCTCTTGAAGGGTGACGCAATGTATCGGGCGCTGGCGCCCGAATCCGGTCAGGGGAAGGTCGGATGGGTGGCCCCGCTTGCGGGCGCGGGCCCCGGCAGGCGTCGCATGAGGCCGGATGGCGAGAGATAGCGAGACTCGGAAAATGGCGAATCGCACGAAGGCCAAGACCCGCGCGGTCAAGGGCAAGAAGCCGGCGAAGGCCAAGCACAAGGCTCCGGCCAAGAAAAAGATCGCGTCAAAAAAGGAAAAAATGGTGACCAAGAAGAAAGCGGGCGGCGCGAAGCCGAAGGCGCCGACCAAGCTCAAGCTCGTGCACAGCAAGCCGGCGGCTGCGCCGGCGAAATCGCCGCCGGCTGCCAAGCCGGCCCTGAAGCCGGTGCCGAACGGCAAGCCGGTGGTGAAGTCGGTGCTGAAGCCGACCGTCGATCCGAAGGCGAAGCCGGTCGCGAAGGCGCCCACGAAGGAAGAGATCGTCTTCAAGGCGGGCGACCATGTGGTCTATCCGACCCATGGCGTCGGCAAGGTGCTCGGCATCGACAAGCAGGAAATCTCCGGCCATTCGCTGCATGTGATCACCGTGCATTTCGAGAAGGACCGCATGACGCTCCGCGTGCCGGTTGCGAAGGCGAAGAATTCGGGCCTGCGCCGGCTCTCGAGCCGCAAGACGATGGACACGGCGCTCGCGACGCTGAAGGGCCGCTCGCGCGTCAAGCGCACCATGTGGAGCCGCCGCGCGCAGGAGTACGAAGCGAAGATCAACTCCGGCGATCCGGTGTCGATCGCCGAGGTGGTGCGCGACCTGCATCGCAACGCCGACCAGCCGGACCAGTCCTACAGCGAGCGGCAGATCTACCAGGCGGCGCTCGACCGGCTGGTGCGCGAGCTCGCGGCCGTCGAGGAGATCGACGAGCAGGCGGCGACACAACGGCTTGAGCAGCTTCTGAAGGCTGCCTAAACTCCGGTTCGAACCGAAGGCGCGCGCGGCCGGCGTTCCGGCCGCGCCGTCGTACTTTCCCAAACGCAAGGCTCGGGGATCGACGGAACCGGTGGCGAACCAGGAACGATTTGCCGTGCTGCATGCCGGCCGCCGCGTCTGGGCGGTCGGCTCGGTGCATGGCGAAGCCGAGCGGCTCGCCGCCGTCCATGCCGAGCTTGCCCGCCGCTTCCTGCCGACCGATCGCCTCGTCTATCTCGGCAATTATCTCGGGTACGGTCCCGGGATCCGCGCCACGGTCGACGAGCTGCTGCGTTTCCGGCGCGAGCTGATCGCCTGCCCCGGCATGTTCTCCTACGACGTCGCCTATCTGCGCGGCAGCCAGGAGGAGATGTGGCAAAAGCTGCTGCAGCTCCAGTTCGCGCCCAATCCGCGCGAGGTGCTGCAATGGATGCTGCAGCGCGGCGTCGATGCGACCCTCGCGGCCTATGGCGGCGAGCCGAACCAGGGCATGGCCGCCGCGCGCGACAGCGCGCTCACCCTCACCCGCTGGACCTCGACCGTCCGCAGCGCGATGCAGCGCGAGCCGGGGCACTATCCGCTGATGACGCATCTCCGCCGCGCCGCCTACACGGCCGACGGCGCGCTCCTTTTCGTCAATGCAGGCGTCGATCCGGAGCGGCCGCTTTCGGCGCAAAGCGACGCGCTCTGGTGGGGCGCCAGCGGCTTCGCCAACCTCGCGGAGCCCTATGGCGGCTTCCGCAGCGTGATCGCCGGTTTCGATCGGGATCATCCGGGGCTCGCGCTCGGCAACCACCGCGCGACGGTGGATGGCGGCGCCGGGTTCGGCGGCCCGCTGCTTGCCGCCTGCTTCGACCATGCGGGCGAGCCGGTCGATCTGATCGAGGCGTAGGCCTCGGGCTCAGCCGAGGCGATAGACCTCGACCGGCTCCGGAAATCCCGCGACGTCGAACGCGCCCAATGACCGGTGGGGAATCCGGTCGCCGATCCAGGCGATGGTCGTCGCGCTCGCCAGGATCACCGCGTCGGCCCCGTCGTCGAACTTGCGCGCGAGCTGCTCCAGCCGCTGCGCGAGGTTCACCGTGTCGCCGATGAGGGTGTAGTTGATGCGGCCGGGCGCGCCGATATTGCCGGCGACGGCGCGGCCGCTATGGATGCCGATGCGGATCCGGACCGGGTTGAGGCCCTTCCGACGGCGCCGGTCGTTGTCCGCCTTCAGCTTCTCGCCCATGGCGAGCGCCGCGCGGCAGGCATGGAGCGCATGCTCGTCGTTGGCCACCGGCGCGCCCCAGAAGGCCATCACCGAATCGCCGATATACTTGTCGACCGTGCCGTTCTCGGCCTCGATCTCGCCGGCGAGGATCTGGAAATGCCGGTTGAGGAAGGTTGCGAGCCGCGGCGGGCGAAGCCGTTGCGCGATCTGCGAGAAGCCGATCACGTCGGTGAAGAGCACGGTGAGCTCGCGCTCGACCGGGGCAAGGCCCGTGCCGCCCATCCGCAGCAGCCGTTTCACGAGCGAGCGGGGGACATAGGTCTCGAACCAGATGAGCCCCGCGCGCATCGCGTTGAAGGCGCGGGCCGCGCGGTCGAGCTCGGCCAGCATGCTGCCGGGAAGCGGCGCCGTCTTCTCGAAATCGAGCCGGGCGACACGCTGCGCCGCGTCGGCGAGGCGGCCGATGCCGCCCGCCAGCATGCGGCTGAGCAGCACCGCGACCACCAGCGAGATCACCACGGCGGCGAAGCTCGCCAGCAGCGCATATTGCAGCCGGTCGAGGATCGCCGTCGCCCGCGCCGCAGGGAAATAGCGGCCGATCCGCCACGGCACCCGGTCGTAACGCTGCAGCTCGTAATAGAGCAGGATGTAGCGTGTGCCGTTGACTGCGAGATCGCGCCCCCGCAGCTCGTCGGAGGCGAGCGGCGGCCCGGCGGCGTCGCCATCGCCGCGGAGGAAGGCTGCGATCACCGGATCGCCGATATCGCCGACCCGCGGCACCGGCCGATCGGGCGAAAGACCGCGCGCGCCGCCGGCGAGCGAGGGATGGCCCAGCATCTCGCCCTGGCCGCGCAGGACGAAATCGACCGATTCCGGATCGAGCCGCGCACCGCCGAGACTGGAGATCGCCGCGATCGGCACGCCGGCGATGGTGATGCCGAGATAGCGCCCGTCGCGCCTCACCGGCGCCGAGACCAGCACGAAGCTCGTGCCGAAGGAAGGCACATAGCTGACGCCGCGCCAACCGAAATGCGCCTCGGTTTCGCCCGCCTCGACGGCGCGCGCGAGGTCAGGCCAGGTGCCGAGCGGCGTGCCGGCGCGATGCGGGCCCGAACCCGGGCGGGAGGTGCCGATCACATGCTGACGCGGATCGACGAAGGCGATGAAGCCGGGCTGCGGCTCGCCGGCGGTCATGCCCTCGAGCAGATCCGCGAAGCCGTCGTCCCGGGGGTCGAGATCGCCGCGCTCGATGGCGCCGGCCAGATATCGCACGGCGTTCTCGGCGCGTCCGAAAAGCGTGTCGAAACTCGCCCGGTTGCCGTTCATCGTGGCGCGCACCGCGGTCGCCACCAGCTCGTAGGTGTTGCGCCGCGCGATGTCGTAGCCGATCAGCGCGACCGTGGCGGCGGAGATGACGGTGAGCCCGCCGAAGCCCAGCAGGAGGACGAGGAGGATCGAAGGGCGCCAGCGGATCCACCGCCGCGGCCCCGCGGCCGGCGCCGACAGATCGAGCGCGGATCGATCCGGGTCGCCGGGCGGGGCGGCGCTCGCCGGGCTTTCGCTCGCCGGGCTTTCGCTCGCCGTCCGGGGCCGCGGCTGCCTTGGGCCGGGGTCCGCCTCACTCGACAATAAGCTTCACCCGCTGGCCTGCCGTAAGTGCTTCGCCCGACTCGAGCCCGTTGAGCACGCGGAAACGCTGTTCGCGATAGTCCTCGAACGGCATCCGGCCCGCAAGCGAGGCGACGCTGTCGCCCGGCTGCACCGTGACGATGCGGATGCGCATCGGCTTGAGCGCGGCCGCCTCCGCGTCGCTCAGACGGCGGAAGCTGGAGGCGGTGCTCATGAACGCGGAATCGAGGCTCTGGGCGCCATTGCGGGGGGCGATGCCGAGGAAGCGATAGATCACCCCCGAATTGGCCCGGATCGCGACGAGGCGGGCGAAGGCCGCGCCCTGGTTCGTGTTGACGAGGGCCGTGCCGGTGGCAGCCTCCATGCCGTTGATCTGGGTCCGCTCGAGGCTCCGCAGCTCGATGTTCTTCGCCCATACCCCGCTGATGTAGTTCGCCATGTCGCCGCCATAGCCCTGCCCGCCGTCGAAGACGATCTGCGAGCCCTGCGGGCCGATCGCGACCACCGCGTCGGCGCTGTTGTTCAGCACGAAGCCCTGCGGGACCGTGAATTCGATCTTCATCTTCGGATGGGCGAAGCGCCGGCCCTTGATGAAGCCCTGCGACGGATCGTCGCCATAGAGCAGCCCGTCGATATGCTGGAGATAGACGTCGCGGTTGACGATCGCGTCGGCCGGCGGCTGGCCGGCTTCCTGCACGGCGCGCGCCACGCGATCCGCGGTGCGCGGATGGGTCTGCATGATGTTGAACTGGTCGGCCGCGTTCGGATTGCCGGCGATCGTCGCGTCGAGCCGCGCATCGGCCTGCATGCTCGCCAGGAACTCCGACATGGCGCGCGTATCGTAGGCAGAACGGCCGAGATAGCGGACGCCCAGCATGTCCGCCTCGAATTCCTGGTCGCGCGAATAGCTCTGCAGATAGACCTGGGCGCCGGTGCCGGCGAGATTCACGAGGTCGCCGCTGCCGGTGGCGACGCCGAGCCCGATGAGGCCGATCTGCGTGAGGATGGAGCTGCTGTAGCGCTCGGCCGAATGGCGCGCGGTGATGTGGCCGATCTCGTGCGCGATCACGCCGCCGAGCTCGGCCTCGTCGTTGGCGAGCGCCAGCAGGCCGCGCGTCACGTAGATATAGCCGCCGGGCACCGCGAAGGCGTTGACGATCGGCGAATTGAGCACGGTAAAGGTGAATTTGAGGTCGGGTCGCTCGGACTTGGCGGCGAGCCGATTGCCGAGATCCTGCACATAGGCCGCGAGCTCGGGCCCGCCCGAAGTGCCGCCGAACTCCTCCAGGATCTTCGGGTGATTCTCCCGCCCGACCTGCAGCTCGTCGCCTTCCGACATGAAGCCGGTGAAGCTCGAGCGCCCCGTCGCGGGGTTGACCGAGCAGGCGGCGGTCAACGCGGCGAAAGCCAGCGCCGCGGCTGCGGCCAGGATGCGGATGCTCTTGCGGGGACGGATCGTCATCGTCATGGCTCAAGAACCTCGATCTGCTCGGGATGGGTGATTTCGATCATCGGGCCGTTGAAGGATTCGATCCAGCCGCGCGCGCGAAGGCGACGGCCCTCGAGCGTCGGGAGGTCGAGCCCTTCCGCGGCGCAGAGCCTGCGGGCGCGCGAATCGGCGACGAGCGTGAAATCGGTGCGCCAGTCGGCGCCGAAATTGAGATAGCTGTTGCTGCGCTGCTCGGCGACGGCGAGCACCCTGCCTTCGACGAGCTGGTAGCTGTCGATGTCCGCTTCCGTCTCGCGCGGCTTGCGGATCCGATACCAGTCGAGCGCCCAGATGCCGCGCCTCGCGGCGCGGGCGGCCCGCTCGCGCTCGAGCAGCTCGGGCACCAGCGCGCGGTTGTCGGCGAAGCTGTAGGTTCGCGCCAGGCCGCGCGCCAGCATCGCGCCCTGGACCCATTCGCCGTCGCCGCGAACGAGGTGCGCCAGCACGCGGCCATAGCGGTCCATGCGGGCCCCGCCGTAGAGAAGGTGAAGCTTCTCGTCGAGCGCCAGCTCCGCGAGCGCGGCCTTCGCCTCGGGCGCCAGCGGCCAGGTCGGGAAATCGGGACGGCCCAGCGGCAGCTTCGGCGCCTGCAACCCGACGAGCCGCACCTCGCGACCGTCATCGAGCCGCAGCGTGTCGCCGTCGACGATTTCGACGGCGCGCGCCGTGCCGCCCGCTTCGAGGTCGCGCGGGACCGCCGCCATCGCCTCAGGCGCCGCCGCGGTGAGCGGAAAAGCCGCGGCGATTAGGAGTTTGAGGGCGTTTCGCCTTGTTGTACTGTTCGCGGCGCAACGCGCCGGAAGCGGCGCTGCGCCTCGCGCCGGAAAGCGGCGGCCGGGTCTGTGGGGTAGCATCGCGTTGGGCGCCATGGTTGACACAGCATTCTATCCGCAGATCGAGCCCTACGACACCGGGATGCTCGCGGTCGGCGGGCCGCATAAAATCTACTGGGAGCAATCCGGGAACCCCTCGGGGGTTCCGGTGGTTTTTCTCCATGGCGGGCCGGGAGCGGGCGCGAGCCCGGCGCACCGCCGTTTTTTCGATCCCGCCCATTACCGGATCGTGATCTTCGACCAGCGCGGCGCCGGCCGTTCCAAGCCGCTCGGCGAGATCGCCGACAACGACACCCCGAGCCTGATCGAGGACATCGAACGGCTGCGCGCCCATCTCGGCATCGAGCGGTGGCACGTCTTCGGCGGCTCCTGGGGCTCGACGCTCGCCATCGCCTATGCCGAGCACCATGCCGGCCGCGTCATGTCGCTCTGCCTGCGCGGCATCTTCCTCTGCCGCAAGAGCGAGATTCAGTGGTTCCTCTACGGCATGCGCCATTTCATGCCGGAATCCTGGCGCGAATTCTCCGGCCATCTGCCGGAGGAGGAACGCGGCGACCTGCTCAAGAACTATTATCGCCGCCTGACCGATCCCGATCCGGCCGTCTACATGCCCGCGGCGCGGAAATGGAGCGTCTATGAGGCGCGCGGCTGCACCCTGCTGCCGAGCCCGGAGACGATCGACGCCTTCTCGACGGACGTGGTGGCGCTCGGCATCGCCCGCATGGAAGCGCATTATTTCACCCACGGCATCTTCCTGCCGGAAAACTTCCTGCTCGACAATGTGCAGCGCATCCGCCACATCCCCGGCGTGATCGTGCAGGGCCGCTACGATCTCGTCTGCCCGCCCAACTCGGCCGACGATCTTCGCCAGCTCTGGCCAGAGGCCGAGTTCATCATGATCCCCGACGCCGGCCATTCGGCGATGGAAACCGGCATCCGCTCGGCGCTGGTCGCGGCGATGGACCGCTTCCGGCGGCTGCGTTAGCGCCGCGCATGCGCCGGGCCGCGATGCCGTTGCGGCGCCCATGAGCGAGGCCGACCGCCGCAGGCAGGTCATCGAGGCGCGCGAGACGGACCTCCGCCGCTGGTCGGATCCGGCGCAGCTCGAGGCGGCCTGGGAGGCGCGCTCGCGCGCCGTGGCGGATTTCGTGCCGGCGGGCACGCGCCTGCTCGATATCGGCTGCGGCGCCATGGCGCTCGAGCGTCATCTGCCTTTCGGCTGCCGCTACCAGCCCTGCGATCTCGTGGCACGCGACGCGCGCACCATCGTCGCGGATCTGAACGGCGGCGGCATTCCGGCCGAGGCGGTCGCGGCGTCGGACCTCGTGACCATGCTCGGCGTCTGGGAATATCTCTATGACCCGGATGCCGTCTTCGCGGCCCTCGCCGCGACGGCGAAGCCGATCCTCTGCAGCTACTGCGCGACCGACCTCGCGCGCGGCCTCGACCGCCGCGCCCTCGGCTGGGTCAACGATCTCACGCTCCAGGGCTTCGTCGATCTCGCCGGCCGCCATGGCTATCGCCCGGCGATCGTCCGGCAGATCGACGGGCTGCAATGTCTTTTCAAGCTCGTGCGCGAGCCGTTCGCGCCGCCGCCGCCGCGCCGCCGGGTGCATGTGCTCTCCTGTCTGGAATACGGGAATTTCGGCGACCGGCTCGGCTTCCATCTGCTGAACGATCTCCTTCCGCCTCAGGTCGAGGTGAGCTGGAGCCCGCTCGTCGGTCTGACGGAGATTCCGGACGGGATCGATCTTCTCGTGGTCGGCCTCGGCAACAGCCTCTTCGGCCGTCTGCTCAACGACCGGCTGCTGGCGGCGACCAGAAAGGCGAAGCGCAGCATCGGCATCTTCGGCACGCAGTTCCGCCCGCATCTCGATGCCGGCAAGCTCTCGGCGCTGCTCGATCGCCTGACCCACTGGTATGCGCGGTATGAGGAGGACCTGCGGCTCTATGGGCGGGACCGCCGCAATGCGAGCCATCTCGGCGACTGGCTGATCGACGCCTTCCCCATGGCGGTCGCGACCGAAGACGCGCTCCTCACCATCGGCGACGAGGTGCTGGAGAACCAGCCGATGGATCGCACCATCCAGCAGATCCAGCGCCATCGCCGGGTGCATTCGACACGGCTGCATCCGCTGCTCTGCGCCCTCACCAGCGCGACCGAGGTCTCCTATACGGAGCAGGCCTCGCCCCGCAACGCGGCCGTGCTCTCCGGCAAGTTCCGCGCCATGCTGATGGATGTGTTCGAGCAGAGCCATCCGCCCGCCAGCTTCTGGCGCGTCGATCGCGAGCGGGTGATGCGCTACAAGGCGCGGGTGCGCGCCAACATGGACGGGCTTCGGGCCGACATCGCCCGGCTGCTGGGCTGAGCCCCGCGGGACGGGCGGACGCCGCGATCTTCCGGCCTCGAAGTCAGGGGGCAGGCGCGTTGCGCGGCGAGCCGCCCGCGGACTAAGCTCCGGCCCGGTGTCCCCGTAGCTCAGCCGGATAGAGCAACAGTTTCCTAAACTGTGGGTCGGGTGTTCGAGTCACCCCGGGGACGCCAGTA
>CADEFF010000051.1 GCA_902826565.1 uncultured Rhodospirillaceae bacterium | reverse complement strand
AACCCGGCATCGAGGATGGACCGCAGCTTGCGGCTCACGTCGGCGTCGGTCTCTCCGAAGACGTGGCGGCGCTCGGAGTGCCCCACGAGAACGTGCCGCGCCGCACCCACGAGCATCGCGGCGCTCTGCTCGCCCGTGAACGCGCCGCGCGGCTCCCAGTACACGTTCTGGACGCCCACGGCGACGTTGGAGCCCTCGAGGATGTTGGACGCGTCGCCCAGCCACGGGGCGGGCGGAAATACCGCTACCTCTACTCCGCCGAGGTCCGCCAGGCCGTCGCGCAGGGCGACCAGCAGCGCCAGCGCCTCGGCGCGCGTGGTGTGCATCTTCCAGTTGCCGCCGACGATCGGGGTTCGCATGGCATCGATGGTAGCCCTCGCCGTGGCGCGCTCAAGGGCTGCCGGATCCGGCCGAGTATGTACGCATGCGATTCATCCGACGACTCCTCCAGCCGGGCGGTGCGGCGAGCGACTCGAGTGCGCTCACGCCCTCCGACGCCCCATCCGTCGATCGGCGCCGGGTGCCCGTCAAGTGCCGCGGCTGCGGGCGCGTACACCCTCCGTACGTCTTCGCGGAGAACGCTCACCACTACTGCGTGGAGTGCGCGCGGCGCAGCTGGAAGCTGATGCGGCTGCGGCCGATCGCACGCCGGCGCGTCGACAAGGACCTCGAGCGCATCGTGCTGGACGAGCAGGCCTCGTAGGCCGCCCCACGCCGTCCGCCTTCGTTACGTCGAGTAGCGCGAGCAACTGCCCCCTCCCCCCGCTGGTCGCGATGCGGTGTGGGGACGCCGCTGGCGCCCCGGGTGCTAAAGTACACGGGCGAACGCGAACCATACGGGAGGCGACTACGTGCTTCTGACTGTGACCCCACACGCCGCTGAGCGGCTTGTCACCATCCTCGGCGACCAGGCTGGCGAGAACGAAGGGCTGCGCATCCTTGCTCGTGGCGGCGGCTGCGCCTGCTCGGGCGGCAGCTTCGCGATGGGCATCGACGCCCCCACGTCCGACGACTCGGTCATCGAGCTCTCGGGCGTCCGCATCATCGTGGACCCGATGTCGGCCCAGCAGCTCGATGGCGCGGCGATCGACTACGTCGAGGACGTGATGCGCCAGGGCTTCACCATCGAGGCGCCGAACGCCGCCGCTGGTGGTGGCGCCTGCGGGTGCGGCGGCCACTAGCCCGCGACGTCGCGCAACGCTCACGAGGCGAAGGCCCGGCAACAGCCGGGCCTTCGTTGTGTCTGCTCGCGCCCTGCCGCGCAGGTGCGCGTTCGGGTGCATCGACGGGCGCCTCGAGGGGGCGCGGTGACTCCGCGGGCTAGCCCTCGCGCTGACGTGCGGCGGCCTTCCGGCGCTCGCGCCAGAGGTGGTACGCGGGCGGCAGCAGCGAGATGAGGATGATCCCGCCGAGCAGCGGCAGCAGGAGGAGGTCGATGTTCGGGACGGCCTCCCCCACGACGTAGCCGAGGAGCGTCATCGAGAAGATCCAGAGGACGGCCCCGATGATGTTGAAGAAGGCGAACTTCGTGTAGGGCATGCGTGCGGCACCCGCGACCGAGGGCGCAAAGGTCCGCACGAAGGGGATGAAGCGCGCCAGCACAATCGTCTTGCCGCCGTGCTGCTCGTAGAACTCCTCAGCCCGCTGGAGGTGGCGGCGCTTGAAGAACCTCGAGTCCTCCCGCTGGAAGAGCCGCGCGCCCGCGCGATAGCCGATCCAGTAGCCGGTGGCGTCTCCCGCGATCGCTGCCACGAGCAGCACGGCGATCAGGGTCACGATGTCGAGCTCGCCACGCTGGGCGATCAGCCCGGCGGTGATCAACAGCGAGTCCCCGGGCAACAGGAACCCGAAGAACAACCCCGTCTCCGCGAAGACGATCGCGAACAGGCCGATGTACCCGACCGTGCGGATCAACCCCTCGAGGTTGCGCAGCCACGCCAGCCACTCCCCGACATCGAACAGGCCGTCCGTACCCACCGCTGCTCCTCTGCCGCCTCACGCGCGATCCAGCGTACGGGGCGCCCTCGGGAGGTGCGACGTGGCCCACCCGGCGCAACGCGCTCGTGGTCCCGGGTTCGCGCGATTCGGAGTACGCTCCGGGCAATACCGCAGTTGAGGCAGGGGTTACCATGGGCAAGCTCGATGGCAAAGTAGCGATCGTCACCGGCGCGAGCCGCGGCATCGGCGAGGCGATCGCGGAGCTGTTCGCAGCCGAGGGCGCGCAGGTCGTCTGTGCGGCGCGCACGCTCAACGAGGGCGATCACCGCATGCTCGAGGGGTCGCTGAGCCGCACGATCGAGCGCATCAAGGCAGCCGGTGGGAACGCCCTCGCGATCCAGGCCGACGTGTCAGTCGAGGACGATTGCTACCGCCTGGTCGACCAGACGAAGTCGGAGTTCGGGGCCGCCGACATCCTCGTCAACAACGCCGCCCTGAACTACTACATCCCGATCGTCGACTACCCCACGAACCGCTGGGTGCGCTCCTTCGCGATCAACGTCCACGGCCCGTTCATCCTGTCCAAGGCCGTCCTGCCCGACATGATCGCCCGCGGTTCGGGTGCCATCGTGAACATCTCCTCGGTGTCGGCGATCGGCCCTGGCCGCGGCCCCTACACCTCGAATGGTGGCGGCGGCACGATGTACGGCGCGACGAAGGCGGCGCTCGAGCGCTTCTCGCAGGGCCTTGCGCAGGAGGTCTGGGAGCACGGCGTGACGGTGGCCGCGCTGTCGCCCTCGCAGGTGGTGCCGACGCCCGGCACGGTGTTCTTCAAGCTCGTCGAGGGCATGGACGACCCCAAGGGCGAGTCCCCCGAGTTCATGGCGCGTGCCGCGCTGCTCCTCGCCAGCGAACCGCCCGCGCGGGTCAGCGGCCGTGTGACCTACAGCCAGGCGATCCTCAAGGAGTTCGGCTGGATCGAAAACGGCAAGGGCACGGGTATCGACCGTCCGGGCTCGGGCTACTCCCAGATTTGACCGACGCCGGCGCGGGCCTCGATACGGGCGGACCCTCGTTCATGTCCCGCGCCGGACTCACTAGGATGAGAGTCAGCCGCGTGCGGCGAAGCGCTCTCGCGAGCGCCGGGCATGACCAGCCTGGAGGAGACCGCGATGCATGAAGCGCTCCTGCTTACCGATGAGCTGCGCCCTCTCGAGCGGCCGGTCCTCATCGCCGCGTTCTCCGGCTGGAATGACAACGGCGGGGCGGCGACTCACGCCATCGAGTACCTGATCGAGCACTGGGCCGCGAAGCCCCTCGCGACCATCGACCCCGAGCCGTTCTACGACTTCACGGTGCAGCGCCCGCGCGTGCACCTCGAGGGCGACGAGCGGGTCATCGAGTGGCCGCAGAACCGGCTGCTCACGGCGCGGCCCCCGGGCGCGGACCGCGATTTCCTGCTGCTCCAGGGAGTCGAGCCGCACCTGCGCTGGCGGACGTTCACGGGGATCATCGCCGATGTCATGCGCGAGACCGGTTGCACGACGAGCATCACGCTTGGCGCGCAACCTGCCGGCGTCCCGCACACCCGGCCCCTGCCGTTGAACCTCTCGGCCTCGCACACGGACTTCGAGGACCTGTTCGGGCTGCGCGCTCCGGCGTCGCGCTACCAGGGGCCCACGGGCATCGTGGGAGTGATGAACCTCCACCACCGCGCGCTGCAGTGGCGCAACGCCAGCCTGTGGGCGCTCATCCCGCACTACCTCACGATCGGGCCCAACCCCAACGCGGCGATCTCGCTCGTAGGCGCGCTCGACTCTGCGTACCACCTCACGACGCCGACGGACCCGCTGCACACGCAGGCCGAGGAGTTCCTCCGCCAGGTACGGCAGGCGATGTCGCAGTCCTCGGATGCCGAGGCGTACGTGCGCCAGCTCGAGGAGCAGTACGACAGCAACCGTCCGCCGGTTCCGCGCGCCATCGAGCAGCCGCGCGCCGAGGAACTCCCGGCCACCGAGGAGATTCTCAGCGACCTCGAGCGCTTCCTCCGCGAAAGCCGCGGCCCCGACTCCTAGCCTGGCGAGGCGTCGCGGGGCGCTACTTCAGCGGCGAGTAGTCGGTGGGACGCAGGATGTCGCTGCGGATGCGGACCGTCAGTGCGCCGTCGCGCTGCGTCTCCTCCACGGCCTTCTGCCAGTCCGGGTCGCCCTGGAAGGCCGCCCATTTGCGGTCGCGGTCGGCCATGTCCTCGAAGGCCATGAGGTAGACGAGCTCGTTGCTCCAGCCGCCGTGCGCGTAGGTCCAGAACCCGATCACCTTCATCCCGTGTCGCTCGAAGAGGGGCGTCGTGCGGTCTCGGAACCGCGCGTTCAGCGCAGCCATCTTCCCGGGGGCGGCCTCGTAGGTGCGGAGTTCGTAGATCAAGCGGGACCCTCCTCGATGTCGAGCCGCGTCGCGGCCGGGCGTCCACCGACCGTCGCACGCGCTGGCGATACTACGGGCGGAGTGTATTCGGCGCGCCAGGGCGTCGCTTGCGCGTGCCGCCTTCACCCCGGAAGCTGACGTTGCTAGACTCGGTGGCGGCGCACGAGTGTAGCTCAGTTGGTAGAGCAGCGGCCTCCAAATCCGCCGGTCGGGGGTTCGAGTCCCTCCACTCGTGCCAGCTGTTCAATGCCCAGGTGGTGGAACTGGCAGACACGCTGTCTTGAGGGGGCAGTGCTCGCAAGGGCGTATGAGTTCGAGTCTCATCCTGGGCACCACGGCTACCGATTCACGCACACCTCTCGATGACTCGCGGCGCGGCCTCGAGTCCCGTCGGGCCGACTCCCGCCCGGCCCCGGTCGAGCGTCCCCTCATCCCCTGACTTCCGTGCTTGCCAGCGGCGTGCCTCGCGGCGCACGCTGCACATGCGTGGTGACTACGAGCGCGAGCTCGGGGATGGGGCGCGGTGATGCTCTCGACGCGAACGCTGTTCGGGATCCTGCTCGTCGTGCTCGGGGGGCTGCTGCTCCTCGATCAGACGGGCGCCATCGAGGCGGGCGACGCAGAGACCGGCGTGACCATCATGCAGATGGACGCGGGCCTCGATACCGGCGGGATCCTGCTGCAGCGCGCCTTGCCGATCGGCGCCGAGGACACTGCGGCCGATCTTCATGACCGTCTCGCCCGCCTCGGCGCCGCGCTCCTGGTCGAGGCGCTGGACGGCCTCGCCGCGGGCAGGCTTTCGGCCCGGCCGCAACCCGCCGCCGGCGTCGCCTACGCGGCGAAGCTCGACCGCGCGGAGGCGCGGATCGACTGGCGCGATCCCGCGGAGGCGATCCTCCGGCGGCTGCGCGCCTTCACCCCCTGGCCCGGCCTCTGGTTCGAGGCCAGGGGCGAGCGGATCCGGCTCCTTGCGGCGGCGGCGCGAAAAAATGGCGGGGCCGCACCCGGCACGCTGCTCGAGGACGACGCGGTCGCCTGCGGCGACAACACGGCGCTGATGCTGAAGAGCGTGCAGCGCGCGGGGCGCAGCCCGATGGCCATGGCGGAGCTGCGGCGCGGCTTCCCGATCGCGCCGGGCACGCGCCTCGCATGACCCGCTTCAAGCTCGTCATCGAATATGACGGCGGCCCCTTCGTCGGCTGGCAGCGTCAGGAGAACGGCCCCTCCGTGCAGCAGGCGCTGGAGGAAGCCGTCTTCGCCTTCTCCGGGGAGCGGGTAACGAGCTTCGGCGCCGGACGCACCGATGCCGGCGTCCATGCGCTGGGGCAGGTGGCGCATTTCGACCTCGCGCGCGACACGACCGCCGATACGGTGCGCGACGCGGTCAATTTCCACCTGAAACCGCAGCCGGTCGCGGTGCTTCTGGCGGAGCCGGTCGCCGCCGATTTCCATGCGCGCTTCTCGGCGAAGGCGCGCAGCTACCTCTACCGGATCGCGAACCGCCGGGCGCCGCTGGCGCTCGATCGCGGCCGCGCCTGGCCCGTCCAGCAACCGCTCGACGCCGCGGCGATGCAGGCGGCGGCCCAGCGCCTCGTCGGCCATCACGATTTCACCAGCTTCCGCAGCTCGATCTGCCAGGCGGCCTCGCCCGAAAAGACGCTCGACCGGCTCGAGGTGACGCGCGCCGGGGAGGAGATCCACATCCGCGCCCGCGCCCGCTCCTTCCTGCACCACCAGGTGCGCAACATGGTCGGCACCCTGAAGCTGGTGGGCGACGGCAAATGGAGCGCCGCGGACGTGTCGAGGGCGCTCGCCGCGCGGGACCGCGCCAAGGCCGGCCCGACCGCGCCCGCCGAAGGGCTTTACCTCACCGCCGTCGACTATTGAGAGGCGGGTGCCGGGCGCGGGCAAAAGAGGGAGGCGGCCGGCCGGCCAACGGCGCGCGCTCAGACGACCAGCAGATCGGCGATGCCGGTGATGAAGACCGCGAAGACGAGGTCGAGCGCCACGATCGGGATCGCGCCGAGGCCCGGCAGGCGGAGCGCGGTTTTCGCGATGAACCAGCCGTAATAGAGCACCACGATCGCGAGCCCCATCTCCAGGAGGGTGATGGCGCCTTCGGGCAGGATACCGGCGAATTCGATGAGAACGAGCGGCAGATAGAGCGCCAGATGGACGATATTCGCCCAGTTATAGGCCTCGATGAAGCCGTCGAGCTCCTTCTCCCGCTCGATAAGCGGGCAGATGACGGACATGGCGAGCGGCAGGGCGCACCAGGAGATCGCGTAGGCGCTGACCTCCGCCCCGATGACGCGCGGCCAGCCGGCGTCCGGGGCCACCTCGAACGCATGCTGCAGGGCGATCGGCGCGTAGAACGGGAGCAGCAGCGGCGCCAGCAGGAAGGAGCGCCACATGCTGCGCGGGCTCCGCTCGAAATATTCGAGGCCGCCCGGATCGCCGAGCAGCAGGCGCCAGGCACCGTAGCCGCCGCGCGCGATCTCGGGCAGGCTCAACATTGCTTGCCGAAATAGCCCTCGAGCACGGCTTCGTAGATCTCGGACAGCGCGGCCAGGTCCGCCACCGGCACGCGCTCGTCGATCTTGTGCATCGTGCTGCCGGCGAGGCCGAACTCCGCCACCGGGCAGTGATCCTTGATGAAGCGCGCGTCGGAGGTGCCGCCGGTGGTGCTGAGCTCGGGCTCGCGCCCCGTCACCCGCTTGACCGCGCCAGCGAGGAGGTCGCTGAGCGGGCCGGGCGGCGTCAGGAAGGCTTCGCCCGTCACATGCAGCGCAAGGTCGTAGGTCGCGGCTTCCGCATCGAACGCGGCGCGGAGCCAGCGCTCGAGGCTGGCCGCGCTGTGCAGGTCGTTGAAGCGGATGTTGAAGAGCGCCCTCGCCTCGGCCGGGATCACGTTGGTGGCGGGATTGCCGACGTCGATCGAGGTGACCTGAAGGGTCGAGGGCTGGAAATGCGGCGTACCCGCATCCATCGGCGCCGCGGTCAGCCGGCCCAGCATCCGCAACAGCCGGTGCACGGGATTGTCGGCGAGCTGCGGGTAGGCGCTGTGGCCCTGCACGCCGCGAACCGTGAGGCGCGCATTGATGCTGCCGCGCCGGCCGATCTTGATCATGTCGCCGAGCCGTTCGGGATTGGTCGGCTCGCCGACGACGCAGGCGTCGAGCGTCTCGCCGCGCGCCGCGAGCCAGCCCAGCACCTGCCTGGTCCCGTTGATCGAGGGGCCCTCCTCGTCGCCGGTGACGAGGAGGCTGATGCGCCCGCCGAAATCCTCGCCATGGCGCCGCAGGAAGCGCGCCGCCGCGGCGGCGAAGGCGGCGATCGCGCCTTTCATGTCGGCGGCGCCCCGGCCGATCAGCTCGTCCTTCTCGACCACGGCTGCGAAGGGGTCGACCCGCCAGCCCTTGAGATCGCCGGGCGGCACCACGTCGGTATGGCCGGCGAAGCAGAAATTGCGGCCGCCCTTGCCGGCCACCGCGTAGAGATTCTCGACGCGCGGGCTGCCGCCCGTCTCGAAGGGCAGGCGGTGGCAGGCGAAGCCGAAGGGCTTCAGCGCCTCTTCCAGCACGCCGAGCGCGCCCGCATCGGCGGGCGTCACGCTGGGGCAGCGGATCAGCGCCTGGGCGAGCGCCAGCACCTCCGGCGGCTGCGGCTGGTTGGTCCGCATCACGCCGTCCGGCGCCGCGGCGTCCGCCCGAGGCGGCAAGGGTTGCGCATGGGCGCTCAGTCCCTGAGCAGCTCGTTGATCGAGGTCTTGGCGCGGGTCTTCTCGTCGACCCGCTTCACGATCACGGCGCAGTAGAGGCTCGGACCCGGCTCGCCCCCCGGCAGCGGCTTGCCCGGCAGCGTGCCGGAGACGACGACGGAATAGGCCGGGACGCGGCCATAATGGACCTCCCCGGTCGCGCGATCGACGATCTTGGTGGAGGCGCCGAGATAGACGCCCATCGAGAGCACGGAGCCTTCCTCCACCACCACGCCTTCGGCGACCTCGGCGCGCGCGCCGATGAAGCAGTGATCCTCGATCACCACCGGTCCCGCCTGCAGCGGCTCGAGCACGCCGCCGATGCCGGCGCCGCCCGAAATATGGCAGTTCTTTCCGATCTGGGCGCAGGATCCGACCGTCGCCCAGGTGTCGATCATGGTGCCGCTGTCCACCCGCGCGCCGACATTGACGAAGGACGGCATCAGCACGACGCCGGGGGCGATATGGGCCGAGCGGCGCACCACCGCGTTCGGCACGGCGCGGAAGCCGGCGGCCTGGAACTCGGCATTGCCCCAGCCGGCGAATTTGGAGGGCACCTTGTCGAACCAGGCGGCCTGGCCGGCATTGCCGAAATCGCCGCCGCCCGGGATCGCGACCGAATCGTTGATGCGGAAGGAAAGCAGCACCGCCTTCTTCAGCCACTGATGGGTGACCCAGCGGCCGTCGGCCTTCTCGGCGACGCGCAGCTCGCCGCGATCGAGCCGGTCGAGCGTGGCCTCGATCGCCTCGCGCGTCTTGCCGGCGCTTGCGGCGTTGAGGGATTCGCGGCGTTCCCAGGCGGCATCGATGGCGGATTCGAGGTCGGCGGTCTTCATGCGGCAGGTTTCCGGGACGCTGGCGGGCTGAAACGGCCCCGAAGATGGGGCAGGGGCCGGAGCCCTGTCAACGCCGGGCGGCGAGGCTCGCGACCGCCGCTTCGATCCAGGCGACGAGGTCCTCGGTCCGGTGATGGACGTGCGCACCCTCCGCCTCTTCGTTCGCCCATTCGCTGTCGGTGGCGATGAGCACGGTGGTCATGCCGAGCTCGGCGGCAGGGATCAGGTTCTTCGGCAGATCCTCGATCAGGGCCGCGCGCTTCGGGTCGATCCGGAAGCGCTCGATGAGGCGGCGATAGCTCTCGATCTCCGGCTTCGGCCGGAACTCCCCGGCGACGATGTCGAAGATGCCCTCGAACGCGCTGCGCACCCCGAGCTTCTCCATCACCCGCTCGGCATGGGCCACCGAGCCGTTGGTGTAGATGAGCCTTCGTCCCGGCAGCCGCGCGAGCCCCGCGGCGAGGCTCGGGCTCGGCTCGACGGGCGTCAGGTCGATCTCATGGACGAAGGCCAGAAACTTGTGCGGATCGACGCCGTGATGGCGCATGAGGCCGGAGAGCGTCGTGCCGTGCTCGCGGAAATAGCGCTTCTGCAGCGCCCGCGCGGCGACGGCGTCGAGGCCGAGCTGCGTCTCGATGTAGCGGCCGATCAGCCGGTCGACCTGGTCGAAGAGCCGGCAGCGGGCCGGGTAGAGCGTGTTGTCGAGATCGAAGATCCAGGTGTCGATATGGTCGAGGCCGCGCGCGATGCCGGGCGGCGTGACGACGATGGCGGCGGCCCCGGCCGCGAGGTTCTGCGCGCTCGGGGCTCTTTTCGCGGATTTGTCGGCGGGTGTCATGGCAGGCGGCAGAGTGCGGCAAAGCCGTCCCTCCGACAACCCGGGGAGGCCCGAGCGAAGCGCGGGTCCGCCATGCGGCCGGTCGTTGGCGGCAAAAAGGAAGCGCGAGAGGTTGCGCCGGCGAAGGCCCTAGTCGCGGCCGCCGCCCCGGTCCCCGCCGCGGAAATGCCGCGGGTAGGGGTCGCGGTCGACCGAGGCTTCGCGGGCGCATCCGACCGCGACAACCGCGATCATTCCCAGCAGGACGAGCGCATAAAGCCGCTTCATGTCACTTCCCTCCAAATCTTGCGCCGCTCCCGCCGGAACGGCGACCGGTCAATCGAAGCTTCCATCGCCGCCGCCCCTATAGTCGCTCAGGCTCCCGCGCTCTCTGGGCGCGCTGCCGCCCGAGAAATCCTAGACGACGGCCGGAGGGACGGCCGCTCACGAATCGGCGAGCGCACCTAAGCCGCGGATTCAAAACGAGGTTCAGCCCTTGCGGACAAGCGTGCCGAGGCCGTGCGGGGTGAAGATCTCGAGCAGCAGCGCATGCGGCACGCGGCCATCGAGGATGACCGCCGCCTCGACGCCGTTCTCGACCGCCTCGAGGCAGGTTTCGAGCTTCGGGATCATGCCGCCGCTGATCGTGCCGTCGCGCATCAGCTCATGCACCTGGGCGACGGTCAGCTCCTCGACGAGCTTCCCGGTTTTGTCGAGCACGCCCGCGACGTCGGTCAGCATGATGAGGCGCGTCGCCTTCGCGGCGGCCGCGATGGCGCCCGCCGCGGTGTCGGCATTGACGTTGTAGGTCTGGCCGTCGGCGCCGCTGCCGACGGGCGCGATCACCGGAATGATCGCGGAATTCTCCAGCACCTCGATCACGTGCGGGTTGACCCGCGCGGGATCGCCGACCAGCCCCATATCGATCTGCCGGCCGTCCTTCTCCATTATCAGGCGCTTCGCCTCCATCAGGCCCGCATCCTTGCCGGAGATGCCGATCGCCATGCCGCCGGCGGCATTGATGGCCGAGACGATCTGCTTGTTGATGGTGCCGGCCAGCACCATCTCGACCACCTCGATCGCAGCCGCATCGGTCACCCGAAGCCCGTCCACGAACTCGCTCTTGATTTGCAGCCGCTCCAGCATCTGGCCGATCTGCGGCCCGCCGCCATGGACCACGATGGGGTGGATGCCGACCTGCTTCAGCAGCACCACGTCCTGCGCGAAGACGCGCGCGAGTTCCCCGTCCACCATGGCGTGGCCGCCATATTTGATGACGAAGCGGCTGCCGGCATGGCGCTGCATGTAGGGCAGCGCCTCCGAGATCGTGCGCGCGGTGCGCAGCCAGTATTTGGTTTCGCTGAAATTGCTTTGCGACATGCGGATGACGAGCCGGTGGCTTTCCCGTTGCCGCGCGCGGGTCCCGCGGGCGGCGCCACTCTAACGTATCGGGTTTCTAACGCAAAGCGTTCGGGACCGCGAGCAACGCCAGCTCCGCGCGGAGCCGCTCGATGCCGAGCCCGGTGAAGGCGCTGGTGGCGAGGATCTCGGGATGGGCGGCGACGTGGGTCGCGGCCTCGGTCGCGATCGCGTCCGAGAGGGCGCGGAGCGCGTCGGGCTTCTGCTTGTCGGCCTTGGTGAGGACGATCTGGTAGGACTGCGCGGCGCCGTCGAGCAGCGTCATGATGGCGCGGTCGCTGTCCTTGAGGCCGTGGCGCGAATCCACCAACAGCAGCACGCGCCGGAGCGTCGGCCGTCCCTTGAGGTAGAGCTCGGCAAGGCCCCGCCAGTCGCGCGCGACGCGCTTCGACACCTTCGCATAGCCGTAGCCCGGGAGATCGACCAGCATCAGCCGGTCGCCGAGGGCGAAGAAGTTGATCTGCTGCGTCCGGCCCGGCGTGTGGGAGACCCGTGCCAGCGTGTTGCGGCCGGTGAGCGCGTTCACCAGGCTCGACTTGCCGACATTGGACCGGCCGGCGAAGCCGATCTCCGGCAGCGAGATCGGCGGCAGGGCGTCGGGATTGTCGGCGCCGGCGACGAAACCGCATTCGGCGGCGAACAGGCGGCGTCCCGCCTCCCGTTCCTCCGCGCTCGTCTCGATTTCGCTCTCGTTCGGGATCGCCGTCGCTCCTCGCCGCCGCGGGGGATCCGCCTCAGCTCTTCTGTTCCATCCGCCGCTTCAGCACCCATTGCTGCGCGATCGAGAGCGTGTTGTTCCACGCCCAGTAGATCACGAGCCCGGCCGGGAAATGCGCCAGCATGAAGGTGAAGACGATCGGCAGGATCGACATGATGCGCGCCTGCACCGGATCCGGCGGGGCCGGGTTCATCTTCTGCTGCAGCCACATTGTCACGCCCATGATGAGCGGCCAGATGCCGAGGCTGACGACATCGAGCGCGCCGAGTTGCGGTACGCCCCAGGGCGCGAGGCCGAAGAGATTGAGATAGGAGGTCGGGTCCTTCGCCGAGAGGTCCTGAATCCAGCCGAAGAAGGGCGCGTGGCGCATCTCGATGGTGACGAACAGCACCTTGTAGAGCGCGAAAAACACCGGAATCTGCACCAGGATGGGCAGGCAGCCCGCCGCGGGGTTCACCTTCTCGCGCTTATAGAGCGCCATCAGCTCCTGCTGCATGCGCGGCTTGTCTTCCTTGAACCGCTCGCGGAGCTTGGTCATCTCCGGCGTCAGGCCCTTCATCTTGTTCATCGCGCGGAACGACTTGTTCGCGAGCGGATACATGAGAAGGCGGATCATCACGGTCAGCGCCAGGATGGCGACGCCGAAATTGCCGATATGCCGGTTGAGGAAATCGAGCACGTAGAAGATCGGCTTGGTCAGGAAGTAGAACCAGCCGAAATCGACGGCGCGGTCGAAGAGCGGGATGCCGACCGTGTCCTTGTAGTGGTCGAGGAGGCGGACTTCCTTCGCGCCGGCGAAGAGGTGGCCGGTGCTCTCGCCGCTGCCGCCCGGCGCGATGGAGAGCGCGTCGCCGCGATAGTCGGTCTGGTAGAGATCGGTCCCGTTCTGCGTCGTATGGCCGAACCGCGCCGCGATCGGCTGCGCCTGGTCCGGCACCAGCGCCACCAGCCAGTATTTGTCGGTGATGCCGAGCCAGCCGCCGGTCGACTGGAACGGCATCTGGCCCTGTTCGGCCACGTCGCTGTAGTCGATCTCCTCGAGCGTGCCGTTGAGCACGCCCAGCATCCCCTCATGCAGGATGTAGAAATTGAGGAGATGCGGCGTGCCGTGCCGCGCGATGAGGCCGTAGGGATAGAGCGTCACCGGCGCGCTGCCGTTGTTTTCGACGCGCTGCGTCACGGTGAACATGTACTCGGCGTCGAGCGCGAAGCTCCGGTAGAAGGTCAGGCCCTGGCCGTTGTCCCACCGCAGCGTGACCGGCCGGTCCGGGGAGAGCTTGTCGCCATCCGCCTGCCAGAGCGTGTCCGCGCCGGGCAGCGCCACGCCCGGCGCGTCGGCGACCCAGCCATAGTCGGCGTAGTAGGCATCCTTGGCGCCCGCCGGCGAAAGCAGGATGATCTTGGGCGAGCTCGGATCGACTTCCTCGTGATAGTCGTTCAGCACCAGATCGTCGATCCGGCCGCCGCGAAGCGCGATCGAGCCCGTGACATGCGGCGAGGCGATGGCGACGCGCGGCGAGCGCTCGAGCGCCGCGGGCCGGCTGAGCAGCGTGTCCGCCTCCGCGGTCGCCGGCGCCGGCGTGTTGCCGGTGCCGACGGTCGGCGCGCCGAGCGGCGCGGTGCCGTTCGCGGTCGTGGCGGGGGCCGTGGTCTGTTCCGCAGGCGCCGGCGCCGGCGGTGGCGCCGGATAGAGCCAGGTCATCAGCATCTGGGAGCCGATCAGGATGACGACGGAGACCACCACCGCCAGGATGAGGTTGCGCTGTTCCATGCGAGATACGGGAACTCTATGTCGGCGTCAGAAGGGAAGGGATCGGGTGAGACCGTGCAGCCGCTTCGGCAGCCCGAGGCGCTGCGGCACGGGATCGTAGCCATCGCCGCCCCAGGGCTGGCAGCGAGCGAGGCGGCGCAGCGCGAGCCAGCTCCCGCCGAGCACGCCATGGCGCTCATAGGCTTCGGCGGCATAGGCGGAGCAGCTCGGCTCGAAGCGGCAGCCGCGCGGCAAGGCCGGCCCTATCGCATATTGATAGAGCCGGATCAGGCCGATGCAGAAATGTCGCGGCTGGAGCAAGCTCGGATCTCCTACGGCCGGTAGAGCGAGAGGCGCTTCAGGGCGCCCGCGAGATCGCCGAGCAGCTCGGCATAGGGCCGCGTCAGCGTGCCGGCCCGCGCGATGACCACATAGTCGTGGCCATTTGCCGCATGGGCGCGGAGCACGGTCTCGCTCGCCGCGCGCAGGCGCCGGCGGGCGCGGTTGCGGGCAACCGCATTGCCGACCTTGCGGCTGGCCGTGAAGCCGACCCTGAGGCCCGGCGCCGCCGCGTCGGGGGCAGGGCCCCGCGAGGGCCCGGTCGCTTGCAGGATGAGGCCCGGCGCGACCGCCTTGCGTCCGCTGCCGGCTACCGTCAGGAATTCCCGGCGCCGCTTCAGCCGCGGGAGCTGCGCCATCGGCCCGGTTTCCGGGCCTAGGCGCTGAGGCGCTTGCGGCCCTTGGCGCGCCGCGAGGCGATGACCTTGCGACCGCCGACCGTGGCCATGCGCGACCGGAAGCCGTGGCGGCGCTTGCGGACCAACACGCTGGGTTGATAGGTGCGCTTCAAGGTCAGTCTCCAAAGGTCCGGGGAATCGAGGAAAATGCCGGCGCTGTATAAGGGCTTGCGGCCGCGGAGTCAACGGAAGCCGGGCCCTCCGCGGGAGGCGCCGGGCCGGTTTTGACGCTTGTCCGGCCCCGCGGTTCGGGCATGATGCGGCGCCCGGCGTCCCGGCTGGCCCGCTCCCGGAGCCTGGCCCGGCGGTCCGGCGGCGGAATTATGTCGGCGGGTCGCGGGTGAATAACAGGGTTACCAGCCTCGCCGAGGGCACCCGACGGTTCTGGCCTCTGTTCCTGCTGGCGGGCGCCGCCGTCATCTTCCTCGCCTTCGATTTCCACGGCTACATCAACCTGGAGGCGGTCCGGGAGAACCGGGCGCTGCTGCTGAGCCTCGTGGACCGGCACTGGCTCGCGAGCTTTTTCGCCTTTTTCGCCCTTTACGCGCTCCTGGTGGCGCTCTCCCTGCCGGTCGCCTCGATCATGACGATCGCCGGCGGCTTCCTCTTCGGCATCACGGTCGGCGGCACGGCCTCGATCGTCGCCGAGACGCTCGGCGCCTGCATCGTGTTTCTGGTGGCGCAGAGCGCCTTCGGGAACCTGATCAAGGCCCGGGCCGGGAGCTGGATGGAGCGGGTCGAGGCGGGCTTTCAAGAAAACGCGTTGTACTACATGCTGACCTTGCGGCTGATTCCGATCTTTCCGGCCTTCATCATCAATCTGGTCGCGCCGTTCGTCGGGGTTTCCTTTCGGGTCTATGCGATTGCGACTTTGTTCGGCGTCCTGCCCTCCTGCATCATCTTCGCCAGCTTCGGCGCGGGGCTGGGTGCGATCTTCGACGCCGACAAGCCGGTCGCCCTCGAGAACGTCCTTACGCCCACCATGGTGTTCGCGCTCACCGGGCTCGGGCTGCTCATGCTGCTGCCGGTCTTCTTCAAGGCCTGGAAGAAACGTCGGGCGCGCATCCGGTAACGGGATGAGGGGCGCGAGCGTCATGCGGCGCCCCCGCTAGGATCATGGCCATCGAACGTCCCAGGCTGCCGTCGCTCTGGAACAGCCTCTCGGCGAGGCTGCTGGTGCTGACGGTCGCTTTCGTGATGCTGAGCGAGGTGCTGATCTTTTCGCCCTCGATCTCGTCCTTCCGGGTGAAATATCTCGAGGAACGCATCGCCGCCGCCAACATCGCCGTGCTCGCGCTGCTGGCGACGCCCGATTTCATGGTGGACGAGGCGCTGGAGGAGGAGCTTCTGGCGCAGGCCGGGGCCTATCTCATCGGGCTGAAACGGCCGGACGGCAAGAAGCTGATGCTCGGCATGGAAGCGGCGCTGCCGCCGATCGACGCCCAGTACGATCTCCGCGAGCGCGGCTTCCTCGGTCTCATCGGCGACGCCTTCGTGGTGCTGGCGGAGAACAGGGACAGGGTGATCCGCGTGGTCAGCATCTCGCCCCGCCATCCCGATGCGGTGGTGGAGATCGTCATGCAGGAAGCGCCGATGCGCATGGCGATGATCGACTATGCGCAGAGCATCCTCGCCCTTTCGATCGTGATCTCGCTCGTCACGGCGAGCCTCGTCTATCTCGCGCTGCAATGGTGGATGGTGCGGCCGATCCGGCGCATGACCGAAAGCATGATCGAGTTCCGCGACAACCCGGAGGACCGCTCGCGACCGCTGCCGGTCACCAACCGCTCGGACGAGATCGGCATCGCGCAGGCGGAGCTGGTCGGCATGCAGGCGGTGATGCGCGACGCGCTCGCGCAGCAGACCCGCCTCGCGGCGCTCGGCACGGCGGTCACCAAGATCAGCCACGATCTCCGCAACATGCTGGCGACGGCGCAGCTCGTCTCCGACCGCCTCGCGACGAGCGCCGATCCGCAGGTGCAGCGCGCCGTGCCGACGCTCGCCGCCGCGATCGGCCGGGCCGCCGATCTCTGCCTGAAGACGCTCGAATTCACCCGCGAGGGAACGCCGCCGCTCGATCTCCGCCGCTTCCCGCTGGCGCCGCTCGTCGAGGAGGTGACCGCCGCGCTGCCGACCAACGGCAATGTCGTCTGGCGCAACGAGGCCGACGGCGTCGAGGTCGAGGCCGATCGCGGCCAGCTCTACCGGGTGATCGCGAACCTCGCCCAGAACGCGCTGCAATCGGGGGCGGGCGCGATCACGGTCGCTGCCCGCGCCGCACCCGACCGGGTCGAGATCGATGTCGCGGACAACGGCCCCGGGCTTGCGCCGCGCAGCCGGGAGAACCTGTTCCGGCCGTTCGCCGGCTCCGGCCGGCCGGGCGGCTCCGGCCTCGGGCTCGCCATCGCGCGGGAGCTGATGCGGGCCCACGGGGGCGATCTCCTGCTGGTCGAGAGCACGGGCGAGGGCACCCTCTTCCGGCTCGAGCTGCCGCGCCGCCGCGCCGGCGCCGGGAACGGTCGCTGACCGCCGGTCTCTGCGGCATTCGCGACCGTTGCCAGCCGCCATGCCGGGCCTTAGATTGCCGCTCGCCTGGCCCCCGGGCGCGGGCCGGTTCCGAGGAGCGAAGACGATGGGTGATGCGAGCAAGTGGGTGCTGAGCGGCGCGGTGGCCATCATGGGCCTGATCGGGCTCTTCGTCGCGGCGCGCGGCGGTCAGTCGGTGCCCTATTGGGGCGGCCTCGGCTTCTTCCTCTTCTCGGTGCTCTACGTCTTCTATCAGATCAAGCTCGCCTTCGACGAAGCCGAGCACCGGAAGCACAGCCACCATTGAGGCCCTCGCGCGCGGCCATCGCGGGCCGCTGCGCGTTTCCCTGGAAAATCCGGCCGGCTCAGTCGAGCTGCAGCAGCTCGGCCTTGAGATAGGCGCTTTCCGGCAGGGCCGGATGCACGGGATGGTCGGCCGCGGCGTCGCTTCGCCGCAGGATGCGGCCGGTGCGTCCGGCATCCTGCAGGCCGCGCCGCACTTCCTCGGCGAAGGCGTTCGCTTCCATGTTGTGCGAGCAGGAGGCGATGAAGAGAAACCCGCCCGGCGCCGTGACGCTCGCCGACAGCCGTGCGAGCTTGCGGTAGGCGCGCGAGCCGGCGCCGACATCCTTCTTCGATTTCACGAAAGCCGGCGGGTCGGCGACCACGACGCCGAAGCGCTCGCCGCCGTCGCGCAGGCGCTCGAGCTCGGTGAAGACCTCGCCCCGGGCGAAACGGCAGCGCTTGCCGACGCCGTTGAGGTCCGCGGCCTTGGCCGCCAGCGCGAGCGCCGGCTCCGAGCGGTCGATGCCGGTCGTCTGGACCGCGCCGGCGAGCGCCGCCTGGATCGCGAACCCCCCGGCATAACAATAGAGATCGAGCATGCGGTGACCTTCGGCGAGGGCCGCGACACTTGCGCGGTTCTCCCGCTGGTCGAAGAACCAGCCGGTCTTCTGCCCCTGGCCGAGATCGGCGAGAAAGCGTGCGCCGTTCTCCGCGATCTCGATCGGCCCGTGCGCCTCCCCCTTGAGCCAGCGCGTCTCGAGCGGCAGCCCTTCGAGGCTGCGCGCGCCGCTGTCGTTGCGGAGCAGGATCGCGGCCGGCGACAGCACCGCCTCTAGGGCCGCCGCCAGCGTCTCCGTCAACCCATCCATGCCGGCGCTGTTGAGCTGCATGGCGGCCACGTCGCCATAGCGGTCGATCACCGCGCCCGGCAGCCCGTCCGCCTCGGCATGGATCAGCCGGTAATGCGGCGCGCCATAGAGACGGTCGCGAAGCGCCTTCGCCCGCTCGAGCCGATGAACGAAGAAATCGCGGTCGATGACGGCATCCGGCGCCGCGGCCAGCAGGCGTGCCGCGATCAGGGTGCGCGGGTTGAACATGGCCGTGCCGAGCGGCCGCCCGTCATGCGCCAGCAGCCGGACGATCGTGCCGGGCGCCAGTGCCTTCGCCTCGGCCGTCATGCCGATTTCGTTCGAATAGACCCAGGGGTGCCCGCTCATGGCGCGGCGATGGGTGCCGGGTTTCAACTGGATGGCGGGACGGGCGGTCATGCGCGGCGGTTGTGGCACGCGACGCCGGGGGCGGCAAGGGCGGCGCCGTTTATCAGTCGCCGAGGGCGGCGCTCTCGCGGCGCGGATCGCCGCCGCCCTGCAGCCGGCCATCCGGCAGGACCAGGATGGAGTTGATGCCGCTCGTCATCGTCGCGATGCGGACGTCGTGGCCGCGCCGCTGCAGCTCGGCGGCGAGCGCGACCAGCGGCGTATCGGCTTCGAGCTCGGTCGGGCCGTTGCGGTTGAGGAAGTTGGGCAGCGCCGCGGCCGCTGCGGGATCGAGCTTCCAGTCGAGCATCGCCACCAGCGCCTTCGCCACATAGCCGATGATGCTGGAGCCGCCGGGCGATCCGGTCACGGCGGCGAGCCTGCCATGCTCGTCGAGCACGATCGTCGGGGTCATCGAGCTGCGCGGCCGCTTGCCGGGCTCGAGCCGGTTCGCGACCGGACCGCTGTCCCCTATCGGCCGGAAGCCAAAATCGGTGAGCTGGTTGTTGAGGAGGAAGCCGTCGACCATGATATGCGCGCCGAACGCGCTTTCGATCGAGGCGGTGAGGCTGACGGCGTCGCCGAACCGGTCGACAATGCTGACCTGCGTGGTGGAGACCGGTTCGAATCCCGCCGGCGGCAAGGCGCTCGCGACCGTGTCGGGGGGCGTGCCGGGGGCGGCCGGGCCCATGCTGCAAGCGCGATGGATCCCGTCGCCCCGCGCCTCGAGATAGTCCTCGTCCAGCAGCCCCGCGACCGGCACCTTCACGAAATCCGCGTCGGCGAGATAGGCGGCGCGATCGGCGAAGGCGAGCCGGCTCGCCTCGGCGACGAGATGCACGGCCTCGGGCGATTCCGGCGCCATGCGGCCGAGGCCGTAAGGTTCGAGCAGATCCAGAATCTGCAGCAGGGCCACGCCGCCCGAGCTCGGCGGCGGCGGCGCGCAGACCCGCCAGCGGCGATAATCGCCGCAGAGCGCCTCCCGCGCGCGGGCCTCGTAGGCGGCAAGATCGCCGAGCGCGAGATCGCCCGGATGGCGCCAGGCGGTCTGCACGGCCGCGACCATGCGTGCGGCGATGGCGCCGCGATAGAACGGATCGGTGCCCTCCTCGGCGATGAGGGCGAGGGTCCGCGCGAGCGCCGGGTTGCGTAGGATCTCGCCCTCGGGCCTGGGCGTGCCGTCCGGCATATAGAAATAGCCCGCCGCGGTCGGCGCCTGGCGCAGCATCGCGTCTTCCGCCAGCAGCGCATGCAGCCGCGGCGAGATCGGGAATCCGCTTTCGGCGAGCGCGATCGCCGGCTGGAAGAGCATGCGCCAGGGCAGGCGGCCATGCCGCTCATGGGCGAGCGCGAACATCGCGAGGAGCCCCGGCACGCCGACCGAGATGCCGCCCGATTGCGCATCCTCGAACGCGAGCGGCTCGCCGTCGGGCCCGAGGAAGCGATCGGGCTTCGCCGCGGCCGGCGCCGTCTCGCGCCCTTCATAGGCGCTGACGGCCTGGCTCGCGCCCGCGTAATGCAGCAGGAAGCCGCCGCCGCCGATCCCCGCCGATTGCGGCTCGACCAGCGTCAGCACCATGGTCGCCGCGATCGCCGCATCGAGTGCGCTGCCGCCCTTCCGCAGGATCTCGCGCGCCGCTTCGGAGGCGAGCGGATTGGCGGTGACCACCATCTGCTGCCGGCCCTCCTGCAGCGGCAAGGCGGCGACGCCGCTGCCGGCCTCGGGCGCGGGTTCGCCCGCCGCGCCAGTGGCAAGCGCGCCGGGCGGGCAATCGGCCGAGGAAACGCAGCCGGCAAGAAGCAGGGCGAAGCCGAGGGCGGAAAGGGTCGAGCGCAGGACGGCCATGGCAATCCCTTCTACAGCGAAGGCAGCGCCAACTATAGGCGGCTTTGCCAGACGGGGCCGGGCGAAAGCCCTGCCTCGTTCAGGTTGCGTTGCGAAAGGTCGTTGTGCAATGCACCATACCGGCGTAAAACCCTTCGCTGAGGCGCGGGCCAATGCCGGCAAACCGGTGCCGGACGGGACCCCCCGCGCGGAGGTGGCAATGAGCACCGACCGCCGGAACGGGCGCATGACCGTGCCCGAGTTCAAGGCCCGCAAGGGCGGCCAACCCCTCGTCTGTCTCACCGCCTATACGGCGCCGACCGCGGCCCGTCTCGATCCCCATGTCGATCTGCTGCTGGTCGGGGATTCGGTGGGCATGGTCCTTTACGGCTTCGAGACGACGCTTCCCGTCACGCTCGACATGATGATCCAGCACGGCGCCGCGGTGGCACGCGCGAGCCGGCGCGCGCTGGTCGTGGTGGACATGCCGTTCGGCAGCTATCAGGAATCGCCCGCGGCCGCCTATCGTGCGGCGGCGCGCATCATGGCCGAGACCGGCTGCACCGCGGTCAAGCTCGAGGGCGGACGCGAGATGGGCGAGACCATCGCCTATCTGACGCAGCGCGGCATCCCGGTGATGGGCCATGTCGGACTCACGCCGCAATCGGTCAATGTGCTGGGCGGCTTCCGTGCGCGCGGCCGCGACGCGCAGCAGGCCGATGCGATCATGGCGAACGCGATGGCGGTCGCCGAAGCGGGCGCCTTCGCGACCGTGCTCGAAGGCGTGGTCGAGCCGCTCGGCCGCGCCATCGCCGAGCGCGTGCCGGTTCCGGTGATCGGGATCGGCGCCTCGCCCGCCTGCGACGGGCAGGTGCTCGTGACCGAGGACATCGCCGGCATGTTCGACGGCTTCCAGCCGAAATTCGTGAAGCGCTATGCCGAGCTCGGCGACCAGCTCTCGGCGGCCGCGGCGGCCTATGCGGCCGAGGTGCGCGACCGCCGCTTTCCGGGGCCGGAGCATTGCTTCGCGCCGATCGCGGCCAAGGCCTGACGCCTCCGGCCGCGCCGGCGCCCGCGCATGACCGAGCTTTCCATCCTTCGCGGCGTCGTTGAGCTGCGCGGCGCTGTCGCCGCCTGGCGAAGCGCCGGCGAGAGCGTCGGGCTGGTGCCGACGATGGGCGCGATCCATGAGGGGCATCTGGCGCTGGTGCGCGCGGCGAGGCGCGACTGCCGCCGTGTCGTCGCGACCATCTTCGTGAACCCGACGCAGTTCGGTCCCGCCGAGGATTTCAAGCGCTATCCGCGCGACGAGGCCGGCGACGCCGCACTGCTCGCGGGCGCCGGCGCCGACCTGCTCTTCGCGCCTGCGCTCGAGGCGGTCTATCCCGCGGGCTTCGCCACCACCGTCAGCGTCGCCGGCCTCACGCGGCATCTCTGCGGACCGCATCGCCCGGGCCATTTCGACGGGGTGGCGACGGTGGTGACCAAGCTGCTGCTCATGGCCGGCGCCGCCCGCGCCTATTTCGGCGAGAAGGATTTCCAGCAGCTTCAGGTGATCCGCCGCCTCGCGACCGATCTCGACATCCCGACCGAGATCGTCGGCGTGCCCACCTTGCGCGAACCGGACGGGCTCGCGCTCTCCTCCCGCAACCGCTATCTCGACCCCGAGGCCCGGAAGGTCGCGGCCGTCCTGCCGGCACTGCTGCAGGATCTTTCGGGACGGCTCGCCGCCGGCGCCTCGCCCGCGCCGGCGCTCGAGGAAGGCCGCAAGGCGCTGCGCGCCGCGGGCTTCGACAAGCTCGACTATCTGGAGCTTGCCGATGAGGCGACCCTCACGCCGCAGGCGAAGCTTGGTCCGCCGGCGCGGCTTTTCGCGGCCGTCTGGCTCGGCAAGACGCGGCTCATCGACAACTGGCCGGTGCCGGCGACCCGGTGACCGCGCCGCTGCCGCCCCGGCCCGCGATCAATCGCGCGGCAGGAAATCGGCGAGCGCCGCAAGGATCGCCTCCGGCGCGTCCTCCTGGAGCAGATGCCCCGCTTCCGGCACCGCTTCGAACCGGGCACCGCCGATGCGCGCCTGCAATTTCCGTCCCTGCGCGATCGGAATCCAGCGGTCCTCCTCGCCCCAGAGGATCAGGGTCGGCGTCCGCATGCCGGAAAGAAGCGGCTCGATCTCGTCCGTATAGCGCCGGTCCATCTGGGCGATCTGCCGATAGAAGGCCGGCTGTCCGGTCGGGCCGAGCCACGGCGCGAGATAGGGCGCCAGCTCCGCATCCGGGATCGCGCGATGGACGGCGCCGCGGAGATAGGCCGGCAGGATCGCGCGATGGATATAGTCGGGAAGCCCGGCGAAGGCGGCCTCGTGATCGCGCACATGCCGCACGAAGGGCGAGCCCCAGGGCGCGAGGGCGACGGGATCGATGAGCGTCACGCTCCGGAAGTCGCGCCCGTCCAGCAGATGCGCCCGCAACACGGTCGCGCCGCCGAAATCGTGGCCGACGATATGCGGCCGGTCGAGCCGCCAATGGTCGAGCAGCGCGCCGAGCAGGCGGTTCTGGACTCCGAGCGAAACGTCCTGGCCCGCCCGCATTTCCGATCGGCCATAGCCGAGCAGATCGAAGCAATGGACGCGATAGCGTCGCGCGAGCTGCGGCGCGATCCGGTGCCAGACATGGGAGGAGAAGGGCGTGCCGTGGACCAGCAGAATCGGCGGCCCGTCGCCGGTCACCGACAGATGCACCGCCTGCCCGGCGAAATCGAACCTCCCGGAGATCATCGCCGGCCCTCCAGAAAATCGGTCCCGGGCTCGCCCGGCAGGGTATCGGGGGCGGGGCGGGCGGCGCAAGCCGGCGAGCCGCTGCCGGCGCCGCTCAGTCTCGCCGGCGCTTGGCGATCGGCTGGATGAATTGCGGCTCGATGTCCCAGGGGAACAGGATCCAGGTGTCCTGGCTCACTTCGGTGATGAAGCTGTCGACCAGCGGCCGTCCGGCGGGCTTCGCATAGATCGTCGCGAAATGCGCCTTCGGCAGGAGCTCGCGGACCTTGCGCGCGGTGCGGCCGGTATCGACGAGATCGTCCACGATGAGCCAGCCGGCACCGTCGCCCGGCACCGTCTTCAGCACGGTGAGGCTGCCCTGTTCGAACTCGGCATAGCTCGTGATGCAGACCGTATCGATGAGGCGGACGTCGAGCTCGCGCGCGACGCGCGCGGCCGGCAGCAGACCGCCGCGTGTCACCGCGACGATACCCTTGAAGGGGGCCGCCTCGAGCAGCCGCCAGGCGAGCGCCTTGGCGTTGCGGTGGAGCTCTTCCCAGGTGACCGGGAAGGTCTTGTCGGGCGGGGCGATGTCGGACATGCGGGCTCTGCGTCGCTGCGGAAGGAAGGCGCCGGGGCGTGTAGCCCGGAGTGTAGCCTCAGGCGCTCTCGTCGGGAATGCGGGCGAGGTAGCAGCCGTTGATCTTCCAGCTCCCGTCCGGCTGCCGTTCCATCACATAGAGCGCCATCACCGGCACCCCGTCGGGCCCGGTCACGATGACTTCCTGGATCGGGCCCTGCTGGCTGTCGGCGAGGCCATGGAATTCGAGGCCGCGCGGCCGATAGACCTGCGGATAAGCGGTCCGCACCATTTCCATGAAGTTCTCCGGCGTGCGGAAGCGGTCCTGGATCACCGGCGAGGCGTAGGAGAAGGCGCGGGTGCCGTCGTCGCTGCGGAAGGCGGCGATCTGGTCCTCGATCACCTTGCGGATGGCGGCGGCGTCGGCCGGCGGCAGCGCCGCGCCTTCCTCGGCGGGGGCGGGCAGCGCCGGCGCGCCGAGAAGGAGGATGAAAAGAAGGAAGATCGCCCTGCGCATGGTCCGTTTCCCTTCCCAGGATCGAACGCGAAGGAGCGCGAAGCATGGCATCGTTTTCGGCGGCGGGCCAGCCCGGCGCCGGTCGCTCACGCGCTCGTGCGGGGCCGCGGCCGATCGCCGGGATCGCCCCTCGATCGGGAGGCAGAGCCATAGCCCCGAAACGGAACCGGCGCCGTTCCCTTCGGGGGAGCGGCGCCGGTCCGGTTTCGGGGTGAAGCGGGTGTAGAGGTCTATCGGACGTAAAGGTGGACTTCGTTGGTCTGCGCCGCCGGGCTCGTCATGCTCGAAAGGCTGACCCGGTTCGGCGACAGCCCCATGGAGGTGAGGGAGCGCAGCACGCGCTCGGCGTCGCGCCGCGATTCCTCGCGGGCAAGCGAAATCTGCGCCTGGCTGCCGATGCCGGGCGTCACCGCCACGAGATCGAAGGCGGCATCGGGCCGGCGGTCGAGCGCCGCGCTTACCGCGGCGAAGAGCGCCTGCTCGTAATCGACGTTCTGCCGGTCGAAGCGGATCAGCACCAGCGGACGGCCGCTCGCGATCGCCGAACCCGGGATCGAGCTCGGGGCGATCGGCGCGAACTGCCGGCCGGCGAGGCTCGCGCCATAGAGCTCGCCGTTGTTGATGGCAAGCGCGAGCGTGTTGAGGTTGTTGCGCTCGGAGCCGAGATAGTTGGTCTGGCGCGCGATGTCCTCGGTGAGCTCGGTGAGGAGCCGGTCGATCAGCACCGTGGTCCGGTTGGTCTCGTCCTCGAGGATCGCGAGCTGGCGGTGATCCTCGTCGACCGCGCCCGAGATGCCGAAGGCGGCGCGGGTCGCCTCCAGAAGGTAGCTCGACATGGCGGCGCTCGCCGCCACGTCGTTGGCGAGGCCGTTCATCTGGCCGAGATCGACATTGACCTGCTGGAGCTGGGCCTGAGCCTGGTTCCATTGCGAGACCAGGATCGGGTTGCCGGGCGTGGTGCCGACCTGCAGCTTGGCGCCGATCTGCCCCACCGTATTGTGATAGCCGATCGCGTTCTGCGCCGCCTGGGCGCGCACGGTCTGCAGCCGGTCGTTCTGGCTCGCGACGTTCGCCTGGAGCTGCATCAGGTCGCCGCGGAGGCTGTCGACCTTGGCGCCGACGGCGGTGCCGGTCGGCTGGCCGGGGGTGACGCCGCCCGGCTCGAACTCGCCGGTGTTGAACTGCTGCGGGCTGCCCTCGACGGACACGGCGGAAGGCGCGCTTGGCGCCGCCGGCGTCGTCGCGGTGGTGCCCGGTGCCAAGGGTGCTGCCTGCACGGTCTGGGTCTGCGAGGGGGCGGGCTCGCCCGAAAGCGACGGCACCAGGGCCTCGTCGGTGAAGGCGCAGCCTCCAAGGATCAAGAGGGCGCCGGCAAGGCACGCGCGCACCAGCTTATTTGTCATGAGATCGCTGCACCCTGATCTTCAACGGAAGGGGCCACCCCAGCAGCGCCGCCGGCCGTACTCATGCCGGTTCCGTTCCCCCGATTTAAGCCCCGCGGATTGTAACGGAACCGCCCGCCGCGCAACAAGCGGGAATTCCCCGCTAGACGCCCAGTTTAGCACGTCTTTTTGGCATCGGCCCCGTGCTTGCCAGCGCTTCCCGCTTTCGTGTAGGGTCCGCCGCCTGTCGCGGGGGCCGCCCCCGGCATGCTGCGCCCGTAGCTCAACTGGATAGAGCACCAGACTACGAATCTGGGGGTTGGGAGTTCGAGTCTCTCCGGGCGCGCCAAATTCCGCCGTCTGCCGCCATATTCCATCCAGGGTCCGCCGCAGCTACCTCAGCGTCGTAGACGCCGACGATTTTGACGGCATGGAAGTTCGAGCAGCGCCCGGTTGCAGCAGGTACGCGCCCGATCCCGGCGATCGGGCCATCGCGATCCTTGCCCCTGAAGCGGCCCTTCGCGCCCGGCGCCCCGACCGTCGAAAAAACTTGCGGAACGAGGTCGATTTCCGGAAACCCCGTTCGTCGTTTCCCCGTTCGTCGTTCCGATGCCGGGCCGATGCGGCCGGCTCAAACAAGGAGAGAGGCGATGCGTGTCATGGTGCTGGTGAAAGCGACCGACGACAGCGAAAAGGGCTTTCTCCCCACGCCCGAGACGAAGCAGGCGATGGAGGCGATGGGGAGATTCAATGACGAGCTGGCCAAAGCCGGCATCTTGCGCGCCGCCGACGGCCTCAAGCCTTCCTCGCAAGGCAAGCGTATCGCGTTCGATGGTCCCGGCCGCACGGTCTTCGACGGGCCTTTCGCCGCGACCCGTGAGCTGGTCGCCGGCTTCTGGCTCTGGGAGGTCAAGGACATGGACGAGGCGGTCGCCTGGGTGAAGCGCTGCCCCAATCCCATGCCGGGACCGAGCGAGATCGAGATCCGGCCGCTCTACGAGATGGCCGATTTGCAGTGAGACTTTGAGGCTGAAAGTCGCGGAAATCGATGAGCGGGCGCGTTCCGGCCAATCCCGGCGCCTGGCCGACGACGGCCGACAAACGCCACACCATCGACGCGATCCGTCGCGACAGGATGCGTAAGCGCAAGCACAAAGAGATCGCGCAGGGGCCGGACGGCGCGCTCGACGGCATGGCCGAGCTATGGCTTAACTCAAATCTTTCGCGGGAATCGAAATGCGGCACACAACGCCGGACGGATCGAAATCGAATTCCGCGCGGCCGCCGGCCGAATATTGGAGACTGCGCGAAATGACCGTGTGTCCGAATCCCTTTCGTTTCGGGGGGGTGACGCGCGGGCCCCCGGATTCGCGCCATTCAAGGACAAAAGCGCCACTTTTCTCATTGTCGCGACCGACCGCGCACACGGTGACGTGTCCCCCCTGTTGCGAGAGCGCACCGTATTTTATCGCGTTGGTCGCAAGCTCATGCACGATCAATCCGAACGCAATCGCTGCGCGGGGCGTGACCGCAACGTTCAGGCCCTCGATCGCGACCTGATCCGCCGTCGAATCGATATAAGGCGCGAGTTCGGACATGACGATGTCGCGGAGTTCCAGGGAGGACCAGGAATTCCCCAGGAGCAAGGTATGCGTCGCCGCCAACGCCTGGATGCGACCGGAGAATGCCTTCTGGAATGCCTGCACCGTATCCGTACTGGAAGCCGTCCGGGCGCTAATGGACGCGACCAGGGCGAGAGTGTTCTTTACGCGATGGTCGAGCTCGCGCATCAGAAGGTTCTGCTGTTTTTCGGCGGCTTTGCGCTGGGACAGATCGACCATGGTGACGACGGCGCCGCTGATGCGATCGCCGGCAATCCGCAGCGGCGCGGCGCTGACCAGATAGTCCTTCACCTCCGGAGCCTTCGGTGCGCTGGCTTCGATCCCTCGCATGGGAGTGCCGGCGATCACCATCGCAATCATGTCGTCCGCTTGGAGGACTCCCGTGGAATCGCGTAACAGGAGCGGAATGATTTCGGCGAAGATTTGCCCGATGGGGTTGCCTTCGTAGACGATGCTGGCCGCGGCGTTGGCGTGTGTAATGACCCCGTCGCGATCACACACCAGAACGGCCTCGTTGGCGGAGGCGATGACCGCGCGAGCGGCGTGCTCGCTCTGCTCGGCGCCCTCATTGAGAACTCGCTCGGTCACATCGGCAAAGGTTATGGCGTGGCCCGACGTCGTGCCGAATTGCAATGGGCTCGCCATTGCAATGAAGTGAAGATCGACCTCGTCGCCCCGAGGAAATCGAACTTCGCGACTTTGCCGGGTCGTATGGGCTTCGCCGAGCAGGCGCCCGATTTCCTTCCCGGTGTCGCCCGCAAAGGCATCCACAAACAGCTTTCCCTGCAATTGAGCCAGCGATGTGCCGAGCAGCTTGGTGAGCGTGCTGTTGGCGTAGAGCACGCGCCCGAATCCGTCGAGCGCAGCGGCGCCGGGCTCCATGGCTTCCATGAATGTTCTGTAGGATTCGGGGTCTCCCCCGATCGTGAAAATCTCCTCCGCCACAGGGCCACGCATCACCAGCGCGTCGACCTCGTTCTCCCGGATGGCTCGCAGCGTTTCCTCCGCCTCGGCGAGCCTGTGACGAAGGTCGGCGATGAGAAGGTCCTTGTCCGAGGACGAAGCGGAAGTCATGTGCCATCGCTGAGCTGAAGATTCATCAGCACTTTATGGGTGTCGGAAAGATCGCCGATGAGCTTGCGCAGCGGGACCGGCAGCTCGCGCACAAGGGTCGGGATCGCCACGATGCTGTGTTCGCGTGCGAGCTTTGGATCCTTTTTCAAGTCGATTACCTCCACGGCGTACTGTCCAGGGAGGTCTTCGGCGCATATGCGCTCCAGATTGGCGATCGCGGCAAGGGACTTCGGCGTTTGACCTGCCACATACAGGATAAGCTTGCGAGGAGGCTTAGCAGGCGTCATGGCCGTGTCCTCCGAAGTAATTTCCAACCGCTACGATTTTCGACTCCTCTCCATGTCGATCTTGTCGTTCTCCGTCTGGCGTAGATATTCATCTTCGTCCTGCGTCATGGCGTTAAGCTCTATCTCGTCCGCATCGAGCTCTGCCTGCAACGCTTCCATCTGGGCCCTGGCACGTCGCCGCTTCTGCTGGATCTTCTCCCGGGCTTTCGACAATTCCGCCTTGCGCCGGATTTCGGCCCGTCGCGACTTGGCTTCCTCGTTCTTCCGGGCGGAACCGGTGAGGGCGCCGCTTTCTCCCA
>CADEFF010000050.1:17653-28971 GCA_902826565.1 uncultured Rhodospirillaceae bacterium | reverse complement strand
CGCCGGCAAGATCGGCAAGCTCGGCTGGACCTCGGTCCTGCTGATCGACGGCCCCGCGGTCGACGAGAACTTCCGGCGCGCCGCCGCCAACATCAAGGGCGTGGATCTGCTGCCGCAGCAGGGCGCCAACGTGTACGACATCCTCCGCCGCGATCTCCTGGTCCTGACCAAGGCCGCGGTCGAGCATCTGGAGGCCCGCCTGAAATGAGCAGAGCGCGTCCGATCAAGCGGGTCGAAACCAAGATTTCGGCCCAACGCATGTACGAGCTGGTCCGCGCCCCGGTGGTCACCGAGAAGGCGACGCTCGGCTCGAATTCGAACCAGGTCACCTTCCGCGTGCCGCTCGACGCCACCAAGCGCGAGATCAAGGCCGCGATCGAGGGGATCTTCAAGGTCAAGGTCGTGTCGGTGAATACGCTGCGCCAGATCGGCAAGACCAAGCGCTTCCGCGGTCGGCTCGGCTTCCGCTCCGACTACAAGAAAGCGATGGTCCGGCTCGCCGAGGGCAACACCATCGACGTGACGACGGGAGTCTAAGCGATGGCGCTCAAATCCTATAAGCCCACCACGCCCGGTCAGCGCCAGCTCGTGCTCGTCGATCGCAGCGAGCTGCACAAGGGCAAGCCGGTGAAGGCGCTGACCGAAGGTCTGCGCAAGAGCGGCGGGCGCAACAATCATGGCCGGATCACGGCCTTCCAGCGCGGCGGCGGCCACAAGCGGCGCTATCGCACGATCGACTTCAAGCGTCGGAAGTTCGACGTCGAGGCGACGGTGGAGCGTCTCGAGTACGATCCGAACCGTACCGCCTTCATTGCGTTGGTGCGCTACGAGGACGGCGAGCAGGCCTACATCCTGGCGCCGCAGCGCCTCAAGGCCGGCGACAAGGTTGTCGCGGGCGAGCGCGTCGACATCAAGGTCGGCAACGCCATGCCGCTGAAGAGCGTGCCGGTCGGCACGATCGTGCATAACGTCGAGCTGAAGCCGGGTCGCGGCGGCCAGATGGCGCGGTCCGCCGGCACCTTCGTCCAGCTCGTCGGCCGCGATGCGGGCAATGCTTTGCTGCGTCTCAGCTCCGGCGAGGTGCGCATGGTGCGGAGCGAGTGCATGGCGACGATCGGCGCGGTCTCGAACCCGGACCAGCAGAACGTCAGCATCGGCAAGGCCGGACGCAGCCGCTGGAAGGGCCGCCGCCCGACCGTGCGCGGCGTCGCGATGAACCCGATCGACCATCCGCACGGCGGCGGCGAAGGCCGTACCTCGGGCGGCCGTCATCCGGTCACCCCGTGGGGCAAGTCGACCAAGGGCAAGAAGACGCGCAGCAACAAGAAGACCGACGGCATGATCCTGCGCCGCCGGCACGCTACGCGACCGTAGTTAGGAAGAGGAGAGCCGCCGCATGGCGCGTTCCGTTTGGAAGGGCCCGTTCGTCGACGGGTATCTGCTGAAGAAGGCCGAAGCCTCGCGCGCTTCGGGTCGCAACGAGGTGATCAAGACCTGGTCGCGCCGTTCGACGATTCTTCCGCAGTTCGTCGGCCTCACCTTCGGGGTCTACAACGGTCACAAGTTCCTGCCGGTGCTCGTCACCGAGAACATGATCGGTCACAAATTCGGCGAGTTCTCGCCGACCCGGTTCTTCCACGGCCATACCGCGGCCGACAAGAAGGCCGTGCGAAAGGATTAGAGTGATGAGCAAGAAGTCGCGACCCCGGCGATTGGCGGAGACCGAGGCGAGGGCAGTGGCCCGGCTGGTGCGGACGAGTCCGCGCAAGCTGAATCTGGTCTGTGGCCTAATCCGCGGCAAGAGCGCGCAGGCCGCGCTCGCCGAGCTCAGTTTCTCGAAGCGCCGCATCGCGCGCGAGACGAAGAAGGTATTGCAGGCGGCGATCGCCAATGCCGAGAACAACCACCAGCTCGACGTCGATCGTCTGGTGGTGAGCGAGGCCAGCGTCGGCCGCGCCTTCGTGCTGGGGCGCTTCCACGCCCGGGCCCGCGGCCGCGCCGCCTCGGTCGAGAAATGGTTCAGCAACGTCACCATCGTGGTGCGCGAGCGCGAGGAGACCGCTTAGTTATGGGTCAGAAGGTCAATCCGATCGGGCTGCGCGTCGGTATCAACCGTACCTGGGATTCCCGCTGGTACGCCGACGACGGCTATGCCGACATGCTGCACGAGGACCTGAAGCTGAAGCGCTATCTGCATGAGCGCCTCGCCCAGGCCGGTGTCAGCCGCGTCGTGATCGAGCGCCCGACGAAGCGCGCGCGGATCACGATCCACACGGCCCGTCCCGGCGTCGTCATCGGCAAGAAGGGCGCGGATGTCGAGAAGCTCCGCACCGATCTCGCCAAGATGACCGGCAGCGAGGTGAGCCTGAATATCGTCGAGATCCGTAAGCCGGAGATCGAGGCGCGGCTCGTCGCCGAGAACATCGCGCAGCAGCTCGAGCGCCGGGTTGCCTTCCGTCGCGCGATGAAGCGCGCGGTGCAGTCGGCGATGCGCCTCGGGGCGCTCGGCATCCGGATCACCTGCGCCGGCCGTCTCGGCGGCGCCGAGATCGCGCGGACGGAGTGGTATCGCGAAGGCCGCGTGCCGCTGCATACGCTCCGCGCCGATATCGATTTCGGCGAGGCGACGGCAAAGACGACCTACGGCACCTGCGGCGTGAAGGTCTGGGTGTTCAAAGGCGAGATCATGGCGCACGACCCCCTCGCGCAGGACAAGCGCGCCCAGGAGCAGCAGGTCGCCCGCTAAGCGGCGCGCCCGAGGACGACCAGGAACGAGATCATGCTTCAGCCAAAGCGAACCAAATACCGCAAGGCACACAAGGGCCGTATCCACGGTGCCGCGAAGGGCGGTACCCAGCTCGCCTTCGGCCAGTACGGCCTGAAGGCGGTCGAACCGGGGCGCGTTACCGCGCGCCAGCTCGAGGCCGCGCGCCGCGCCGTGACCCGTCACATGAAGCGCCTCGGCCGCATCTGGATCCGGGTCTTCCCGGACGTTCCGGTGTCGCGCAAGCCGGCCGAAGTCCGCATGGGCAGCGGCAAGGGCACGCCCGAATTCTGGGTCGTGCGCGTGCATCCGGGCCGCATCATGTTCGAGATCGACGGCGTGCCGAAGGACCTCGCGATCCGCGGCTTCGAGCTCGCGGCCGCGAAGCTGCCGATCAAGACGCGCTTCGTGGCGCGCCTCGGCGAGGAGATCTGAGATGAAGGCCGAAGACCTGCGGGCGCAGACCCCGGACCAGCTCAAGACGCAGCTCGTCGAGCTGCGGAAAGAAGCGTTCAACCTGCGTTTCCGCCGGGCGAGCGGGCAGCTCGAGAACACCGCCCGCGTCCGCCAGGTGCGCCGCGACATCGCGCGCATCCAGACCGTGCTGACGCAGAAGCACGCGACGAAGGCTTAGGAGCTCAATATGCCGAGGCGAGTGCTTCAGGGTGTCGTAGTAAGCGACAAGGGCAACAAGACGGTTATCGTCAGCGTCGAGCGACGCGTGATGCATCCCGTCTACAAGAAGATCATCCGGCGCACCAAGCGGTACGCCGCGCACGACGAGGCGAATGCGCACAAGATCGGTGACGCGGTGTGGATCCGCGAATGCCGTCCGATCTCGAAGACCAAGCGGTGGGAAGTCGTGATTTCCGCCGATGCGCCTCTGGAATCGCGAGGGCACGCGTCATGATCCAGATGCAGACGAATCTGGAGGTCGCCGACAATTCCGGCGCCCGCCGGGTGCAGTGCATCAAGGTGCTGGGCGGATCGAAGCGCAAATACGCCTCGGTCGGCGACGTGATCGTGGTGTCGGTGAAGGACGCGATTCCGCGCGGCCGCGTGAAGAAGGGCGACGTGCACCAGGCGGTGATCGTGCGCACCTCGCGCGAGATCCGGCGCTCCGACGGCAGCTCGATCCGCTTCGACCGCAACGCGGCGGTGCTGATCAGCAAGCAGGGCGAGCCGATCGGAACCCGCATCTTCGGCCCCGTGACGCGCGAGCTCCGGGCCAAGAAGTTCATGAAGATCATCTCGCTCGCCCCCGAAGTGCTCTGAGGCGAACGACAGTCAGGATGCGTTGATATGGCGACGAAGCTGAAGATCAGGAAGGGCGACCGGGTGGTCGTCCTCACCGGCCGCGACAGGGGCAAGACGGGCGAAGTGGTCCGCGTCTTCCCGACCGAGATGCGCGCGCTGGTGCAGGGCGTCAACATGGTGAAGCGGCATTCCCGCCAGAGCGCCCGCGATCCGGGCGGCATCGTGGACAAGGAAGCTCCGATCCACCTGTCCAACCTCGCCCATATCGACCCGAAGACCGACAAGCCGACCCGCGTCGGCTACAAGACCCTGGATGACGGCCGCAAGATTCGCGTGGCGCGCCGCTCCGGCGAACCGATCGACCGATAGGCGACGCCATGACCCGTTTGCAGGAACGCTACAACACCACGCTCCGACCGGCCCTGATGAAGGAGTTCGGCTACCCCAGCGTCATGGCGGTACCGCGGCTCGACAAGATCGTCATCAACATGGGCGTCGGCGAGGCGGTCAACGACAGCAAGAAGGTGGCGCAGGCCGCGGACGAGCTCGCACGGATCGCCGGCCAGAGACCGATCTTCACCCGCGCGCGCAAGTCGATCGCGACCTTCAAGTTGCGCGAGAACATGAACATCGGCTGCAAGGTCACGCTGCGCCGCGAGCGGATGTACGAGTTTCTCGACCGGCTGGTGAACATCGCGCTCCCGCGCGTCCGCGACTTCCGCGGCGTTTCGCCGAAGAGCTTCGACGGTCGCGGCAACTACGCGCTCGGACTCAAGGAGCAGATCGTGTTCCCCGAGATCGACTACGACCAGATTCAGGAAATCCGTGGCCTCGACATCGTGATCTGCACCACGGCCAAGAGCGACGCCGAAGCCAGAGCCCTGCTGAAGGGCTTCGACATGCCGTTCGTCAACTGACGGGGCGCTGGAGGAAAGAGATGGCGAAGAAGAGTTCCATCAATCGCGACAAGAAGCGTCGCCGCATGGCGAAGCAGTTTGCCGGCCGGCGCGAGCGGTTGAAGGCGATCGCGAACGACGAATCGAAGCCGATGGAAGAGCGGTTCGCCGCCCGCCTCAAGCTGGCGGAGCTGCCCCGCAATGCGTCGCCCGTGCGTCAGCATAATCGCTGCGAGCTCACGGGGCGGCCGCGCGGTTTCCATCGCAAGTTCAAGCTTTCGCGCATCGCGCTGCGGGCGCTGGCCTCGACCGGCCAGATCCCCGGCATGGTCAAGGCGAGTTGGTAAGGAGGACATCCGATCATGGCGTTGAGTGATCCCCTGGGGGATATGCTGACCCGGATCCGGAACGGGCAGAAAGCCGGCATGTCGAGCATTTCGACGCCCGGTTCGAAGCTGCGTGCGAACGTGCTCGAGGTGTTGAAGCGCGAAGGCTATATCCGCGGCTTCTCCGCGACCGCCAGCGAACCGGGCCAGGCCGAATTCAAGATCGAGCTGAAATATCACGAGGGCTCGCCGGTCATCCGCGAAATCTCTCGCGTCTCGAAGCCGGGTCGTCGGGTCTATTCGAAGGTGACCGAGCTGCCGCGCGTCTATAACGGTCTCGGCATCTCTATCCTGTCGACCCCCCGCGGCGTGCTGTCGGACAACGAGGCGCGCGCGGCCAATGTCGGCGGCGAAGTGCTCTGCCGCGTATTCTAAAGGAAGCCGAAGCATGTCCCGCATCGGAAAGAACCCGGTGGCCGTGCCGAACGGCGTCACGGTCGCCATCGAAGGCCGCAAGGTCAAAGCGAAGGGAAAGCTCGGCGAGCTCTCCCTGCCGCTCGGCGATCTCGTGGAGGCCAAGCTCGAGGACGGCAAGTTCTGGGTGAGGCCGGTCGACGAGTCGAAGCAGGCCCGCATGATGTGGGGCACAGCCCGCAACCTCTTCCGCAACATGATGGTAGGCGTGTCGCAGGGCTATACCCGCACGCTCGAGATCAACGGCGTCGGTTATCGCGCGCAGGTGCAGGGGAAGAACCTCGTCCTGCAGCTCGGCTACAGCCACGACGTCAATTTCGCGATCCCGGCGGGCGTCACGATCAAGTGCGACAAGCCGACCTCGATCACGGTCAGCGGTGCCGACAGGCAGCAGGTCGGACAGGTGAGCGCGGTGATCCGCGGCTTCCGCAGACCGGAGCCGTACAAGGGCAAGGGCATCAAGTACGACACCGAGACCATCCGCCGCAAGGAAGGCAAGAAGAAGTAGGAGCGAACCATGGCGCACGCACTGAACAATACTGCCCGCCGGCAGCGCCGGGTCCGCGCCTCGATCCGCCGCAAGGCGCACGGCCGTCCGCGGCTCTCGGTGTTCCGTTCGGGTCAGAACATCTACGCCCAGGTCATCGACGACACGCAGGGCGTCACGGTCGCTGCCGCCTCGACGCTGGAGAAGGCGCTGAAGGACCAGCTCAAGTCCGGCGGCAATGTCGATGCCGCCAAGGCGGTCGGCAAGCTGATCGCCGAGCGGGCGATCGCCGCGGGCGTGAAGGCCGTCGTGTTCGACCGCGGCTCCTACCTGTTCCATGGCCGGGTGAAGGCCCTGGCCGACGCCGCCCGCGAGGGCGGCCTCAGCTTCTAGAGGATTATTCATGGCACGTTCGCCAAAGTCCGACCGCCGCGACCGGGATCGCTCTTCGCGTGATCGCGACGAGCCGGAACTGATCGAAAAGCTGGTCGGCATCAACCGCGTCGCCAAGGTGGTGAAGGGCGGCCGGCGCTTCGGCTTCGCCGCCATCGTGGTGGTGGGCGACGGCAAGGGCCGCGTCGGCCACGGCGCCGGCAAGGCGCGCGAGGTGCCGGAAGCGATCCGCAAGGCGACCGAGCAGGCGAAGCGCGCCATGATGCGCGTACCGCTTCGCGAAGGCCGCACGCTGCATCACGACGTGATCGGCCATTTCGGCGCCGGTCAGGTGGTGTTGCGCGCCGCCAAGCCCGGCACCGGCATCATCGCCGGTGGCCCGGTGCGCGCCATCTGCGAGGCGCTCGGCGTCGAGGACGTGGTGGCGAAATCGGTTGGCACCTCGAACCCGCACAACATGATCAAGGCCGCGTTCAGCGCGCTGTCCCGCTCCTCCTCGCCGCGCAGCGTTGCGGCGCGTCGCGGGCGCAAGGTGAGCGACATTCTCGGCAAGCGTGAGGTCGGGGCCGAAGCGCGCGAGTAGCGCCGGCCTCCGTCAGAAGGAACAAGGCGATGGCGAACAAACCGGGTAAGGTCAAGGTGACCCAGACGGGTAGCCCGATCGGGCGCGAAGGCTATCAGCGGCAGACGCTGATCGGCCTCGGCCTCAACAAGATGGGCCGCAGCCGCGTGCTCGAGGACACCCGGGCCGTGCGCGGCATGATCGCGCGGGTTCATCATCTGATCCGGGTCGAGCCGCAAGGCTGAGCCGGTAGACATCGGTCGGGCGTCTCCCCATCTCTCTGGACGGCGCCCGCCCCAGGACAGGAAGCAAGGCTATGAAGCTCAACCAGCTCCGCGACAACAAGGGCGCGCGCAAGGCGCGGATTCGCGTCGGGCGCGGCATCGGTTCCGGCAAGGGCAAGACCGGCGGCCGCGGCGGCAAGGGCCAGACCGCGCGCACCGGCGTGGCGCTGAACGGCTATGAAGGCGGCCAGATGCCGCTGCATCGCCGCCTGCCGAAGCGCGGCTTTCACAACATCTTCCGCCGCAGCTACGTGGCCGTGAACCTGGGCACCGTGCAGCAGGCGATCGATGCCGGCCGGCTCGACGGCGGCAAGGCTGTCACCGGCGAGGCGCTTCGCGCCGCCGGCGTCACCTCGCGCCTCAAGGACGGCGTCGCGCTCCTCGCCAAGGGCGAACTCAAGGCCAAGGTCAATTTCGAGGTTGCGCGCGCCTCGGGCGCCGCCATTGCCGCGGTCGAGAAGGCCGGTGGCAAGGTCGTGGTGCTCATGGCACTGAAGCCGGTGAGCGAGAAGACGGCGAACGGCAAGCGGGCCAAGGCGAAGCGCGCCAAGGCCGAAGCCGCGGCGGCGCGGGAAGCCGCCCGCAACAATCCGGTCGAGAAGGCCGAGAAGAAGGCCCCCGCCGCGAAGGCCGAGGGCAAGAGCGCGAAGAAGAGCAAGGGCGGGGACGATAAGGGCGCCACGGCCTGACGGCCGGGCGGACGGGTAGACCATGGCTTCTGTCGCCGAACAACTCGCCGCCAATATCAACTTCTCCGCCTTCTCCAAGGCGACGGAGCTGAAGAAGCGCATCTGGTTCACGCTGGGCGCGCTCGTGATCTACCGGCTCGGCACCTACATCCCCCTACCGGGCATCGACCCGTTTGTGCTTGACGAGGTATTCCGGCAGCACTCGTCGGGCGTGCTGGGCATGTTCGACATGTTCACGGGCGGCGCGCTCGGGCGCATGACGATCTTCGCCCTCAACATCATGCCGTACATCTCGGCATCGATCATCATGCAGCTCATGACCAGCGTGTCGCCGACGCTCGATGCGCTGAAGAAGGAGGGCGAGGCGGGCCGCAAGAAGATCAATCAATACACCCGCATGGGCACGGTGCTGCTGGCCCTCGCCCAGTCCTACGGCATCGCGGTCGGCATCGAGGGCATGACATCCTCGGCCGGATCGGCCGTGATGGACCCGGGGCTCTTCTTCCGCCTTCAGGTCGTCATCACCCTCACGGGCGGCACAATCTTCCTGATGTGGCTCGGCGAGCAGATCACCGCACGCGGCATCGGCAACGGCATCTCGCTCATCATCTTCGCCGGCATCGTCGCAAACCTGCCTTCGGCGCTGGTGCGCACCCTCGAGCTCGGCCGGACCGGCGCGCTCTCGACGATCCTCATCGTCGCGATCCTGCTGATCGTGATCATCACCGTGACCGTGCTGGTGTTCTTCGAGCGGGCGCAGCGGCGTCTGGTGGTCCAGTATCCGAAGCGACAGGTCGGCAACAAGATGTTCGGCGGCGACAGCTCGCACCTGCCGCTGAAGCTCAACAGCGCCGGCGTCATCCCGCCGATCTTCGCGAGCTCGCTGCTGCTCCTGCCGCTCACCGTCGCGAGCTTCAGCGCCCAGGGCGGGCCGGAATGGCTGCAGCCGATCACGCAGTATCTGGCGCACGGGCAGCCGCTCTATATCGCGTTCTACGTGGCGTTGATCGTATTCTTCACCTTCTTCTACACGGCAGTCGTCTTCAATCCGGTCGATACCGCCGACAACCTGAAGAAGTACGGCGGTTTCATCCCGGGCATCCGGCCGGGCAAGAACACGGCCGAGTACATCAATTACGTCCTGACGCGGATCACCGTCCTCGGCGCCGCCTATGTGGCCGCCGTCTGCGTGTTGCCGGAGATCCTGATCTCGCAATATGCGATCCCGTTCTATTTCGGCGGCACCAGTCTGATGATCGTGGTCAATGTCACGATGGACACGGTCGCCCAGATCCACTCGCACATGCTGGCCCATCAGTATGAGGGGCTGATCAAGAAGGCGAAACTCAAGGGCCGCCGGGGATGAACCTGATCCTGCTCGGGCCGCCCGGCGCGGGGAAAGGCACCCAGGCGAAACGGCTGGAGAGCGCCCATGGCGTGGTGCAGCTCTCGACCGGCGACATGCTTCGCGCCGCCGTGGCCTCGGGCTCGGCGCTCGGCCAGCAGGCGAAAAAGGTGATGGAAGCCGGCCAGCTCATGCCGGACGACATCATCATCCGCATGATCGAGGCGCGCATCGGCGAACCCGATGCGAAGCGCGGCTTCGTGCTGGACGGTTTCCCGCGGACCGAGGCGCAGGCGGTGGCGCTCGACGAGATGCTGGGCCGGCACGGCCGGAGCCTGCTTGCCGTGATCGAGCTCGGCGTGGACGAGGCCGCCCTCATCGAGCGGATTTCGGGCCGCTTCACCTGCGCCAAATGCGGCGCCGGCTATCACGACAAGTTTCAGCGCCCGCAGCGAGAGGGCGTCTGCGACAAATGCGGCGGCACCGAGTTCGTCCGCCGCAAGGACGACAATGCGGAGACGTTGCGGGCGCGGCTCGAGGCCTATCGCGCCCAGACGGCGCCCATCATCCCCTATTACCGGAACCGGGGGTTGCTGCAGCGGGTGGATGGAATGGCGGCTCCGGACGACGTAACGAGGCAGATCGAAGCGATCCTGGCATCGGCCTAAGCTGTTGACTTGCTGGCGAATTTTTCTATAATGCGCGCCCTCAAGCCGGCCAAAGCCGAGGCCTGTTCGCTATTCGATTGAAATCTAAGGAGAAAATGCGGTGGCGCGTATCGCGGGCGTCAATATACCGACGCAGAAGCGTGTCCTGGTCGCCCTGACCTATATCCACGGCATCGGGCAGACCAAGGCCAAGGAAATTTGCACCAAGGTGGGCATTCCGCAAGACCGGCGGGTGCATCAGCTCACCGACGACGACGTGGTGCGCATCCGCGAGGTGATCGATCGCGATTACCGCGTGGAAGGCGACCTGCGGCGCGAGGTGGCGATGAACATCAAGCGGCTGATGGATCTCGGTTGCTATCGCGGGCTTCGGCATCGCAAGGGCCTGCCGGTGCACGGCCAGCGGACGCACACCAATGCGCGCACGCGCAAGGGACCTGCGCGCGCCATCGCCGGCAAGAAGAAGACGGTTTAACGCGTTTCAGGATATCGGGAGCGGGCATGGTCAAGGCGGCAACCCCGCGTCCACGGCGCAAGGAACGGAAGAACATCACTTCCGGCGTTGCGCATGTGAATGCGAGCTTCAACAACACGATGATCACCATCACCGACGCGCAGGGCAACACCATCGCCTGGTCGTCGTCGGGCAGTCTCGGCTTCAAGGGCTCGCGGAAATCGACGCCCTATGCCGCACAGGTTGCGGCCGACGCCGCGGCGCGCAAGGCCTCGGAGCACGGCGTGAAGACGCTCGAGGTCGAAGTGAAGGGGCCAGGCTCGGGCCGCGAGTCGGCGCTGCGCGCGCTGCAGGCGGCCGGCTTCACCATCACCTCGATCAAGGACGTGACTCCGATCCCGCATAACGGATGCCGCCCGCCGAAGCGCCGGCGCGTCTGACCCAACCAGACCCGGCAGGCCCGCGCCGCCGGGAGATTTATTCGACAGGAAGCGCGTCACGGCCGGCGGTAAACCGCATTGCGGGCATGCGGATCAGAAAGCCGGTCGGACGCCAGCACGAGAGGTCGCAAACTGTGATCCAGAAAAATTGGACCGAGTTGATTAAGCCGAACAAGCTCAATATCGAGGCGGGGACGGATCCGAAACGGTTTGCGAACGTGGTGGCAGAGCCGCTCGAGAGCGGATTCGGCCAGGAGATCAGCATTGACCTGCGTCGCG
>CADEFF010000050.1:3155-17643 GCA_902826565.1 uncultured Rhodospirillaceae bacterium | reverse complement strand
CCTGACGCTCGGCAATGCGCTCCGTCGCGTGCTGCTCTCGTCGCTCCAGGGTGCCGCCGTAACGTCGGTGCAGATCGAGGGCGTGCTGCACGAGTTCTCGTCGATTCCGGGTGTCCGCGAAGACCTCACGGACATCGTGCTGAACATCAAGGGCATGGCGCTGCGGATGCACGGCGAAGGCCCGAAGCGGATGCGGCTCACGGCCGAGGGCCCCGGCGAGGTGCGCGCCGGCATGATCCAGACCGGCCACGACATCGAGATCATGAACCCGGACCTCGTGCTCTGTTCGCTCGACCAGGGCATCAATGTGAAGATGGAATTCACCGTCGAGACCGGCAAAGGTTATGTCGCCGCGACGCAGAACCGGCCCGAGGATTCGCCGATCGGCCTGATCCCGATCGATGCCCTCTTCAGTCCGGTGAAGAAGGTTTCCTACAAGGTCGAGAACAGCCGCGTCGGCCAGGTCACCGACTACGACAAGCTCTCGATGCAGATCGAGACCAACGGCGCGGTGAAGCCGGAAGATGCCGTGGCGCTCGCCGCCCGCATCCTGCAGGACCAGCTCCAGCTCTTCATCAATTTCGAGGAGCCGACGGTCGTCCGCGAGGAGAGCCGGGCTTCCGAGCCGCCGTTCAACAAGAACCTGCTGCGCAAGGTAGACGAGCTCGAGCTTTCGGTGCGCTCGGCCAACTGCCTGAAGAACGACAACATCGTCTATATCGGCGATCTGGTGCAGAAGACCGAGGCGGAGATGCTCCGCACCCCGAACTTCGGCCGCAAGTCTTTGAACGAGATCAAGGAAGTGCTGGCGACGATGGGGCTTCATCTCGGCATGGAGATCCCGAACTGGCCGCCGGAGAATATCGAGGAGATGGTGAAGCGGCTGGACGAGCCTTACTGAGGCCATTCGGCGTAGCCGTCACGAGACGGGGCCATGTCGGCCCCACCCGGTCGTACACGGATGTCCCTTGGGCGTTTGCGGCGACCGGCAGGTGCAATCGGGTCGATGCTTCCTCGGGGAGCCGGCGCCGGGTAGAGGAGAGGGAGGCAAGCGATGCGTCACGGACTAAGCGGCCGCAAGCTCAACCGCACGAAGAGCCATCGGCGTGCGCTGTTCGCGAATCTGGCGTCGGCGCTCATCAAGCACGAGCAGATCAAGACCACCTTGCCGAAGGCCAAGGATCTCCGCCCGGTCGTCGAGAAGCTGATCACGCTCGGCAAGCGCGGCAACCTCCATGCGCGACGCCAGGCGCTGGCCGTGCTGCGCGACGAGGCCGTGACCCGCAAGCTCTTCGACACCATCGCGACCCGCTACAAGACCCGCGCGGGCGGCTATACCCGCGTGCTGAAGGCGGGCTTCCGCTTCGGGGATGCGGCGCCGATGGCGATCATCGAGCTGGTCGACCGCGATCCGTCCGCCAAGGGCCTCGATTCCGGCCCGACGGCCGAGAAGCAGGAAGAAGCCGAAGCCGAGGCCTGAGCGGCGCCGGTTTCAGGAACGGCCCGGTTTCGAGAACGATAGGGGGCGGCTTCCGAAGGGAAGCCGCCCTTCGTCTTTCGGGGCACTTCGCGGCGCGGCGTTCCCGGGGCTATCATCGGCTCCTTGCGCTGGAATGGTGACGAAATGACGTTCTGCAAATCGGAAGTTTCCCGCCGCTGCGTCAGCGCGCTGGCCGGCGCGGCGATGCTGGCGCTCTCGCTCGGACCGGGCACGAGCCTGGCCCAAACCGTGCCGAGTTCGCGCGAAGAGATCCAGCTTTCCTATGCGCCCATCGTGAAGCAGGTGGCGCCCGCGGTCGTCAACATCTACACCCGCACGGTCGTCGCCCAGCGCCCGCAGTCGCCGCTCTTCAACGACCCGTTCTTCCGCCAGTTCTTCGGGGAAGACCTGTTCTCGAAGCCGCAGCGGAAGACGCAGAACTCGCTCGGCTCCGGCGTGCTGGTGCGCGAGGACGGGCTCGTCGTCACCAATGTCCATGTCATCAAGGGCGCCGAAGAGATCAAGGTGGTGCTGAGCGACGGCAGCGAATACCCGGCGAAGCCCGTCACGCTCGACGAGCGCACCGATATCGCGCTCCTCAAGATCGATGCACCGGGAATCGACCTGCCGGTGCTGCAGCTCGCCGATTCCGACGCGCTTGAGGTCGGCGACCTCGTGCTCGCCATCGGCAACCCCTTCGGCGTGGGTCAGACGGTGACCAGCGGCATCGTCTCGGCGCTCGCCCGCACGCGCCAGGGCATCAACGACTACGGCTTCTTCATCCAGACCGACGCGGCGATCAATCCTGGCAATTCCGGCGGTGCGCTGGTCACAATGGATGGCCGGCTCGCCGGCATCAACACGGCGATCATCTCGCGCACCGGCGGCTCGGTCGGCATCGGTTTCGCGATTCCGGCCAACATGGTGAAAACCGTGATCGTGGCCGCCGACAATGGCGGCCAGGTGGTGCGGCCCTGGATCGGCGCCACCGGCCAGACCGCGACGGCGGACCTCGCGGAAGGCTTCGGGCTCGAGCATCCGGGCGGCGTCGTCGTCAACACGCTCTATCCGGGCGGCCCGGCAGAGAAATCCGGACTTGCGGTCGGCGACATCGTGGTCGCGGTGGACGGCAAGCCGGTCGCCGATCCGCAGGGCTTGCGGTTCCGCCTCGCGACCCTGCCGATCGGCGAAACGGCGAAGCTGACGGTCATGCGCAAGGGCCGGGAGCTGATCGTGCCGATCGAGCTTCATGCGGCGCCGCAGACGCCTGCACCCGACGAAACCCCGATCGGCGGCGGCAGCCCGCTCGCCGGCGCCACGATCGCCAACATCTCGCCAGCGCTCGGCGAGTTGCTCGGCCTGAACGGCGTCTGGACCGGCGTCGCCCTCACCGACGTGGCTCGGGGCAGCCCCGCGCGGCGGGTGGGATTCCGGCCGGGCGACGTGCTGCTCAAGATCAACGGCATCCTGCTCAAGAGCGTCGCCGACGTGAAGCGGGCGATCGCGGACGCCGGCGGGAAATGGGAGATCGCCGTCCGCCGCGGCGACGAGACCGAAACCCTGAAGTTGGACTGAGCGTTCAGCGGGAGATATCGACCTGGCCGGACTCTTCGAATCCCGGGCTCCTCGACCGCTCGCCGACCGGCTTCGGCCGCGCAGCCTCGAGGAGATCGTGGGACAGGACCATCTCCTGAAGCGCGACGGACCGATCGGGCGCATGGTCGCGGCCGGCCGCATCGCCTCGATGATCCTCTGGGGGCCGCCCGGCTGCGGCAAGACCACCCTCGCGCGACTGCTCGCCGACCGGACGGATCTGCATTTCGAGCCGCTCTCGGCCGTATTTTCGGGCGTCGCCGACCTGCGGAAGGTATTCGACGCGGCGCGCGGCCGGCGGGGCGTCGGGCGGGGCACGCTTCTCTTCGTCGATGAAATCCATCGCTTCAACCGTGCCCAGCAGGACAGCTTCCTGCCCTACGTGGAGGACGGCACGGTGACGCTGGTCGGCGCCACGACCGAGAACCCGTCCTTCGAACTCAACGGCGCCTTGCTGTCTCGCGCCCAGGTCTTCGTGCTGCACCGGCTCGACGATGCGGCGCTCGAACTCCTGCTGAAGCGGGCGGAGCAGGCGGAGGGCCGGAGCCTGCCGCTGGATCCCGATGCGCGCGCGTCGCTTCGCGCCATGGCGGATGGCGACGGGCGCTATCTGCTCAACATGGCGGAGGACCTGTTCGGCCTGCCGGCGCCCGACGCGCCGCTCGATCCCAAGGCGCTGGCCGAGACGGTGCAGCGACGCATGCCGCTCTACGACAAGGCGCAGGAGAGCCACTACAACCTCATCAGCGCGCTTCACAAGTCGCTGCGCGGCTCGGATGCCGATGCCGGGCTCTACTGGCTCGCCCGCATGCTGGCCGGCGGCGAAGACCCGCTTTATGTGGCGCGCCGCATGGTACGTTTTGCGGTCGAAGACATCGGTCTCGCCGATCCCGAAGCGCTCGTTCAGGCGCTCGCTGCCTGGGACACCTATGAACGGCTGGGCTCCCCGGAGGGCGAGCTCGCGCTTGCGCAATGCGTGCTTTATCTCGCGACAGCCCCCAAATCCAACGCTGCCTATCGGGCGCTCGGCGAGGCGCAGCGCGCGGCGCGCGAAACCGGCTCGCTCATGCCGCCGAAGCATATTCTCAATGCACCGACGCGGCTGATGCGCGACCTCGGCTACGCCAAGGGCTACGAATACGACCACAATACCGAGGAAGGCTTCTCGGGGCAGAACTACTTCCCGGACGGCATGGCGCGACAGAATTTCTATCGTCCGGTCGAGCGCGGGTTCGAACGCGAGATCAGGAAGCGGCTCGACTACTGGGCGAAGCTTCGTGATCGCGCCCGCGACGAGTCCGGCGGCTGAGCCGGACTCGTCTTTTGGGTCGCCGTGTCAGACGACGATCAACTCGAACGGCTGGTCGGAGAGTCCGCGCGCGCCGTCCTGCTTGAAGAGGAAGGTATCGATCGTGAAATATTGGCCGATCTGCCGCGGCATGAAGAACTGGTTCTCGTAGTTGACGGCCGTGCCGGGCTCGAATAGGCGGTCGGCGTTGATCTCGGAAAGCGGATCGAACACGAAATTACCGACCCAGTCGGGCATGAAGCAGATGCCCATCTCATAGCCGCCGATCCAGCCGCGCATCTGCCAGAGCCCATCCTGCTTGAAGTAGTCGAGGATGGCCTTGTTGAGTTCGCGGACCGGCAGGTTCGGCCGCAGCATGTCCCGGAAGACCTTCATCGACTGCGCGATCTTGTTCGTCTGCGCAACGACGTCCTTCGGCGGCTCCCCAACGAAGAAAGTTCGAGCCTGGTTGACGTGGTAGCGCTTGTAGACGCCCATGAGATCGACGAGGAACGGCTCGCCCGCCTTGACCACTCGGCGCGTCGCCAGTGAATGCAGCGCGTTGGTCTTGGTGCCGGAGAGCGCCGCTTGAGTCTGCGCGGCGTTCTCGCCGCCCGCCTTGGCCATGGCGCGGACCATCTCGCCATAGACCTCGAGCTCGGTCACGCCGGGACGGATTGCCGCCCGAGCGGCGGCCATGCCGATGTTGCTGATCCGACCGGCTTCCTCCATGACGGCGACCTCCGCCGGCGACTTAATCCAGCGGACCTCGCGCACGAAGTCGGTCGCATCCACCACGTCCTTGGCGCCGCCGTTGCGGAACAGCCCTTCGATGCGCTGGCTGATGGCGCGGTTGGGGCGATGGCTGCGGAACTCCATCCCGACCGTGCCCGTGAGCCAGCCCTTTGCCTTCAGTTCGCTGGCAATGAACTCATGGCCGTCGCGCATCGAGGTCTTCGGGAAGTAGCGCGTGTCGGTCGAGCAGGTGAAGATGCGGCCGAGGATCGCTTCACGCTCGCTGTCGAACAGGATGAACTTGTCGCTGTCCACATTGATCGCGATCGAAGAGCTTGCCGGCCATTGCTTTGGGGAATGGCCCTGGTACCAGAGGTTCTGGTAACCGCTGACGTAGCACATCGCGTCCGGCGACATCAGAAACAGCGTATCGACCTTCGCTTGCCGCATCTTGTCGCGGATGCGTCGGAGCCGATCGGCATATTCCGCGTCGGAAAACGGAACCTCCTTCTCGGGGTTGCTCTTGAAGTAGACCTCGTCGCGATATTCCATTTCCCTTGCCTCTTGAGAGCGTTGCCATGCCGCCGTGGGCCCGGCTCTTCTCCGGAGGGCCCGGCGCGGCCCGGGGACTTTAATGCGGCGATTGCCGTTGTCATAGCGCGCTCTGCCGCGACGGCTTGCCGTTCCCCGGGGCCGGGCGGCGCGGGCCTTGCCAGGATCGCGGCAATATGGTTTCAACGGCCGGTCGCCATAGCCAATCCTGAGGGTCGCCATGAAACTCGTCCTGGCCATCGCTGTCGGTGGCGGCCTCGGCGCCGTCGCGCGCTATCTGCTGGCGAGCCGCATCGCGGCGGTCGCGGCGCCCGCCTTTCCCTGGGGCACCTTCTGGGTCAACGTGATCGGCTGCACGGCAATGGGGGTGCTGGCGGAACTCATGGCCACACGGTGGTCCGTCTCGGCGGAGATGCGGGCTTTCCTCACGACCGGCGTTCTGGGCGGTTTCACGACCTTCTCGGCGTTCGCGCTCGATACCGGCCTGCTTGCCGAGCGCAACCAGACCGGCCTCGCCGCGGCTTATGTGATCGGTTCCGTGCTTCTGTCCCTGATCGGGTTCTTCGCCGGTCTTCGCCTCGTCCGGCTGCTGGTCGCGTGACCGCCGTCCAGACCCTCACGGTTGCGGCGGGAGAGGCGGAGCTGCGGCTCGACCGCTGGTTCAAGCGACATTTCCCGGCGGTCGCCCATGGCCGTCTCGAGAAGCTGCTGCGGACCGGTCAGGTCAGGGTCGACGGCAAGCGCGTCAAGGCATCGCACCGGCTTTCGGCCGGCGAGGCGGTTCGGGTGCCGCCCCTCGATGAAGGCGCCGCGGCCAGACCCTCGCCGACACCGAAGCCGACCCGCGCGGGCGCCGCGGCCGAGCGCATGGCGGAAATGCTGCTGCGCGCGGTGATCCATCGCGATGATTGGGTGATTGCCATTGACAAGCCCGCAGGCCTCGCCGTCCAGGGCGGCTCGGGCACGGATCTGCATCTGGACGGGCTGCTGGACGTGCTCAGGTTCGATGCGCCGGAGCGTCCGCGCCTGGTCCATCGGCTCGACCGCGACACGAGCGGCGTGCTGCTGCTTGCCCGCAATGCGCGCGCGGCAACCCTGCTCGGCGAAACGTTTCGCCACAAGACTGTGAAGAAGCTCTATTGGGCAGCCGTGATCGGGCTGCCGCGTCCGGCCGCGGGGGTTATCGACCTCGCGCTTTCCAAGCTGCCGGGGCGCGGCGGCGAGCGCATCCGTCCGGACGAGGAGGACGGGCGCCGTGCCGTCACCCGCTACCGGGTGCGCGAGCATGCCGGCGACCGCGCCGCCTGGCTCGCCCTCATGCCCGAAACCGGCCGCACCCACCAGCTTCGCGTCCATTGCGTCGCGATGGGTACGCCCATCCTCGGCGACGGGAAATATGGCGGCGCGGGCGCTTTCCTGCCCGGTCGCGAGATCGAGCGCCGGCTTCACCTCCATGCGCGCGCCATCGAATTGCCGCATCCGGAGGGCAAGCTGCTCCGGCTCGCCGCTCCCCTGCCGGACCATATGAAGGCGACCTGGCGTTTCCTCGGATTCAATATTACGGCCGGCGCGGCGAAACCTGCCGATTTCGATATCTGAGGCTATGGGTGCATGGCGACACAAGGCTTTCGGCTGATTGTCTTCGATTGCGACGGCACGCTCGTCGACAGCCAGCATGGCATCGTTTCCTGCATGACCGCGGCCTGTCTCGGGCTGGGCCTCGCGGCGCCCGATGCCGCCGCCGTACGGAAGGTCATCGGGCCGAGCCTGGAACAGGCGATCGAGATGCTGTTCCCTGCCTACGATGCGGCGGCCCTCGCCGGCATCACCGCGAAATATCGCGAGGCCGCCGTCGCGCTCCGGGGCCGCGCCGACTATACCGAGCCGCTATTCGATGGCATTCGCGATGTAATCGATGCATTCGCCCGGACCGGAAGTCTGCTGGGTATCGCGACGGGGCGGAACCGCAGAGGGTTAATTCATACGCTCGGCGTTCACGGCCTTGGCGAACGCTTCGTGACCCTGCAAACGCCGGATACCTGTCGCAGCAAGCCCGATCCTGACATGCTCCACAAGGCGATGGCCGAAACGGGCGTTTACCCGGAAGAAACGGTAATAGTTGGCGATACGAGCTACGATATGCTGATGGGGCGGAATGCGAGAACCGCTGCGGTCGGCGTCGGATGGGGCTATCATGGGGTGGCGGAGCTCCGTGACGCCGGGGCACTCGCGATCGCCGACAGCGCGGCGTCGTTGCCGGAAGTTCTGCGAAGCCTTCAGAGGATCGGATGAGACGCGCCAGGAAGATATTGCTCGGATTGGCCGGCCTTGCGGCGGCCGTCGTCGTGGCGCTGGTCGCCATTCTGCTGTCGGTCGATTTCAGCCGGTACAAATCGATCGCCACGGCGGAGGTCGAGGCCGCGACCGGACGACGATTCGAGATCGCCGGAAATATCGAGCTCGCCCTTTCCCTCACGCCGCGTCTCGTCGCGCACGACGTGACGCTCGCCAACGCGGAGTGGGGTACCCGTCCGGACATGCTGAGGGTGAAGCAGGTCGAGGCCGAAGTCGCGCTGATGCCGTTGTTCTCCGGGGAGATCAAGGTGAAGCGGCTGGTGCTCGACGGCGTCGATCTTCTGCTGGAGACGGCGCCGAGCGGCGACGGCAACTGGATCTTCGGCGAAACCAAAGCGACGGAACCGGCCGAGACCGCCGGTCTGCCGCGTCTCCCCGAGATCAACGACGTGACAATCTCGAACGCGATGCTGCGCTACCGAGACGGATCGACGGGCGAGGAGCAGACTCTCGCCATCGCGGGTCTGCGCGGCCTGGCGGCAGATCTGGATGATCCCGTGAAGATCGCGATCGATGCCAGCGTCAACGAGAGCCCGATCGTCCTGAACGGCACGCTCGGATCGCTCTCGACCCTCTTCGCCGACCGGCCTTTCGCGATCGACGGCGTGCTGAAGATGGTGGGCGGCTCCGCGACGGTTAAGGGCAATGTGACCAAGCCGCTGACCGGGCAAGGGCTTGCGCTCGATGTGGCGATCGAGGGAAACAGCCTGGCCGAGTTGGCGCCGATCCTCGGCAGCGGCCTGCCCGACACCGCGCCCTATCGCCTGACCGGCACTGTCACCGATCCGGATGGCGCCTATCAGCTCGATCCATTTCAGCTTACGGTGGGGTCGAGCGCGCTCAGCGGCATGGCATCGATCGGCTTCGGCCCCGAGCGGCCCAAGATCACCGCCAGCGTCACCGCCTCCGCGATCGATCTCAAGGATTTCGACCTGGATGGGGCGTCCGACACCGATGTCTCGACGCCGGACGACGGACGCGTCTTTCCGGCGGATGCCCTGCCGCTCGCCGGGCTCGGCATCGTCGATGCGGCGATCGAGCTCTCTGCCGAGCGCCTCACCAAGGGGCCGGTAACGTTCGAGAAATTGCGCACGACCTTGTCGCTCGATGCCGGCAAGCTGGTGGTGGCCAACCTCGAAAGCGGCATCGGCGGCGGCAGCTTCATGATGAGCGGCATCGTGGATTCCACGACCGCGCCGGCGGAGGTCGCCGCCGAGATCCAGGCCCGCCAGGTCGAGGTCGGGGAGCTGCTGCGCTCGCTCGAGATCAGCGACGTGTTGGGCGGCGGCCGCGGTGATCTCGACCTCAGCGCGACCGGGCGGGGGAACTCGGTGCGCGAGGTGATGGCCGGGCTCGACGGCAGCACGAACTTCGCCATGAAGGGCGGTCATATCGACAACGGCTTCGCGCGGCTGATGCTGTCCGATCTCTTCAGCCTCGTGAGCCTGGGCTCGGGCGGCTCCAACACCGAGATCAACTGCTTCGTCGCCCGGTTCGACATCAAGACCGGGCAAGCGGTGGCCAAGGGCCTCGTGCTCGATACGTCGGGGGCGACGGTGTTCGGCAGTGGCGGCGTCGACCTCGCGACCGAAGGGCTCGCGCTGCGCATCGATCCCCATGCCAAGGCGACCAACCTCACGAACCTCGCCATCCCCATGCAGATTGGCGGCACGATCGCCAGCCCGAGCGTGATCCCGGATCCCACGGCCGTTCCGGGGAAGGTGGTTGGCGCCGCCAGCGACACGGCCATCGGGGTCTTCAATATCCTCGGCGACGCGTCCGGGCTCGGCACCATCGGCGATGGGGGCAACGCCAATCCCTGCGCGACGGCGCTGGACAGCGCCACTGGCGGAACGGCGCCGCCCTCGGCCGGCGGCGAGCTGCTCGAGGATGTGGGCGGTGCGGTCGAGGACACGGTCAAGGGCGTCGGCGATGCGATCAACAAGCTCTTCCCCTGACCGATGCAGACGCCAAAGCGGTTCTATCGCGTGGCGAAGGCTGAAGCCGCGCCCGGCGGTCATGCAATCCGTCTCGACGATCGGCTGCTGAAGAGCCCCGGGGGCAATCCGTTTCTGCTGCCGACGGCCGCGCTTGCGGACGCGATCGCGGAAGAATGGCAGTCCCAGGGCGAACGGATCGTTCCTGCGTCGATGCCGCTGATGCAGCTCGCCGCGACCGCGATCGACCGCGTGGGGCCTGCGCTGGCGGGGACGATCGCCGGCATCGGCAGCTATGCGACGACCGATCTGCTCTGCTACCGCGCCGAGGCGCCGGCGGCGCTGGTCGAACGCCAGCAGCGGCTGTGGCAGCCGCTGCTCGACTGGGCAGCACTTCACCTCGATGCGAGCTTCAGCGTGACCGCGGGCGTGGTGCCGCTCGACCAGCCCCCGGCGACCCTCGCCGCCGTGCACACGGCGCTCGGCGCGCTCGACCCTTTTCGGCTGGCGGCGCTCTCGGTGCTGACGCAGGCGACGGGCTCGGCTGTGCTGGCCATGGCCCTCCAGGGCGGGCGGATCGACGCGGAAACGGCTTTCGAGCTGTCGCAGCTCGACGAAACCTTCCAGATCGAGCGCTGGGGCGAAGATGCCGAGGCGATGCGCCGCCGGGCCCTGGTGAAAAGCGACATCGCGGCGGCGGACCGGTTCCTCTCGCTGCTGGAAACGTGAAATTCCGGCTTCAATTGCGAGACGGTTCAATGCTATGTCCGACCGTTAGAGGTTGGCGACTGTCATAAAAATGTAACAATCGGGAGGTTGCGATGCAGGAGATCCTGCAGCAACTGGCGGAAAAGCGGGCGGCGGCGCGCGCCGGCGGCGGCAAGCGACGCATCGACGCGCAACATGGCAAGGGCCGTCTCACCGCCCGCGAACGCATCGAGCTGCTGCTCGACCCGGACTCCTTCGAGGAGTGGGACATGTTCGTCGAGCATCGTTCGAGCGACTTCGGCATGAGCGCACAAAAGGTGCCGGGCGACGGCGTGGTCACCGGCTATGGCACGATCAACGGCCGGCTGGTCTTCATCTTCAGCCAGGACTTCACGGTCTTTGGCGGCTCGCTCTCGGAGGCCCATGCCGAGAAGATCTGCAAGGTGATGGATCAGGCGATGCGGGTGGGGGCGCCGGTCATCGGCATCAACGATTCCGGCGGCGCGCGCATCCAGGAAGGCGTCGCCTCGCTCGCCGGCTATGCGGAAGTGTTCCAGCGGAACATCCTCGCCTCCGGCGTGGTGCCGCAGATCTCCCTCGTGATGGGGCCATGCGCCGGCGGCGCGGTCTATTCACCCGCCATGACCGACTTCATCTTCATGGTGAAGGATTCCTCCTACATGTTCGTGACCGGTCCCGATGTAGTGAAGACGGTTACGCATGAAACGGTCACCCACGAGCAGCTCGGCGGCGCCGTCACCCATTCGACGATCTCCGGGATCGCCGATCTTGCCTTCGAGGACGATGTCGAGGCGCTGATGCAGGTGCGCCGCTTCTTCGATTTCCTGCCCGGATCGAACCGCGGGGGCCCGCCGAGCCGTCCGACCGAGGACGAGACCGACCGCGTCGATTACTCCCTCGACACGCTGATTCCCGCCAACCCCAACAAGCCCTACGACATGCACGAGCTCATCCGTAAAGTCGTGGATGAGGGGGATTTCTTCGAGCTCCAGCCGAACTACGCCGGCAACATCCTCGTCGGGTTCGCGCGGGTGGGCGGCAGCACGGTCGGCATCGTCGCGAACCAGCCGATGGTGCTGGCGGGCTGCCTCGATATCGATTCCTCGCGGAAGGCGGCGCGTTTCGTGCGGTTCTGCGACTGCTTCAACATTCCGATCCTGACCTTCGTCGACGTGCCGGGCTTCCTGCCGGGCACCGCGCAGGAGCATGGCGCCATCATCAAGCATGGGGCGAAGCTGCTCTTCGCCTATGGCGAGGCCACGGTGCCGAAGGTAACCGTCATCACGCGCAAGGCCTATGGCGGGGCCTATGACGTGATGAGCTCAAAGCATCTCCGCGGCGATGTGAACTATGCGTGGCCGACCGCGGAGATTGCCGTGATGGGCCCGAAGGGCGCCGTCGAGATCATCTTCCGCGCCGATATCGGCGACCGGGAAAAGCTCGCCCTCCGCACCGAGGAGTACCGGCAGAAGTTCGCCACCCCTTTCGTCGCCGGCGCGCGGGGCTTCATCGACGACGTCATCATGCCGCATTCGACGCGGGTCCGGATCTGTCGGGCGCTCGCCATGCTCAAGGAGAAGCGGCTGGAGAACCCGTGGAAGAAGCACGACAACATTCCGCTGTGAGCGGACGCCCAGCGACTTCCTGCAACGCGGCCGCAAAGCAGACCGACAGCCCATGTTCAAGAAAATCCTGATCGCCAACCGCGGCGAAATCGCATGCCGGATCATCCGGACCGCGCGCGCCATGGGCATCGAAACCGTCGCGGTTCACTCCGACGCCGACGCGGACGCGAAACATGTGCGCGAGGCCGACGAGGCGGTCGCGATCGGTCCGGCATCCTCGGCCCGAAGCTACCTCTCGATCGAGAACATCCTGAAGGCGATCGAGCAGACCGGCGCCGAGGCTGTCCATCCGGGGTACGGCTTCCTGTCCGAGAACCGGAAGTTCGCGGCGGCGCTCGCGGAAAAGGGCATCGCCTTCATCGGACCAGGCGTCCACGCCATCGAGGCCATGGGCGACAAGATCGAATCCAAGAAGCTCGCCCAGAAGGCCGGGGTCAATTCGGTGCCCGGGCATCTCGGCGTCGTCAAGGACGATGTCGAAGCGGTGCGGATCGCGCGCGAGATCGGCTATCCGGTGATGGTCAAGGCCTCGGCCGGCGGCGGCGGCAAGGGCATGCGGATCGCCGGCAACGATCAGGAAGTCCGGGACGGGTTCCGGAGCGCCAGCAACGAGGCGCGCTCGAGCTTCGCCGACGACCGCATCTTCATCGAGAAATACATCGAGCATCCGCGCCATATCGAGATCCAGATCCTGGCGGACAGCCACGGCAATGTGATCCATCTGGGCGAGCGCGAATGTTCGATCCAGCGACGCCACCAGAAGGTGCTCGAGGAGTCGCCGAGCCCGTTCCTCGACGCCAAGACCCGCAGCGCGATGGGCGCGCAGGCCGTGGCGCTCGCGAAGGCCGTGGATTACCGGTCCGCCGGCACGGTCGAGTTCATCGTCGATGCGGAGCGCAATTTCTATTTCCTCGAGATGAACACCCGCCTTCAGGTCGAGCACCCGGTGACCGAGCTCGTGACCGGTCTCGATCTCGTCGAGCAGATGATCCGCATCGCGGCCGGCGAGAGGCTGCCGCTGAAGCAGAAGGACGTGAAGCTGAACGGCTGGGCGGTGGAGGCGCGGGTCTATGCGGAGGATCCGTTGCGCGGCTTCCTGCCCTCGACTGGCCGGCTGGTCCGCTACCGGGAGCCGGCCGCAGTGGCGGGGCTTCGCATCGATAGCGGCGTCTATGAAGGCGCAGAGATCAGCGTCCACTACGATCCGATGATCGCCAAGGTGATCGGCAGCGGCGCCGATCGGAATCAGGCGATCGCCACGCTCGAGGAGGGGCTCGACGCCTACTTCATCCGCGGCGTCAGCCATAACATCTCGTTCCTTTCGGCCCTCCTGCATCATCCGCGCTTCCGCGCCGGCAAGCTCTCGACCAACTTCATCGCGGACGAATTTCCGGACGGATTCCACGGCGCGGCGCTCTCGGACGAGGAGCGCCGCCGGATCGTGGCGGTCGCCGCCATGATCCATCACCGCATGCAGGCGCGCGAGGCGCAGATCAGCGGCCGCCTCACCCCGCCCGAAACGACGGGCGGGGCGGAGTGGGTGGTGATGATCGCGCGCGTGCCGGTCCCGGTGACGGTCGCCGAGACGGCCGGCGGCTATGCCGTCATCAATGGCGAGGCCAGCCACGAGCTGGCAGGGGACTGGCGGATCGGCGATCCCCTGTTCCAGGGCCGTATCAATGGCGAGCCGCTGTCGGTCCAGATCGACCGTCGCGGCGTGGGCTATGTGCTGAGCCATGCGGGCGCGACCGTCGAGCTCCAGGTCCACAGCCCCCGCGCGGCCGAGCTTGCCGCGCTGATGCCGGTCAAGGTCGCGCCGGACATGTCGCGATTCCTGCTGTCGCCCATGCCGGGATTGCTGACATCGATCGCCGTGTCGGTCGGACAGGAGGTCAAGACCGGACAGGAGCTGGCGGTCGTGGAGGCGATGAAGATGGAGAACCTGCTGCGGGCGGAGCGCGACGGCAAGGTCGCGAAGCTCCATGCCGCGGCCGGCGACAGCCTCGCCGTCGACCAGGTCATCGTGGAGTTCGAATGAGCGCGGTGCGCGTTGTCATCCGGGGCCGGGTCCAGGGCGTCTGGTACCGCGCCTGGACGGTCGACAATGCGACCCGACGCGGCCTCGCGGGCTGGGTGCGCAACATGCGCGACGGCAGCGTGGAAGCGCTGTTCTCCGGGCCCGAGGACAAGGTCG
>CADEFF010000050.1:2085-3145 GCA_902826565.1 uncultured Rhodospirillaceae bacterium | reverse complement strand
GTTGCAGGGTCGCGACGACAGGGTCGAGGCTATGAGAGCGGCCTGACGCGAGGGACCGAAACAAGCGCGCGTGGTCGGCATCGACCGGTTCCCAGCCGAGCCGCCGAAGGAAACGGGATTCCGCCAGAAGCCCGACGCTGGCTGATCAACGCGCTTCCGGCTCGACGATCTCGAGCCAGGGCCAGCGCGCGCGGAGATTTTCCGCCTTCGAGAGAAAGCTTTCGGGGTTCGGGCAGTTCGCGTTGAGCCGCAGCAGTCCGGCCTCCAGATCGGCGAGCCCGTAGGGCGCGATCAGGCGCGGGCCCTTGTCGCCGGGGGCAAGTCCCACGCAGGTGGCGGTCGCGGTGAAGCTGCCGATCGCTTCCGCGCAGGAACCGAGCGGTCGGCGATCGACGCCGAAGCGTTGGCGGTACCATAGATGCACCCGCGCCTGGTTCTTGATGTCGAGCCGCACGCCGAGATCGGCCATCTCCCGTTCGAGGCGGCGGATCACCCGGTCCTCGGCCTCGAAAGAAAGGTCCGCCGGATCGAAATAGAAGATGTCGTAGTCGCGGATGTTCTCCGTGACGGGTCGGCCGCTGCACAGGTTCCAGTGGCTCTGGCAGACGCATCCGGCGACGAGGCAAGCCTGCGGCAGACCGAGGCGCGGCAGCCGCTCCAGGATCGCGCGATTGTTCGGATTGGCGAGGGCTGCGGCGACAAGGTCCATGGTCGACTCCAGCCGGGCCGGTTGCCGTCGTCAGCGCATCGGATCGGTCGTCACGCCGAACACCTTCTCGAAGGCGTCGCGCAGCGCCATGTCGAGTTCCGGCATCGAGACGAGAATGCCGAGCGCCGCGAGCGAGGTCACGCCGAAGGGTCGTTCCGCGTCGCTGCGAATGCCGCAGGGCACGATGCCGGAGAAATGCTCCAGCGCCGGATCGAGATTGACGGCGATGCCGTGATAAGTGATCCCGCGCCGCACCCGGACGCCCAGCGCCGCGATCTTGTCCTCGCGATCCGGTTGCGCCACCCAGATGCCGATGCGACCTTCGCGACGCTCGCCGCGAACGTTGAATCG
>CADEFF010000050.1:0-1985 GCA_902826565.1 uncultured Rhodospirillaceae bacterium | reverse complement strand
CTGCTCCTTGGGAAACCGGGCTTTCCGCGGCTCTTCCGGGCTTTCTTGGCTTGAAAGCCCGCTGCCGATTTGCTATTCCCCGCTGCCGCGGATGGCAAGCGCCATCCCGACGATTTTGCGGTCGTGGCGGAACTGGTAGACGCGCAGCGTTGAGGTCGCTGTGGGAGCGATCCCGTGGAAGTTCGAGTCTTCTCGACCGCACCATCGAGCTGAGCCCGCCGGCCGACCACCGCGCGGGCTCAAGCTTTTCCGGCCCCAGCGACGACTTCGCTCATGGCAGGCTGTACGCTGCCCGATATACTCCTGCGGCATCGCGCGATCTCGTTTATTGGGGCTCCGACAATGGCTGACGACCTGCGCCAGAGCGCGCTCGACTATCATCGCCTTCCGATTCCCGGAAAGCTGGCGGTCGTCGCCACCAAGCCGCTTGCCAACCAGCGCGATCTCGCGCTCGCCTACTCGCCCGGCGTCGCGGCCGCCTGCGAGGCGATCGTCGGGGATCCGGCGCAGGCCGCGGTCGTCACCGGCCGCGCCAACCTCGTCGCCGTCATCACGAACGGCACCGCCGTGCTCGGCCTGGGCGCGATCGGCCCGCTGGCGGCGAAACCCGTGATGGAAGGCAAGGCGGTCCTCTTCAAGACCTTCGCCGGGATCGACGTGTTCGATCTCGAGATCGAGGAACGGGATCCAGCCAAGCTGGTGGATATCGTCGCGAGCCTCGAGCCGAGCTTCGGCGGCATCAATCTCGAGGACATCAAGGCCCCGGAATGCTTCGAGGTGGAGCGGCGGCTGCGCGAGCGCATGAAGATCCCGGTCTTCCATGACGACCAGCATGGCACGGCGATCATCGTCGGCGCCGCGGTGCTGAATGCCCTCAAGGTGACCGGCCGAAGCATCGAATCCGTGAAACTCGTCGCATCGGGCGCGGGGGCGGCGGCGCTCGCCTGCCTCGATCTCCTGGTCAGCATCGGCCTGCCGATGGACAATATCGTCGTCACCGACATCAAGGGGGTGGTCTATCGCGGCCGGACCGAGGAGATGGACCCGAACAAGGCCCGTTACGCCAAGGAGACCAATGCCCGGACGCTGGGCGACGTGATCGCCGGTGCGGATATCTTCCTCGGGCTTTCCGCGCCTCGGGTGCTGAAGCCGGAGATGGTAGGGAAGATGGCGCCCCGGCCGATCATACTGGCCCTCGCCAACCCGGTGCCGGAGATTCTGCCGGACGAGGTGAAGGCGGTTCGCGACGACGCGATCATCGCGACGGGCCGGTCCGACTATCCGAACCAGGTCAATAACGTTCTCTGTTTTCCCTTCATCTTCCGCGGTGCGCTCGACGTCGGCGCCACGACCATCAACGAGGCGATGAAGATCGCTGCGGTGAAGGCCCTCGCCGCCCTTGCCGAGGCGGAAGTCTCCGACGTCGTCGCCAACGCCTATGGCGGCGATGTGCCGAGCTTCGGGCCGAACTATCTCATTCCGCGCCCGTTCGATCCGCGGCTCATCCTCGCCATCGCCCCGGCCGTCGCCGAGGCGGCGATGGCCAGCGGCGTCGCCTCCCGGCCGCTTGCCGATCTCGGCGCCTACCGGGACAGCCTCAACCGCTTCGCTTTCCGCTCGGGGCTCCTGATGCGGCCCATGTTCGTACGGGCCCGCCGCGACCTCAAACGGGTCTGCTATGCCGAAGGCGAGGAAGAGCGGGTGCTTCAGGCGGCGCAGACGGTGGTGGACGAGAAGCTGGCACGCCCGATTCTGATCGGCCGGCGAAGCGTGATCGGCTACCGGTTGCAGAAGCTCGGATTGCGGATCAAGCCGGACCTCGATTTCGACCTGGTCGATCCGGAAAACGATCCTCGTTTCAAGGAGTACTGGACACTCTATCACAAGATCATGGAGCGCCGCGGCGTGTCGCCGAATTTCGCCCAGGCGCAAGTGCGCGGCAGCACGACGGTCATCGCCGCGCTGATGGTGAAGCGCGGCGACGC
>CADEFF010000049.1 GCA_902826565.1 uncultured Rhodospirillaceae bacterium | reverse complement strand
CCGGCACGCCCGCGGCCCGGCGCGAAGGACCGCCCCCACCCCCGGGGACCGAACCCCCAGGGACCGCACCCCGAGCGGCCGCACCCCGGGAAACCGAACCCCGGAAGACCGAACCCCGGGAAACCACGCCATGCGCATCGTCGGCGGCCGGCATAGGGGCCGCGCGCTCGCCGCGCCGCCCGGGCTTGCCGTCCGCCCGACCGCCGACCGGACGCGCGAGGGCCTTTTCAACATCCTCGAACATGGCCGCTTCGCCGCCGACCGCGCGACGCTGCTGCCGGGCGCGATCGTGCTGGACGTCTTCGCCGGAACGGCGGCCTTCGCCCTCGAAGCCCTCTCGCGCGGCGCGGCGCACGCCTATGCGATCGACAAGGACCCCGCGGCGATCGTCGCGGCACGCGACAATGCGACGCGGCTCGGCGAGCTCGCCCGCATGACCTTGCGGCAAGCCGACGCGACCCATCCGGGGCCCGCGCTGGCCGCCGCCGACATCGCTTTCCTCGACGCGCCCTATCGCAGCGACCTCACCGCGCCGGCGCTCGCGGCGCTGCAGAAGCAGGGCTGGTTCGCGCCCGCGGCGCTGGTGGCGGTCGAGCTCGAGGGCGAGGAATCCTTCGAACCCCCGCCGATCTTCGCGCCGCTCGACGAGCGGCGCTACGGCCGCGCCCGGCTTGTGTTTCTCCGGCACCAGCCCTAGCTTGCGGCTCATCGATCGGGGGAAGGGCTTGGTGCGTCAGCGTGCGTCAGGAGCAATGGCGGCCTTGATCGCCGGCGCAATGACAGCGCTGGCAGCCTTGTCGTTCGCGCCGGCGCCGGCCATGGCCAACGAGCAGCTCTTCGTCGGCGTTCCCGACGGCTGGCAGAAGCTCGCCGAACCCGAAGGCGACAGCGGCAACACGAGCCGGTATGTGCCCGCGGGCGAGAGCGCCGAGGAATGGTCCGAGATGCTGACTTTGCAGCGCTACCCCGGCGTGCTGCTCGACGTGACCGAATATATCGACCAGGTGATCGGCCGCATCATCGCGGGCTGCCTCAGGCCGCGCCATGACGGGCCGAAGCCGGTCGAGGCAAGCGCCTATCCCGCGAAGATCGCCTATATCGAATGTCGCGGCCCCGATCCCTTGCGGATGGAGACGGACAAACAGCTCAAGGCGATCGAGTTCGTGGTCGTCAAGGCGATCCAGGGCCGCGAGGCCTTCTATGTCGTGAAGCGCGCCTGGCACGGCAATACGCCGGACCGCCATCCGCTCAATTTCGAGACGGCGCCGCAATGGATCGGGATCGTGAAGGATTCCGAGCTCTGCGACCTCGATGACCGCGGCCAGACCTGCCGCAGCATCGGCCGCACCGGAAACCTGAACTGAAGGCCCGGCTCAGCGCCGCCCGAACAGCCGCTCGATATCGGCGAGCTTGAGCTCGACATAGGTCGGCCGGCCGTGATTGCACTGGCCGGAATGGGGCGTCGCCTCCATCTGGCGCAGCAGCGCATCCATCTCCGCCGGCGCCAGCCGCCGCCCCGCGCGCACGCTGCCATGGCAGGCCATGCTGCCGCAGACATGCTCCAGCCGCTCCTTGAGCGAGACGGCATCGCCGAGCTCGGCGAGCTCGTCGGCGAGATCGCGCACCAGCCCCTTCGCGTCGGTCGGCCCGAGCAGCGCCGGCACCTCGCGCACCACGACCGCGCCCGGCCCGAAGCCCTCGAGCACGAGGCCGAGCTCGGCGAGCTCCGGGGCGCGCTGCACGAGCCGCACCACGGCCGGCGCTTCCAGCTCCACCACCTCGGGAATGAGCAGACCCTGGCGCGCCACGCCGCGCTCGGCGAGCGCCGTTTTCATCCGCTCATAGACCAGCCGCTCATGCGCCGCATGCTGATCGACGATCACGAGCCCGTCGCCGGTCTGCGCGAGAATATAGGTTTCGTGAAGCTGCGCCCGCGCCGCACCCAGCGGGTAGGCCGTGCGATCCTCCGTCCCGCCCGAAACCCCACCCGAAACCGGAGCGCGATCCGGGGCGGCGGAAGGCCGGTCGAAGCCGTCGAGCGGCGCGAAGGCCGCCGCCGCCTGCTCCGCGAGCCGGTGCGGAATCCCGCGCGGGGGCGGCGCGAAGCCGCGGCCGGCGAAGGCGGGCTCCGGCGCGCGGAAGGAACCGAGCGCCGCGGCGGCGACCGTGGTCGAGGCCCGATGGCCGGCCGCCGCCAGCGCATGACGGAGCGCGCCGACGATGAGGCCGCGCACCAGCCCGGGATCGCGGAACCGCACCTCGGCCTTCGCAGGATGCACATTCACATCCACCTCGGCCGGCGGGATCTCGAGGAAGAGCGCCAGCAGCGGATGACGGTCGCGCGCGAGGAAATCCTGGTAGGCGCCGCGCACCGCGCCCTGCAGGAGCCGGTCGCGCACCGGCCGGCCGTTCACGAAGAGAAACTGCAGATCGGCGGTGGCGCGGTTGAGGGTCGGCAGCCCGGCATGGCCGCTGAGCCGCAGCCCCTCGCGCAGCGCGTCGATCGCGAGCGCGTTGTCGGCGAAGTCGCGCCCCATGATGGCGCCGAGCCGCGCGAGCCGCGCCGCCGCGGGATCCGCGAGCAGGTCCTCGCCGGCGGCGGCCAGCCGCAGCACGACCCGATCCTCGTCGGCGAGGCCGAAGCCGATGGCGGGATGCGCCATGGCGAGGCGGCGCACCGCCTCCTCCGCGTGATTGAGCTCGGTGCGCGGTGCCTTCAGGAACTTGAGCCGCGCCGGGGTCGCGAAGAAGAGGTCGCGCACCTCGACGCGCGTGCCGGCCGAGCGCGCCGCCGGTTGCGGCCGGCCCTTGGCGCCCCCCTCGACCGCGAGCGACCAGGCCTCGTCGCTGCCGCGCTTGCGGCTCGTAATCGCGAGGCGGCTCACGGAGGCGATCGAGGGCAGGGCTTCTCCGCGGAAGCCCAGGGTCCCGATATGGACGAGATCGTCGGAGGGCAGCTTCGAGGTGGCGTGGCGCTCGACCGCAAGCGCGAGCTCTTCCGCGCTCATGCCCTCGCCATCGTCCTCGACGGCGATCAGGCTGCGGCCGCCCTCGCGCAGGTGGATGTCGATCCGCCGCGCGCCGGCGTCGATCGCGTTCTCCACCAGCTCCTTCAGGGCCGAGGCCGGGCGCTCGACCACCTCGCCGGCGGCGATCCGGTTGACCAGCTCCGGCGGCAGGAGGCGAATCGTCATGGCGCGGACTCTATCAGAGGGTGCCGGAGGCCACCATGCGGGGGAGTGCCCCGCGGCGCCGTGGCGGGATATCCCGGAGTCGCGCGAATGCGAGTTCCGGCGCAAAGCACCCCGCGGGCGGTCAGGGCGTGGAGACGACGCCGTCCGGCTTGCCCACCACGACCCAGGCGAGCTTCGCCGGGTCCAGCAGCCGCTTCGCGACGCGCTTCGCGTCGTCGAGCGTCACCGCCGCGAAGAGCGCGCTGCGCTTCGCGATGTAGTCGATGCCGAGATCCTCGAGCTGCAGCGCCACCAGGTTGTTGGCGATCCGGCTCGAGCTCGTGAAGCGAAGCGCGTAGGAGCCGACGATGTAGTCGCGGGCGTCGTCGAGCTCGGCCTCGGTCGGACCCGCCGCCGCCATCTCGCCCCAGACCTGGCGGATGAGATCGATCGATTCCTTCGCGCGGGCGTTCTGCGTGGCGGTGCTGCCGGTGACCAGCCCCACGAGTTCGTAGGTCGCGAGATCGGCACCGATGGAATAGGCGAGCCCGCGCTTCTCGCGCAGCTCGCGCGTGAGCCGCGAGCCGAACCCGCCGCCGAGCGTCTGCATCACGAGGGCGGCCGCGTAGAAATCGGGGTCGTCGCGCTTCATGCCCGGCTGCGCCAGCAGGATCACGCTCTGCGGCACGTCGCGCTCCACCACCACGACGCGGCCGGCGCCTTCCGGCACCGCCTCGGGCAGGTCGATCGCGGCGCTCGTCGCCGGCAGCCCGCCGAAGATGCGGTCGAGCGCGGGCCCGAGCTCGGCCGGCGTGATGTCGCCGACCACGCCCAGCACCAGCCGGTCGCGCGCGAAGCGGGCCTTGGCGAAGGCCTGCAGATCGGCGTGGGTGATGCGGCCCAGCGTTTCCGCCGTGCCCATCGGATCGCGCCCGTACGGGTGATCGGGGAAGAGCGTCGCCGAGAGGGTGTCGCCGGCGATCTTGCCCGGATCCTCGGCGTCGCTCGCGAGCACCGCCAGGAGCTGGTTGCGGATGCGCTCGACCGGTTCCTCGTCGAAGCGCGGCTCGGTCAGGGCGAGGCGCAGCAGCTCGAAGGCCTGGTCGCGATCGCGCGTCAGGCTGCGGAGCGTGCCGGTGAACTCGTCCTGGCCGGCATCGAAACGGAGATCGATGCCGAGGTCGGAAAGCTGCCGCTGGAAGGCGGCCGAATCGAGCGGGCCGGCGCCCTCGTCGATCGTGGCGGAGACCATGGTGGCGAGCCCGCTTTTCGCCGCCGGATCGAGCGCCGCGCCGCCGCGAAAGGCGAGCGACAGTGCGACGATGGGGAGGCTGTGATCCTGGACCAGCCAGGCCTCGACGCCGCCGGGGCTGACGACGCGCTCGATGTCCATGGCGGCCGCCGCAGGCCCTGCGAGGCCGCCGAGCAGCAGGAGGAGGACAGCGGGGGCGAGGAGGCGCCTCGTCCAGGCGCCCCCCAACCGGGTCGTCATGGCGCGCATCACGAGGTTTCCTTCGGCAGCAGCCATCCGGTGGCGGACCGGTCGATCTCGAACACGGCCTTCGCCGCCGCGTTCACCTGCTCGACCGTCACCGCCCCGATGCGGTCCGGCCAGGCCTCGATATCCTCGATGGTCGAGCCGGTGGCGAGGCCGGCGCCGATGATGTTGGCCGGGCCGGTCAGGCTGTCGGCCGACTTGATCGCATCGGTCTGCAGCGCCGAGATCGCGCGGCGCACCTCTTCGTCCGTCACGCCCTTGTCGAGCAGATCGGCGATCTCCTTTTCGATCGCGCTCTCGATCGCCTCGAGCTTGCCGCCCGGGCGCGGGCTGCCCGACACCGAGAAGGCCGTGACGCCGAGCCGCGTGCCGTTGTAGCTCGCGTTCGCCGCGGCGGCGACCTGCTGCTCCACCACGAGATGGCGGTAGAAACGGCTGGTGGCGTCGCCGCCCAGAATCTGCGCCAGCACTTCGAGCGCATAGGCATGTTCCGAACCGGCGCTGCGATAGCTCGGCGCCTGGTAGCTGCGCAGCCAGTAGGGCTGCTGCACGCGCGGGCTCACCAGCTTCACGATGCGGGGGGCGAACTGGGCGGGCTCCTCCGCGCGGAAGCGGTCCGGCACGCCGCGCGACGGGATCGCGGCGTAGTATTTCTCCGCGAGCGGGCGGACCTCGGCCGCGGTCACGTCGCCCGAGATGATGACGACCACGTTCGCGGGCGAGTACCAGCGATCGTAGAACTGCCGGGCGTCGGCGGCGGTCAGCCCCGCCATCTCGTGCTCCCAGCCGATCACCGGATTGTGGTAGGGCGCGTTCAGATAGAGCGCCGCATTCAGCATCTCGCCGAGCTGCGCGCCGGGATCGTTGTCGATGCGCTGGCGGCGCTCTTCCAGGATCACGTCGCGCTCCGGCAGCACGATCTCGTCGGTGAGCTTCAGGTTCTGCAGCCGGTCGGCGTCGAGCTGCATCATGCGCTCGAGATGCTCGACCGCGACGGATTCGTGGTAGGCGGTGTAGTCCGAAGTGGTGAAGGCGTTCTCGTTGCCGCCGAGCCGCGCCACGATCTCCGAGAACTGCCCCGGCGGCACCGCTTCCGTGCCGCGAAACATCAGATGCTCCAGGAAATGCGCGATGCCGGTCTTGCCGTCGCTCTCGTCGGCCGAGCCCGCCTTGACCCACACCATATGGGTGACCACGGGGGCGCGGTGATTCTCCACCACCACGACCTGCAGCCCGTTGGCGAGGGTGAAGCTCTCGGGCGAGAACATCTCCGCTCCGGCGCCGGGAGGCGTGGCCAGCAAAAAGACGAGCGCGGCCCACAGCGCGTGCCTCGACGCGCGACGGCGATCTCTCATGCGGGCTTTCCTCCGCAGATCTTCCGATCCGCAAATGCCCGTGCCGGCGCCGCGGGGACGGCCGGCAGGACGGGTGATCATCCCTGATCGGCTAGAAGATGCCTTCGAGCAGGCCCTGCTTCTTGCGCTCGATGGTCGGCGTCTCGCCTTCGGTGACCGGCATGCCGAGGGCCTCGTTCTCCTGCAGCCGCTGCTGCTCGGCCTGGGGATCGACGGCGGTGCCGAAGGTATCGGGCGCGGGCTTCCGCCAGAAGATGAGGCTGTCCACGAAGTTGCTGTTCTGCTCCTCGAGGGCGGCGGTTTCCTGTGTGATCGTCTCGCGGATATCGGGATCGATGCCGGTGGCGCCGGCGCTCTGCAGCAGCGCCGCCTCGCCGCTCGAGGTCGGCACGGCGGCCTGCTGCCCGGTGAACTCGGACGACAGGCTCGTGCCGTAGGTGTAGTCGCCGAACACGGCGCTTTGCGCCTGGTCGCGCGCGGTGCCTTCCTGCGGGCGGGGCGTGCCAGGCGCCGGCGGGCGCAGCGAGTAGTCGGGCGGCAGGCTGAGCGGCGCTCGCGCATAGACCTGGAACTCGTCCGGCGACTGTTTCGTGTAACCCAGCACTTCGCGCACGCCGCTGCAGCCGGTCAGGCCTACCGCCAGCACGCAGACACCCCCAATGAGCAAAGATTTCAGCATGGCTTCACCTCCTGCCCCTCGTCACGGGCGGGGTCGCGGTTTCGGACGGCCGAGATTGCCAAACAAGCCGTCCAGGAGCAACAGCCCGACACCCACGGTGATCGCCGAATCGGCGATGTTGAACGCAGGAAAATAATACTCATTCCAGTGGAAATGCAGGAAATCGACCACCGCCCCCAGGCGGAGCCGGTCGACCGCATTGCCGACCGCCCCGCCGATAATGGCGCCGAGCCCGGCCGCCATGATCCAGGAATCGGCCTTGCGCAGCCAGATCGCGAGCCCCAGCGACACGGCAAGGGCGAGCCCCGCCAGCACATAAGGCTGGGGGCCCCAGTCGCTGGCGAACATGCTGAAGCTCACCCCCCGGTTCCAGGCCAGCACCAGCTCGAAGAAGCCGGTCACGGGAATGGTCGTGGGCGGATCCATGACCTGCGTCAGGATGACCCACTTGGTGAGCTGATCGAGGGCGAAGACCCCGCCCGCGACAAGAAGCCCCCGACGCCACATTCAGCGCGCCGCCTCCGCCGTGACGTGACGGCCGACCGCGTCGGCGCAGCGTCCGCAGACGGTCGGATGGGCGGGATCGACGCCGCGGTCGCGCACGAACTTCCAGCAGCGGTCGCATTTCTCGCCCGCCGCCGGCTCGACGACCACGCCCGCGTCCGGCAGGTCGGGCAGGGTGAAGGCGCCCGCCGGCACCGGACCGACAGTGACGGCGATGTCCGAGGTGATCGCGATCTCGGCGAGATCGACGCCCTCCGCGAGCGCGACCAGCGCCGCCGAGGCATGGAGATGCGGCGTCGCCTGCAGGCTCGAGCCGATCGTCTTGTCGGCGCGCTTCAGCTCCAGCGCGCCGGTGATGACGCGCCGCAGGTTGCGCAGCTTCGCCCAGCGTTCGCCGAGCGCATCGTCGCGCCAGCTTTCCGGCAGGACCGGATAGCGGCGGAGATGGACGCTCGCCGCGTCGCCGCCGCCGCGCGACAGCCACGCCTCCTCGGCGGTGAAGCAGGTGATCGGCGCGAGCCAGGCGGTGAGGCAATGGAAGAGCCGGTCCATGACCGTGCGCGCGGCGCGCCGGCGCAGGCTGTCCGGCCGGTCGCAATAGAGCGAATCCTTGCGGATGTCGAAATAGAAGGCGGAGAGATCGACCGCGCAGAAATTATGCAGCTCGGTGAAGAGCGCGTGGAACGCAAAGTCGTCGGCCGTGCGCCGCACGAGCTTGTCCATCTCCCAGAGGCGATGCAGCAGCCAGCGCTCGAGCTCCGGCATCTCCGCCTCCGGAAGCCGCTCGCTCTCGGCGAAGCCGTCGAGCGCGCCCAGCAGATAGCGCAGCGTGTTGCGCAAGCGCCGATAGGCCTCGGCATGGTGCTTCAGCGTCTCCGGGCCGATCTTCAGATCATCCGCATAGTCCGACGCCACGACCCAGAGCCTGAGGATGTCCGCGCCGTGCTGCTTCATCACGTCCTGCGGCGCGATGACGTTGCCGAGCGATTTCGACATCTTGCGGCCCTGCTCGTCCAGCACGAAGCCGTGCGTCAGCACCGCGTCGTAAGGCGCGCGGCCGCGCGTGCCGCAACTCTCGAGCAGCGAGGAATGAAACCAGCCGCGATGCTGGTCCGAGCCCTCGAGATAGAGCGAGGCCGGCCAGGCGAGGTCCGTATCCTTGCGCGGCTCGAGCACGAAGGCATGGGTCGAGCCCGATTCGAACCAGACCTCGACGATGTCGGTGACCTGCTCGTAATCCTTCGGATCGCGGCCGGGCCCGAGGAAGCGCGACGGATCGCTGGAGAACCAGGCGTCGGCCCCCTCCGTCTCGAACACCTCGGCCACCCGGTCGATCACCGCCTGATCGCGCAGCGGCTCGCCGGTGCGGCGATCGACGAAGACGGCGATCGGCACGCCCCAGGCGCGCTGGCGCGAGATGCACCAGTCGGGCCGCCCCTCGATCATCGCGCGGATGCGGTTGCGCCCCTGCGGCGGCACGAAGCGGGTGTCGTCGATCGCCTTCAGCGCCTTCGCGCGCAAATCGTTCGTCTCCATCGAGATGAACCATTGCGCGGTGTTGCGGAAGATGAGCGGCGCCTTCGACCGCCAGCTATGCGGATAGGAGTGGGTGAGCCTGCCTCTCGCAAGGAGCGCGCCCTTGGCTTCGAGCGCCGCGATGACGGCGGGATCGGCGTCGCCCTTCTTGCCTTCGGCGGTCAGCACCTTCCTGCCGGCGAAGAGCGGCACATGCGGGAAATAACTGCCGTCGGCCGCGACCGTTTCCGGCACCTCGATGCCATGCGCCGAGCCGAGCTCGAAATCGTCCGCGCCGTGGCCGGGGGCGATATGGACGAGGCCGGTGCCCTGCTCGACCGTGACGAAGCCCGCCGCGAGCGCCGGCACCGGAAAGTCGTAGCCCTCGCCGGCGAGCGGATGGGCGCAGACCGTGCCTTCGAGCTCGCGCCCCTTGCCTTCCCAGAAGATCGTATGGCCCTCGATGCCGACCGACTTGATGAAATCGGCGAGCAGCATCCCGTCGGTGGCGACGATCGCGCGCATCCCCGGCTTCGCGAGGCTGCCCTCGGCGACGCTGTCGATCTGCAGCCCGACATAGGTGAGGTCGGGGCCGTAGGCGATGGCCCGGTTGCCCGGCAGGGTCCAGGGCGTGGTGGTCCAGATCACCAGCGAGGCGTTCTGGAAGGCGGCGCGCCCCTGCCGCACCGGAAAGGCGACCCAGACGGTGTTCGAGACATGGTCGTGATACTCGACCTCGGCCTCGGCGAGGGCGGTCTTCTCGACCACCGACCAGAGCACCGGCTTCGAGCCGCGATAGAGCCCGCCATTCAGCAGGAACTTGCCGATCTCGCGCACGATCTGCGCCTCGGCGGGATAGGCCATGGTGGTGTAGGGCCGTTCCCAGTCGCCGGTCACGCCGAGCCGCTTGAAATCGGCGCGCTGCACGCCGATCCAGTGCTCGGCGAACTCGCGGCATTCGCGCCGGAACTCGATCACCGGCACCGCGTCCTTGTCCTTGCCGGCCGCACGGTATTTCTCCTCGATCTTCCATTCGATCGGCAGGCCGTGGCAGTCCCAGCCCGGCACATAGGGCGCGTCCTTGCCCAGCATCTGCTGGGCGCGTACCACGACGTCCTTCAGGATCTTGTTGAGCGCGGTGCCGATATGGATGGCGCCGTTCGCATAGGGCGGGCCGTCATGCAGCACGAATTTCGGTCGGCCCTTCGCGCTCTCGCGCAGCCGGGCATAGAGGTCGAGCGCCTGCCACTGCTTCAGGATCGCGGGCTCGCGCTCCGGCAGGTTGGCGCGCATCGGGAACTCGGTGCGCGGCAGAAACACGGTCGATTTATAATCCAAGGCCGAAATCCTCTGGAAAAGCCATCGCGCGAAATTCAGGAAGTGCCGGAATGGCGCGGCCGCAGCGCGCGCTCATACACATCGGGACGATGGAAATGCGACTCGGGGAGCTTGAGCGGCGGCGGCAGGGTGCCGGGCGCGGGGCCCTTATAGGCGCGGATCTTGCGCTTCGCCCATTTGCAGTCCGACTTCATCTGCTTCACCAGCGCGTCGAGGCTGGCGAACTTGTATTCCGGGCGGATGAAATCGAGGAAGGCGACGCGCAGGATGCAGCCATAGAGGTCGCGCTTGGTGTGGAAGAGATGCACCTCGAGCAAGGGCTCGCCGCCGCTCTCGACGGTCGGACGCACGCCGAGGCTCGCGACCCCGTCCTCCCAGGCGGTTCCCATGCCGTGGTCGATCCCCGCCTTCACCGCATAGATGCCGTGGGCGGGCTCGAGATAGGGGCCGGGCTGAATATTGGCGGTGGGGAAGCCGAGCTCGCGCCCCTGCTTGCGGCCGTGGCGCACATGGCCGGAAATCTCGAAGGGGCGGCCGAGCAGCCGGGCCGCCAGATCCGGCCGGCCCGCCTTCAGATGCTCGCGGATCCGGGTCGAGGAGAAGACCTCGCCGCCCGCCTCGCTCGCCGGCTCGACCGAGGTGACGGCGAAGCCATGCATCCGGCCGAAATCCGCCAGCACCGCGGCATCGCCCTTGCGGCCCTTGCCGAAGAGGAAATCGTAGCCGATCACGACATGGGCCGGCGCCAGCCCCTCGCCCAGCACCTCGGTCGCGAAGGCCTCGGCGCTCATGCCGGCGAGCGCGCGGTTGAAGGAGAGCAGGAAGACGTAGTCGCAGCCGGTCGCCTCCAGCATGCGCAGCTTGATGCGCAGCGGCGTCAGCGCGAAGGGCGGCTGGTCCGGCTGGAAATACTGGCGCGGATGCGGCTCGAAGGTGACGACGCCGAAGCTCGTGCCGAGGCCGCGCGCGATCCGCGCCGCCTCGGCGATGACCGCCTGGTGGCCGCGATGCACCCCGTCGAAATTGCCGAGCGCCACCACGGCGCCGCGCGCTTCGACCGGAACCTCGGTGTGATGTCGAATGAGCCGCATCGTTTCCGTCAACCGAATTGCCCGGCGGGGCCGGGCGAAGCGGGCTGGACCATAGCGCAGGCGCACCGCCGAGGGTAGCGTTTCACCGTCGGGAAAGCGGCGGAAACCGGGGCTTTCGCGGGCCGGCGGGAAACCCGCAGGGGCCGGATGCGCGGGCCGGCGGACGTCCCGGGGCTACTCGGCCGCCTGCGAGACCGGACGGCGCGGGACCATGATCTGCGCCTCGCCGTCGATCACCACCGTGTCGCCCACGGTGCAGAGGGTGGCGACGGTAATTCGTCCGCGCGCTTCGTCGATCGCGGTCACGGTCACGCGCGCCTTGACGGTGTCGCCGATCCGGACCGGCGCCTTGAACTTCAGATTCTGGCTGAGATAGATGCAGCCCGGCCCCGGGAGCTTGGTGCCGAGCACCGCCGAGATCACGCTCGCGGTCAGCATGCCGTGCGCGATGCGGCCCTTGAACATGCTCGCATTGGCGTAGTCCGCGTCGAGATGCACCGGGTTCATGTCGCCGGACACCCCGGCGAACAGGACGACGTCGGCGTCGGTGATGGTCTTGGCATAGCTCGCGCTCATGCCCACCGACAGATCCTCGAGATAATAGCCGTTCGCTTCGTTCATGGAGCCTCGGACCTCGTGGCCGATCTGCCCGCCCTTGCGAGCCCGCACCGTCGGCCTTGCCGCCAAGTCTTTGTTGCAGCGCAATATACAGGAGCCGAAACCCCCCGGCAAGCTTCAGCAAGGGGGAGTTTGCAGAGCAATAACGAGGAAAGCCTTAAGCCGGTTCCCCGGGCACGCCCTGCGGTTCCGGCGCCGGGACGCCGGCATCCGCCCGGTATTTCGGCAACCCCTCGGCCAGGAACTGGGCGTTCTCCTCGCGCTGCCGGGCCGCCGCATCGTCGTAAAGGAACGGCAGGAAGGCGTAGCGGGTGCCGCGCGTCATCGGCATCGCCTCATGCAGCAGGCTGCAGGAGAACACGACCGCCCCGCCGGTCGGCGCGCGGTAGGTCTGCGGGCCGAATTCCGGGAAGCGCAGATCGCCGCCTTCATAGTCCCCGGCATTGAGGTTGATGGTGACGGCGAAGCGCCGATGGGCGGTGCCCTTCGTCGTGTTATCGCGATGCGGCCGGAAATAGCCGCCGGGCTCGGTCTCGTAACAGGCGACGATATAGCGCTCGAGCCGGGTGGCGCGGAACTGGAACGCTTTCTGGATTTCGGGGATGAGCCGCCGGACGATACGTTGCAGCGCGCCCGCCTTCAGCGCCGGGTCGCTGATGAGGCAGTCGGACCGGCGCTTGTGCGAATAGTCGATGACGCCGACGGTACGGCCCTCGACCTCGCGCATGAAGCCCGAATCCTGCCCGCCCTGCGCCTGGTAGTACTGGATGAGATCGCGGCAGAACTCGGGCTCGAAGATGCGCGGCATGACGAGCACCGGCGCGGGCGTCGCCAGCCCGGCATGGAGCCCGGGCGGCGGCAGATCCTTCAGGAAACCCGCGACCGCGTCGCCGTGGTCCTGGCCGGCGCGGAAGGGAATGACGGTCAGCACCCGGAGGTTCGGATCGATCACCAGCGTGAAGGGATGATAACGGCCGGTGGCGCGCTCGAGCGCGCCGAACATCTCGCTCACATTGCCGTTGAAATCCCAGAAATAGCGGATGCCGGGAATCCGCGGCTCGACGCGCTTCTCGCTTTCGTCCTTCGGATCGCAGCTCACCCCGAAGAGATGCGTCCGCACGTCGTCGAAGAGCGCGCCATGCTTCAGCAGCGACTCGAGCGGCCCGCGTGTCGCGTCGCGGCCCGCGCTGCCGAAAAAGCAGAGCACGATGTAGCGGCCGGCGACAGTCGCGAAGGTGAAGTTCTCGCTGCTGGTCGCGCGGACGCGGAACCAGGGCACCGCATCGCCCGGGAGCAGACGGCGCTTGCTGACGGCTTCATTCATCGACGGCTCCGATCCAACCGGGGGCATGCTGACGAACCTTTCTTGCGAATGGCTTAGCGGCGCGGCAGGCCGTCCGTCCCCGCCGCCGGGCCGGCGGCTGACCGATCCGCCGCGCCGGAGGCCGTCCGCCCCCACTGCCGGGCGGCAGCCGACCGATCCGCCGCGCCGGAGGCCGTCCGCCCCCACTGCCGGGCGGCGGCCGACCGATCCGCCACAACGTCGCAAGGGCTTAGCGCGTGAGGCTTTGCCGGGCAAGGCCGGCGGTCCGGATCAGCGGGCCGCCCGGGCGGTTTTCGCGGCCGTTCGCGGCAGGATCGGGACCTGCGTTGCAAGGCCCCAGAGCGATTCCAGCGCCGCGGCGGCGGCGATCAGCGCCGCCTCGCCGCGCGGGCGGCCGATGAGCTGCAACCCCACCGGCCGGCCGTCCGCCGTGACGCCGCAGGGCAGCGCCACCACCGGCAGGCTCGTCAGCGTCACCGCATAGGTGATGCGGATCCATTCGACGTAGTTGTCGAGCGGCACGCCGGCGATCTCGCGGATCCAGCGCGTCTCGACCGGGAAGGGCGCCACCTGCGCCGCCGGGCAGATCAGGAAGTCGTGGTCGCGGAAGAAGGCGACGAGACGGTAATAGAGCCGGCCCCGCGCGCGCTCCGCCTCGCCGATAACGGCAGCGTCGAGCTTCATCCCGTGCTCGATGTTCCAGATCACGTCCGGCTTCAGCTCGCCGCGGCGATTGTCGTAGAGCTCCTTCATCGAGGTCGAGAATCCGAGCGCGCGCAGCGTCTTGAAGGCGGCGGGCGCCTCGCTGAAATCCGGGCAGGCGTCGGTCACGTCGACACCTTCGCGCGCGAGCCGCGCGACCGCGCGCCGCGCGATCTCGACCACCTCCGGCTCCATCGGGCAGATGCCGAGATCGGGACTGAAGCCCACCCGCCGCGGCAGCGCTGGCCGCTCGGCCTGCGCGCGATAGGAGCCGGCGGGCGCGGCCAGCGACAGCGGATCCTCGGGATGCTCGCCGACCATCGCATCCAGCAGCAGCGCCGCGTCGCCGACATTGCGGCCCATCGGCCCTTCGACCGCGAGCGTGCCGAAGGGCAGCGCCGCGGGCCCGCTCGCCACGCGGCCAGGGCTCGGGCGAATGCCGACCACGCCGCAGAAGCTCGCCGGGGTGCGCAGCGAGCCGCCGAGATCGGAACCGGTCGCGAGCCAGACCTGGCCCGCCGCCAGCGCCGCCGCCGAGCCGCCCGAGGAACCGGCGCAGGTGAGCGCGGTGTTCCACGGGTTCCGCGTCTCGCCGAACACCTCGTTGAAGGTGTTGGCGCCGGCGCCGAACTCGGGCGTGTTGGATTTGCCGAGGACCACGCCGCCATGCGCCTCGATCCGTTCGACCATGAGGTCGGAACGGTCGGGGATATTGTTCGCGAAGACCGGCGAGCCTTGCGTCGATCGCACGCCGGCGACGTCGGTCAGGTCCTTGACCGCGAAGGGCAGGCCGGCGAGCAGCGCATCGGGCGAGGCGCGCTCGGCCGCGGCGAGCGCGCGCTCGGGGCAGAGCGTCGGCATGGCGTTGATCGCCGGATCGGTTTCGGCGATCCGCGCCAGCGCGGCCGCGACCAGCTCGCGCGGATGGATCTCGCGTCGCTTCAGGCGGCTCACCGCCTCGCGCGCAGTCAGCCCGATCAACTCTTCGGATGGTGTCACCGGAACTTCGCCCCGTTCGCTTTTGCTTCTTTCGCACCGCATCATGCGGTAAATGGAGTCTCCCGGGGAAGATCCCCGCCCCGCGAGGCTGCCCTTGTCGTCACCCTACCACAGCCGCCTGCTCACCGAGATTCGCGAATTCCTGCATCTGGAGTCGAGCTCCGGCATCCTGCTGCTCGCCGCCGCGCTGCTCGCGATGCTGGCGGCCAACACCGGCGCCCTGCCCTATTACCAGGCCTTCCTCGCCCTGCCGGTCGAGATCCATGTCGGCTCGCTGCATCTCGCCAAGCCGCTGCTGCTCTGGATCAATGACGGGCTGATGGCGGTCTTTTTCCTGGTGGTCGGGCTCGAGATCAAGCGCGAGCTCCTCGAGGGCGAGCTGTCGACCCCGGCCCAGGCGGCGCTGCCCGCCATCGCGGCGCTCGGCGGGATGGTGGTGCCGGCGGCGATCTTCCTCGCCTTCAACGGGCACGATCCGGTGGCGGCGCGCGGCTGGGCGGTTCCCGCCGCGACCGATATCGCCTTCGCGATCGGCGTGCTGACGCTTGCCGGCGACCGCGTGCCCTCGAGCCTCAAGATATTCCTGCTGGCGCTCGCCATCATCGACGATGTCGGCGCGATCGTCATCATCGCCATCTTCTATTCGGGCGACCTCTCCTGGCCCGCACTGCTGGCGGGCGGCATCGCGGCGCTTCTGCTCCTCGCCCTCAACCGCTTCGGCGTGCGACGGGTGGCGCCCTATGTGCTGGTCGGCATCTGCCTCTGGGTCTGCGTGCTCAAATCGGGCGTGCATGCGACGCTTGCGGGCGTCATCACCGCCTTCGCCGTGCCGATGGCCGCAGCCGGCGACCGGCCTTCGCCCGCCCGGTCGCTCGAAACCTCGCTCCATCCCTGGGTCGCATTCCTCGTCATGCCGCTCTTCGGGTTCGCCAATGCGGGCGTGTCGCTCGTCGGGGCCGGACTCGGCGTGCTCACCGGCAGCGTCACCCTCGGGATCGCGGCCGGGCTCTTCGTCGGCAAGCAAATCGGCGCCTTCGGCGCGGCGCTGCTCGCCATCAGGCTCGGGATCGGGCGCTGGCCGGAGGGCGCGAGCCGGCTCGGGCTCTACGGCGCCTGCACGCTCGCCGGCATCGGGTTCACCATGAGCCTCTTCATCGGCATGCTCGCCTGGGACGAGGCGGACCAGGCGGCGCCGCTCAGGCTCGGCGTCCTGCTCGGCTCGCTGCTTTCGGGCATCGTCGGTTACCTCATTCTTAAGATCGGGAATCCGGCACGCGACGAGTCCTAACGCGATCCTCCGCACGTCCGGCCGAAATAACCTAAAGTTAAGCGCGTTCCCGTAGGTTTCGGGCGTCGGCCGCTCGGGAGGAGCGGCCTTGGGGTTCGTCCGACGCCATGCTGGCCCATCTCTCCGCCGCCGAACTGCAGGAAGCGATTGACGCGATCGGTTCGCCGGTTTTCGTCGTCGAGGTCGCGCCGGACGGCGAGTTCCGCTACCTCGCCTCGAACAACGCCGATCTGCGGGTCACCGGCATCTCGCGGGAGCGGCTGATCGGCCGCACGCCGGCCGAAGCGTTCGGCAGCGAGGCCGCGGCGCCGCTTCTCGCCGACTATCGCCGCTGCGTCGCCGCCGGCAAGGTCGTCAATTCCGAGCAGCGCGTCGACGGCAGGCAGGAGGCCCGCTGGTGGCAGCGGGTGCTGACCCCGATCTTCGACAGGGACAAGCGGGTCGCCCGGCTCTGGGGCTCGCTTACCGACATCACCGGCCGCAAATACGCCGAGGAGCGGCTGCAGCGGCTCGAAGCGGTGGTGGCCTCCAGCGCCGAGGACCAGAGCGACCTGATCTGCCGGTTCCGGCCGGATTGTACCATCACCTACGTGAACGAGCGCTATTGCCGCTTCTTCGATCTGCAGGCGGCGCGCGTGCTCGGCCGCTCCTTCCTCGAGCGGGTTCCGCCCGAGGAGCATGCGGAGATCCGCGCGTCGCTCGCCTCCAGCACCGCCCAGCACCCGACCTCCGAGTGCGTCCAGCGCCGGCTCGACGGCCATGGCGAACGCCGCTGGATCCTCTGGCGCGACCGGGCGATCTTCAACTCGCATGACGAGGTCGTCGAGTTCCAGAGCGTCGGCATCGACGTGACGCGGACCCGCGAGCTGGAGGAGCAGCTCCGCGAGAGCCGCGAGCGTCTCGAGCTCGCCCTCGAGGGCAGCAGCGACGGCATCTGGGATCTGAACCTGCTGAGCGACGAGGTCTGGCTCTCGCCGCGCTGGAAGGAGCAGCTCGGCTATCGCGAGGAAGAGCTCGTCTCGGACCGCACCACCTGGACGAAGCTGATCCTGCCCGAGGACCGCGACGCGGCGAACGCGCTGCTCGACACCTATCTGCGCGGCGAAGTGCCGTCCTTCACGATGATCCAGCGCTACCGGCACAAGGACGGCTCGATCCGCCACATGCTGTGCCGCGGAAAGGTGAAGCGGGATTCCGCCGGCCGCGCGATCCGCATGGTCGGCGCCCATACCGACATCACCGAGCTCAAGCAGCGGGAGCAGGAGCTGCTCGAGCGCGACGCGCTGCTGCGGCAGGGCTCCAAGCTCGCGAAGCTCGGCTATTGGGTCTGGGACGTCGATGCCGATCTCAGCATCTACTGCACCGAGGAGGTCGCCCGGCTCCATGGCCTCGGCATGGGCGAGTACCGCGAGCGCTTCCGCAGCCGCGCCCGGCTCCTCGACGCGATCCATCCCGACGACCGCGAGCATTACCGCCGCACCGTGGCCGAGGCGCAGGGGCTCGGCGGCAGCTACGATACCGGCTACCGCATCCGGCGCGCCGACGGCGAGACGGTCCATGTGCGCGAGATCGGCCAGTTCGGCCGCCGTCGCGACGGCCGCGTCGAGCATTGCATCGGCATCACCCAGGACGTGACCGACGCGAAGCAGCGCGAGCGGCAGCTCGCCGAGCGCGAGGCGTTGCTGCATCAGGGGGCGAAGCTCGCCGGGATCGGCTACTGGATCTGGGACGAAACCGAGGACCGCTGCCTTTACTGCTCCGAGGAGCTCGCCCAGATCCACGGCATCAGCGTGGCGCAATTCCTCGCCGACCGCGCCAGCAACGTCGCGATCGCGACCCGCCTTCACCCCGACGATGGCGAACGCTATCTCGCAACGTTGAAGCAGGCCGCGGCCGCGGGCGCGCCCTATTCCATCGACATCCGGATCAGGCAGCCCGACGGCGGCTTTACCGAGGCGCGCGAGATCGGCAGCTATATCCGCGACGAGCAGGGCCGCGTCCTGCGCTCGGTCGGCGTGGTGCAGGACATGAGCGAGCAGAAACGGCGCGAGGAGGCGCTGCGCAAGCAGAGCGCCTTCCTGCAGCAGGGCGCCAAGCTCGCGAAGCTCGGTTACTGGATCTGGGACCCGCGGGCCGCGCCGGTCTTCACCTGCTCCGAGGAAGTCGCGCGGCTGCACGGGCTGACGCCGCTCGACTGCTCGCTCAAATACGAGAACGCCGAGGTCTTCCTCGCCGCCGTTCATCCGGAGGACCGCGAACGCTACTCGAGGACGCTGCGCGAGGCGCGGCTTCGCGGCGCGCCGGGCTACGAGATCGATTACCGTCTGCTGCGCCGCGACGGCGAGGTGGTCCATGTGCGCGAGATCGCCGAGTACGAGCTTGACGAGGCAGGCCAGGTCTGCCGCCATATCGGCAGCGCGCAGGACATCACGCTGGAAAAAGAGCGCGAGGCGGCCCTCGTCGAGCGCGAGGCCATGCTGCAGCAGAGCTCGCGGCTCGCGAGCCTCGGCTATTGGGTGTGGGACGAGATCAACGACCGCAGCCTGCAGGCCTCCGAGGAGGCGGCCAGGCTCGCCGGCCTCACCGTCGAGCAATTTACCGAGCGCTACGCCACCACGAGCTCGCATCTCGACGCGGTGCATCCGGACGACCGCGAGCGCTATCGCGAGACCGTCGCCGCCTGCCGCGCCGAGGGGGCGCCCTACGACGTCGAATACCGGATGCTCGATCCGGAGGGCGAAGTCGCCTATCTGCGCGAGATCGGCCAGTATGTGCGGGACGAACGCGGCCGCATCGTCCGCTCGTTCGGCATCGCCCAGAACATCACCGACCAGAGGCGCCGCGAGCAGGCGATCGTCGAGCGCGAGCATATGCTGCGCCAGGGCGCGGCGATGGCGAAGCTCGGCTACTGGATCTGGGACGAAGTCGAGGACCGGATCCTGCTGCAGACCGAGGCGGCGGCTGCGATCGACGGCATGACCGTCGAGGAATATTACGCGAGCGCCCCCAACATCGACACGCTGCTCGCCCGCATCCACCCGGACGACCGCGCCCGCTACGCCGAAGCCTCGCGCCGCGGCCGCGAGCTGGGCGAAGGCTACGATCTCGAGTTCCGCATCTTCCGCCGCGACGGCAGCATGCTGCATGTGCGCGAGATCGCGCACTACCAGAAGGACGCCGACGGCCGCGTCACCCGCTCGGTCGGCGCGATCCAGGACATCACCGAGCATATGCGCCGCGAACATGCGTTCGTCGAGCGCGAGGCCCTGCTGCAGCAGGGCGCCAAGCTTGCCCAGCTCGGCTACTGGGTGTGGGACGAGATCGACGAGCGCTGCGTCTTCTGCTCGGAGGAGGTGGCGACGCTGCACGGCCTTACGGTCGAAGACTATGTCTCGCGGCTCGGCTCACTCGATCGCTATGCCGAGATGATCCATCCCGAGGATCGCGAGCAGTTCAAGGAGACCCTCCGCCGCTGCCGCGAGCACGGCGAACCCTACGATCTCGAGATCCGGATCCAGCGCCCGGACGGGTCGGTCGCCTGGGTGCGGGATGCCGGCGAATACAAGCGCGACGACACCGGGCGCATCGTGCGCATCCTCGGCATCACCCAGAACATCACCGGCTTCCGCGAGCAGCAGGAAGCGCTCAAGGCCGAGGAGGCGCGGCTGCAGCGCTATGTGGCGGAGCTCCAGGCCACCAAGACGCGGCTCGAGGAGCAGGGCTCGGAGCTGGTCGGCCTGACCGAGGATCTCGCCAAGGCGATGGCGCGGGCCGAAGCGTCGGCGCGCGCGAAATCCGAATTCCTCGCCATGATGAGCCACGAGATCCGCACGCCGATGAACGGCGTGCTCGGCATGACCGGCCTCCTGCTCGATACCGAGCTCAGCGACGAGCAGCGTCATTTCGCCCTCACGGTGCGGGAATCCGCCGAGGCGCTGCTGACCATCATCAACGACATCCTCGATTTCTCGAAGCTCGAGGCCGGCCGCATGGCGCTCGACGCCACCGACTTCCAGTTCGACAGCGTGCTGGACAGCGTGGTGACGCTGCTCGGCCCCCGCGCCCAGGCGAAGGGCATCGTGCTCAAGGCGCCGCCGCCGGCGCGCACGGGCCCGGTCTGGCTGCATGCCGATTCCGGCCGCATCCGCCAGATCCTGTTCAACCTCGTCGGCAACGCGATCAAGTTCACCGAGCGCGGCTACATCACGATCTCGACCAGGATCACGCCGATCCAGGGCGACGAGGTGGAGCTCCGTGCCGAAATCGCCGATACCGGGATCGGCATCCGGAAGGAGATCCAGCCGCTCCTCTTCACCCATTTTACGCAAGGAGACAGCTCGACCTCGCGGCGCTACGGGGGCACCGGACTGGGTCTCGCCATCTGCCGTCAGCTCGCGGAGATCATGGGCGGCGAGGTCGGCCTTACGAGCGAGCCCGGCGAGGGCTCGACCTTCTGGTTCACCGTGCGCTGCCGCCTCGTCGACCAGGCCGCGATCTCGGCCGCGGGAGAGATCGACGCCGCCGACCGCCGGCCGCGGCGCGGCCTGCGCGTCCTCGTCGCCGAGGACAACCAGGTCAACCAGATGCTGATCAACGCGCTCCTCAAGAAGTTCGATTGCCATACCGATCTCGTCGGCAACGGCCTCGACGCCGTCGCGGCCGTGCAACGGGTCCGCTACGACCTCATCCTCATGGACGTGCAGATGCCCGAGATGGACGGACCCTCCGCGACCCGCGCCATCCGTGCCCTCAAGGGCCCCGAAGCGCGGATTCCGATCATCGCCCTCACGGCGAACGCGATGGCGGGCCAGCGCGAGCAATATCTCGCGGCCGGCATGAACGACTATGTGTCGAAGCCGATCCAGGTCCCGGAGCTCGCCGCCGCCATGATCCGCTGTTGCGGCGCCGCGCCGCAGACGGCCTTCGAGGATGCCGGCCTCCTGTCGGACCCGCTGGCCGGCGCGGGCAACGGCGACGACACGCCCGATCCGGCGGCCGAGGCGGAGCTCACCGATCTTCTCGCCGCGCTCGACGACCTCACCGGCATTCCGCCCGCCGCCGCCGAGTAGGCCTCGCGTTCGGAACGGTCGCGGCTTCGCGACGGCAGGCGCGCGACCGCCGTCGGGGCGCCCGATCCCTCCACCAAGCCTTAACCAATCCGCGGCAGATTCGGCGGCGTCTTCGCCGGAGCCGATCCTCATGTCCTCGACCGTCTCGAGCCTCGACGCCCCCCTGCCGTCTTATCTGCGGCGCCTGGCACGACGCTGGGTCACGGCCGTGCTCGCCTCGTTCCGCGAGCAATGGTGGTTCGCCGCCATCGTCGCGGTGGAGGTGTTGGCCGCGGCCGGCGTGCTGGCGATGATTCATGCGGCCTCCGGCGCCGCGCTCAGTCTCTATCTCCCTGTCTATGTGATGCTCATGCCGCTGATGGTGTTCGTCATCATCCTCGGCCACGCGCTCTACATCATGTTCGTGGTCCGGCCGGCGCGCCCGCTGACCATGTTCCTTACGGACATGCGGCACAAGTTCTTCACCGTCGAACGCATCGCCGTCGCGCTCCCCATGCTGCTGCTGATGCCGATCTTTTGCAGCGCCTTCACGGTGCTCAAGAGCTCGATAACCCTCTTCAGCCCCTTCGTGTGGGACCTGCGGCTCGACGCCCTCGATCGGTGGCTCCATGGCGGCCATGCGCCGTGGGAGCTGCTGCAGCCCCTGATCGGTGTGCCCGCGATCACCCAGGGCCTCAATTTCCTCTACAATCTCTGGTTCTTCATCCTCTGCTTCGTCTGGGTCTGGCAGGCCTTCAGCCTGCGGGACCGCCAGCTCCGCGCGCAGTTTTTCGCCACCCTGGTGCTGCTCTGGATGCTGTTCGGCAACCTCGTCGCGACCCTGCTTGCCTCGGCCGGGCCCTGCTATTTCGGCCGCGTGACCGGCCTGCCCGATCCCTACGCGCCGCTCATGGACTATCTGAAGCATGCGGACCAGGTCGCCCGGGTGTGGTCGCTGCAGGTGCAGGACTATCTCTGGACAAGCCATGTCGAGAGCGCGATCGGCCTCGGCGGCGGGATATCCGCCATGCCCAGCATGCACGTCGCGATGGCCGTGTTGCTGGCCCTGCTCTTCTGGCGCACGAACCGCGTGCTGGGCGCGATCGCCGCCGTCTATGCGGTGCTGATCCAGGTCGGCTCGGTGCATCTCGGCTGGCATTACGCGATCGACGGCTATCTCGGCGCCCTCGCCACCTTCGCCATCTGGTATCTGGTCGGCTGGATCGCCGGGCGCGCCCGCCAGCCCGCCGTCGGTCTGGTTCCCGCCGCTCCCGTCGCCCGGAGCATCGCGGGCGGCTGAGCCGCCGGCGCCGTCGGCCGCTTCCTCCCCGTTGACGGGCGCAAGGCCGCGCGCGGGCGCGGCGGCCACCGCCTGGATATGAGGGGATCGCCGGCCCCGCCGCGTCGCCAATCCTTCAACGACCTGGAATTCCGGGAAATCGAGGTCGGATCGAATTCTATATGCGCTCCGATCTATATTTGGTTTTTACAAAAACAACCCTCTAATACTCCAGATTTAGCGGCGCAAGGGGGCACCGGCTTCGAAACGCTTGCCCGGGCGCCCTGCGGGACCGGCGTCTGCCCTCGGGGCGGGAGGTCGCCGCTTGCCGGCGGATGCCGTCGTGGCGGGTTAAAAAAACCGGCGCGGCACCCCGGAAATCGGCGAATCTGGACGGTTTGCATTTTAGACAACGTCGTCGGGATTTGCCCGCAAGTAGATAACCAGTAATGATTCCAGGGTCTAATAGAAATATTGCCGGGGCGCATTTTTCTCTTGGCCGTTAACCAGCGGTTCACGGTTGGTCGCCATTATCGCCCTCCGGGACAACCAGGAAGGAGACCCATCCATGTCCACGTTCCGTCATTTCCTGCAGGACGAGCAGGGCGCCACGGCCATCGAGTACGGCCTCATCGCTGCGCTCGTGTCGGTTGCCGCTATCGGCGCTCTGACCTCGCTCGGTGGTTCGCTCGAAGCCATCTTCAACTTCGTGAGCACCACGCTGAGCGGCGCGGTCGAAGCCGGTACGACGAACTAACAGCTCCTTCCGGCGGCCGCTGCGTTCCCTCGGGGGACGCAGCGGCTGCGCCGGGGGGCGCTTGGAGCCGGAAGGGGCTCCGTTGCGGACGCAACGGAGCCCTTTCTATTTTCGTTTCGGCCTCGCCGCCGCCCCGCCTTCGCCGGCGCCCGCATCGCCCCTCGCCCGTGCTGGCGAAGAACTGGCGTCGCTGCCGCCTCATCGACCGAGTTTTAACTCCTTGCGGGCCAGGCTGAGCGCTCCGGAAAACGATCGACCTTCGCCCATGTCTCCGTTTGTCGCCTACAGCCTCCGCCTGTTCGCCGGCCGCGATTCCGCACGCGGCCCCGGCATCGTCGCGCGGCTCCTCGAGGCGATCGGCCAGTCCTTCGTCCGGCATCGCGCCATGGCGGTCTTCGTGCTGCTCTATCTCGCGACGGCGATGCTGGTCGAATGGCATCTGACCGGCAGCGTCACCGGCGCGCTCTATCTCTATGTCGCGCTCTATCTGAAGATCATTCCGGCGATGCTGGGCGTCATGCTGTTCTTCTATCCGCTCTACATCGCCCTCGTCCTGCGGCCGGCGCGGCCGATGACCATGCTGCTGCAGCGGCTGCGCGATTCCGTCTTCACCATCGACCGCATCGCCACGGCGCTGCCGCCGCTGCTGCTGCTGCCCATCTTTCTGAACAGCTTCACCGTGCTCAAATCGGCGGTCGGGCTCGTCGCGCCCTTCCGCTGGGACGTGCGGTTCGAAATCGCGGATCGCTGGCTGCATGGCGGCGAGGCGCCCTGGCGACTGCTGCAGCCGCTGCTGGGCGAGCCGCGCGTCTCGCAGATCGTGACCGTCTTCTACGTGCTCTGGTTTCTGGTGCTGTGGTTCGTGCTGGTCTGGCAGATCGCGGGCTACCACGATCGCCGCCTGCGCGCGCAGTTCCTGGGCTCGATGATGGCCTGCTGGTCGCTGCTGGGTACCGGGGCGGCGATGCTCTTCTCCTCGGCCGGACCCTGCTATTTCGGCCGCGTGACCGGGCTCGAGGATCCTTACGCGCCGCTGATGGGCTATCTCCGCGAGGCGAATGCGAGCGCCGAGATCTGGTCCCTCATCACCCAGGAGAAGCTCTGGGGCTATTTCACCGAAGGCACCGTGGGCCTCGGCGGCGGCATCTCGGCGATGCCGAGCATGCATCTCTCCATGGCGTTCCTTTTCGTGTTGCTGGGCTGGCGCGTGCATCGGCTGATCGGCCTCGCGGCGCTGCTCTACTGCGTCGCGATCCAGATCGGCTCGGTCCATCTCGGCTGGCACTACGCCGTCGACGGCTATGTCTCGATCGCCGCCACGGCCGCCATCTGGTGGGCCATGGGCCGCATCCTCGACCGGCGCGAGGCCGGCCTTAGGGCCGCCGATCCCCGGCCCGGCCCGGCCAGCCCGAACAACCCGCTCGGAAGCCGCATCTAAGGCCGCCCGCCGGCGCTCCCGCGCCGGCATCCCGAGATCCGCCGGCGCTCCCGCGACCCCGCTTCCTGTCTGCCTTCCAGCACCCGGATTCCCGGCCGCTCGGGGAACGCCCGCGGCGCCTCTCGCGCCGTCGGCCCGGTTCCACCGGGCCGCAGGTTGCCCGGCTCCCGTCCATCGTCCTCGACCCCGCTTCCCCCTGCGGAACCGCCCTCGCGGGGGCGCGCAAAGCCGCGCTTCCGCCTCGCGCAATCGTCGAAAATTTGGTGCAATAATACTCGAAATAGAGACTGCATTTATACTAAATAATTATAATGTTTATCTCAAATAATATGTTTATGTCATCCAGTAATTTACCATTATAGCGAGAGACATTTATTTGACATTCTCGATAATTTCTGCGAAAGTCCTGCCATTGATCGACGGCCAGGACGGCCCGAGACAATCGGACGGAAGGAGATCGCCATGTTCAACAATCTGACTCGCTTTGCGACGGACGAGCAGGGTGCCACGGCCGTCGAATATGGCTTGATCGCCGCGCTCGTGTCGGTGGCCTGCGTTGCCGCCCTCGGCAGCGTCGGCAGCGCGGTCGCCGCGGTTTTCGACCTGGTGCAGAGCAACCTCGCGGGTACGGCGCCGGCAGGCCTCGACTGACCGGTTCCTTCCGCCCCCGTCGCGGCCGGGCCGGCGGTCCGGGCGCGGCGGGGGCACCGAAGGGTGGTGCGCAGGACGGGCGCCGCGGGAGGGGTTGACGGGCATGCGGCCTTGGGCTCGCCAGGCAGGCGATGGCCGGATTTGGGATCACCGGATGGCGCCATTTCGCGGGATCGCGTTCCCGAATCCCGAGACGGGCGTCCTGGCTATGGGAGGGGCGGATGCCCATCCAGTTGTTGCAGTTCATCGCGGACGAAAGCGGCGCTTCCGCCATCGAATATGCGCTGGTGGCGGTGCTGGTGGGCATCGCGATGTTCGGCGCCCTCGGCGCCCTCGGCGACAGCGTCGCCGATCTTTACGGGAACGTGCATAGCAGCAGCGAGAGCGCGATCGCCGACGCGGGCGTGCCCCTGCCCTGATGCCCCTGTCCTGATATTGCGAGAGGGCCACGGCATCCCTGGCCGATGGCACCCGGCGCGGGCCTCGCCTCCGGTTTCCCCACGGGAGGATGAGGCCCGCCCCGGCCGCAAAGACGGATCCCGCCCGGGCGCCACCCCCGACTTTGACCCGCCGGCCGAATCGGTCCATATCGGAGCCCCGTTCCGGCGCCGAGGCGACCCATCATGGCGGTCAAAGACCCGCGCTTCCCGCAGCTCGAGATCCTCGACCATCCGCTGATCCAGCATAAGCTGTCGCTGATGCGCGACCGGCGCACGCCGACGATCCAGTTCCGGCAGCTCCTCCGGGAAATCGCGCTGCTGATGGGCTATGAGGTGACCCGCAGCCTGCCGCTCGAGCAGGACCGGATCGAAACCCCGCTCGAGCCGATGATGGCCTCCTTCATCGCCGGCAAGAAGCTCGCGGTCGTGGCCATCCTGCGCGCCGGGCTCGGCATGCTGGACGGGATCACCGAGCTCGTGCCGACCGCGCGGGTCGGCCATATCGGCCTTTACCGGGATCATGCGACGCAGCGGCCGGTGCAGTATTTCGTGAAGCTGCCGGAGCCCGAGGGCCGGCTCTTCATCCTTTGCGATCCGATGCTGGCGACCGGTCATTCGGCGGTCGCGGCGGTCGATCTGCTCAATCGGCGCGGCGTGCCGGACGAGCGCATCCTGCTGATGGCCCTCGTCGCCGCCCCCGAAGGCATGGGCGTGTTCCAGGCCGCCCATCCGACGATTCCCGTCTTCACAGCGGCGCTCGACCAGCGGCTGAACGAGAACGCCTACATCCTCCCGGGCCTCGGCGACGCCGGGGACCGGCTCTTCGGCACGAGATAGCGCGGCGGCGGCGCACGCCCGGGCAGCGGCGCCATCGGATCGGAAAGATCGGGGATGGAACCGGCGAGCGCCCCGCCGAAGGCTCGGCCCGAGGGCGGCTGCGCCGCCGGAAGGCTCAGCTCGAGGGCGGCTGCGCCGCCGGAAGACTTAGTTCGAGGGCGGCTGCGCCGCCGGCTGGCCCGCGAGGGATTCGAGCTTGGCGATCAGCCTGGCGCCGGCCGGGCCACCCTCGCCCTTGATCGCCTTCTCGACGATGAGGCGAAGCGCGCTGATATGAGCCTGGATGACGGGCAGGTTGGCGTCGCCCATCTCGCCGCCCTTGAGATAGCGGCAGAGCGAATGGCCGATCTTGGTGACCAGCGGAAAGCCGAAGCTGCCGCCCTGCCCCTTCATGTCGTGGGCCGCCCGATAGAGGTTTTCGAGATGGGCCTTCCGCTGCCCGGGCTCGCTCTTGAAGAGCGCGAAGGCATCCTCCGCCCGCTTCACGTCGTCGAGCGCCCAGACCGTGTAGTCCGCGGCGAGCTCCGCCACCGCGTCCTCGGCGCGCGCCATGGCGGCGGCGATGCTGTCCGGCGGCAGGTTCTTGGGCAAGGGTGACGACATGGCGGCTCCGGGCCGAAAGCCCCTGCGACTCGGGGGTTTCCCGCTGCCAAGCTGACATGAGCGATGTTAAGGACTGGTGAACGAGACCCTAACCGAGCGCCTTTAGTGCCAGCCCCGAGGAATCCCCGATGGATGACATCCAATAGCGGCGCCGGACGACCCGTCAGGTCGTGTCGCCGAGCACCATCTTCAACGGCAGCTTCACCGACTTTCTGGAAAACCTGCCCTCACTGAGCCGCCGGACCATCTCATCCCCGGCAATCTGCCCGATCTCATAGCCCCGCGATCGAACCGTCGTCAGGATCAGGCTCGAATAACGCCAGAAATCGAACGCATTGAACCCGGTCACTTTCACCTGACCGGGGACCGCGATCTTCCTCGACTTCAGGAATTTCAGCGCCGCGATGCCGATCCTGTCGTTCGCGCCCATGACGGCGTCGGGCAACCCGTAACGCTCGATGGTCTCCCGAAGCGACGCCTGCGCTTCGTCGAAACTCCCGTTGCCGCAATCCACGGCGGTCAGGGTCGCTCCCTTCCTGAACCGAGCGACGGCGGCGGCAATTCCCCGTTCGCGCTCGCCGACCGCCCACCATTGGCTCAAGCTGTGGCGAAGGAAGAGGAGCCGGCGGGCGCCGCGTTCCAAGAGATGTTCGGCGAGCAGGCGTCCTCCCGTCCGGTCGTCCTGAGTGACACAGCAGATATCGCGGTTCTGGCCTTCCACCTGCTCCAGCAGCACGACGATCGGCTGTTTGAGCCGCATGGCGATGTCGAGCAGCGACCGTCGCGCGGGATCCGACCCCGAAAGCATGACGAAAAGACCATCCGTGCGAACGTCGCGTATCAGCGACGAGCGCGCGAACCCTGCCGCCGTGCGGCCTTCGAGCTGCAGCGTCAGGTCATGCTCGTTCAGACGGTTCGTGAGGCCGGAGATCACCTCGTTCGTATAGCCGTCGGAAAGATAGAGCGGCGATTCATCGACGATGACGACGCCGACCGAGAGGTGCTTGGAGCGGCGCAACCCGCGCGCCGCCGTATGTGGACGGTAGTTCAGCCTTTCCACGGCCGACGCCACGCGTTGCCGGGTGTCCTCCCGCATATGCTGGAACTTGCCGTTGATATAGTTGGATACCGTCATCGGCGACACTTTGGCGGCGAGCGCTACCTCGCCCAGCGTGATATTGCCGATGCTCGGTCGCCGCTTCCGGACGACTGCGCGCGCGCTCATCTCGAACGCGACCCCGGATTCATGCCCATGCGGTCTCCCCGGCTTCGAACGCTATAGCTGGAGCCAGTATTGCATGACCGCAGTCACGGCATGGGGACGTTCGATGGAGGAAAGATGGCCGCAATCCTCGATCGCCACGAACCGTGCACCGGGAACGGTCGCCGCCATCAACCGGTGATCGGCGATCGGGCAGATTGCATCCTGGCGCCCGCAGATCACCACCGTGGGGCAGCTTACGGACTGCAGCACGGGACGGTAATCGTCCCTGCTCATCGCCGCCGAGGTCTGCTCGACGAATGTCTTCGCGCCGATTCGCCGGGCCATCCCCCAAAGCGTATCCGTGATCCCGGGGTCGGTCAGCCGATCCTGATGGACCAGACGCGGCAGCATGGCCTCCGCGAAAACGGCTTCGAACTCGCCTCGCTCGGACCGCGTCATCACGTCCCGCCGGAAGGCCGCACGTTCCGGGGGGTCGGCCAGCGGCGTCGTGTCGAGGAGGGCGAGCCGCGTGACCCGGTCCGGGGCGATTCGCATGATTTCCATGGCGATATAGCCCCCGAGCGAGAGGCCGGCCAAGGCAAAGCGCGCCGGCGCGTCTTCCAGCAGCTTCACGGCAAGCCCGCGCATCGAATCGCTGCCGATCGGCAGCCTGACCATCGGCGTCGCAAGGTCGCCGAGGCCGCCGACTTGATGGCTCCACAACCGCTCGTCGCAGAGCATGCCCGGAATGAGGATAAGCGGCTCGTCGTTCATTCGTAACCTCTGCCTTAATGGGACGTACGATGCGTCGCCTTTCGGATGACCGAACGGACGGCGACGGACGGATATTCTAGTGTCTTGCCGAGAGTCGCGACCGGGCGATGCGGAAAAGATCCGATGGGCGGGAGCCTTGGTTCGCGTTCCCGGCGCGGCCGATCCGCGCCGCGTGTTCGCTGAGCCGGTCCAGGATCATCGCGAGAATGACGATGCCGGCGCCG
>CADEFF010000048.1:3123-29477 GCA_902826565.1 uncultured Rhodospirillaceae bacterium | reverse complement strand
GTTCGGCTAGAATGCCGGCATGAGCGCCGAGCGGCTGACCATGGTGTTGACGGGAGCGAGCCGCGGGATCGGCCACGCGACGGTCAAGCGCTTCAGCGAGGAAGGCTGGCGGATCATCACCTGCAGCCGCGAGACGGTGCCGGAGGAGTGCAAGCGCGACCCGAACTGGACCCACCACATCACCGCCGACCTCAGCGACGCGGCGGACGCGGACCGGTTCATCGCGGAGGCCAACGGCATCATCGGCGAGGGCGCGCTGCAGGCGCTGATCAACAATGCCGCGGTGTCGCCCAAGACCAGCTTCAAGGAGCGGCTCGGCATCCTCAACGGGGACGTGGACGCCTGGCGCGACGTGTTCGAGCTCAATTTCTTCGCGCCGCTGAAGCTCGCCCGCGGCTTCGCCAAGGCGCTGCATCGCGGCCAGGGCTCGATCGTCAACATCACCTCGATCGCCGGCCATGCGATCCATCCCTTCGCGAGCTCGGCCTACAGCACGTCGAAGGCGGCGCTTTCGGCGCTGACGCGCGAGCTCGCGGTCGAGTTCGCGAGCCTCGGCGTGCGGGTGAACGCGGTCGCGCCCGGCGAGATCGAGACCGGCATGATCGGGCCGGAATACGAGGCGCTCATCCCGCGCATCCCGATGCACCGGATGGGACGGCCGGAGGAGGTCGCCGCCGCCGTCTATCGGCTCTGCACGGCGGATTTCGCCTATGTCACCGGCACCGAGATCTTCGTCACCGGCGGCCAGCATCTCTACTGACCGGATCTCTACTGACCGGCGCTAAAGCCGCGGCTTGAGCGCGCGGAACCAGGCGAGCCGTTCCTCGACCTGCGCGATGTCGTGATCGAGCCATTCGAGGAGATGGCCGGGCGTCCCGGCGTGGCTCGATCGCAGGTCGCCGAGCCGCGCCAGCTCCTGCTCGCAGGTCTCGCTCAGCACGTCGGCCTGGAGGCGGCGTTCCTCGGGCTCGAGCGCGGCGATGAAGCGGATCTTGAGCGCGATGATGAGCTTGTTGATCTCGCCGAGCGGCCCCCGGAGGTTGGCGGTCAGCAGCCGGCGCAACTCCTCGCGGCCGGCGGCGGTGATCGCCATCGGGGCCGCCTCGCCGCCGTCCGCGCCGGACTGCGCCTCCACCAGCCCCTCGACCCGCAGCAGCTCGATCGAGGGCGACAGCAGGTCGAGCGACGGGCCGACGATCCGGCCTGCGAAGAACCGGACCTCGCTCGCGAGCGCCCCATAGGGCTTCGGCGCCTCCCACAGGCTGCCCAGGGCCGCCAAGCGAATGGCATCGCTCGGTATGAGGCTGTTGTCGCGATACATGGCAACCCGGGAGAAAGCGGGCCCAAGGGTAGGAACGCAGGGCCCCGCTGTCCAGCGGGCGGCCTCCCTCGGGCGATGGCTGGAAGAAGCGGGAAACGGGCCGGCCGGACGCCGGCCCGCCCGCTCTAGTTCCGGATGCCGCGCAGCCGCTCGGACCGCCGCCGCAGCAGCTCGACCGTCGTCAGCATGATGGTGGCGAACAGGATCAGGAGCGTGGCCGCGGCCGTGATGGTCGGGCTGATCTGCTCGCGGATGCCGCTGAACATCTGCTTCGGCAGGGTGCGCTGCTCGGGGCTCGCGATGAAGAGCACCACCACCACCTCGTCGAAGGAGGTGACGAAGGCGAAGAGGGCGCCCGAGATGAGGCCCGGCAGGATGAGCGGCATGATGACCTTGAAGAAGACGGTCATCGGCTTCGCGCCCAGCCCCTGCGCCGCGCGGCTCAGCGAATGGTCGAACCCCATCAGGGTCGCCGTCACCACGATCACCACGAAGGGCGTGGCGAGCGCGGTATGGGCGAGCACGAGACCCGGATAGCTGTTGATGAGCCCGACATCGGCATAGAAGAAATACATGCCGACCGCGGTGATCACGACCGGCACGATCATCGGCGAGATCAGGATGCTCATCACGACACTGCGCGCGGGAAAGTTCGCGCGGCTGAGGCCGAGCGCCGCGGTGGTGCCGAGCGTGGTCGCGAGGATCGTGGTGCAGACCGCAACGATGACGCTGCTCTTGAGCGCGTCCAGCCAGCGGGCCGAGCCGAAGAAATCCTCGTACCAGCGCAGCGAGAAGCCCGGCAGCGGATAAGTGAAATAGGGCTCCGGGTTGAAGGAGAGCGGCATGATCACGAGGATCGGCGCGATCAGGAAAACGAGGACCGCGGCGCATATCGCCCGGAAGATGTAGTACCAGGCGCGCTCGATCGGTGTCGCGTATGCAGGAACAGCCATCGTCAGCCTCACCCGAACTTCATGCGGTCGACGCCGACCAGCTTGTTGTAGACGAAGTAGAGCACAAGCGTCGCGGCGAGCAGAACGGCGCCGAGTGCGGAAGCCATGCCCCAATTCACCTCGCGGTTCGTGTAGAGCGCCACGAAGTAGCTGATCATCTGGTCCTTCGGCCCGCCGACGAGCGCCGGGGTGATGTAGTAGCCGAGCGACAGGATGAAGGTGAGGAGACAGCCCGCGGCGATGCCGGGAACCGTCTGCGGGAAATAGACGCGCCAGAATGCATAGAACTGCCCGGCGCCGAGCGAGCGCGCGGCGCGCACATGCGTCGTCGGGATCGTCTTCATCACGCTGAAGATCGGCAGCAGCGTGAAGGGTAGCTGGATATGCGTCATCGCGACGATGGTGCCGATCCGGTTGAAGATGAGCTGGACGCGGTCGTCGAGGATGCCGAGCCAGATCAGCGTGTCGTTGACGACGCCCTGGGTCTGCAGCAGCACCACCCAGGCAGTCGTGCGCACCAGCAGCGACGTCCAGAAGGGCAGCAGGACCATGATCATCAGAAGGTTGCTGGTCTTGGGCGGCAGCGTCGCCAGCAGATAGGCAACCGGGAATCCGAGCAGCAGGGTCGCCAGCGTGACCATCACGCTGATCTCGATGGTCCGGATGAAGATGTCCTGAAAGACCGCCTGATTGGCCGGGCGGTGCTGGATGTGATTGTCGGCGTTGTATCGGTAATCGAGCGCATTCAACAGGTAAAAGTCGGTATAGGAGGCGCTGGAACGCTTGATGACGTTCCAGGTCTCGCGCTCACCCCACATCGGGTTGATCTCGATCAGCGCCTCCTTGAATGGTCCCGTGCCTTCCAGCTTCGCGACCTGGCGGCCGGTGGCGATGATCTTGCTGCGGATGCCAGGGATTTCGTAGTTGAGCCGTTTGCCGATCGCGGCAACGGGCGTCTTCTCGATCTGCGCCTGCTTCATATCTTCGACGACCGCGGCAAAGGCCGCTTCCGGAGGAAGATCCTGGCCGTCCCACTCCGCGAGCACCGCCGAGGTCTTCGGCATCAGACGCGCTATGCTGGGATCGTAGATCGCATTGAACAGCATGACCCCGATCGGCACCGCGAAGGTGATGACGATGAAGAGAAACAGCGGGAGCACGAGGGCGATCGCCTTGAGCTTGCGCGCCCGCTCGGCACGCTGGAGCTTGATTTTGAGCGGTACGCCGTCAGCAGTACGGACGCCCTGATCCACCGTGGCGCTGACCATATCCGGAATCCTTGCGCGACATTGAGTGCAGACCGATCGCGGTCTCGAAACGAGGAAGACGGCGGGGAGGAACGATCTCCTCCCCGCCGCGCAACGAGTTTACTGCGCCAGCCAGGCCGTGAAGCGCTGGGTCAGCTGATCGGCATTGTCGGCCCAGAACTGGATGTCCGGGGCAATCGCCGTCGTCATGTTCTCCGCCGAGGTCGGAAGCTGCGCCATGATCTCCGAGCTGATCTTCGATTCGGAGTCCATGTTGGCCGGACCATAGGTGATGTAGTTGGTCTGGTCGGCCATCGTGTCGGCGCGGCTGGCGAAGGCGATGAACTGATAGGCCAGATCGACCTTGTCCGAACCCTTCGGGATGGCCCACCAATCCCAATCGAGGACCTGGCGATCCCAGACGATGACGAAGTTCTTGCCCTCGTTCTTCACCGCATCATAGAAGCGGCCGTTCCATCCCGAAGCCATCACGACCTCGCCGTCGGCAAGGAGCTGCGGCGGCTGCGCGCCGGCTTCCCACCACACGACCTGGCTCTTGATGGTGTCGAGCTTTTTGAAGGCGCGGTCGATGCCTTCCTCGGTCGCCAGCACCTTGTAGATGTCGGCAGCCGGCACGCCATCCGCGATCAGGGCCCATTCGAGATTGCCGAACGGATCCTTCTGCAGGGAGCGCTTGCCCGGGAACTTCTCGAGATCGAAGATGTCCTCGATCTTCGTCGGGCCTTCCTTCAGCCGGTCGGCGTCATAGGCGAGCACCGTCGAATAGACGATGTTCGGCACCCCGCATTCCTGCAGGTCGCCGCCGATGAAGTTTGCGGGGTCGAGCCCCAGCTTCGCCCAGTCGATCGGCTCGATCAGCCCTTCCGCGCAAGCAGCGAGGGCGGACCGCGTCGTGAGATCGACCACGTTCCAGCTAATGGTGCCGGTTTCGACCTGGGCCCGGACCTTCGCCAGTTCACCGGTGTACTCCTCCTCGGTGATCTGAACGCCAGTCTCCTTGGCGAACGGCTTGAAGAAGGCCTCGCGCTGGCTGGTCTGATAGGCGCCGCCCCACGACACGATCGTCAGGCTGTCCGCCGCCAAAGCTGGCTTTTCGGCCGCCAAAGCGAGGGCCGTCAAGCCTGCAAGCACCAGGCTGCTGGTGCCCAGAATTTTGAACCTCATATCGCATTCACTCCCTGAAGTGCCGGCTCTCGCCGCCGGCGGTTGCCACAACTCTCGGGTCGGGGGCCTCTAACCCATCCCGCGGCCCTCGATCCCTCGAGTTCATCATCGGCACGACTCCCACGCCGATAATACTCCCACACGAGCCTCCCCAATCGAACCTTCGTATCGGGTTCGTAATCCCCGATGCAGGGCAAACAACCCCGCACTTCCTCCAAACGCCAGCCCGGCGGCGGCGTGCCGCTCTACCGCAGAAATCCACAGCCTTCAAGAAGAAACGGGGAGGACACCGTCCTCCCCGTTTTCACGCAGCTTACTGAGCAAGCCACGCCGCAAAGCGCTCGCGCAGCTCTTCGCCATGGTCCGCCCAGAATTGCGGATCGACGGCGAGCGCCTGCTCGATGTTGCCCGGCGCGGTTGGCAGATCGGCCAGCACGTCCTTGTTGATGTTCGGCACGGCGTCCTTGTTCGCCGGACCGTAGGAGATGTATTTCGTCTGATCGGCCATCTTGTCGGGCTGGCTGGCGTAGGAGATGAACTGCATTGCCGTGTCGAGGCGCGGATTGCCCTTGGGGATGCCCCACCAATCCCAGTCCAGACCCTGCTGGTCCCAAACGATGACGAAGTTCTTGCCCTCGTTCTTGACGGCGCCATAGAAGCGGCCGTTCCAGCCGGTCGCCATGACGACTTCGCCGTCGGCGAGCAACTGCGGCGGCTGCGCGCCGGCTTCCCACCACACGACTTCGCTCTTGATCGTATCGAGCTTCTTGAGGGCCCGATCGACGCCCTCCTCGGTCGCCAGAAGCTCATAGACCTTGCTCGGCTCGACGCCATCGGCGAGCAGCGCCCATTCGAGGTTCAGGTACGGGTTCTTCTGCAGCGAGCGCTTGCCGGGGAACTTCTCGAGATCGAATATATCCGCCATCTTGGTCGGGCCGTTCGTGAGCTTGTCCTTGTCATAGGCAAGAACGGTCGCATAGACGATGTTCGGCACGGCGCAGTCCTGAATGTCGCCGCCGATGAACTTCGAGCGGTCCAGGCCGAGCTTCTGCCAGTCCATCACCTCGATGATGCCCTCGGCGCAGGCGGCGAGCGCCGTCTGCGTGTCGAGATCGACGACGTCCCAAGTGATATTGCCGGCCTCGACCATGGCGCGGATCTTCGCGATCTCGCCATTGTACTCTTCTTCGGTGATCGCGATGCCGGTGTCCTTCGAGAACGGCTTGTAGAACGCTTCGCGCTGGCTTTCCGAATAGGCGCCACCCCAAGACACGATCGTCAGGCCGTCCGCGGCCTGAACGGGCAACGCTGCGGTCAACCCGATGGCTGTCAAGCCAGCCACCATCAGACCGCGCGTATTCCGAAATGCGGTTTTCATCCGTAGTGCACTCCCTGTTATGCCGGCCTTTTGGCCGGCGGTTGTCATTGCCTCATCGGGCCCTGCCTCCGATCTCCCAGATCGAGGCTGCCGCTGAGATGTGCGTCAGTGCGCGTCCAGCGCCCGACAATCCTCCACTCGCCAACCGACCGAAATCGCCGATCCCGGCTCGAACTGACTACGCCCCGCGGAATTTGGCAATTTGATGACGAAATCGTCATGGCCGCAGACCGAAACCCGGGTGCGGATATGGTCGCCGAGATAGATCAGCTCCTCGACCTTGGCGCCGAAGACGTTCGGCACCGAGCCGTTGGCCGGGTTGATCTTCACCCGCTCGGGGCGGAGCGACAGGGTGGTGAGCGCGCCGACGCCGGCCACGTTGACCGCGGTGGCCCGGACCGTGCTGCCGCCCTCGATCTCGACGTCGCAGGTCCCGCCGTTCATCGACTTGACGGTGCCCTTGATCCGGTTGTTCTCGCCGATGAACTGCGCCACGAAGGCGTTCTGCGGCCGCTCATAGAGCTCGTCGGGGGTCGAAAGCTGCTGGATGATGCCATCGTTGAACACGGCGATCCGGTTCGACATGGTGAGCGCTTCGCTCTGGTCGTGCGTCACATAGACGATCGTGATGCCGAGCCGCTCGTGGAGATGCTTGATCTCGAACTGCATCTGCTCGCGGAGCTGCTTGTCGAGCGCGCCGAGCGGCTCGTCCATCAGCACGAGCTTGGGGTCGAAGACCAGGGCGCGGGCGACCGCGACGCGCTGCTGCTGGCCGCCGGAAAGCTGGCCGGGGCGCCGCTTGCCGTACTGGCCGAGCTGCACCATGTCCAGCGCGCGCCCGATGCGCGTCTCGATCTCCGCCTTGCCGATCTTCCGCACCTGAAGAGGGAAGGCGAGGTTCTCCTCGACCGTCATATGCGGGAAGAGGGCATAGTTCTGGAACACCATGCCGATATTCCGCTTGTGCGGCGGCATGTTGTTGATCGGCTGCCCGTCCAGCGCGATTTCGCCGTGGGTCGGCACCTCGAACCCGGCCAGCATGAGCAGGGTCGTGGTCTTGCCCGACCCGGAGGGCCCGAGCATCGTCAGGAATTCGCCCTGTGCGACGGCGATGTTGAGGTTTTTGACGACGAGCGTTTCGCCGTCGTAGCTTTTCTGAACGTCCTTGAAGACGACGTAACTGTTTTGAGCTGTGTTCATACCAGAGTCGATCCACCCCCCAAACGTTTGCGCGATTCTATCGGACGGCCGCCTCGCGGCGCCCGCCCCCTGTCGCAGCGGAAAAATGCTATGACAAGGGGGTATCAAATGGGAGTCATTTGTTTTCCAGATCAAGCAATTTCTGAAAAGGAAATCACTCAAACGTGAGGTGATAAGGAGCCGTTCTTCTCGCCCCACTTCGGCTTTTCCCCCTTGCGTTGAAGGGGCTCGGGCCGGCTGGCAGGCGGCGTAGCAAGGGTTAGCCGTCGCGCCGGCGCGTCATCGAGCGGCTAATTTAATAGACAGGATTGCCCGCGACGCGTGCAATGCCGGCGGGAGTTTCGAGGAGACCGGATGAGCCTGCCTCTGATCGGCGTCTCGGCGGACTGGAAAGCGGTGGAGGGACGGCCCTTCCATGCCGTCGGGGACAAATATGTCCGCGCCGTGTCGCTGGCGACCGGCGGCTTGCCCGTGATCCTGCCGGCGCTCGGCGAGCTTCACGCGGCGCAGGACTGGATCGAGCGGCTGGACGGGCTGGTGCTGACCGGCAGCCCTTCCAACGTCCACCCGCGGCGCTACGGTGCCGCCGCGACGCCGGCGGCGGAGCCCTTCGACGAGGCCCGCGACGGCTTGACCTTTCCCCTGATAGACGCGGCGTTGCGGCAGGGAGTGCCGTTGCTCGCCATCTGCCGCGGCATGCAGGAACTCAATGTCGCGCTGGGCGGCACGCTCCATGCCAGGGTCCACGAGGTGCCCGGGCGGGACGACCATCGACGTCCGCAGAGCGACGATCCGGATGTGCAATATGGGCCGAAGCACCCCATCCGCCTGACCGAAGGCGGCGTCTTCGAGCAAATCGTGGGGAAGCCCATGATCGAGGTGAACTCGCTGCATTCCCAGGCGATCGACCGGCTGGCGGACGGTCTGGTGGTGGAGGCGAGGGCCGGGGACGGCACGATCGAGGCGGTCTCCCTGCGCGACGCCGCGAATTTCGCGCTCGGCGTGCAATGGCATCCCGAATACAAGGTCGACCGGAATCCGATCTCCCTTCGCATCTATGCCGCCTTCGGCGCGGCCGTGCGCGACTATGCGAAGCGGCGGCAGCGCCCGCATGGTTAAGGGCGCCTGCATCAGGCCGGATGATGGCCGCCATCAGAACAAACGAGGGGCGGCGTCGCCGCGGCCCTCCTGTCTCCCCATGCGGAGTCCGCGGTGACCGGCCAGGACCATCTCCTCGGCGTCGATCTCGGCGCCGGCAGCCTCAAGGCGACGGTCATCGACGGGCAGGGGGTGGCGAAGGGCGAGGCGGCGGCGCCCGTCGCGACCTCGATGCCCCGGCAGGGCTGGTCGGAGCAGGACCCCGAGGAATGGTTCGCGGCGTTCTGCGACGCGGTGCCGCGTGCGCTCGCGGCGGCCGGGATCGCGCCCGACCGGCTCCGCGGCATCGGCGTCAGCGCGGGGGCCCATATCCCGGTGCTGCTCGACGCCGAGGACCGGGTGGTGCGGCCGGCGATCCTCTGGAACGACCAGCGCAGCGCGCGCGAGGCGCAGGAGCTGCGCGCGGAGTCCGAAGCGCTCGTGCTGCGCACCTCGCTCAACCGGCCGAACCCGACCTGGACCCTCGCCATGCTGAAATGGCTCGGACGCCACGAGCCCGAGGCGGTCCGGCGGACCAAGCGGCTCTTCCTCGCCAAGGACTATCTCCGGTTCCGGATCACCGGCGACTGGCACAGCGATTTCAGCGACGCGATCGGGGCGCTGATGGGCGACGTGGCGACGCGCGGCTGGTCGCCCGCGCTCTGCCGCCTGATCGGCTGGCCGGAAGCGAGCCTGCCGCCGCTCGCCGATCCGACTGCCATCGTCGGGCAGGTGACGCCGGCGGCCGCCCGCGCGGCGGGCCTCGCGGCCGGAACCCCCGTCGTCGCCGGCAGCAACGACACGACGGTCGAGCTCTTCGGCGTCGGCGCGAACCGGCCGGGCCAGGGCGCGATCAAGCTCGCCACCGCGGCGGTCGTCTATCTCGCGACCGAAGGGCCCGAGGTGCATCCGCCGGTTTCCTGCTACCCGCATGTCATTCCCGGCATGTTCTATTGCGCGACCGGCACCAATTCCTGCGCCTCGGCGCATCGGTGGCTGCGAGACAGGTTCTTCCTGCCGGGCGCGGAGGCGCGCGAGGCGACGCTCTTCGCCGAGATGGACCGCATGGCGGCGGAAATCCCGCCCGGCGCCGGCGGCCTCGTCTTCCATCCCTATCTGCAGGGCGAGCGGGGTCCGCACTGGGATCCGCTGCTGCGGGCGAGCTTCATCGGCCTCACCATGCAGCACGATCGCGGCCACTTCGTGCGCGCGCTCTATGAGGGGATCGCCTTCTCGGTGCGCGACCTGCTGGAGGCCGCGCAGCGCGAAGGGCTGAGCTTCTCGGGATTCCGGCTGATGGGCGGCGGCGCGCGGAGCGCGACCTGGCGCCAGATCATCGCCGACGTGCTCGGCGTCGAGATCGAGCAGCCGGAGAACGGCGACGCCTCCTTCGGCGCGGCGCTGGTCGCCGGCATCGGCGTCGGCATGTTCCCCGACCACCAGACCGCGGTCGAGCGGTGCGTGCGCATCGTCGGCCGCGCCCGGCCGGATGCCGCGCGCCATCGCTTCTACAGCGAGCTCTTCGGGATCTATCGCGCGGCGACCGAGGGGTTGCAGCCGCTCGACCACCGGCTGCACGCGCTGCTCGAGGCCGGCGTTCCGGCCTGACGGCCGAGCTTCGCGGCGTCCCGCCTCAGGCGGCGTCCCGCCTCAGGCGGCGTCCCGCCTCGGGCGGGCCTCGCCTCAGGCGGCGAGCAGCCCCTGATCCCTGATCCAGACTTCCGCCTTCTCGAGCGCCCGGCCGAAGCGGCGGAACATTTCCTCGATCTGCGCCGCGGTGATGATGAGCGGCGGCGAAAAGGCGACGCTGTCGCCGACGGCGCGGGTGATGAGGCCTTCCTCCTGGCAGAATTTGGCGACGGTGAGCCCGACCAGCTTCGTCATGTCGAAGGGCTCCTTCGTCGCCTTGTTCTTCACCAGCTCGACCGCGCCGACCAGGCCGACCTGGCGCACCTCGCCCACGAGCGGGTGATCGGCGAACTTGCGGATCGACTTCTCGAAGGTCGGAACGACGCTCCGCACCTGCTTCACGATATCGCGCTCCTCGTAGATCCTGAGCGTCTCGAGCGCGACGGCGGCGCTGACCGGATGGCCGGAATAGGTGTAGCCATGGCCGAAGGTGCCGATCTTGCCGCTGTTGTCGCGGAGCGCCGCATAGACCTTCTCGTTGATCATGACGGCCGAGATCGGCAAGTAGGAGGAGGAAAGCGCCTTGGCGACCGACAGGATGTCGGGCTTGAGGTCGAAGGTCTGGCAGGCGAACAGGTTGCCCGTCCGGCCGAAGCCGCAGATCACCTCGTCGACGCAAAACAGCACGTCGTATTTCTTCAGCACCGCCTGGATCCGCGCGAAGTAGGTCTTCGGCGGCACGATCACGCCGCCGGCGCCCATCACCGGCTCGGCGATGAAGGCGGCGACCGTGTCGGGGCCTTCCGCAAGGATCAGCTTTTCGAGGCTCTCGGCCATCCGCTCGGCGAACTGCTCCTCGGTCTCGCCCGGCTTGCCGAAGCGATAGTGATGCGGGCAATCGGTATGGAGGATGTTGGCGATCGGCAGATCGAAATCGCGATGATTGGCCGGCAGGCCGGTGAGGCTCGCCGCCGCGACGGTGACGCCGTGATAGCCGCGCTGGCGCGAGACGATCTTCTTCTTCTTCGGCCGGCCGAGCGCGTTGTTGTAGTACCAGACCATCTTCACGACGGTGTCGTTCGCCTCGGAGCCGGAATTGGCGAAGAAGACCTTCGACATCGGCACCGGCGCCAGCCCGATAAGCCGCTCGGCGAGCTCGATGGTCACGTCCGGCGCCTTGTGGGTGAAGCTGTGGTAATAGGCGAGCTTCTGCATCTGGCGCACGGCGGCGTCGATCAGCCGCTGCTCGCCCCAGCCGAGCGACACGCTCCAGAGGCCGGCGAGCCCTTCGATATATTCGCGCCCGTTCTCGTCATGGACGTAGATGCCCTTGCCGCCGGTGATGACGAGCGGACCGTCCACCTCGTGCCGCACCGCGTTGGTGTAGGGATGCAGGTGATAGGCGATGTCGCGCGCGGCGAGCGAGTTGGCGGTCGGTTTCATCGGGGGCTGTCCTTTGTCGGGGAGGGGTCGAGGGATCGGGGGCCTCGGCGCCTCGCTGGCGCCGGACGATGCGGCGGATTCTAACCTACCCGGCGCCGGACAAGTCAAAATGCGGTGCCGAAAGAAGCGCGGGGCAGGGTTGCTGTGTCGCGCGGGAGCGATGGTTCGGCCGTGCGATAGGTGCGTTTCGCGCGGCTGACGTCCCTTCCGGCAGATTTTTGGTCAATATATACATTGACATTTCTATTGTTAGTCAATATATAAATTGACAGCAATATAGTTTTGTATTCGAATTCATATACATATATTGCAGCCGGTGAGCCCCCATGACCGCCAAACGCATCGCATTGCAGCAATATCAATCGATTGCGGATCGCGCCGCGATTCTGTTCGACGGTGTGCGAAACCCCCGCGAGGGATGGATCGCGACCGTGCGCAGGGCGCTCGGCATGTCCGGCCCGCAGCTTGCCAGGCGCCTCGGGGTCGGCCGCGCCCGCATATCGCAGGCCGAACGGGCCGAGCTGACCGGCGGCATAACCCTGAAAACCATGCAGGCCATGGCGGAAGCCATGGGCTGCCGGTTCGTCTACGCCATCGTTCCCGAGGGGCGCATCGAGGATTTGATCGCCGCGCAGGCGCGGAAGAAGGCGGCGTCCCTCGTCGGCAGGGCCAGGGTTCACATGGCTCTGGAGCGGCAGGCTCTCTCCGAAAGGCAGGATGCGGCCGAAATCGAGCGCCTCGCCGGAGATCTGATCCGCACGATGCCCCGCGACCTCTGGGCGGAAAGTTGACCGCGATCGGCAGTGCGCCGGACGGCACGACACCCCTCGATCCCGACGAGATCGAGGGGCTGCGATACCGGAACATCGTGACGCGCGGCGAGCTCGACCGCCTCGAGCAGGCGAATCTCGAAAGCGGGTTGGCGTGGCTTGCGCGTCGCCGCCGGACGGATGTTCTCGCCGAGCGGTTCCTCCGCGAACTCCACCGCCGCTTGTTCGGCGAGGTGTGGAAATGGGCGGGAAGATTGAGGCTGACCGCGAAGAATATCGGAATCGACCCTGCCGACATTCCGGTGCAGCTCCGCATGCTCCTGGACGATGCGCGCTACTGGGCCGCCAACGGAACTTACGTTCCGCTGGAGGCCGCGGCGCGCTTCCACCATCGCCTGGTGCAGATCCATCCGTTCCCGAACGGCAACGGGCGCCATGGGCGCATCGCCGCCGACGTCTATCTCCGGTCGTGCTTCGATCATGCGCCCATCGACTGGGGCGCCGGCCAGGATCTGAAGAACGACAGCGGTCGGCGGAATCAGTACATTGCCGCGTTGCGGGCCGCCGACGCCGGCGACCATTCGCCGCTGCTGTCGTTCGTGGGCGCATAGTTTGCGGAAGAGAAGAATAGTCTGCGGAAGAGACGTCGGATGACGGCGAGATTCGGACGCCGTCATCCGAAAACGAAACCGAGGAGGCGTTCATGGCATTGCGTGTGGGCGTGGCGGGCGCAACCGGCTGGACCGGACGCGCGGTCGCGGAGGGCGTGCTGGCGAGCGAGGATCTGACGCTCGCGGCCGTGGTGGCGCGGAAGGTGGCCGGGCAGGATTTCGGCACGGTCCTCGGGCGCGACCCGATCGGGCTCGCGGTGGACGGCACAGTCGAGGCGGCGCTCGCCCGCGGCCTCGACGTGCTGGTGGACTACACCCATCCGACCGCGGTCAAGGCGCATACGCTGGCCGCGATCGGGAAGGGCGTCGCCGTCATCGTCGGCACCTCGGGGCTCGTCGCCGCCGACTATGCCGAGATCGAGCGCGCGGCGGGGGCGAAGGGCGTCGGCGTGATCGCGTCGGGCAATTTCTCGGTGACGGCCAATCTGCTGCAGTATTTCGCCGAGATCGCGGCGCGCTTCGTGCCCGACTGGGAGGTGTTCGACTACGCCAAGGCGGCGAAGCCGGACGTGCCGAGCGGCACGGCGCAGCAGCTCGCCGAACGGCTCGCCGAGGTCGGCCGCCCGAAATCGGCGACGCCGATCGACCGCACCATCGGCCCGAAGGAGGCGCGCGGCGCCGATATCGGCGGCACGCGCGTCCATTCGATCCGGCTTCCCGGCTACGTCATCGCCTGCGAGGCGCAATTCGGCGCGCCCGACGAGCGGCTCACCATCCGGCACGATGCCGGCTCCGGCGCCGGGCCCTATGTCGCAGGCACGTTGCTCGCTGTTCGCAAGGTGCGGAGCGTCAAGGGGCTGCTGCGCGGGCTCGACCGGCTGATGTTCGCGGCGAACGCGGGTTGATGGCCGACCGGCCGACCGTCGCGTTGCCCCAAAATCTTCCGTGCCCGATGCGGGCCGGAGGCGGCAAAGGCTCCGGCGAGCCTATTCGTATAAGAATCCCGGATAGACGAAGGCGCCGGAGGTCGTCTCGGCGTCCTTCTCCGAGACGCCGCTCGAACGCAGGGTCTCGTACCAGATGGCGCCTACCTGTGCCTTCATGTCGTTGACGATCTTTTCGGCCTCGTCGCGATCGAGCAGAAAGCGGCTGTGCTGCGAGAGAATGTTCCTTGCATTGGCGTAGCGGCCCAAATTCCCGCAATCGAGCGCGAGGTCGCGGCGCTCGACGCTTACCGGCACGGATGGCATGAGGTCGTAGGCTGGAGACAGTCTCCAGGTCCTTCCTTTCGCGATGATAGCGTGATTGCGCGGATGGTCGTCGGTGTTGGAGATGAGGGCGTTGAAGCAGACGCGCCGGAAGAGCTCCTTCGCGTCCCTTCCGGCATCCTCTACAATTCGACGCAGCTCCTCAGCCAGAACGACATAGGACCAGTTCTGCCGCATTGCGGGCGCTTCGTCGGACCGCAATATGGTCAGGCCGCTCACCATGCGCGCGCGCCTATAGCCTTTCGCGGTCCTCTCGCGGTCGAATCGCTTCACGAGCAGGGTGTCGCCGCCGCCGACGGTCTCGATCCGGCTTTCCGCGGCCGCAATCCCGCATTCGCGGGCGAGCCGCAGCATTGCATGCTCGACGCGCGCGTAATTCCAGCGGTCTCCGGCGCTGTTGAACTTGGCGACCCAGAGGGCTTCGTCATCCTGGACGACGGCTTTCGGTCGCGCGCCGCCCATCGATGTCCCGAGCAGGAGCAGGTCCTGCACCTGCTGCGCCTCGGGGTCGTTCGGCAGCCGGTCCTCGAGCAGGGCGGCGGCGAGCGCCTGGAGCTTTCCCAGCTCGATCGTCTTGTTGAATTTCCGCTTCGGGGCGGGCGGCGTGATGTTCCGGCCAAATCCGAGCGCCCCCGCCCGGTCGTCGGGCGATTCCAGCAGATAGTCCAGCTCGCCGAGCTGCGCCTTTCCCGAATATTTTTCGATCACGCGCCGGCCCCAATAGTCGGGGCCCGCATCGCGCAAGGCGCCGAAGACGCCGTTCAGCAGAACGGTCTCGTAGCTGTGTCTCGAGAGCTTGAGCTCGACGGGATCGATCTCGACCGCGTCGGGATCGTCGAGATATCTGGCGCGATAGACGAACTGCCCGAATGCGTCGCCGCGCGCGTTTCTTGTCAGCATGAAACGCCCCGCCGTCACAGCAGTCTCCTGGCCGGGCAGGGTGATGTAGACGAAGCATTCGGAAGCGCTAGAAATCACTGTCGAGCCCTGAGCTTTTGCGGACACGGGCTTTCTGCCTGATGGCAGCGAGTCTCAGTCCCTGCTCGTCCTCGAGGGGATTCGCCACCTCATTCAAAGGCTGGAGCAGGTCATAGACCCAGAGCAGGGCGACATAGACGGCGATGGCCGTCGATGCCTTTCCCTTCTCGGCGTCCATGACAGGGCGGGGACCGGTCCCGATTTTCTGCGCGACCTCGGCGATCGTGAGCCTGCGCCGGATCCGCGCCGTACGGAGATCGCCGCCCAGGCGCTTGAGCGCTTGTTCCACCGGATAGGGCGGCGCCTGGAACAACCGGTTCTTTGCAACCATGTTTCCTCAAGGGCATCTTACCGAGTGTAAGATATCCTTGAGAGCATATATAATTCAAGAGAGATTTCAGTAAACATGCTCTTAAGAGCCTATAAAGCCATATAACGCGTTCTTAAGGGAATAATCGGGCTCGACCACGGGCGGTGATGCCCTGTCGCAGCAGGCGGCGCCATGCGGGTGCCTTCGGTCCAGGTGACGCCCGGACCGAAGGCCAAGGCCGATGCGGATATTACGTCGCCGGTGCGCCGCCGGGTTTATTCCGCGTCGGTCAGGGTCGCGTCGCCGGCCGCGAATTCGAAGAGGCAGTGATCGTGCCCGCCCGTCGCCGCGCATTGCACCTCGCGGCAGACGAATTTCTCCGGCTTCGCGTGAGGGGCCACACCGCTCTCGCTCAGGAAGCGGAGCGCGCCGGTCATGAAGCCTTCATACATGTAGCAGACCGGGCGCGCGGCCTTTCCGCCGCTTTCGAGCACGAAGACCGAATTGCGCGCGCTGATTTGCCCGCGCAGTTTCGCGACATCGAGCGCCTCGACGGCGAAGCGGCCCCAGCCGCGCTGCGAGATCCGCTTGAAGTAGTGGCGGAAGGTCGCTTCCGGCGCGAGGCCGTGGGTCTTCGCCTCGGCGTGGCACCACACCACCGCGGACTTGTCGGTCGCCACGCGCAGGATCCTGCGATAGGCCTCGCGCCCGAGCGCCTCTTCCACGGCCTTGTGGTTGTTCACCAGGAAATGTCGCGGCAGATAGAGCATCGGCAGCCCGTCGGTGCGCCAGATTCCGCTCTCGGGGTCGACATCGATCGGGACTTCCGGTTTCGTCATAATCAAATCTCCAGTTCAGCCGGCCTCAGCCGGTATTGTCTGCCATTGTGGCGCGGGCGCCCCGCCGCCGATCGAAAGGATCCAGAATGAACGCTCTCTCCGCCTTCCCCATTAGCAGGAAATGGCCGGCGCGGCATCCCGAACGCATCCAGCTCTACTCGCTGCCGACCCCGAACGGCATCAAGGTCTCGGTCATGCTCGAGGAGACGGGCCTGCCCTACGAGCCGCATCGGGTGCGCTTCGACGCCAACGATCAGCAGTCGCCGGAATTCCTGTCGCTCAATCCCTACGGAAAGATTCCCGCCATCATCGATCCCGACGGTCCGGGCGGCAAGCCGTTCCCCCTGTTCGAATCCGGCGCGATCCTGATCTATCTCGCCGACAAGGCCGGGCAGTTCCTGCCGAAGGACCCGGCCGGCCGCTACGAGACGATCCAGTGGCTGATGTTCCAGATGGGCGGCCTCGGCCCGATGTTCGGCCAGGTGGGATTCTTCAACAAGTTCGCCGGCAAGGAGTACGAGGACAAGCGCCCGCTCAACCGTTATGTCGGGGAATCGCGGCGCGTGCTGGGCGTGCTCGACAAGCGGCTCGCCGGCCGCAGCTGGATCATGGGCGACGCCTACAGCATCGCCGACATGGCGGTGTTCCCCTGGGTCCGCAACCTGATCGGCTTCTACGAGGCGGGCGAGCTCGTCGGCATCGTGGACTTCCCCGAGGTCACGCGGGTGCTCGACGCATTCCTCGCGCGGCCGGCGGTGAAGAAGGGCCTCACCATTCCCGCGGAGACTTAAGTCCGCCCGTAAATATCATCGAGCCGCACGATGCCGTCCTCGCCGAGATAGCCGCCCGACGGCACGCCGAGCCGTCCCTTGCGATGTCTTGCAAGACAGACTCGGGCGCTCGGAGACATGCGGGCGATGTGGCCAGACCCGGCCGCGAGGCGTTACATTGGCGACAGGACGTTCTCCCGGGAAGGCGTCGTGGCGAGGTCGTCGCGCTTCGCCGGCCCTCGCGATCCGTCCCCTGAACAGCGGTCGCACACCGTCAGTCGTCGTCCGCCAGCCGCCGGGAGATCCGCCATGAGCCACCCGCTTGTCGTCATGGCCATCGTCCTCACCTGCATCTTCACCGGTGCCGCGGTCGGCATGCGGCTTCATGGCCTTCTGCCGAAGGACGATCTGGTCGGGGCTTGGGCCGATGTGATCAAGCTCGCCATGGGGCTGCTGGCTACCGTGCTGGCGCTGGTCCTCAGCTTGCTGATCTCCTCGGCGAACAGCACGCGCAGTACCGTGGAAACCGAGTACCGGCAGAGCCTTTCCGATGTGGGAATGCTCGACCGAAATCTCGCCAACTATGGCGTCGAGACGGAAGAGGCCCGCCGCTTCATGCGCGACGCTCTGGTCCGGCGGTTCGCGGCCGTCTGGCCATCCGAAAATTTCGGTGCGGTGCCGCCGGCCGCCGCCGGCGAATTGCCTGTCGAGGGACTGCAAAGACGCCTGCTGCAGCTTTCGCCGGGAACGGACGTCCAGAAGTGGTTCCTGCAGCAGTCGCTGGCCACGACGACCAGCCTCGCGCAGCTCCATTGGCTTCTGCTCGGCCAGGAGGCCGGAACGACGCTGCCCGTGCCGCTTCTGCTCGTCGTCACCTTCTGGAGTACGACGCTCTTCGTCGGTTTCGGTCTGTTCTGCCGGCCCAACAGGACCGTGGTCGCCGCGCTCTTCATTGCGGCCCTGACGGTATCGAGCGCCGTCTTTCTGATTGCGGACCTGAACAGGCCTTTCACGGGCCTCGTTCAGATCTCGAGCAGACCTGCCCATGCGTTGCTCGAACTCCTGGGCAAATGAGCCGCGATCGGCGCCGGCTTCCGCGAACGCCTACGCCCGCCCGTAGATGTCGTCGAGCCGCACGATGTCGTCCTCGCCGAGATAGCCGCCCGACTGTACCTCGATGAGATGCAGCGGCTCCTCGCCCGGGTTCTCCAGCCGGTGCGCGGCGCCGAGCGGGATGTAGGTCGACTGGTTGGCGACGAGATCGTAGATGTCGCGGTCGCGCGTCACGCGCGCCGTGCCGCTGACCACCACCCAATGCTCGGCGCGCTGCGCGTGGCGCTGCAGCGAGAGCCGGCCGCCGGGCTTCACGATCAGCCGCTTCACCTGGAAGCGGGCGCCGGCATCGACCTGCTCGTAGGAGCCCCAGGGCCGCAGCACGCGGCGATGGCGGAGCCGCTCCTCGCGCCCCTCGGCCGCCAGCCGGTCGACCACCTTGCGCAGCTCCTGCGCGCGGTCGCGCGCGATCACCAGCAGCGCGTCCACCGTGTCGAGGATCATGACGTTCTCGAGGCCGACGGCGGCGACCAGCCGCGAATCGCCCCGGATGTAGCAGTTCTTCAGCCCGATCGCGATGGCATCGCCCGATATGACGTTGCCCTCGGCATCCTTCGGCGCGATCTCCCAGAGGCTCGACCAGGAGCCGACATCGGTCCAGCCCATCTCGACCGGGATCACCGCCGTCTTGCCGGTGCGCTCGAGCACGGCATAGTCGACCGAGACGGCGCGCGCCGCGGCGAAGGCGTCGGCATCGAGCCGGATGAAATCCAGGTCCTTCCGCGCGTCGCGCAGCGCCGCCGCGACGCGATCGGAAAGTTCCGGCTCGAGCCGCACAAGCTCGGCCAGGAAATGCCGCGCGGAAAACAGCAGCAGGCCGCTGTTCCAGAGGTGATCGCCGGACGCGACGAGCGTCGCCGCGTTCCCGGCATCGGGCTTCTCCAGGAACCGGCGCACCCGGTGGCAGGCGGCGGCTTCGTTCAGCGCCTCGCCCATCTGGATGTAGCCATAGCCGGTCTCCGGCCGATCCGGGCGGATGCCGAAGGTGACGATATAGCCGGCGCGCGCGGCGGGCTCGGCGGCGGCGACGGCGGCATGAAGCGCCGCCGGCGTCGCGACATAATGGTCCGAAGGCGCCATCAGGATGACGGCGTCGGGATTGTCGGCCGCGATCACCATGGCGGCCGCGGCGACGGCCGGCGCCGTGTTGCGGCCGACCGGCTCGATGAGGATGGTCGCCGGCGCGACCTCGATCTCGCGAAGCTGCTCGCCGACGAGGAACCGGTGCTCGTCGTTGCAGACGATGACCGGCGGGGCGAAGCCGTCGCCCTTGCCCAGCCGCTGGACGGTTTCCTGCAGCAGGCTGCGCTCGGACAGCAACGGCATGAGCTGCTTCGGGAAGGTGGCGCGGGAAACCGGCCAGAGCCGCGTCCCGGCGCCGCCAGAGAGGATAACGGGGTGGACCGTCATGGGGCTCTTGGTAGCGCAAATTCCGGCGGCGGCCAATGGACCCTCCCTGTGGCATCCTGCGGCGCCCTCGCGGCGCGCAGATCGGCTGCCGGATCAAATGCATTGACGGGCCGGCTTGCTCCCGCCGATATCTGCTCCCGCCGATAGCTGCTCCTGCCGACAGAAGGGGCGCCGGCATGCGCCATGGGGGCAAAGATTGGGCTATCAGCTGGTCATCCGCAACGGCACCGTCATGACCCAGATGGGGCGGGTCGAGGCCGATGTCGCCGTCACGGCGGGGCGCATCGCGGCGATCGGCCGGATCGCCGAGCGGGGCGAGACGGATATCGATGCGAAGGGGCTGCATCTGCTCCCCGGCGCGATCGACAGCCAGGTCCATTTCCGCGAGCCGGGCCTCACCCACAAGGAGGATCTCGCTTCCGGCACCGCCTCGGCCGCGCTCGGCGGCGTCGCCACGATCTTCGAGATGCCGAACACCAAGCCCAATACGGTATCGGCGGAAGCGATCGCCGAGAAGCTCGCGCTCGCGAAGGGCAGGGCCTGGACGGATCACGCCTTCTTCGTCGGCGCCGCGGCCGAGAATGCCGACGAGCTCGGCCGGCTCGAACGGCTGCCCGGCGCCGCCGGGGTGAAGGTCTTCATGGGCAGCTCGACCGGGAGCCTGCTGGTCGAGGACGACGAGAACCTGCTGCGCGTGCTGCGCAGCGGCAAGCGCCGCGTCGCCATCCATGCGGAGGACGAGCAGCGGCTGCGCGAGCGGCTGGCGCTGGTGCGGGACGGCGCTGAGGTCGCGATGCATCCGGTCTGGCGCGACGTGGAAACGGCGCTGCTCGCGACGAAGCGCGTGCTGAAGCTCGCGCGCCTCGCGGGGCGGCGCATCCATGTGCTGCATGTCACGACCGCCGAGGAGGCGGCGTTGCTGGCCGAGCACAAGGACATCGCGAGCATGGAGGTGACGCCGCAGCATCTGACGCTTGCCGCGCCCGACTGCTATGAGCGCCTCGGCAGCTTCGCGCAGATGAACCCGCCGATCCGCGAGGAGCGGCATCGCGAAGGGCTGTGGCGCGCGGTGCGCGAGGGGGTGGCCGACTGCCTCGGCTCCGACCATGCGCCCCATACGCGGGAAGAGAAGGCGAAGCCTTATCCGCAGAGCCCGTCCGGCATGCCGGGGGTCCAGACGCTCATGCCGCTGATGCTGGATCACGTGCATCGCGGGAACCTGACCCTGGAGCGGCTGGTGGACCTCACCAGCGCGGGGCCGGCGCGGCTCTACAACATCACCGGCAAGGGCCGGATCGCGGTCGGCTATGACGGCGATTTCACGCTGGTCGATCTCGAGGCCGAGCGCCGCATCGAGGCGAGCCGGATGGCGACCAAATGCGGCTGGACGCCGTTCGACGGGATGAGCGTGCATGGCTGGCCGGTGGCGACCATCCTCCGCGGGCAGGTCGTGATGCGCGACGGCGAGCTTCTCGGCGCGCCGCAAGGCCGGCCGGTCCGGTTCGACGAAAGCCGCGAGCCGGAAGCCGCGGCGGACTGAGCCGTGAGGCCGGTTGGGTCGAGATGAATCCGCGCGGTGCGAAGCCGCTGAAAAATGCCAGGAGGATCGATCGATGGCCCATGAGCGCATTCCGGTTACGGGCGGCTGCCTTTGCGGCGCCGTGCGCTACGAGGTAAGCGAGCCGCCGACCGCGGGCTCCTACTGCCATTGCGCGATGTGCCGAAAGCAGTCCGGCAGCCTGTCCGGCGCGGCGATGGAGTTTTCCTGGGCCGCCTTCAGATTCACAAAAGGCGAGCTCAAATACTACCAGTCGAGCGCCGGCGCGAAGCGCGGCTTCTGTGGCAATTGCGGCTCGCGGATGGCGTTCGTCTCCGAGGGGGACCCAAAAGTTTGGGTGAGCGTCGGGTCGCTCGACCATCCGGAGGATTGGCCAATGACAAAGGGCGCATCCTGGGGGCGATCCCAGCATATCTATGTCGGATCCAAGGTCGTCTGGTACGCGATCGGTGATGGCCTTCCGCAGCAAGCAACCGAGTAGAGTGCTGGAAGCGGCGGAATAGCCGCAATCTGACCGCGCCGAAAGCGCTGATGGCCCCTATATTATAATCCGTTCAGCGGATCACCCGAGCTCAGCGAGGCCGTCATGGCGGGTTGCATCATCGGTTGGGGGCACACGAAGTTCGGCCGCCACGCCGAGCTTCGGCTGGAAGATCTCATCAAGGAGGCCGGCGCGGCCGCGCTTGCGGATGCGGGCGTCGAGGCGAAGGACATCGACGCGATCTTCGTCGGCCATTTCAACGCCGGGTTCTCCGACCAGGATTTTCCGGCCTCGCTGGCGCTCGAGATCGATCCGGCGCTGCGCTTCAAGCCGGCGACGCGGCTCGAGAATGCCTGCGCGACGGGAAGCGCCGCGGTCCATGCCGGGCTCGACGCGATCGAGGCGCGCCGCGCGCGCTTCGTGCTGGTGGTCGGCGTCGAGAAGATGACGCACCGGCCGGGCCCCGAGATCGGCGCGAACCTGCTGAAGGCGAGCTATGTGGCGGAGGAGGCCGGCATCGAGGCGGGCTTCGCGGGGGTGTTCGGCCTCATCGCGCAGCGATATTTCCAGCGTTTCGGCGACAAGTCGGACGCGCTCGCGCGCATCGCCGCGAAGAACCATCGCAACGGCGCGGCCAACCCCTATGCCCAGCTCCGCAACGATCTCGGCTACGAATTCTGCCGTGCGGTCTCGGAGAAGAACCCGATCGTCGCGGGCCCGCTGAAGCGCACCGACTGCAGCCCGGTTTCGGACGGGGCGGCGGCCGTGGTGCTGACCGACCTCGAGACCGCGCTCGCCTGCCGCAAGGCGATCCGCTTCCGCGCGACGGCGCAGGTGAACGACTGGCTGCCGATGAGCCGGCGCGATGTCGTCAAGTTCGAGGGCGCGGCGGCCGCCTGGCGCCAGGCGCTCGAACGCGCGCGGCTCGGCATCGAGACGCTCGACCTCGTCGAGACGCATGACTGCTTCACCATCGCGGAGCTCATCGAATATGAGGCGATGGGGCTGACGGCGCCGGGCGAGGGCGCGCGCGCCATCGAGGAAGGCTGGACCGAGAAGGGGGGCCGGCTGCCGGTCAACCCGTCCGGTGGCCTCAAGGCGAAGGGCCATCCGATCGGTGCGACCGGCGTCTCGATGCATGCGCTCGCCGCCATGCAATTGACGGGCGAGGCCGGCGCCATGCAGATTGCCGACGCCGCGCTGGCCGGCATCTTCAACATGGGCGGCACGGCCGTCGCGAATTACGTCAGCATTCTGGAACGCGTGAAATAAGGAGCTAAGGATCGGTATGTTCAAGGCGTTGGTACTCGAGGAAAAAGACGGGAAGGTCGCAGCCTCCATCAAGACGCTCGAGGAGAGCGCGTTGCCGGCGGGCGATGTCACCGTGGCGGTCGAGCACTCGACCTTGAACTACAAGGACGGGCTGGTCCTGGGCGGGCTGGGACGGCTGGTGCGGAACTATCCGCATGTTCCGGGCATCGATTTCGCGGGCACGGTGGAGAAATCCGACAATGCGCACTGGAAGGCGGGCGACAAGGTCGTGCTGACCGGCTGGCGCGTCGGCGAGACGCACTGGGGCGGCTATGCGGAGAAGGCGCGGGTCAAGGGCGACTGGCTGATCGGCCTGCCGAAGGGCATCAGCACCAAGCAGGCCATGGCGATCGGCACGGCGGGCTTCACCTCGATGCTGGCGGTGCTGGCGCTGGAGGCGCATGACGTGACGCCGGACAAGGGCGACGTGCTGGTGACGGGGGCCGCGGGCGGCGTCGGCAGCGTGGCGACCGCGATCCTGGCGAAGCTCGGCTACCGGGTCGTGGCCTCGACCGGCCGGCAGGACACCCACGATTATCTGCGCGAGCTCGGCGCGGCGGAGATCATCGACCGGGCGACGATCGAGAAGCCCTCGGGCAAGCCGCTCGACGCCGAGCGCTTCGCCGGATGCGTGGATGCGGTCGGCGGCACGACGCTCGCCGCCATCCTGCCGCAGATCAAATATCGCGGCGCGGTCGCGTCCTGCGGACTCGCCGGGGGCACGAAGCTCGAGACCACGGTGATCCCGTTCCTGCTGCGCGGCGTCAACCTGCTCGGCATCGATTCGGTGATGTGCCCGGTGCCGCTGCGCCAGAAGGCCTGGCTCCGGCTCGCGAGCGACCTGCCGCTGGGCAAGCTCGACAAGATGATCGAGACGGCCGCGCTCGCGGACCTGCCGGGGCTCGGCGGTCAGATCCTGGCCGGCAAGGTGCGCGGCCGGGTGGTGGTGGATACGACGCGGTAGGAGAGCCATGGAGCGGAGGGGCGGAAGCGCGCGATCGGTCGTCTGGATCGGCTGTCTGGTGCTCGCCGGCACGCTCGCGAGCGGCTGCGCGCCCCGCAAGCATGCGGGCGAGGCGATCGTCCGGCTGCCGCCGCCGGTCTATTGCTACCGGACGCTGGCGGAGGCCGACTGCTTCGCTTCTCCGCTGGCGGGCGAAGCCTACCGGCTGATCGCCTATCAATAGCGCCAACGGTCGGCGCAAAAAAAGCGGCGCGGTCCCTTTGCCGGGATCGCGCCGTTTCGCGTGAGGGCGGGTGCGGTCAGGCTGCGCAGACGGCGGCGATCTCCGGCGGCGCGGCGTCGGGCCCGGGCGCCGGCGCCGGAAGGGCGGCGCCGGTCCGGCGCACCGTGACGAAGCCGCAGGGTGCCGCCTCGGTCACGACGAGCTGGGTGACGTCCGGCCCGGCCTCGCCTTCGAGACTGACCAGGATCAGGTCGCCCCGCCGCAGCAGATCGCAGGCCGGCGCAAAATAGCCGATATAGTCCGGATCGCCGGTCTCGCGCGTGAGCAGGGCTGCGGGCGCGTCGTGGGTGCGGTAGTGCCAGAGCGTGAAGCCGTTGGCATATGCGAGGATCGAGAGCTCGCGCGAGACGAAGCCGATTGCCATTGCTGGGTCCTCCCTCAGGGCATCGCTGGTTTTGCGTGATTTGCCCTTTCGCTCATACGCAATTTACGGTATAAAAGCAAGAACAAAAAGAGAACAACGGCTGTGGAAAACTCAGCCGAGCTCGCTGGCGCCGGTGATGCGGTAGATCCGCTTCACATTCTCGACGGGGACGCGGATGTCCTTCGGCGGATTGAACTGATGCAGCATCACATGCTCGTCGCTGCGCTTCAGGAACTGCTTGATCATGCCCTGGCCGTCGGCGAGCTCGACCGCGACGAAGCAGTTGCGCGTGATCGGTCGGTTCGGATTGACGTAGAGGATCTCGCCGGCGAAATAGCGCGGCTCCATGCTCTCGCCTTCCACATAGAGCGCGAAGCCGTTGGCGACGCCGTCGAGGGTCGGCGGCCGGACGAGATATTCCTTCGCCTCGCCCTCGTTGAAGTAGAAGCCTTCGGCGCCGCCCTTCACGGCGCCCAGCACGGGAAGGTCGCGGCTGCCGACAGCACCGCCGGCGACGGCGGAAGACGCCATGCGGCGCTGGCGGGCGGAGCGTGGGATCTCGGAATCGGCGAGGCCGGCGAGGGCCAGCAGCTCGGCCGCCGGCACGCCGCGCGATTCGAAGATCGGTGCGAGCGCACGCATGAAATCGAGCGGCAGATGGGCGCGCCGGTAGCGGTCCTCGTAATGCTGATAGCGCGTGAGCGGCCAGTCGAGCGCTTCCGCGACCTCGCGCATGGCGAGGCCGGCTTCCTCACGCAACTGCTTCAGGCGCCGGGCGGCGGGAGAGATCTCCGTCATGGCTCTTTACCGCAGGTTTCGTTCTTACGCATATACACCAAAAAAAGATTGACTCCCGGGCTCGATAATAGTATAAATGCGTAATTGATGGAATGAGAATTTTGCCCAGCGACAGCGCCGAGGCGGCTTCGCGGGCAGAACCGTTCCCTTCCGGATCATCGACGAGCCGAACGGGCGCCGCGCGCGCCCGCGTTTTCCCCTGTCCCGACGAGGAGCGCGGATGAACGCCTTCGTGATCGATTTCCCGCTGTCGGAAACCCTGAAGCCGGACCAGGCCGCGGCGGAGATCGCCAAAGTCGCATGGCAGGAGGTGATCGGGCTCGGCGTCACCCGCGACGGCGAGTTCGAGGTGGTGAACAGCGAAATGACCGCGGAGCGCGCGCTCTGGCTCATCGAATGGGCGCGCCGCTGGGCGCTCGGGCTGGAAGACGAGGAAGGCTGGTAGGCGCGCCGGGCGATGGCGTTCGGCAGCCGCAGCGGCCGTTCCCCGGGCCGGCCGCGAGTTCATCCGGCGGAAGCCGATCTCGGAACGCCGGAAGCCAGGGTCCATCGCGTCGCGCTCGCCGCCGGCGCCGACCCGGTGCAGTCGGAGCATCCGCTGGGGGCGCTTCTCGCGCGCGGGCTCATCGATCCGCTGCAGCACGAGGCGGGCTGCTTCTATGGCTATCTCTATCGCCGCGCCGTGCGACAGCCGCTGCCGAGCATGACCTGGCATTACCAGAAGCTCCTCGCCGATCCGATGGGCCCGACGACCGCGCCCGACGAACGCACCGAGGCGCGGCGGCAGGCGCTTTTCCGCGAAGGCAAAAACCGGCTCATCGCGGCCGGCCGGTGGGTCTGCAACGCGACGGAGAACGTGGCGGTGTTTCAGGTCTATCCGCCGTTCCTGAGGGAAGGGGCCGCCGCGGCGCAACGCAGCGCGCAACTGCAGGCGATCCGCCTCGGGCTCGACACGCTCGCCGCCTGCTACGGACGCGCGCCGCTCGGGAAGGGCGCGATGGCGCGGCATCATGCGCCGAGCCTCAACGGCCGG
>CADEFF010000048.1:1476-3023 GCA_902826565.1 uncultured Rhodospirillaceae bacterium | reverse complement strand
GCGGGCACCGAAGGAAAAGCCAGGCGTCGCGTCCGGCGACAAGACCCTGCGCGAGAAAGCCCGGGTGCCGGCGAAGGAGACGGCGGGCGCCGGCACCGTCCGCAAGGGCAGGCGAGAGAAAAGTCCGCCCGCGTCGAAGCCGGACAGGACGAAAAAAGCCGCGCCGCGCCTGCCGGAATCGGCGTCTGCGGCGGCGACAACGGGACCGGCGCCGAAGAAGCCGCCCCGGCGCGGCGATCCGCGCGTCTCGGCGCGCCGCCATGCGCGGCTCGCGATCGAGACGCTGGCGGCGGTGATGGCCGATCCGGCGGCGGCACCGACCATGCGAATCTCCGCCGCCACGACCCTGCTGCAATGGGCCTATGGCAAGCCGACGGCCGAGGGCGAGGGCGCCGGCGGCAAGACCGAACAGGTGATCCGTCTCGCATGGGCAACAGCCGGGAAACCCTGATCGAGCTGCCCTACCGGCCGCGCCGGCTGCAGGCGCTGCTGCACCGGAAGATGCGGCGGTTCAATGTGGTGGTCTCCCATCGGCGCTTCGGAAAATCGATCCTCGGCATCAACCACCTGATCCGGGCGGCGGCGAGCTCCGACCTGCCGCGGCCGCGCTTCGCCTATCTGTCGCCCTCCTACCGGCAGGCGAAATCGGTCGCCTGGGACTATCTCAAGCATTTTACCGCGCCGATTCCGGGGGCGCAGCGGAGCGAGACGGAGCTTCGCGTCGATCTGCCGAACGGGGCGCGGCTGGCACTGCTCGGCGCCGACAATCCGGACGCGCTGCGCGGCATCTATCTGGACGGGGTGGTGTTCGACGAGTTCGGCCAGATGGCGCCGCGGGTCTTCAGCGAGATCGTGCGGCCGGCGCTCGCCGACCGGAAGGGCTGGGCGCTCTTCATCGGCACGCCGCGCGGCCGCAACGGCTTCTACCGGCTCTATGAGCATGCGAAATCCCAGAAGGGCTGGTTCACGGCGCTCTACAAGGCGAGCGAGACGCGCATCCTCTCCCGATCGGAGCTCGAGGACGCGCAGCGGAGCATGACGCCCGAGGAATATGCGCAGGAGTTCGAGTGCAGCTTCCAGGCGGCGGTCGCCGGCGCCTATTACGCCTCGCTGGTCGAGGCGGCGGAGACCGAGGGCCGGATCGGCAAGGTGCCGTGGGACCCGCGGCTGCCGGTCCATACGGCGTGGGACCTCGGCATCGACGACGCGACGGCGATCTGGTTCTGCCAGCAGAACGGCGCCGAGGTGCGGCTCATCGATTTCTACGAGTCCTCCGGCGTCGGCCTCGACCATTATGCGCGGGCCTTGCAGGCGCGGCCCTATGTCTATGGCGATCACCTGCTGCCGCACGATGCGCAGGTGCGAGAGCTCGGCAGCGGCCGAAGCCGGATCGAGACGCTGGCGAGCCTCGGCGTTCGCGCGAAAGTGGGGCGGGCGCTCGGCATCGAGGACGGCGTCAACGCGGCACGGCTGCTGCTGCCGCGCTGCTGGTTCGACGCCGCGAAATGCGCCCGCGGGATCGAGGCGCTGCGCGACTATCGGCGCGA
>CADEFF010000048.1:0-1376 GCA_902826565.1 uncultured Rhodospirillaceae bacterium | reverse complement strand
GCGATGCGCGCGGCCGACCGGGCCGAGATCTATGCGACGCGCCGGGACGAGGACTGGCGCGCGCTCGCCGAGGATGCGGTGGGCTTCAGCCGCCTCGGCGCGGTCGCCGCGGCGGCGGACGGAACGCCGGTCGCGGCGGCGGGCGGGGTCGAGTGCTGGCCGGGGCTCTGGCAGGTCTGGATGTTCGCGACGCCGCGCTGGCCCGAGGTGGCGCTCGGCATGACGCGCTGGGCGCGCCGCCACTTCGCGCCGGCCCTGATCGCGGCAGGCGCGCATCGCGCCGAATGCCGCAGCCTCGCCGGGAACCTCGCGGCGCATCGCTGGCTCGCGGCGCTCGGCGCCGTCGCCGAGGCGCGCCAGGAGGATTATGGCCGGAACCGCGAAAGCTTCATCACCTTCGCATGGAGACGCCCGCATGTGCATGTTCAACGCGCCGAAACCGCCCAAGCCGCCGGCGCCGCCGCCGACCGGCCCGAGCTTCGATGAGGACATCGAGGCGGCGGGCCTCGCGGAGCGACGACGCCGCGCGCTCGCCGGCGGCCGCGCCTCGACCATCCTGTTCGGGCCGCAGGGCGAGCTCGCGCCCGCGCCGGTGCAGAAGAAGAGCCTGCTCGGCAGCTAGGCGGGCGGGTTTCCCCTCGATCCTACGACTCTCGACGTAAAGGCTTCCGGCCCGTCGGGGCCGGGCAGCCCCACAAGAAAGGTTCCGCATGACCATCGCCCGAATCTCCGGCAGCTTCGCCGGCACCGGCGCCTCGCCCGCGATCGCGCTGCGCGGCAAGTTCAATTTCAGCCTCTCGGGCTTCGGCTCGGCGACGGTGCGGCTCGAGCGCAGCTTCGACGGCGGCGCGAGCTGGAAGGTCGTCTCCAAGCCAGACCTCTCGGCCGCAAGCTTCACGGCGGACGTGGACGGCGTCGGCGAGGAGCCGGAGATCGGGCTGCTCTACCGCTTCAACTGCACGGTCCACAGCTCGGGGACGATCGCCTACCGGGTCAGCCAGTGATCGGCGGCGGGATCGGCGGCGTGGTGCGCATCGTCGAGACGCGGCCGCGCGGATTCTGGCGCCGCCTCGCCGGATGGCTCCGATGGCCGCGGCGCTGAGGAGCGTGCTGCGCGGGGTGCTCGCGCTCCTCTATGAAGGGGCATCAGCGGACAATCCCCCATCTTCCGGTATCGGTTGGGATCCCACGCTGTCAGACGCGAACGTTACATTCACCAACAATGATCGGACTGTGGAGGTCACGTCTCCTCCGGGAGCGGGGCAAGCCTACTATTACGTTAGGACTGCCTCCGTCCACTCGTCGGGAAGGTACTACTTCGAGATTGTGATTGAGGCTGCCTCTAACGGTATCATTGGAGCGCTTGGAGATCAGTA